>NZ_BPWK01000001.1:0-848511 GCF_040364205.1 Duganella rhizosphaerae
GCACCTATCTGACCCACGGGCTCTATGGCACTAAGTCTGATCAGCGTCACTCCGCCTGACCGCACCTACGTCCTTATTATCCGATGGAGATGCGGTATGCTCAATATACGAGGTCTGACATTCGGACACGGCCTCTGCCGTAACAGCCGCTACGGCAGAGGCCGTGTCCGAATGTCAGACCTGACCCCATCATAAAAAAAGCCGGCGCTGGGCCGGCTTTCGAGGGTGTTGCAGGTTCGCTTAGTCGCGGTTGCCGCCGAAGATGCCCAGCAGCGACAGCAGGTTGACGAAGATGTTGTACACGTCCAGGTAAATGTTCAGCGTGGCGCGGATGTAGTTGGTCTCGCCGCCGTTGATGATCTGCTGTACGTCATACAGGATGTAGGCCGAGAAGATCGCGATCGCTACCACCGAGATCACAATCGCCAGCGCTGGGATGTGCAGGAAGATGTTGGCGATCGACGCGAGCAAAATCACCACCACACCCGCGAACAGCCAGGTGCCCATGCCCGAGAAATCACGTTTCGAGACGGTGGCGACGGTCGCCAGCACCGCGAACACCGTCGCCGTGCCGCCAAACGCGGTCATGATCAGGAAGCCGCCGTTGGAGTAGCCCAGGATGCGCGACAGCAATGGCGTCAGCATCAGTCCCATGAAGAAGGTGAAGCCCAGCAGCAGGGCCACGCCCAGGCCGGAATCCTTGTTCTTTTCAATCGCCCAGATGAAGCCGAAGGCCACCGCCAGGAACAGCAGCGCCATCAGCCCGCCGCCCAGCGGCAGGTGCAGCGAGACGCCCAGCGCCGCGCCGAAAATGGTCGGCACCATCGACAGCGCCAGCAGCCAGTAGGTGTTGCGCAGCACGGCGTGCTGCACCGAACGGCGGCTTCCCGCCAGGTCGTAGGTGTTTTGCATGTTGTTCATAAGGAACCTCCTTCATAGTGATTCGAATACCGCTTGCCAAAAGGATAGCACGCCGGGGTAAAAATGCGCAAAATAGGCCCAAAAACCCGCTTAAAGATGGCTTAATCTGGCCATAGTCCTAATATATGGCCGCTCTTGCAAGCTTATCTACGCCCGATTCTCGGTATATGGGGTGTTCTATGGTAAAATCAAAGGTTGATTGAGTTATCAATTTTGTTTTAAACCTTTCTTTTTATTGGAGTTTTTTAAATGGCAATCGAACGCACCCTGTCGATCATCAAACCAGACGCAGTTGCAAAAAATGTAATCGGCCAAATCTACAGCCGTTTCGAAGGCGCTGGCCTGAAGATCGTTGCTGCTCAAATGAAGCAACTGTCGCGTGAAGAAGCTGAAGGCTTCTACGCAGCACACAAAGAGCGCGGCTTCTTCAAGGATCTGGTTGACTTCATGGTCTCCGGTCCTGTCATGATCCAGGCTCTGGAAGGCGAAAACGCAGTCCTGAAAAACCGCGAACTGATGGGCGCCACCGATCCTAAGAAGGCTGAAAAAGGCACCATCCGCGCCGACTTCGCCGATTCGATCGACGCTAACGCTGTTCACGGTTCCGACGCTGTCGAAGCCGCCCAAGTTGAAATCGCTTACTTCTTCGGTAAGTAATTTTTAGTAGATCCGTTTCCGCGCCGCGGTGCGGAAACGGAAAAAATGATTAGTACTGTTTTGAACCTGAATATGACCGCTACTTCGACCAACTTGCTGGACTTCGATCCCGCGCAACTTATCGCTTACTGCGCCGAGTTGGGAGAGAAGCCGTTCCGCGCCAAGCAACTGCAACGCTGGATCCACCAATTCGGTGCGTCGGATTTCGACAGCATGACCGATCTGGCCAAGTCGCTGCGCGATAAACTGAAAACCCGCGCCCACGTCACGGCGCCGGCCGTCATCAGCGACCACACGTCCACCGACGGCACCCGCAAATGGCTGGTCGACGTCGGCAACGGCAACGCGGTCGAAACCGTGTTCATCCCGGAAGAGAACCGCGGCACGCTGTGCATCTCGACCCAGGCCGGCTGCGCCGTCAACTGCCGCTTCTGCTCGACCGGCAAGCAAGGCTTCTCGCGCAACCTGACCGTCGGCGAAATCATCGGCCAGCTGTGGATGGCGGAATTCGAACTGCGCCGCACCAAGGGCATCGAGCCCGGCCCGAAAGGCGAGCGCCAGATCACCAACGTGGTCATGATGGGCATGGGCGAGCCGCTGCTGAACTTCGAGCCGACCGCCACCGCCCTCAAGCTGATGCTGGACGATAACGCCTACGGCCTGTCGCGCCGCCGCGTGACCTTGTCCACCTCCGGCGTGGTGCCGATGATGGACAAGCTGTCGCAGGAAGTGCCGGTGGCGCTGGCCGTCTCGCTGCACGCCTCGAACGACAAGCTGCGTGACAGCCTGATCCCGCTGAACAAAAAATACCCGCTCAAAGAGCTGATGGCCGCCTGCAAGCGCTACCTGGAATTTGCGCCGCGCGACTTCATCACTTTCGAGTACTGCATGCTCGACGGCGTCAACGACTCCGACGAGAACGCCCGTGAACTGCTGGCCCTGGTGCAGGACCGCGAGTTCGGCGTCAACTGCAAATTCAACCTGATTCCGTTCAATCCCTTCCCGGAATCGGGCCTGCTGCGCTCCAAGAACCCGCGCATCAAGGCCTTCGCCCAGATCCTGGTCGACGGCGGCATCGTCACCACCATCCGCAAGACGCGCGGCGACGACATCGACGCCGCCTGCGGCCAGCTGGCCGGCGAAGTCCAGGACCGCACCAAGGTCGCCCAGCGCATGGAAAAAATGGCCGAGTACCAGCAGAAATTCGGCGCTGACTTCGGCAAGATCGTGGAGATCCGTTCCTGATGACCTTCCTGGCGCAGCGTAGCCGGCTCAGCCTCGTCGCCTTGTGCGCCGCAGGGGCGCTGGCCGGCTGTGCGTCGTCGGGACCTGAACGCGGCAAGAGCGGCCAGGCCGAGCTGACCACCGTGTCGGACCAGACCGCCGCCCAGCGCAAGGTGGAGATCCGCATGCAGCTGGCGGTCGGCTACTTCGAGCAGGCGCAGTACACCTTCGCGCTGGACGAGGTGAAGCTGGCGCTGGCCGCCGATCCGAACTACGCCGACGGCTACGGCATGCGCGGCCTGATTTACCAGGCGATGGGCGAGCAGGGCCTGGCCGAGGACAACTTCGTCCGCGCCCGCAAGCTGGCGCCGGCGAATCCGGATTTGGCCAACAATTACGGCTCCTTCCTGTGTCAGGCCGGCCGCGTGGCCGAGGCGCTGCCGCTGTTCGACGCGGCCCTGGGCAACCGTGCCTACCGTTCGCCGGCCAACGCCGCGAACAACGCCGGTTCCTGTGCATTGAAGATCAAGGATTACGCCAGCGCGGAGCGTTATCTGCTGCAAGCCTTGCAGTTGACGCCCGACCTGCCGGCCACCAACGCCAATCTGGCGCGGGTTTATTTTGAAAAGCGCGACTATGTGCGCGCCAATTTCTTCATTACCCGTCTGAACAAGGTGGCAAAGATGGAGAGCCTGACGGCCGATGTGCTGTGGCTCGGGATTAAGGTGCAGCATAAAGTGGGCGACACGGGTGCGGAAACCAGCTGGGCGACGCAATTGCGCCGCCACCACCCCGGTTCGACCGAGTATGCTGCTTATCAACGTGGGGCGTTTGATGAGTGAGACAGGGATACCAATGAATTCAGAGTGGGCAGAACCGCCAAAGGACCAGGGCAGCAGCCTGGCCACGCCCGGAGCACAACTGGCAGCCCAGCGTGAAGCGATGGGGCTGACGGTCGAACAGATTGCCGACCAACTGAAGCTGGCGCCGCGCCAGGTCAAGGCGCTGGAAGCGGGCGACTACGCCGCGCTGCCGAATATGGCCGTGGTGCGCGGCTTTGTGCGCGCCTACGCAAAGGTTGTGAAGATGGATGCCACGCCGCTGGTGGCGATGATCGAAGTGATCTCGCCGACCAGCCACGAAGCTGCGCCGCCGCGCAAGGAAATCGCGGCCACTTTTACCGAGTCGCGCTTCCCGTCGATGACGGGCCGTTCGCCCGGCCCGGCCGCGTGGCTGGTGGGCGTTGCGGTCGTGGTGGTGGTTGCCGCCGCCGGCGTCTATGCCTACCAGGCCGGTTTGATTCCGGCCACGCTGTTCCAGCGCTCGGACAAGGAAGCACCGGCCAGCGCGACCGCCGAGTTGCCGAAGCCGGCCGAGGTGGCGGTTGCGCCGATCGAGACCACGATCGCCAAGCCGGGCCAGGAAAGCGCGCCGTTGCAGTCGCCGAGTGTGCCGCTGATTTCGGTGCCGCCGCCAGGCGCCCCGGCGGATGCCGCACCAGCAGCGACGACGCCGGCGGCTACGACTCCAGCGCCGGCACCGGCGCCGGCCGCGCCGGTTGCGCAAGTGTCGCCGCCGGCCGCCGCTCCGGTGGCAGCCAGCGGTAGCCAGCTGGTGCTGAAGGTGACCCAGGATTCGTGGGTGGAAATCCGCCGCCCGGGCACGACGCCGCTGATTTCGCGGCTGGTGAAAGCCGGCAACACCGAGACCTTCGATATCAAGGATCCGGCGCTGCTGATCGTCGGCAAACCGAGCGGCGTGGAAGCCACGCTGGGCGGCGCGCCGCTGGCCTTGCCGCCGGTCGCCGGCGGTACGATTTCACGCGTGAACATCAAATAAAATAAGTACGAGTACAACCATCATGTCTTCAACGCAAACAGCTATTCCTTCGGGACCATTGAATCGCCGCGCCAGCCGCAGCGTGCTGGTGATGCACGGCCAGCGCAAGATCTGGGTGGGCGGCGACGCCCCGGTGGTGGTGCAGTCGATGACCAATACCGACACCGCCAACGTGATCGAGACCGCGATTCAGATCAAGGAGCTGGCGCGCGCCGGTTCGGAGCTGGTGCGCCTGACGGTGGACCGTCCCGAAGCCGCCGCCGCGGTGCCGTACATCCGCGAACAGCTGGACAAGATGGAGATCGACGTGCCGCTGGTCGGCGACTTCCACTACAACGGCCACACGCTGCTGAACGATTATCCGGAATGCGCCAAGGCGCTGTCGAAGTACCGCATCAATCCGGGCAACGTCGGCAAGGGCGCCAAGCGCGATACGCAGTTTGCGCAGATGATCGAAGTGGCCGCGCGCTACGACAAGCCGGTGCGCATCGGCGTCAACTGGGGCAGCCTGGATCAGGCGCTGCTGGCCCGCATCATGGACGAAAACGCCGGCCGCGCCGAGCCGTGGTCCGCGCAGGCGGTGATGTACGAGGCGCTGATCACCTCGGCCATCGAGAACGCCGTGCGCGCCGAAGAACTGGGCCTGGGCCGCGACAAGATCATCCTGTCGTGCAAGGTCTCGGGCGTGCAGGATTTGATCGCCGTGTACCGCGAACTGGCCAGGCGCTGCGACTATCCGCTGCACCTGGGCCTGACCGAGGCGGGCATGGGCAGCAAGGGCATCGTCGCTTCGACGGCCGCGCTGTCGGTGCTGCTGCAAGAGGGCATCGGCGACACCATCCGCATTTCGCTGACGCCGGAGCCGGGCGGCGACCGCACCAAGGAAGTCGTGGTCGGCCAGGAGATCCTGCAGACCATGGGCCTGCGCAAATTTACGCCGATGGTGATCGCGTGCCCGGGTTGCGGCCGCACCACCTCGACCACCTTCCAGGAACTGGCCGACAACATCCAGACCTATCTGCGCGACCAGATGCCGGAGTGGAAAAAGACCTATCCGGGCGTGGAGGCGATGAACGTGGCCGTGATGGGCTGCATCGTCAACGGCCCTGGCGAATCGAAGCATGCCAACATCGGCATCAGCCTGCCGGGCACCGGCGAGTCGCCGGCCGCGCCGGTGTTCGTCGACGGCGCCAAATTCGCCACGCTGCGCGGTGAGAACATCGTTGTAGAGTTCCAGGAAATCGTACTCAATTACGTCAAGAAGAATTACAGCAAAGAACATGTCCAAAACTGAAAAAATTGTCGCCGTCAAAGGCATGAACGACATCCTGCCGACCGACTCGCATCTGTGGCAGCTGTTCGAGAACACCGCGCAATCGGTGGTGCAGAGCTATGGCTTCCAGCAGATCCGCACGCCGATCGTGGAAAACACCGCGCTGTTCGCGCGCGCCATCGGCGCCGTGACCGACATCGTGGAAAAGGAAATGTACTCGTTCGAAGACTCGATGAACGGCGACAAGCTGACGCTGCGCCCTGAAGGCACGGCCGGCACGGTGCGCGCGGTGATCGAGCATAACCTGGTCTACGAAGGCCCCAAGCGCCTGTGGTACACCGGCCCGATGTTCCGCCACGAGCGTCCGCAGCGCGGCCGCTATCGCCAGTTCTACCAGTTCGGCTGCGAAGCCGTCGGCTTCAACGGTCCTGACATCGACGCCGAAATGATCATGCTGTGCCGCCGCCTGTGGGACGACCTGGGCCTGGAAAACATCCGCCTCGAACTGAACTCGATCGGCGACGCCGAAGAGCGCGCGCGCCACCGCGTCGACCTGATCGCGTATCTGGAACAGCACGAGGACGTGCTCGACGCCGAAGCCAAGCGCCGCCTGCACAGCAACCCGCTGCGCATCCTGGACACCAAGAATCCGGCGCTGCAGGAAATCGTCACCGCCGCACCCAAGCTGCTGGACTACCTGGGCGAGGAATCGCTGGCCCACTTCAACGGCGTGCGCAAGATCCTCGACCACAACAACATCCCGTACGTGATCAACCCGCGCCTGGTGCGCGGCCTCGATTACTACAACCGCACCGTGTTCGAATGGGTGACGGACGCACTGGGCTCGCAGGGCACCGTGTGCGCCGGCGGCCGTTACGATCCGCTGATCGCCTCCTTCGGCGGCAAGCCGACGCCCGCCGTCGGTTTCGCGATGGGCATCGAGCGCCTGCTGGAGCTGATGAAGGAAGCCGGCGAGCCGGCCGCGCCTGACCAGTGCGACGTCTACCTGGTGCACCAGGGCGAGGCGGCGCAGCTGCAAGCCTTCGTGCTGGGCGAGCGCCTGCGCGACGCCGGCCTGGACGTGGTGATGCACGCCTCGACCGCCAACGGCCCTGGCAGCTTCAAGACCCAGATGAAAAAAGCCGATGGCAGCGGCGCCTCGTTCGCCGTCATCATCGGTGAAGACGAAGTGGCCAACCACACCGCCAGCGTCAAGGCGATGCGCGCGGAAGAGGGCGCGTCGCAGCAGTCGACGGTGCCGTTCGACGACGTCGTCGATTTCGTGGTCGACCAGATCACCGACAGCGGCGACCATCACCACCACGTGCACGACGAGCATTGCAATCACTAAGCCGTACTTTCAATAACCCGCGTTTATTTAACCTCTAGCAGACGAACTGACATGGCATACGATCTCGAAGAACAAGAACAAATTGCAACCCTCAAAGCATGGTGGGACAAGTACGGCAATCTGACCTCGTGGGTGCTGATCGCCGGCCTGGCCGCGTATTCGGGTTTCACCGGCTGGAACTACTACCAGCGCAACCAGGCGACGCAAGCGGCGGCGCTGTACGACGAAGTGCAGGCGGCGGTGACCGCGAAAGACAACGCCAAAGTGCTGCGCGCCGCCGGCGACATGGAAAGCAAATTCGGCAACACCGCCTACGCCTCGATGAGCGCACTGGTGGCGGCCAAGAGCAGCTTCGAAGCGAACGACCTGAAATCGGCCAAGGCCCAGCTGCAATGGGCGGCGGAGCATGGCGGCGACGAGTTCAAGGCGGTGGCCAAGGTGCGCCTGGCCGGCCTGCTGCTGGACGAGAAAGCCTACGATGAAGCGCTGAAGGTGTTGGCTGGTGCAGCTGAATCTGCGCCGCAGTTCGCCGGCTCCGTGGCCGACCGCAAGGGCGACATCCTGGTCGCGCAGAACAAGCTGGTGGAAGCGCGTGCCGCCTACCAGGCCGCGCTGGACGCGACCGACAAGAAGAACCCGGGCCGTCAGCTGATCCAGCTGAAGTTCGAAGCCATCGGCGGCTCCGTGCCAGCCGCCAAGGACGCCGCATAACCCAGCGTCATTCCCGCGAAGGCGGGAATCCATGCTGAGCATATTCAGCATGGACCCCCGCCTTCGCGGGGGCGACGATGTACGTAACGATCAAGGTTGAAAATTTATGCGTATTACCGAAAAAGTTATTGCTGCAAGCGTGTTTGCGATGTTGGCCGGTTGTTCCTTGTTCTCGTCCAAAGAAACCAAGAACCTGCCGGCGCCGCTGGTGGAGCTGAAGGGCGGCACGACGCCCAAGACGGTCTGGAAATACTCGATGGGCAAGGCCGGCACCGCCGTCTTCACCCCGGCGCTGGCCGGCGACAGCCTGTACGTGGCCGACGCCGACGGCGCGCTGGCGCGCCTGAACGTGGCCACCGGCAAGGAACAATGGCGCGTCAAGACCGGCACCGATTTGACCGCCGGCGTCGGTACCGACGGCGAAGTGGTCGTGGTCGGCGGCGTCAAGGGTGTTATCCTCGCGTATGACGCCAGCGGCAAGCAGTTGTGGAAAGGCCAGGCGTCGAGCGAAGTGCTGTCGTCGCCGGTGGTGGGCGGCGGCATGGTCATCGTGCGCAGCGTCGACAACCTGATCACCGCGTATGACGCCAAGACCGGCGCCAAGCGCTGGAACGTCACCCGCACCACGCCGGCCCTGACCCTGCGCAACGCGCCGGGCATGGTGGTCAACGGTCCGAATGTGTACGTGGCCCAGCCGGGCGGCAAGCTGCTGGCGCTGGTGCTGGCCACCGGCCTGCAGCGCTTTGAAGTGGTGGTCGGCGAACCGCGCGGCGCCACCGAGCTGGAACGCGTCACCGACATCGCCGGCACCCCGGTGGTGCTGGAAAAAGATGTCTGCGCCGTGTCGTACCAGGGCCGCGTGGCCTGCTACGACGCCATCACCGGCGCCCCGCACTGGAGCAAGCCTGCCTCGTCCGACGTGGGCGTGGCGGTGGACCAGCGTTTTGTATTCGTCTCCGACGACAAAGGTGAAGTTGCAGCCTACAGCCGTGAAAACGGCAGCAACGCCTGGAAGAACGACAAGCTGGCTTACCGCCGCCTGTCGACGCCAGTTTCCTACGGCCGTGCAATTGCCGTGGGCGACTACCAGGGTTATGTCCATCTCCTGTCACGGGAAGATGGCGCATTAATAGGTCGCGCCGCGACCGACGGCAGCCCGATCCAATCGGACCCTGTCATCGCCGGCACGAATTTGATTTTCCAAACCCAATCAGGGACAGTGACCGCTCTCGCGGTCGAGTAATAAAATGAAGCCGGTAATCGCACTAGTGGGTCGACCCAATGTAGGGAAATCGACCTTGTTTAATCGTCTGACCCGCTCGCGCGATGCGCTGGTGGCGGACTTGCCTGGGTTGACGCGCGATCGTCACTATGGCGAGGGCCGTGTCGGCGAACGTCCCTTCCTCGTCATCGACACGGGCGGCTTCGAGCCGGTCGCCAAGGAAGGCATCATGCATCAGATGGCGCTGCAGACCAAGCAGGCCGTGGCCGAAGCCGACATCGTCGTGTTCCTGGTCGACGGCCGCCAGGGCCTGACGCCGCATGACAAAACCATTACCGACTTCCTGCGTAAAAGCGGCCGTCCGGTCATGCTGGTCGTGAACAAGTCGGAAGGCATGCGCTACACCGCGGTCGTCGCCGACTTCTACGAACTGGGACTGGGCGAGCCTTACTCGATCTCGTCGGCACACGGCGACGGCGTCGCCGACCTGGTGGAGGAGGCGCTGGACCTGGCCTTCGCCCAGCGTCCGGACGATCCCGAAGAACTGGAAAAGACCGAGCACGGCATCAAGCTGGCGCTGGTCGGCCGTCCCAACGTCGGCAAGTCCACGCTGATCAACACCCTGCTGGGTGAAGAGCGCGTGATCGCCTTCGACATGCCGGGCACCACCCGCGATTCGATCGAGATTCCGTTCGAGCGCGAAGGCAAGCAGTACACGCTGATCGACACCGCCGGTATCCGCCGCCGCGGCAAGGTGTTCGAAGCGATCGAGAAGTTCTCGGTCGTCAAGACGCTGCAATCGATCTCGGAAGCCAACGTCGTCGTGCTGATGCTCGACGCCCAGCAGGACATCTCCGAGCAGGACGCCCACATCGCCGGCTTCGTGCTGGAGACCGGCCGCGCGCTGGTGATCGCCGTCAACAAGTGGGACGGCCTGCGCACCGACGAGCGCGACGAGATCAAGATCGACATCGACCGCAAGCTGGACTTCCTGTCGTTCGCCAAGATGCACTTCATCTCGGCGCTGAAGTCGCAGGGCATCGCTCCACTGATGAAGTCGGTTGATGCGGCCTACGCCGCCGCCATGTGCAACCTGTCGACGCCGAAGCTGACCCGCGCCCTGATCGAGGCCGTGGAGAAGCAGGAGCCGCGCCGCAAGGGTTCGATCCGTCCGAAGCTGCGTTATGCGCACCAGGGCGGCATGAATCCTCCGGTGATCGTCATCCACGGCAATGCCCTGGACGCGGTCGGCGAGCCGTACAAGCGCTATCTGGAAAAGCATTTCCGCGACACCTTCCAGCTGGTGGGCACGCCTCTGCGCATCGAACTGCGCACCGGTAAGAATCCATTCGCCAAAACTCAGTCGAAATAAGCGGTTTTTTTTGCAGGTGCGCCCTGCAAAAAAGGCAAAAACAGGTTACAGTGGCTTAGAAGCACCATTCCCGGCGTGGCGAACGGTGTTTCAGCGAAAATAGTTTGACTTTCGCTGGGCCACGTACTTGAAATTAAGCGTTCCGCCTCCAATTCCAACACAACAACATAAAATGGAGCTGTTATGAGCAACAAAGGGCAACTGTTACAAGACCCATTCCTCAATGCCTTGCGCAAAGAGCATGTTCCTGTCTCGATCTACCTGGTCAACGGCATCAAGCTGCAGGGCCATATCGAATCGTTCGACCAGTACGTCGTACTGCTGCGTAACACCGTGACCCAGATGGTTTATAAGCACGCCATCTCCACCGTGGTACCGGCACGCGCCGTCAACCTCAACATTGAATCCGAAGCGGAATAAGCGCTTGCAACACAGCTTCTTCTCAACTCGCTCAGCCTTGACCGTCGTATGCGCGCAGCTCTAGTCGGTATCGATTTCGGTCAGGGCGACTTTGCCGCCAGCGTCGAGGAACTGAACCTGCTGGCGCGCTCGGCAGGTGCGGAACCGGTGACGACGATCACGGCCAAGCGTTCGTCCCCGGACGCCGCCTATTTCGTCGGCAGCGGCAAGGCCGATGAAATCGGTCTGGCCGTGCTGGATCACCGCGTCGAAATCGTCATCTTCAATCACGCCCTGTCGCCTGCCCAGCAGCGCAACCTGGAAAAGCGCCTGAACATCCGGGTGCTGGACCGCACCAGCCTGATCCTCGACATCTTCGCCCAGCGCGCCGCCTCCCACGAGGGCAAGCTGCAGGTGGAGTTGGCCCAGCTGCAGCATCTGGCCACGCGCCTGATCCGCGGCTGGACTCACCTCGAGCGTCAAAAGGGCGGTATCGGTTTGCGCGGCCCCGGCGAAACCCAGCTCGAGACCGACCGCCGGCTGATCGGCGAGCGGGTCAAGGCCCTGCGCGCGCGACTGGACAAGCTGCGCAAGCAGCATGAAACCCAGCGCCGTTCGCGCGGCCGCAGCCAGACGTTCTCGGTGTCGCTGGTCGGCTATACCAATGCCGGCAAGTCGACGCTGTTCAACGCCGTCACCAAGGCCGGCGTGTATGTCGCAGATCAATTGTTCGCCACGCTGGACACCACCTCGCGCCGTGTGTACATGGGGCAGGAAGTGGGCAACGTGGTGATCTCGGACACGGTCGGTTTCGTGCGCGAGCTGCCGCACCAGCTGGTGGCGGCGTTCCGCGCCACGCTGGAGGAGACCATCCATGCCGACCTGCTGCTGCACGTCGTCGACGCTTCGTCGCCGGTGCGCATGGAGCAGATCGAGCAGGTCAACCTGGTGCTCAAGGAAATCGGCGCCGACCATATCCCGCAGATCCTGGTGTGGAACAAGATCGACGCCGCGGGGCTGGAGCCGTCGGTCGAGCGGGATGAATATGATAAGATTTCCCGCGTTTTCCTCAGCGCCCGCACCGGTCAGGGCACCGACCTTCTGCGCGGCGCCATCGTCGAATGGGCCAAGAACGCGCCGGGTGCCCGGCTCAATCAGGCCTACCACGTCGATGCTGAAGCAGACGAAGAATCGGCTGAACCCGCAGCGGAACCGGATAGCAGTCCCACCCTCACTCATGTCGGATCACACTAATGCGTGTCTCGTCACTTATGAAACGTCTCGGCCTGAAGCTGTCGCTGAACGATCCCCAATGGGGCTCGGGCAAAAAAGACGGCAAGCCGCAAGCCAATGAAGGCAAGAAGCCCGGCGACGGGCCGCCCGACATGGAGCAGCTGTGGCGCGATTTCAATCAGCGCCTGAACAGCTTCTTCGGTCAGAAGAATCGTCCCGACGGTAACGGCGGCGGCAACGGCGGCAGCGGCGGCGGTCGTCCCGACCTGGCCGGCATGCGCGCCACCGCCGGCGCGATCGGCGCCGTGATCGGCTTGATCTGGCTCGCCAGCGGTTCCTTCATCGTGCAGGAAGGGCAGGCCGGCGTGGTCTACACCTTCGGCAAGATCAGCCATGTGACCGGTTCCGGTTTCAACTGGCGCTGGCCGTATCCGTTCCAGAGCGACGAAACCGTCAAGGTCTCGCAGATGCGCATGGTGGAAATCGGCTACCGCAGCAACATCAAGAACAAGCAGGCGCGCGAATCGCTGATGCTGACCGACGACGAAAACATCATCGACATCCAGTTCGCCGTGCAGTTCAAGCTGAAAGACCCGGTGGCCTGGCTGGTGAACAACCGCGACGAGGAGGAAACCGTACGCCAGGTGGCCGAGACCTCGATCCGCGAAATCGTCGGCAAGAACAAGATGGACTTCGTGCTGTACGAGGGCCGCGACAAGGTCGCCCTCGAAACCCAGCAGCTGATGCAGCAGATCCTCGACCGCTACGCTTCCGGCGTGCTGATCTCGAACGTGACCTTGCAGGCGGTGCAGCCGCCGGAGCAGGTGCAGGTCGCCTTCGACGACGCCGTGCGCGCAGGGCAGGACCGCGAGCGCCAGAAGAACGAAGGCCAGGCCTACGCCAACGACGTGATCCCAAGAGCACGCGGCAGCGCCTCGCGCCTGCTGCAGGAAGCCGAGGGCTATCGCTCGATGATCACCGAGAACGCCACCGGTAACGCCTCGCGCTTCAAGCAGGTGCTGGCCGAGTACCAGAAGGCGCCGGGCGTCACGCGCGACCGCATGTACCTGGAAACCATGCAGCAGATCTTCACCAGCACCAGCAAGGTGATGGTCGACGCCAAGTCCGGCAGCAATATGCTGTACCTGCCGCTGGATAAAATGATCGCCCAGGCCGCGGCCACCGACAGCGCCGCCGCTGCCGCCCGCGCCGCCTCGCAGGCTGCCGCCTCGCCGTCGACGTCCGCGCTGCCGGCCGAAGTGATGCCGCAGGTGGAAGTCAGTCGCCAGCGCGATTCACGCGCCCGCGACGCCTTACGTGAACGGGAGGGTCGTTAATGAACCGCATAGCCAGTACCCTCATTGCGGCCTTCGTCGCGTTCCTGCTGCTGTCGTCCACCATGTTCGTGGTCGACCAGCGCAAGTACGCCATCGTGTTCGCGCTGGGCCAGATCAAGGAAGTCATCCGCGAACCGGGCCTGCACTTCAAACTGCCGCCGCCGTTCCAGAACGTGGTCTACCTCGATAACCGCATCATGACCATCGAGACCCCGGACGCCGAGCGCTTCATCACGGCCGAGAAGATGAACATCCTGGTCGACAGCTTCGTCAAGTGGCGCATCGGCCGCGCCGAGAGCCAGCCCAAGCTGTACTACGTGACCTTCGGCGGCGACGAGGGTCGCGCCCGCGACCGCATGTCGCAGATCGTCAAGGCGGCGCTGAACGAGGAAATCACCAAGCGCACCGTGGGCGAAGTGATCTCCGGCCAGCGCGGCAAGGTGATGGAGGCGATCCGCGCCAAGGTGGTGGCGGAATCGTCGCAGATCGGCGTCGAGATCATCGACGTGCGCCTCAAGCGCGTCGAGTATGTCGAGCAGATCAACAACTCGGTGTACGAGCGCATGAAGGCCGAGCGCATGCGCGTGGCCAACGAACTGCGTTCGACCGGTAACGCCGAATCGGAGAAGATCCGCGCCGACGCCGACCGCCAGCACGCCGTGATCATCGCCGAAGCCTACCGCGACGCCGAGCAGATCCGCGGCGAGGGCGATGCCAAGGCCTCGGCGATCTACGCCGAAGCGTTCGGCAAGAACCCGGAGTTCTACAAGTTCTACCGCAGCCTGGAAGCCTACCGCGCCACCTTCAAGAATCGCAGCGATGTGATGGTGATGGATCCGAGCTCGGACTTCTTCAAGTACTTCAAGGGCTCCGGCGCCGCCGGCCCGGCAGCGGCTGCTGCCAAAAAATAAGTTGTATAGTCATTCCCGCAAGGTGGGAATCCATAGTCAGTATGGATTCCCGCCTGCGCGGCGATGACATCCGGTGTATCTTTTTCCCCTCCCGCAACGCATTTTCGCGTAAAATATCAGGTTCGGCCTTCCGCTTCACGGGCCTCGGCGCGTGCGCCACATTGTTCATTTTTAAACTGCCTCCCCATGCCGAATTGGCTTTTGCCTGAGAATATCGCCGACGTTTTGCCGTCGGAAGCGCGCAAGATCGAAGAGTTGCGTCGTCTGATGCTGGATAATTTCCGTCTGTACGGATATGAACTGGTGATGCCGCCGCTGCTGGAGTACCTGGAGTCGCTGCTGACCGGCGCCGGCCAGGATACCGATCTGCGCACCTTCAAACTGGTGGACCAGCTGTCGGGCCGCATGCTGGGCCTGCGTGCCGACATGACGATCCAGGTGGCGCGCATCGACGCCCACCTGCTGAACCGCGAGTCGGTCACCCGGCTGTGCTACGCCGGCAGCGTGCTGCATACCCGTCCGTCGGGCCTGCACGCCACCCGCGAGCCGCTGCAGATCGGCGCCGAGATCTACGGCCACGCCGGCCTGGAGGCGGATGCCGAGATCCAGGAACTGGCGCTGGCGTCGCTGGCCCTGGCCGGCTTCACCGAGGTGCGGCTGGACCTGACGCATGTCGGTGTGCTGTGCGCCATCCTCGAAGGCGACGCCGCGGCCTTGAAGGATGAAGCCCAGCTGTACCTGCTGCTGCGCGCCAAAGACGTGCCGGGCCTGCAGGCGCTGGCGCAACATTATTCGCCGGTGGTGCGCGACGCGCTGCTGGCATTGCCGAATCTGTACGGCGACGTCGAAGTATTGAAGCGCGCGCGCGAAGTGCTGCCGGACCTGCCGGGCATCAGCAAGGCGCTGGCCGAACTGGCAGCGTTGGCGGCCTCGGCCATCAATCGCGCCGAAGTGGCGATCGACCTGGCCGACCTGCGCGGCTATCAGTACGAAAGCGGTGCGATGTTTGCGCTGTACGTGCCGGGCCTGCCGAACGCGGTGGCGCGCGGCGGCCGTTACGATCACGTAGGCGAGGCCTTCGGCCGGGCGCGTCCCGCCACCGGCTTCTCGCTCGACCTGCGCGAACTGGCGCGCCTGTTGCCGACCGCGGAGCGCAAGCATTCGATCCGCGCGCCGTGGGGCAATGCGCCGGAATTGAAGGAAAAAATCGCCGAACTGCGCAAGTCCGGCGAAGTCGTGATCCAAAGCATGCCGGGTCACAGCAACGAACTGGACGAGTTCGAGTGCGATCGCGCTCTGGTCCTCGATGATAATGGTAGCAACTGGATTCTTAAAAACTTAGGTTAGTGTGATGTCAAAGAAAAACGCAAAAAACGTCGTCGTCATCGGTACCCAATGGGGCGATGAAGGTAAAGGCAAGATCGTCGACTGGTTGACCGATCATGCACAAGGTGTGGTCCGCTTCCAGGGCGGCCACAACGCCGGCCACACGCTGGTCATCGGCGGCGTCAAGACCGCGCTGCAACTGATCCCGTCGGGCATCATGCGCCCGGGCGTGGCCTGCTACATCGGCAACGGTGTGGTGGTGTCGGTGCCGGACGTGCTGCGCGAAATCGACAAGCTGGAAAAGGTCGGCGTCGAAGTCGCGTCGCGCCTGAAGGTGTCGGACGCGGCTCCCGTGATCCTGCCTTACCACTCGGCGCTCGACCTGGCGCGTGAAGCCAAGCGTGGCGAAGCCAAGATCGGCACCACCGGCAAGGGCATCGGCCCGGCCTACGAAGACAAGGTCGCGCGCCGCGCGATCCGCGTCGCCGACCTGCTGAACGAAACCCGTTTCGCCGAGAAGCTGGCCGAAAACCTGGACTACCACAACTTCGTGCTGGAACACTATCTGAAGGCGCCCAAGGTCGACTACCAGAAGACCCTGGACGACGCGCTGGCCTACGTGCCGCGCCTGCGCCCGATGGTGACCGACGTCTCGAGCGCGCTGTACGCCGCGCACAAGGCCGGCGCCAACCTGCTGTTCGAAGGCGCGCAGGGCTCGCTGCTGGACGTCGACCACGGCACCTATCCGTTCGTCACCTCGTCGAACTGCGTGGCCGGCAATGCCGCCGCCGGCGCCGGCGTCGGTCCGAACATGCTGCACTACATCATGGGCATCACCAAGGCCTACACCACCCGCGTCGGCTCCGGCCCGTTCCCTTCGGAACTGCCTACCGATGCAGGCGTCGGCCATCACCTGGCGCAAGTGGGCCACGAATTCGGCACCGTGACGGGCCGCGCCCGCCGCTGCGGCTGGTTCGACGCGGCGCTGCTGCGTCGTTCGGTACAGATCAACGGCGTGACGGGCATGTGCCTGACCAAGCTGGACGTGCTGGACGGCCTGGAAACGCTGAAGCTGTGCACCGGCTACACCATCGACGGCGTGGCCGTGGACATCTTCCCGTCCGGCGCCGAAGAAGCCGCCCGTTGCGTGCCGGTGTACGAAGAAATGCCGGGTTGGACCGACAGCACCGTGGGCGCCAAGTCGCTGGCGGCGCTGCCGGCCACGGCCCGCGCTTACATCAAACGTATCGAAGAGTTGGTCGGCGTGCCGGTTGACATGGTATCGACCGGCCCGGATCGTGAGGAAACGATCGTGCTGCGTCATCCATTCGAGTAATCAAAGGATTTTGCAAATGACGACCCCACAAACGAACGACAAACACCTCTGGGTCTCCTGGGATGAATACCACCGCCTGATCGAGCGCCTGGCGCTCAAGGTGCACGAGTCGGGCTGGAAGTTTGACCAGGTGCTGTGCCTGGCGCGCGGCGGCGTGCGTCCGGGCGACGTGTTCTCCCGCATCTTCGACGTGCCGCTGGCGATTCTGTCGACCAGTTCGTACCGCGAAGAAGCCGGCACCGTGCGCGGTGACCTGGACATCGCCAAGTACATGACGATGACCAAGGGCCCGCTGAGCGGCCGCATCCTGCTGGTCGACGACCTGGCGGATTCGGGCGTCACGCTGGTCAAGGTGATGAAGCATCTGACCGACAACTTCGAAGGCGTGACCGAAGTGCGTTCGGCGGTGATCTGGACCAAGGGCAGCTCGGTGTTCAAGCCGGACTACCAGATGGAAGAACTGCCGCACAACCCATGGATCCACCAGCCGTTCGAAGACTACGACGGCATCCGTCCGCACCAGCTGGCGGCATGGATCAAGAAGGGCGAAAGCGGCAACTAAACGCCGAATACACTGCGTTTATTGCTCCAAAGAAAAGCGGCCACTGGCCGCTTTTTTTATTTGTATGTCGTAGACAACGAATATATTCTTTAAGGCAATAAAAGTTGTAAATTGAATCTGTTAGATGTGCAAAAAGAAATGCAATTAGGATATTTTGTGTTAAGATAGCTTTAAGGTTTGGCGGAAACGATTTTTTGGCCACGCCATGTAGTTTAGCTGGGCAGAAAGAATTCCCCTCAAGAAAAAATAATCTGAATTGGAACATTTATGAATCTGAATAAAATTGCACAAGCTCTCTTCGTAGCAGGTTGCTTCGTTTCCGCCGCCGCATCGGCCGCCACCCAAACCTTCACCAGCAATGTCATCGCCAGCACCCAGACCGACCTGAACGCCGTGCTGAATTTCGCACAGTTCAACGCCTCGCTGGGCACGCTGACCTCCGTTAAGTTCGATCTGTTCGCCGACGTAGCCGGCAAGGTTGACCTGACCAATTACAATGACGACGCGATCACCGTTCCTGTCAGCCTGAGCGTGGACGTCTGGCTGAACCGTCCGGACCACAGCACCCTGGCGCTGTTTTCGGCCCCAGTGCTGAACCAGGATGCGACCATCGACGGCAACGGCACCCTGACCCTGAACAACGCCTTTACGATGTCGAACAGCGCCAGCTTCAACGGCGCCGGCGATCTGTCGCTGTTCACCGGCAACGGCAACGTCGCTACGCTGTTCGCCGCCAAGGCCTACACCCAGGCCAACGGCGATAGCGTCGAAGCAGACTTCATGACCACGGTCGGCGGCTACGGCAAGGTGACCTACACCTACACCACCGCTCCGGTACCTGAGCCAGAAACCTACGGCATGCTGCTGGCTGGCCTGGCCCTGGTAGGCGTCGCAGCCAAGCGCAAATCGCGCAAGGCCTGAGCTGTACCAACACGATACGCCTGCCGATACCCCGGACCATACTACGGATAGAACATGAAAAAACTGACTCAAACCCTCGTCGCCATCGCGGCCCTCAGCGGCGTTGCCGCTGCCCAGGCAGCCACCCAAACCGTCACCGTCAATTCCAACGTCATCGCCAACGCCAAAGTGGGCAACGGCGTACTGGACCTGACCAAGTTCAACACCACGCTGGGCACCCTGCAATCGGTGAAAGTTGAGCTGTTCAGCTCCTTCACGCCAACGCTGAAAGTGGAAAACCTGAGCACCAGCTCGGGCTCGACGATCACCGCCAGCGCCAGCGAAAAGCTGGTGCTGAGCGCTGCGACCGGCACGCTGGTGGTACTGCAAGGTACCGTTGCCAAGAGCTTCGTCGAAGCGGCGTTTGACGGCGTCGCCAACTACGGCGGCCTGTCGGGCGCGACCTACGCCCCTGGCGCCACGCTGTTCAGCAACTCGGCAGTGTTCTCGGACGCCGGCACGCTGGCGCTGTTCTCCGGCGCTGGCGCCGTGCACGCCAATCTGGCCGGCACCGCCACCTCGGCCTTCAACGGCACGTCGGGCAACACCAAATCGCTGAGCGTGACGGCCTTCAACGGCTACGCCAACGTGACTTACACCTACGCGCTGCCAGTACCTGAGCCAGAAACCTACGCCATGCTGCTGGCTGGCCTGGGCCTGATGGGTGTGGTAGCACGCCGCCGCAAATCGGCATAAGCCGAATCTGGTGGTACACTGCAAACGGGAGCTTCGGCTCCCGTTTTTCATTTGACACAGGGATGCCATGACCCAGAACTTCTTCCAGACCTTCATCCTGCTGCTGCTGGTGACCGACCCGTTCGGCAACGTGCCGCTGTTCGCCAGCGTGCTCAACCCGGTGCCGGTGGCGCGCCGTTCGCGCATCGTCATCCGCGAATGCGCGATCGCCTTCGTGCTGCTGCTGGTCTTCATGTTCTTCGGCCGCCATTTCCTGACCGCGCTGCAATTGTCGGAAGTGTCGCTGCGCATCGGCGGCAGCGTGATCCTGCTGCTGATCTCGATCCGCATGATCTTCCCGCACCCGGACGGCGTGCTGGGCCGCACTGAAGGCGGCGAGCCCTTCATTGTGCCGTTGGCGATTCCGGCGCTGGCAGGGCCGTCGGCGCTGGCCACGGTGCTGCTGTTCTCGCGCGAGAGCACCGGCGAAGTGCTGGTGCACGTTGCCGCGCTGGCGGCCGTGGGCGTGGTCTGGCTGGCCGTGTTCCTCAGCGCCGAGAAGCTGCAGAAGGTCCTCGGCCCCCAGGTGATGACGGCCTTCGAGCGGCTGATGGGCCTGATCCTGACCGCGATGTCGGTTGAGATGCTGTTGGGCGGCATACGCGAGTTCGTCAAGACGCTTTAAGCAGGGCGGCGGGGCGGGCACGCGCAGTGCCGCGCAATGTTATGAAAATCGCTTTACAGCCTCGACAAAACGCGAGTAGACTTATCGCTGTCGAATGTAACCGGTTACATTTTCAAAAAAACGTAGCCGGTTTTCTTTTCGATCGTAATGTAACCGGTTACATTTTCATGAAAGCACTCAATGGCGATCACCATCAAGGATGTGGCACAGGAGGCGGGCGTTTCCGTTGCGTCCGTTTCGCGCGCGCTGAACGGCCATGCCAGCATCACCGACGACACCCGCAAGCACATCCTGGCCGTGGTCAAGCGCATGCGCTACATGCCGCACGTGGGCGCGCGCAGCCTGACCACCAGCTTCACCAACACCATCGGCGTGCTGCTGCCTGACCTGTATGGCGAATTCTTCTCGGAGATGATACGCGGCATAGACGGCGCCGCCCGTCGCCGCGGCCTGCACCTGATGGTCTCCAGCCTGCATGGCGACGCCGACGAAGCGGCGCTGGCGATCCGCGCCATGCGCGGCCGCGTCGACGGCCTGCTGGTGATGTCGCCGCACGTCGATGCCGCCTTCCTGTCCGATAACCTGCCGGAAGACCTGCCGATCGTGTTGATGAACACCGCCGCCGGCGGCACCCAGTATCCATCCATCTCGGTCGACAACTACAGCGGCGCGCACGCCATGGTGGCGCACCTGGTGGCGGGCGGGTATCGCCGCATCGCCTTCCTGGCCGGCCCCTCCGGCAACTTCGAGGCGCAGGAGCGCCTGCGCGGCTACCGCGCCGCGCTGGCCGAACTGGCGCCCGGCGCCGCCGCACATGTCTACGAAGGCGACTTCTCGGAGCAGTCAGGCCAGGCGGTCGGCCAGCTGCTGTTGGAGATGAGCGCGGACCAGCGTCCCGACGCGCTGTTCGCCGCCAACGACATGATGGCCATCGGCGCGCTGCTGGCGCTCAAGCAGGGCGGCCTGCAACTGCCGCGCGACATGGCCTTGGCCGGCTTCGATGATATTCCGATTGCGCGGTATGTCAGCCCGGCGCTGACCACCGTGCGAGTCCCGATTGCCGATCTGGGCGTGCAGGCGCTGGAGAGCCTGGTCGCCAAGATCGGCCAGCCGGGCAGCGTGTCCGCCACCGCGCAGACCTTGGGCGCCGAGCTGGTGGCGCGCGCTTCGACGGGAGACGGCACACCCACATAACCCGCAGTTCCGCTTCATGCCCTAGATGTACACAACAAAAATCAGGAGACAAACATGAAAACAAATCCACGGCAGTTGCCCGCATTCCGCCTTTCCATCATGGCCGCCTCGCTGGCCGCCGCCTTGCTGGCCGCGCCCCACGCCGGCGCGCAACTGAGCAGCGCCACCATCCAGGGCCAGGTCACGGCCGCCAACGCGGCGCCGTCGGCAGGCGCCGCGGTGACGGCCACCAATCAGCTCAACGGCTACGTCTACCGCACCACCACGCGCGCCGATGGCAGCTATGTGCTCAGCGGCGTCGCTCCCGGCACTTACCAGATCAAGGTCGGCGAGCAGAAGGCGGAGCTGGTCACCGTCAGCGTCGGCCAGACCAGCCAGGTCAACCTGGCCTTGCAGGGCGGGGTGCAGCAGGTGGTCATCACCGGTTCGGCTACGCGGCGCGATGTCGCCGGCTCCGAGGTCGGCACCTCGGTCTCGCGCGAGCAGATCGAGAAGCTGCCGCAGGTGACGCGCAACTTCCTGTCCTTCGCCGACCTCGCGCCCGGCGTGCGCTTCAACGTCGACGGCAGCGGCAACGTCAAGGTGCAGAGCGGCGCGCAGAACCAGGACAACGTCAACGTCTTCATCGATGGCGTCAGCCAGAAGAACAACATCCTGCGCGGCGGCGTCTCGGGCATCGATTCCAGCCGCGGCAATCCCTTCCCGCAATCGGCGGTGGCCGAGTACAAGGTCATCTCGCAGAACTACAAGGCGGAGTTTGACCAGGTGTCCAGCGCGGCGATCACCGCCGTCACCAAGTCGGGCGGTAACCAGTTCCACGGCGACGTGTTCTGGGACCATACCGGCACCAACCTGACCGCGCTCGATCCGTTTCAGAAGAGCGCGGAGCGCGGTGGCATCTCGCGGCCGGCATCGTCGCAGGACCAGTACGGCATGACGCTGGGCGGTCCGATCAAGCAGGACGTGGCGCACTTCTTCTTCGCCTACGAAGGCAAGAAGATCGACAGCCCGCGCCAGGTGGTGGCGCAGCGTACCGACTTGCTGCCGAATGCCGGCGTGGTGCCGGGATTGCTGGCGCAGCAGGGCGCGGCGGTGTCGTCGTTCAAGGAGAACCTGTTCCTGTTGAAGGTCGATGCGCAGATCGACCGCGACCAGCGCGTCGAGGCGACCGCCCGCATGCGCCGCGAGACCGACCTGGTGCCGGAAGACGCCAAGTTGAGCGTGGCCGAGAATGTCCTCAACCGCAGCAACGACGAGGACCGCTTCGACTTCAAGCACGAATGGAGCAACGACCGCTGGCTCAACGAGGCGCGCCTGGGTTACGAAAAATACAGCTGGAATCCACATTCGAACGCCAACACGCCGTACATCAAGTACCAGGTCTCACCCAGCAATACCGACAACAACATCGTCGACGTGATCATCGTCGGCGGCTCGCCCAACAACCAGTTCCGCCAGCAGAGCGGCACGCTGTTGCAGGACGACCTGACCTACACCGGCATGGCTGGCCACACGATGAAGGGCGGCGTCAAGGTCAAGCACATCAGCTATGACCTGTCCGGCACCGCGCGCGCGGTCGACCAGATCTATGAGCGCATCGACACCGTGACCGGCCTGGCGAGCGTGATCCGCACCGACAAGGCGATCCCGCCGAGCGGCGTCGAATTTGCCAACAACCAGTACGGCGTGTACTTCCAGGACGACTGGCAGGCCAGCGACAAGCTGCTGCTGAACCTCGGCCTGCGCTACGACTACGAAGACAATATGCTCAACAACAGCTACGTGACGCCGGCCGACCGCGTGGCCATCTTCGACCTGCAGGATCCGCGCGACGGCGCGCCCGCCGGCCAGACGTATGCGCAGTCGCTGGCCAAGGGCGGCATCAACATCAAGGACTACATCAGCAACGGCAGCAACCGCAAGCCGTTCAAGGGGGCGTGGGCGCCGCGCCTCGGCCTGTCCTACGACATCAAGGGCGACCGCGCCTCGGTGCTGTTCGCCGGCTGGGGCAGGGCCTACGACCGCACCATCGCCAACCATGCGCTGGACGAATCGCAGAAGAACGCGCAGCCGGGCGGCGAGGTCTGGATGATCAAGAGCGATCACAAGATGGCCTACACCGACCAGTTCAGCTTCGGCCTGCGCCAGGCGCTGGGCATCTGGAACGGCGAGGCGGGCTACACCAACTCGCGCAGCCACAACCAGTTCAACTGGTTCGGCGGCAATCGCGATCCGAAGGGCGGCTGGGGCACGGCCTCGCCGATCGATCCGCTGTGGGGCTCGATGCCTGGCTTCGGCACGCTGATCCTGGGTGACTTCATCACCGAGGCGAAGACCGATGCGGCCTATCTGAAGATGGACAAGCCGTACACCAAGGCTTCCACCTGGAGCCTGGGCGCGACTTATACCTACAGCCGTGGCGAGACCACCAACAAGGAATGGACCAACGATATCTTCAACTGGACCTACGGCCGCAATACCTCGGGCTGGCATCCGTCGACCGATGTCGAACGCCATCGCCTGGTGATGGCCGGCGTCAGCGACGGCTTGCTGCCGTTCGGGGTGATGTTGTCCGGGAAGCTGACGCTGGGTTCCGGCCTGCCTTACCGCATCACGGACTGCTCGACCGGCTTCGATCACTGTGTATCGGCCAAGGGTAACGGCAGCGCCTTCCACCAGGTCGATGTCGGCCTGTCGAAGGAGGTCGGTTTCCGCTTTGGCAATGTATCGCTGCGCGCCGACGTGCTCAATCTGTTCAACAGCGTCAATTACGGCGGCTATGATGGTTGGGGCGGTGGCCCCGGCAATCCGCAGAACCGCCTGGGTGGCGACAACAAGAACCTGGGCACGCCAAACTCGGTGGGCGGCCCGATGCGCACCGTGAAGTTCAGCGCGCGCTACACCTTCTGAGCTTGAGGTAGCAGTGTTCCGCAGTGCCGCTCCCGGTCGAATGGGAGCGGCGGTTTCCTGACGCGCCTTGTGCGCTCGCCATTGGAAGAAAACGATCCATGTCATTTGTCATGCCCCTCGCATTACGCCGCACGCCGCACGCCCTGGCCGGCGTCGCGTTGGTCGTCTCGGCGCTGTTCTCCGGCGCCGCCGCCGCGCGCGACAACCAGTTGCCACCGCTGTTCGACCAGCTGGAACAGCGCACCTTCGACTTTTTCTGGAATACCGCCAATCCGGCCAACGGCCTGGTGCCGGACCGCCATCCAACGCCGTCGTTTTCCAGCGTGGCGGCGGTGGGCTTCGGCCTGACCGCATATCCGGTCGGCGTCGAACGCGGCTACATCACGCGCCAGCAGGCGCGCGACCGCGTGCTGGCCACCCTGCGTTTCTTCCACAACGCGCCGCAGGGGGAGGCCAAAGGCACCGGCACCAGCGGCTACAAGGGCTTCTTCTATCACTTCCTCGACATGAAGACGGGGCTGCGCTACAACGACAAGGTTGAACTGTCGACCGTCGATACGGCGCTGTTCCTGGCTGGCGCCTTGTTCTGCCAGTCTTACTTCGACGGCGACGACGCCGCCGAGAAAGAAATCCGCAAGCTGGCGACGGAGATCTACGAGCGCGTGGACTGGACCTGGGCACAGGCGCGCAAGCCGTCCATCGCGCTGGGCTGGCATCCCGAGTCGGGCTTCATCGGCTATGACTGGAAGGGCTACAACGAGGCGATGCTGGTCTACGTGCTGGCATTGGGCTCGCCGTCGCATCCGGTGCAGCCGGATGCGTGGAAGGCCTGGACCAGCAACTACGCCAAGAGCCTGGAGGGCAAGGGCGACAAGGAACACCTGGGATTCCCGTCGATGTTCATCCACCAGTACAGCCATGTATGGATCGACTTCCGCGGCATCCGCGACGAGTACATGCGCGAACGCGGCTACGACTATTTCGAAAACAGCCGCCGCGCCACCTATGCGCAGCGCGACTACGCCATCAGCAATCCGCTACGCTGCAAAGGCTACGGCGCCAATGTCTGGGGCATCACCGCCAGCGACGGCCCGGTCGACAAGACGCTGGAGTACGAAGGCCAGCAGCTGCCGTTCCACACCTACGCCGCGCGCGGCATCGGTGGCCTGAAAACCTATGACGATTGCACGCTGGCGCCTACCGCCGTCGCCGCATCGCTGCCGTTCGCGCCCGAGATCGTGATTCCCGCCGTGCTGGAAATGAAGCAGCGCTATGGCGATTTCATCTACGGCCGCTACGGCTTCCTGGACGCGTTCAATCCAAGCTTTGCCTACAAGGTGCCGGTGCAGCAGGGGCGCGTGGTGGCCGGCAAAGGCTGGGTGGACAACGACTACCTCGGCATCGACCAGGGCCCGATCATCGCCATGACCGAGAACTATCGCAGCGACTTGATCTGGCGCGTCATGCGCGGCAATCCCGCCATCCGGCGCGGGCTTGAACGCGCCGGCTTCACCGGTGGCTGGCTGTCGAAATGACGCTGCGATTTTCTCCCGCCGTGCTGGTGCTGGCCTGCGCCGCCCTGCTGGCCTCCTGCGCGCCGCGCCGGGAGGAGGGCGTGGTGTTGAAGTTTTGGGCCATGGGCCGCGAGGGCGAAGTCGTCACCGCGCTGATGCCGGAGTTCGAACGCACGCACCCCGGCGTGCGCGTCGAGGTGCAGCAGCTGCCGTGGACCGCCGCGCACGAGAAACTGCTGACCGCCTTCGCCGGCGACGTCATGCCGGATATTTTCCAGCTCGGGAATACCTGGGTGCCGGAGTTCCAGGCCATCGGCGCCTTGCAGGCACTGGACGGCGTGGTGGCGGCTTCGCCGCTGGTGACGCCGGCCGATTACTTCCCGGGCATCTGGGACACCAATATCGTCGACGGCAAACTGTGGGGCGTGCCCTGGTATGTCGATACCCGCGTGATGTTCTACCGCCGCGACATGCTGGCCCGCGCCGGCTACGCCAGGCCGCCGCAGAACTGGGCGGATTGGATGAAGGCGATGACCGCGATCAAGCGCATTGTCGGGCCGGACAACTATGCCATCCTGCTGCCCAGCGATGAATTCGAACCGCTGCTGGCGCTGGCGTTGCAGCAGGACGAGCCGCTGCTGCGCGACGGTGGCCGCTACGGTAACTTCCGCACCGCCGGTTTCCGCCGCAGCTTGCAGTTGTATGCGGACATGTACGCGCAGAAGCTGGCGCCGCTGAACCGCATCACCAATGTGTATCACGAATTCGGCATGGGTTATGTGTCCTTCTACATTTCCGGCCCCTGGAATATGGGCGAGTTCAAACGCCGCCTGCCTGCGGACCAGCAGGACAGCTGGATGACGGCCATCCTGCCCGGTCCATCCGGCCCCGCCGCATCGGTTGCGGGCGGTTCCAGCCTGGTGCTGGCGGCATCGTCCAAACATCAGCGCGAGGCGTGGCAGCTGATCGAATACCTGTCGAGCACCGGCAGCATGGCGCGCTTCCACCAGCTGACCGGCGACCTGCCGCCACGCCGCAGCAACTGGCAGCACGCGCCGCTGGCGGATGACAAGTACGCCTACGCATTTGGCCAACAGCTGGAACGCGTCAAGCCGGCGCCCAAGGTGCCGGAATGGGAGCAGATCGCCACCGAGATGCGGCTCGTCACAGAGCGCGTCACGCATGGCGAACTGACGGTCGAACAAGCCGCAGTCGAACTGGATGCGAAGGCCGACCATATCCTCGAAAAGCGCCGCTGGATGCTGGCGCGGAAGGAGGGAAAATGAACTCGCAACGCGCCGCCTGGTGCTTCGCCGGACCGGCGCTGCTGGTCATCGGCGTGTTCTTCTTCCTGCCGGTGCTGGCCGCGCTGGTCATGAGCCTGACCGACTTCGACATCTATGCGCTGGCCGATTTGCGCAACCTGCGTTTCGTCGGCCTGCGCAATTACGTGGAACTGCTGCAAACACCGTTGTTCTGGCAGGCGCTGGGCAATACGCTGTACTTCGTGGTGGCGGGTGTGCCGTTGTCGATCGCGGCGTCGCTGGGCGCGGCCTTGCTGCTGCATTCGCGGCTGACGCGCTTCAAGGGCCTGTTCCGCACCGCCTTCTTCGCACCGGTGGTGACGTCGCTGGTGGCGGTGGCGGTGATCTGGCGCTATTTGCTGCACACCCGCTACGGCATGATCAACCACGGACTGGAACTGCTGGGCATTTCGCCGGTGGACTGGCTCAACGACCCGCACTGGGCGATGCCGGCGATTATCCTGTTCGCGCTCTGGAAGAACTTCGGCTACAACATGATCATTTTCCTGGCCGGGCTGCAAAGCATCCCGGACGATTTGTACGAGGCGGCCGGCCTCGATGGCGCGGGCGTGTGGCAGCAGTTCCGCTACATCACCTGGCCGATGCTGGGGCCGACGCTGCTGATGGTCAGCATCCTGAGCATGTCCGGCTACTTCCAGCTGTTCGCCGAACCGTATGTGATGACGCAGGGCGGGCCGGTGCAAAGCACGGTCAGCGTGTTGTACTTCATGTATGAGCAGGGCTTCAAGTGGTGGAACCTGGGCGCGGCGTCCGCCGTGGCCTTCGTGCTGTTCGCGATCATGTTCTGCGTCACGCTGCTGCAACTGCGGGTCGCCAAAGGAGTGGACGCATGAGCGCCTTGCATAACAAACCGCGTGCGCTGCTGCTGAATGTCCTGATGCTGGGCGCGGGCGCGCTGACCCTGTTCCCGCTGCTGTGGATGTTGTCGACGTCATTGATGGCGCCGGGGGAATCGAGCAGCTTCCCCTTGCCGCTGTTGCCGCGCTCCGCCACGCTGCATAACTACCGTGAGCTGTTCGGTCACGCCGGCATCGGCAAGTATCTGCTCAATAGCGTGCTGCTGTCGTGCGCGGCGACGCTGCTGTCGCTGCTGTTCAATGTCAGCGCCGGCTATGCCTTCGCCAAACTGCGTTTCCAGGGACGCGACCGCATCTTCAAGGTCATGCTCGGCGCGCTGGTGATACCGAGCCAGGTGGCGATGCTGCCGCTGTTCCTGCTGCTGAAGTATATGGGACTGGTGAACAGCTACGGCGCCGTGCTGGTGCCGGCGATGGCGGGCGTCTTCGGCATCTTCCTGGTGCGGCAGTATGCATTGACGATACCGGACGCCTTGCTGGAGGCCGCGCGCATGGACGGCGCCAGCGAGTTCCAGATCTTCCGCATCATCGTGCTGCCGCTGCTGACGCCTATCCTGGTCACGCTGGGGATCTTTACCTTCCTCGGCACCTGGAACGATTTCATGTGGCCGCTGATCGTATTGACCGACAAGGACTTGTACACGCTGCCGGTGGCGCTGGCGTCGCTGTCGCGCGAGCACGTGCAGGACAATGAGCTGATGATGGCCGGCTCGGTGCTGACCATCCTGCCGGTGCTGCTGCTGTTCCTCGGTTTGCAGCGCTACTACATACAGGGCTTGCTGGTGGGGAGCGTCAAGGGATGAAGCGCATCGTCACATTGTTGGCCATGTTGTGGGCGGCGTTGTCGGCGCATGCCGCCGTGCTGGACGACTTTTCGAATATCGCCCATTGGCAGGCGCAGGCGTCGGATGGCGTGCTGTCCAGGGCCAGCGCGGCCGACGGCGGCCTGCGGCTGGACTTCGACTTTGCGGGCAAGGGCGGTTATGCCTTTGCGCGCCGCAGCCTGCCGCTGGATCTGCCGGAGAATTACGAGATATCGTTCTACATCCGTGCCGACGCACCGGTCAATCACTTTGAGTTCAAGCTGACCGACGCCAGCGGCGACAACGTCTGGTGGTTCCAGCAGCAGAACTACGTGTTTCCCAAACAGTGGCAACTGGTGCGCATCAAGAAGCGCCAGATGCTGTTTGCCTGGGGACCGACCAAGGACCGCAACCTGACCCATGCCGACCGCATCGAATTTGTCGTCAGCGCCGGCAGTGGCGGCGGCAGTGGTTCGGTGACCATACGCCAGCTGGCGATCCGCGAACTTCCACCGACGCCCAAGGCCTGGCCGCAAGCCACTGCTCAAGCCTCGTCTGCATCCGCGCAGGGTGGGGCGGCGCTGGCGCTGGATGGGAATGCGGCGACCGCGTGGATCAGCGCCACCGGCAAACGTCAGCAGTTCGTGATTGACCTGGGAGCGGAGCGCGAATTCGGCGGCCTGGTGCTGCACTGGCAGGGCCGTCGCCATGCGCGCCGCTACGATATCGAGCTCTCCACCGATGGCGGCAACTGGCGCACGGTGCGCCGGGTGGTCGACGGCAACGGCGGCGACGATCCGCTGCGCTTGCCGGAATCGGAAGCGCGGTATATACGCCTTGACTTGCACGACGGCCCGGCGTGCGGCTACGCGCTGGCGGAAGTGGAGCTGAAGGACCTGGTCTACGGCGCCACGCCGAACGATTTCATCTCGGCCGTGGCGCAGGGCGCGCAACGCGGCCTGTATCCGCGCGGCTTCTCCGGCCAGCAATCCTACTGGACGCTGGTGGGCGTGGACGGCGGCGGCGACCATAGTGCGCTGATTTCCGAGGACGGCGCCATCGAGGCGCGGCAGGGCGGCTTCTCGGTCGAGCCATTCGTCGAGGATGGCGGCGCCTCGGTCAGCTGGGCGGATGTCAAAGTCAGCCAGAGCCTGCGCGATGGCTATCTGCCCGTGCCGACGGTGCGGTGGGAGCATCCTTCGTGGACGCTGAACGTGACTGCTGCTGCGGCAGGAACGCCTGCGTCTTCGCAGCTGCTGGCCCGCTACGAGCTGAAAAACCTGACTGCCGCAAGCCGGAAGCTGAAACTGGTGCTGGCCATACGGCCATTCCAGGTGAATGGACCACGCCAGTTCCTCAACACGCCCGGAGGCTTCAGCGCGATCAACGACCTGGCGTGGGATGGCAAGGCCTTGACCATCAACGGCGACGCCAGGGTGTATCCGTTGGAGCGCCCGACCCGTGTGGCGCTGGCGTCGTTCGATGCCGGCCTGTTGCCGGCTGGAGCCGGCGCGGTCAAGCCGGCGGCACGTTCCGCCGCTGCGCACGACGACACCGGCATGGCATCCGCAGCGCTGACCTACGAGATCACGTTGCCGCCGCATGGTAGCGCCGTGCTGGGCGCCATTCTGCCGATGGCCGGTGGAGCCGCCATGCCTGCAGTGGCCGGCCGCAACGCAGCGTGGCTGACACGGGAGCAGGATAAAGTGGCGGGCGGCTGGCGGGTCAAACTGAACCAGGTCACCCTTAGCATGCCACCTGCCGGCCAGCACATGGCCGACACGCTGCGCTCATCGCTGGCCCATATCCTGATGACCCGCGAAGGCGCCGCGCTCCAGCCAGGCACGCGTTCCTACCGCCGCTCCTGGATACGCGACGGCGCCATGATGTCCGAAGCGCTGCTGCGCCTTGGTCAGTCCGCTATCGCCGCCGATTATCTGCGCTGGTACGCGCCATACCAGTTCGATAACGGCAAAGTGCCATGCTGCGTCGACCGCCGTGGCGCCGATCCTGTGCCTGAAAATGATAGCCACGGCCAGCTGATCTTCCTCGCCGCCGAACTGTATCGCTACACGCAGGACAAGGCTGCGCTGGCCGCATCCTGGCCGCGCATGGACGCCGCCGCGCGCTATATGGAAGCGCTGCGTCAGTCCGAACGCACGGCAGCCAACCAGACGCCGGAACGCCGTCCGCTTTTCGGCTTGATGCCGGCGTCGATCAGCCACGAAGGCTATTCCGAAAAGCCCATGCACTCCTACTGGGACGACTTCTGGGCCATGCGTGGTTACAAGGACGCGGCCGACATGGCGGCGGTACTGGGCGAAAGTGCGGCAGCGCAGCGGCTCTCGCTCCAGCGCGACGAGTTTCGTCATGACCTGTATGCCTCCCTGGCCGCCAGCACCGCTGCGCACAAGGTGGACTACATGCCCGGTGCGGCGGAGCTGGGCGACTTCGACCCCACCTCGTCCACCATCGCTCTGACACCCGGCGGCGAACAGCAGCAGCTGCCGCCTGCGCTGCTGCAAGCGACCTACGAAAAATACTGGGACTTCTTCCGCGCCCGCCGCGACGGCAGCAAAGCCTGGGAGGACTACACGCCCTACGAACTGCGCAACGTCAGTGCCTTCATCCGGCTAGGCTGGCGTGAACGCGCCGCCGAACTGCTGGATTACTTCTACGCCGACCAGCGCCCGGCCGCATGGAACCAGTGGGCCGAAGTGGTCGGCCGCGACGCGCGCCAGCCGCGCTTTCTCGGCGATATGCCGCATGGATGGATCTCCTCCGACTACATCCGCGCGGCGCTCGATACGTTCGCGTATGAACGCGAACCCGACCACGCGCTGCTGCTGGGCGAGGGCATACCCAACGCCTGGTTGCAAGGCGGCGGTGTCGGCCTGCACGGCCTGCGCACGCCATACGGCCCGCTCAGCTACACGCTGGCGGCGCAGGGCGGCCGCCTCACGTTGCGCATCGAAGCCATGCCGCGCATGTCGCCCGGCGGCGTGGTTTATACCTGGCCCGGGGCTGGCATGCCGGGCGCGGTACGCCTGAACGGCCAGCCGGCGGCCTTGCAGGGCAAGCAGATCACCATCACCAGACTTCCAGCGGTTTTGCAGATAGATGCCGCGCCGTTTTAACTTCCGTATTCAAGGGATTTTTACATGAACAAAGCAATGCGATTTCCAGCCAACTTCCTGTGGGGTAGCGCCACGTCGGCCTACCAGATCGAAGGATCGCCGCTGGCCGACGGTGCGGGACCGAGCATCTGGCAGCGTTTCTGCGCGGTGCCCGGCAATGTGCGCGACGGCGACCATGGCGACATCGCCTGCGACCACTACAACCGCTACAAGGAAGACGTGGCGTTGATGGTCAAGCTGGGATTGAAAGCCTACCGCTTCAGCGTATCGTGGAGCCGCATCCTGCCGCAGGGACGCGGGATCGTGAACCAGGCAGGCCTGGATTTCTACAGCCGCCTGATCGACGAGCTGCTGGCCAACGGCATCGAGCCGATGGTGACGTTGTATCACTGGGACCTGCCGGCTGCGCTGGACGACCGCGGCGGCTGGCTCAATCCCGATATTGCCGACTGGTTCACCGACTACGCCCGCGTGTTGTTCCGCGCCTTCGACGGCCGCGTCAAATCCTGGGCTACGCTCAACGAGCCATGGGTGGTGACGGACGGCGGCTACATGCATGGCACGCTGGCCCCCGGCCATCGCAGCCTGCACGAAGCGGCGCTGGCCAGCCATAACCTGATGCGTGCGCACGGCAGCGCCGTCAAGGCCTACCGCGAAGAGGGCAAGTACCAGATCGGCATCGTGGTCAACATCGAACCCAAGTACCCGGCCAGCGATTCGCAGGCCGATCTCGATGCGACCCGCCGCGCCGACGCCTACATGAACCGCCAGTATCTCGATCCGATTTTCCTCGGCAGTTATCCGCCGGAGCTGAAGGAGATCTTCGGCGATGCCTGGCCCGATTGGCCGGCCGCAGATTTCGAGTTGATCGGCCAGAAGCTGGACTTCGTCGGCATCAATTACTACACCCGCAGCGTGGTGCGCCACGAGCCGACAAACTGGCCGCTGCGCGTGGCGCCGGTGCGCCAGAGCCAGGCCACCTACACGGAGACCGGCTGGGAAGTGTTCCCGCAAGGGCTGACCGATACGCTGCTCAACTTCAAGCAACGCTATGGCGATACGCCGCTGTATGTGATGGAGAATGGTTCCGCCTTTTACGATCCGCCGCAGGCGGAGGATGGACGGGTGCACGATCCCTTGCGCGTCAGCTGCCTGCGCAAGAACATGGGCGCGCTGCGTGCGGCGCTGGAGCTGGGCGTGGACCTGCGCGGCTACATGGTGTGGTCGCTGCTGGACAACCTGGAATGGTCGCTGGGTTTTTCCAAGCGCTTCGGCATCATCCACGTCAATTTTGAAACCCAGCAGCGCACCTTGAAGGATAGCGCGCTGCTGTACGCCGACATCGTCGCCAGCAATGGCGCTTGCCTGAACCAACCGGTATAACGCCATGACCACTCCTGAACTGTCGCGTCACGCGCAACTGCTGTCCAACGGCAGCTTTACCACCTTGATCACCGGCGCCGGCACCGGTTTCAGTCGCGTCGGCGATTCCATGCTGTCGCGCTGGAATGGTGATCGCATCGAGGATGCGGAAGGCTACTTCTTCTATTTGCGTGATGCCGAAGACGGCCACCAGTGGACCGTGGGCGCGCAGCCCGGTGCGGCCGATGCCGCCGGCGTGCAGCGCTCCGCCGGCGGCGATGCCGGCAGCTGCTGGATCGACGTTGTCGCCCACGGCATCGGGGCGCGCATGGAAGTCGCCGTCGATCCGCTGCGTGACGTGGAGTTGCGCAGCGTCTTGTTGAGCAATCTGTCGGAGCGCGAACGCGCCATCGAATTGACCAGCTATCTGGAGGTGGTGCTGAACCGCCAGTCCGACGAGGCTGCGCATCCGGCGTTCTCCAAGCTGTTCGTGCAGACCGCGCGTGACGACGCCACCGGCGCCTTGCTGGCGCGGCGGCGCCCTCGTGGCGAAGGGGAGGCCGGTCTGTGGATGGTGCATGCGGCGGCCGGTGGCGCCGCAGCAGGATACGAAACGGACCGCACCCGCTTTATTGGCCGTGGACGCGACCTGCGCGCGCCGGCTGGATTGGACGGCGAGTTGTCCGCCACCGCCGGCAATGTGCTCGATCCGGCCTTCAGCCTGCGCCGCAGCGTCGTGCTCGGGCCGGGCGAGCAGGTGCGCCTGGTCTTCATGCTGGGCGCGGCGCCGGGCCGCGAACAGGCGTTGGCGCTGACATCGGCCATGGAGGGCGACGGGCAGCCGCTGTTCGCCGCCGCGCGCGCCGCCGGCAAGGCCTTGCAGCAGCGGATCGGGCTCAGTGACGCGCAGGCCGAATATTGCCATCGCCTGGCGGGCGCCATGTTGTACGGGCAGTCGGCGGTGCGGGTGCCGGCTTCCACTGCGGCCATTGCCAGCGCGGTATTCAGCGCGTCCGCCGGCGACGTCGCAGCGCCGGGTGCGCCAAGTTCCGGCTTGCCGGCGGGGCCGATGATACTGCTGCGCAGCGTGAGCCGCGTCGATTCCAGTGTCGACCTGGTGCTGCGCGCGCGCCGCTACTGGGCCGCGCTGGGTCTGCCGATGAACGTGCTGCTGCTGGCGGCCGACGGCAATTGGCCGCAGCAGGAAGGTGTTTACCAGCGCAAGCCCGACGACATCGCCCCGGCCGACATGGCGAACATTGAACTGCACGCCCTGCTGATCGTGCGTGGCGGCTTGCCTGCGCTCGGCGATGTCGATGGCGCAGCCTGTGCGCCGGCGTCGCTGCCTGAAGCGCGGGCAGACGGTCCGGCATTGTCTCCCGGCCGTTCGCTGCTGCGGCTCTTCAACGGCAACGGCGGCTTCTCCGACGCCGGCGACGAGTATGTGATCCGCCTGGGCTGGGATGCACAGCGCGGGCTGCACCGGCCGCCGCTGGCCTGGAGTAACGCCATCTCCAACGAAAATTTCGGCTTCCTGGTCAGCGAAAGCGGCGCGGGCTACACGTGGAGCCGCAACAGCCGCGTGCATCGCCTGACCCCGTGGTACAACGACCCTATCCGCGATCCGCACGGTGAGGCGCTGTATCTGCGCGACGAGGACAGCGGCGCTTACTGGTCGCCGCTCCCCGGTCCTGCGCCTGCCGGCGCCGGCTATGAGGCGGCGCACGGCTTCGGCTACTCGCGCTTCAGCCACGTCAGCCACGAGCTTGAGCAGGAAACCGTCATGTTCGTGCCGCGCCATGATCCGGTCAAGATCGTCCGCGTCCGCGTGACCAATCGCGGCGCCGTGGCCCGCCGTTTGTCGCTGTTCTCTTACCAGCGCCTGGTGTTGGGCGGCACGCCGGCCGACAGCAGCCGCTTCGTCGTCACCGAACATGACGCCAGCGGCGTGCTGCTGGCCCACAATCCGCTGGCCGGCCAGTTTGCCGACGGCGTGACTTTCGCGGCCGTATTGGCCGGCGAGGGCGCGGCTGTCCACCACAGCGCCGACCGCGCGGCCTTCATCGGCCGCCACGGCAGCCCGGCAAATCCCGCCGCGCTGGCGGCGCCGCGACTCGACGGCGCCACCGGCGCCGGTCTTGACCCCTGCGCGGCGCTGCAGGCGGTGCGCGATCTGGCCCCCGGCGCTACGCTGGAATGCATATTCCTGCTGGGAGAAACCGTGGAGCGCAAGGCAGCGCTGGACCTGGTGCAGCGCTACAGGGCGCCCGGCGCGGTGCAGGCGGCGTTCGATGAGATCACCGCGTTCTGGCGGCATACCGTCGGCGCCGTACAGGTGACGACGCCCGCGCCTGCGGTGGACCTGATGCAGAACGGCTGGCTGGCCTACCAGAACCTGAGCTGCCGCATCTGGGGCCGCTCGGCCTTCTACCAGTCCGGCGGCGCGCTGGGCTACCGCGACCAGCTGCAGGACTCCAGCGCGATGATCTACGCCCGGCCGGACCTGACGCGTCAGCAGATCCGCATCCATGCGGCGCACCAGTTTGTCGAAGGCGACGTACTGCACTGGTGGCACGCGGCGCCATTGGAGCAGGGCTTGCGCACGCGCTTCTCGGACGACCTGCTATGGCTGCCCTATGTGACCACCTTCTACATCAGCACCACCGGCGACTGGAGCGTGCTCGATGAAGTCGAACCCTTCCTCACCGCGCGCCTGCTGGAGGAGGGCGAGGATGAGGTCTATCTGAAGCCGGAGCTGTCGGGCTTCAGCGGCGACGTCTACGAGCATTGCTGCCGCGCGCTGGACCGCTCGCTGACGCAGGGCGCACACGGCCTGCCGCTGATGGGCACCGGCGACTGGAACGACGGCATGAACCGCGTCGGCCGCGAAGGGCGTGGCGAAAGCGTGTGGATGGGCTTTTTCCTGTCGCGCATCATCAAGGACTTCCTGCCGATCTGCGAGCGACGCGGCGACAGCGCGCGCGTGATGATCTACAGCGCCTATCACGACCACCTCGGCCAGGCGTTGAACGCGGACGGCTGGGATGGCGAATGGTACCGCCGCGCGTTCTACGACAACGGCGCCGTGATCGGCTCGAAAGACAGCGACGAGTGCCAGATCGACGCGCTGGCCCAGGCCTGGGCCATCATCTCCGAAGTGGCGCCGCCGCAGCGCGCAGCGCAGGCGCTCGATGCGATGGAACAGCGCCTGGTGTCCGTGCCGGACAAGCTGATACGCCTGCTGACGCCGGCCTTCGTCGACACGCCCAACGATCCCGGCTACATCAAGGGCTACGTGGCCGGGGTGCGCGAGAACGGCGGCCAGTACACGCACGCCGCTTGCTGGGCGGTGCGGGCGATGGCCGAGGCGGGCCGCCGCGATCGCGCCGCCGCGCTGCTGGAGATGCTCAGTCCCGTCAGCCATGCGCTGGACCCGGCGGCGGTGGCCGTGTATCAGGTCGAGCCGTATGTGATCGCCGCCGACATCTACGGCGAAGCGCCGCACGTCGGCCGCGGCGGCTGGACGTGGTACACCGGCTCGTCGGGATGGATGTACCGCGTCGGACTGGAATCGGTGCTCGGGTTCGGCATCGAAGGCGGCAACACCATCGTGATGGCGCCGCGCATTCCAGACGAATGGCCGGAGTTCAGCATCAGGCATCAACTGCCGGATGACGGCGGCAGCTACGAGATCGTCGTGCGCAATCCACAGCGCAGCGCCGGCGTGGTGCTGACCGCCACGCTCGATGGTGCGTCGTTGGCGGTGTTCGACGGTATAGCGCGCATACCGATGCGGCGCGACGGTGCGGCGCATCGCGTCGAACTGGTGTTGGGCTAACAGGGGAACGGAATGGCTGGACTGGAAATACAAGGCATCAAAAAAGGGTTTGGCCAGCAGCAGATCTTGCGCGGTATCGACCTGAGCATCGCCGATGGAGAGTTTGTGGTGTTCGTCGGGCCGTCCGGCTGCGGCAAGTCGACGCTGTTGCGCACCATCTGCGGATTGGAGAACAGCGACGAAGGCGCGGTGCTGATCGGTGGTAAAGACATGACCGACGTGGCGCCGGCCGCGCGCGGCATCGCGATGGTGTTCCAGAGTTATGCGCTGTATCCGCACATGACGGTGTACGACAATATGGCTTTCGCGCTGAAGCTGGCGGGCCTGCCGCAGGACGAAATCCGCAGCAAGGTGACGCAGGCGGCCGTCATCCTGCGTATCGAACCGCTCTTGCAGCGCAAGCCCAAGGAGCTGTCCGGTGGCCAGCGGCAGCGGGTGGCGATAGGCCGAGCCATCGTCCGTCAGCCGCAGGTGTTCCTGTTCGACGAGCCGTTGTCGAATCTGGACGCGGCCCTGCGGGTGCAGATGCGCATCGAGTTGAAGAACCTGCACCGCACCTTGCGCAGCACGATGGTCTATGTGACCCACGACCAGGTGGAAGCGATGACCCTGGCCGACCGTATCGTGGTGCTGCGCGGCGGCGTGGTGGAGCAGGTGGGGGCGCCGCTGGATTTGTACCAGCGTCCCGCCAACCGGTTTGTGGCGGGTTTCCTCGGTTCGCCGGCGATGAACTTCATTGACGGCACGGTGGAGCAGCTGGCGCCGGCAATGATGTCGGTGCGGCTGGCCGGCGGCGCGCTAGTGCAGGTTGCCGCGCGCGCTGGCCTGGCCGCGGGCGACCGCATCACGCTGGGTGTGCGCGCCGAGCACATGGCGCTGGAGGCGGCGGGCGGCGAGGGTATCGCCGTCACCGTGCTGGCGGCGGAGCTGCTGGGCGATGCCAGCTATGTCTACCTGACGCCGGATGGCGGCACGACGCAATTCATCGCCCGTACCGACCCCGAGGTACGCTGGCAGAACGGGCAGGTGGCGGTTTTGCGCGCCGAGCCGGCGCGCTGGCATGTGTTCGACGGCGACGGCCTGGCCATCTAGCCCGGCATGACGGCGGCGGCGAATATCGCTTGACCGCCGTTTTTTTTCGGCCTATATTTAGATAACTGTCTAATTAGATGATTGCCTTAATATGAGTGCTTCCAACAACGCCTTCAAGGCCATCGCCGATCCGGCAAGACGCGAGATATTGCGTCTGCTGCGTCCAGGCGAGATGACGGCTGGCGACCTGGCGGCGCACTTCGACATGAGCAAGCCGACCATGTCGCATCACTTCGCGGTACTGGCCGATGCCGACCTGATTACGCGCCGCCGCGAAGGGCAGACCATCTGGTACGGCTTGAACACCACAGTGCTGCAGGATGTGCTGTCATGGATGATGGACCTGGCCGGCGCCGAAACCAAAGGGGGAAAGAAATGAAAACGCGTTATCTGCTGTTTTGCACCTTGCTGATCGCTGTCGCCAGCGCGGCCACCGTCTACTTCTGGCCGCAACTGCCGGCGCGGGTGCCGGTGCACTGGAACGCCGGCGGCGTGGCCGACGGCTATGGTCCCAAGACGGCCTTGTGGCTGCTGGGCCCCGGCATGATGGCGATGGTGGCGTGGCTGGGCGTGGTGATGCCCGGGATATCGCCGCGCCGCTTCGAGATCGGCGGCTTCGAGTCGACCTGGTACTACGTGAGCGGTGTCGTGGTCGGCCTGCTCGCCTATGTCTACGCGCTGGTGCTGGCGGCTTCGTTGCACATCCCGGTGCCGATGGGGACGGCCATCCCGGCCGGCATGTTCGTGCTGCTTATCCTGGCCGGCAACCCGATGGGCAAGGTGCGCCGCAACTTCTTCATGGGCATCCGCACACCGTGGACCTTGGCCAGCGAGTGCGTTTGGTACGCCACGCACAGGCTGGCGGCGCAACTGATGGTGACCAGCGGGGTGCTGGGACTGTTCGCCCTCTGGCTGGGCGCCCCGATATGGGCCCTGCTGGCGCTGATGCTGGCCTGGGCGCCGCTGGCCGCGGGCTACTCGCTGCTGCTCTACAAACGTCTTCCTCATTGATCGGAGAATTGGTATGCGCTTCAAGCTATTGCTGTCTTTGTTGATGTTGTCGCTGTCGGCCCATGCGGCCCAGCGTCCGGTGTCGCTGGATGTGGGCGGCGGCACCTTGTATGGAACCGAACTGCTGCCTGACGGCGGCGGCAAGTTCCCGGTGGTGCTGCTGCACGCCGGTTCCGGCCCGACTGACCGCGACGGTAACAACAGGCTGCTGCCGGGCCCCAACGATTCGCTGCGCATGGTGGCCGAGGCCTTGGCCCAGCGCGGCATCGCCTCGGTGCGCTACGACAAGCGCGCCATCGGCGCCAGCGCGCTGCCGGTATGGAAGGAGCAGGACCTGCGCCTGGACGACTACATCGGCGACGCCGCCGCATGGCTGCGCAAGCTGCGCGCCGATCCGCGCTTCTCGCGCGTGGTGATGGCGGGGCATAGCGAGGGCGCGCAGATCGCCGCCGAGGCCTGCCGGCAGGCCGCCACCGATGCCTGCGTGCTGATCGCCGGCGCCGGTCATCCGCTCGACGACATCCTGCGCGACCAACTCAAAGGCAAGCTGCCGCCGGAGCTGGAGGCGCAGAATGAACGCATACTGGCCGCGCTCAAACAGGGCAAGACGGTCGACGATGTGCCGCCGGGGTTGATGATGTTGTACCACCCGTCCGTTCAGCCGTATCTGATTTCGTCGCTGAAGCACGATCCGCGCACGGCGATTGCGGCGTTGACGATGCCGGTGCTGATCCTGCAAGGCACGTCCGACATCCAGGTGCCGGCGTCGGAAGCGAAGGTGCTGGCGGCGGCTGCGCCGCGCGCCACGCTGGTGGTGGTGGAAGGCATGAACCATCTGCTGAAGATGGTCGGCGACGACGAGGCCAAACAGAAGAAATCCTACGGCAGCCCCGAGTTTCCGGTGGCGCCGCAGCTGATCGACGCCTTGAGCAGCTTCGTCAAGGCGCCTGCGGGCAAGTGAACAAGTAGGCGTCAGGCGATATTGTCCGCGCCCGGCGCGCCGAACAGCTGCTGCTTGAGATGATGCAGCTGGTCGCGCACCTGCGCGGCCTTTTCGAACTCCAGGTTCTTGGCGTGATCGAGCATGGTCTTCTCCAGGCGCTTGATCTCCTTGCTGATCTGCTTCTCGCTCATGGATTCGTACTTGGCCGTCTCCTGCGCCACCTGCAGCTCTTCCTTCGCATCCTGCGGGCTGTAGACGCCGTCGATCATGTCGCGGATCACCTTGTGCACGCCGCGCGGCACGATGCCGTTGGCGGTGTTGAAGGCGATCTGCTTGGCGCGGCGGCGCTCCGTCTCGCCGATGGCGCGTTCCATCGAATCGGTCATGCGGTCGGCGTACAGCAGCGCCACGCCGTTCAGGTTACGGGCGGCGCGGCCGATGGTCTGGATCAGCGAACGCTCGGAGCGCAGGAAGCCTTCCTTGTCGGCGTCCAGGATCGCCACCAGCGACACCTCCGGCAAGTCCAGGCCTTCGCGCAGCAGATTGATCCCCACCAGCACGTCGAAGGTGCCGAGGCGCAGGTCGCGCAGCAGCTCGACCCGTTCCACCGTCTCGATATCGCTGTGCAGGTAGCGCACCTTGATGCCGTGGTCGCTCAGGTATTCGGTCAGCTGTTCGGACATGCGCTTGGTCAGCGTGGTCACCAGCACGCGCTCGTTCTTGGCGACGCGCAGCGTGATCTCGGACATCAGGTCGTCCACCTGCGAGCTGGCCGGACGCACGATGATCAGCGGGTCCACCAGGCCGGTCGGGCGCACCACCTGCTCGACCACCTGGTCGGCGTGGGTGCGTTCGTATTCGGCCGGGGTGGCGGAGACGAACACCGTCTGCCGCATTTTCTGCTCGAACTCCTCGAACTTCAGCGGCCGGTTGTCCATCGCGGACGGCAGGCGGAAACCGTAGTCCACCAGGTTGGCCTTGCGCGAACGGTCGCCGTTGTACATGGCGCTCAGCTGGCCGATCAGCACGTGCGATTCGTCGAGGAACATCAGCGCGTCCTTGGGCAGGTAGTCGACCAGCGTCGGCGGCGGTTCGCCGGGCAGGGCGCCGCTCAGGTGGCGCGAGTAGTTCTCGATGCCCTTGGTGAAGCCGATCTCGGCCATCATCTCCAGGTCGAAGCGGGTGCGCTGTTCCAGCCGCTGTTCCTCGATCAGCTTGTTCTCCTTGCGGTAGAACTCCAGCCGCTCGCGCAGCTCCACCTTGATGGTCTCGATCGCGCGCAGCACGGTCGAACGCGGCGTGACGTAGTGCGAACCCGGATAGACGGTGAAGCGCGGGATCTTCTGCTTGACGCGGCCGGTCAGCGGATCGAACAGCTGGATCGATTCCAGCTCGTCGTCGAACAGGTCCAGGCGCACCGCCAGTTCCGCATTCTCGGCCGGGAAGATGTCGAGCGTGTCGCCGCGCACGCGGAAGGTGCCGCGGCCGAAGTCCACTTCGTTGCGGGTGTACTGCATCTGGATCAGGCGGGCGATGATGTCGCGCTGCGAGACGCGGTCCTTGGCGCGCAGCGTCAAAATCATCTGGTGGTACTCGGTCGGATTGCCGATACCGTAGATCGCCGACACGGTGGCGACGATGATGACGTCGCGCCGCTCCATCAGCGACTTGGTGCACGACAGGCGCATCTGCTCGATGTGCTCATTGATGGACGAATCCTTTTCAATGAACAGGTCGCGCTGCGGCACGTAGGCTTCCGGCTGGTAGTAGTCGTAGTAGGAGACGAAGTATTCGACCGCGTTCTCCGGGAAGAACTCGCGGAACTCCGAGTACAACTGCGCGGCCAGCGTCTTGTTCGGCGCGAAGACGATGGCGGGACGGCCCTTGCGGGCGATCACGTTGGCCATCGTGTAGGTCTTGCCGGAACCGGTCACGCCGAGCAGGGTCTGGAAGAACAGGCCGTCGTCGATGCCCTCGCACAGCTGGTCGATCGCGGTGGGCTGGTCGCCGGCCGGCGGGAAGGGTTGGTGCAGCTTGAACGGCGAGTCCGGGAAGGTAACTACCGTTGCGTTTGGGGTGTCTACTACTGGTAAATCAGCCATCTTGTCCGACCTTTGTTAAAATAATGGCCTGCCAGCGGCCTGAAGCAGTTTTTCATTGGGCGCTGTCTACCTTCAACCGCTGCGTACCGCTTCCAATCGAATCCAATCTTATCATGACGAATCCTAGCTTGTTCAGCGCCATCGACATGGCCCCTCGCGACCCTATCCTGGGCATTACCGAAGCCTTCAACGCCGACCAGAACCCGGCCAAAATCAATCTGGGCGTGGGCGTCTATTATGACGACAACGGCAAAGTGCCGCTGCTGTCGTGCGTGCAGAAAGCGGAAGAGATGCTGATCGCCGCGCCTGCCCCGCGCACCTACCTGCCGATCGAAGGCCTGGCCGCCTACGACAAGGCGGTGCAGGAGCTGGTGTTCGGCGCCGACAGCGCCGTGATTCAAGAAAAGCGCGCCGTGACCGTACAGGCCATCGGCGGCACCGGCGCACTGAAGATCGGCGCCGACTTCCTGAAGCGCTTCGCGCCGGACTCGCAGGTCTACATCAGCGATCCGAGCTGGGAGAACCACCGCGCGCTGTTCGAAAGCGCCGGTTTCGTCGTCAACAACTACGCTTACTACGATGCGGCCACCCACGGCGTGAACTTCGCCGGCATGCTGGCCGACCTGAAGGCCATGCCGCGCGGCTCCATCGTGCTGCTGCACGCCTGCTGCCACAACCCGACCGGCGCCGACCTGACCTCGGCCCAGTGGGATGAGGTGATCGCGGCCGTGACCAATGGCGGCCTGGTGCCGTTCCTGGACATGGCTTACCAGGGCTTCGGTGCCGGCATCGCCGAAGACGGCGCCGTGGTGCGTCGCTTCGCCGCCGCCGGCGGTCCGCTGCTGGTGTCGAACTCGTTCTCGAAGTCGTTCTCGCTGTACGGCGAGCGCGTGGGCGCGCTGAGCGTGGTCGCCGCCAGCGGCGAAGAGGCGAGCCGCCTGATGTCGCAGCTCAAGCGCGTGGTGCGCACCAACTATTCGAATCCTCCGGTCCACGGCGGCAAAGTGGTGGCCACCGTGCTGACCACGCCGGAACTGCGCCAGATGTGGGAAGACGAACTGGCCGGCATGCGCGTGCGCATCAAGGAAATGCGCGAAGCCTTCGTGGCCAAGCTCAAGGCCAAGGCGCCGGCCCACGATTTCGCCTTCGTGCGCGACCAGGTCGGCATGTTCTCGTACTCGGGCCTGAGCAAGGCGCAGGTCGAGCAGCTGCGCGCGCAGTCGATCTACGCCGTCGATACCGGCCGGATCTGCGTCGCCGCGCTCAATTCCCGCAACATCGACATCGTTATTGACGCGATCGCCAAAGTCCTTTAAAATCTTGCTTCTTCGGGTTGAGCGACTAAGCTTAACCTGAATGTGCTAATCCCTGATAGCTCAGTTGGTAGAGCGACGGACTGTTAATCCGCAGGTCCCTGGTTCGAGTCCAGGTCGGGGAGCCAGAATTTGAAAGCCGCATGTGTGCCTAAACGCCACATGCGGCTTTTTGTTTGTACGCCCCAGCTGTGAATCTGGTGTTTATTTCTACGTAGCAATATATATTTCCTTTCGGTAACTTTTCGACTATCATTTCGATAGTTGAAATTTCGGCCTAGCGCCGCGACCGGAAGGAACCCTCATGTCTGCCCTGCACGCCGCCCCTGTCAATCGCCACTACCTGGAGAAGGTGATGTCGGTGGCTGAAATCATGGAGGTGGAAGTGATCGTCGACATCCTCGACGTGCGCGGCCTGAAGCTGGTCGCCAAGGGCACCCAGGTTACCCGCGCCCTCCAGGAAAAGCTGATCCTGCATAAATTGCGGCAACCGTTTGAAAATTGCGTGCGGGCGAACGGCAGAGTCGATGCGCGCGCCATCGTCGCCGTCGCAAGCCGCCTGATCGATACCAGTCCGCCGGTGGCCCACATCGTGCGCGCCACCAGCAAGGGCGGCGCCTCCGTGCTGGCGCAGCTGGGGCGGCTGGAATTCGGCGGCGCGCTGGAGATGATGCTGACCGTGGCCGACCGCAGCGGCGCCCATGCGCTCGAGCACGCCGTGCTGGTCAGCCTGCTGTCCATCTGCATGGCGCAGAAGCAGGGCCTGAGCGAGCAGGACCAGATGGTGGCCGGGCTGTCGGGCATGCTGCACGATATCGGCGAGCTGTACATCGCCCCGGCCCACCTGGCGCGCGGCAGGCGACTGCTGCCGCACGAGTGGTCGCATGTGGTCGTGCATCCGCGCATCGGACAGATGCTGATCGACGAGCTGGGCAGCTATCCGTTCTCGGTGGGACGGGCGGTGGCCGAACATCACGAGCGTTTCGACGGCAGCGGTTACCCGCGCCAGATCGGCGGCGACCAGATCAGCGCGCCGGGCCAGGCGGTGGCGGTGGCTGAGATGATCGCCGGCCTGTTGTTGAAGGATCATCCGCTGGAGCGGGCCGAGCTGGCGCTGAAGATCATCCCCGGCGAGCACTCGCATCAGTTGCTGTCGGCGATCTCGGGTGCGCTGCGGATGGCCGCCCCGGAAATGGGCGCCGATCCGGTCCGGGCGCAGGGCGGGGAGGACGTGGGGCGCTTGTTTGCCCGCATCGCGGCCATCCTCGACATCGGCGACGGATTGACGGCGGGGGCGGCGGCGAAGTCGCCCAGCACGCTGCAACTGTTGCACAAGACGCTGGAACGGGTGCGCAATATCCGCCGGGCGTTCATCAGCACCGGCCTTGACGTGTATTTGCGGCCTGAGCCGGACCTGGGCGCCGGGACGGACCATATGCTGCTGTTCGAGCGCGAGGTGGCCTGCCGGGAGATTCAATGGCGGCTGCGCGACATCGCGCGCGACCTGACATTGCAGACCACGACCCCGGACGAGCGGCTGACGCTGGCGCCGCTGGTGCGCATGCTGGATGATGACTTGCTCGGGGAGTCGGCTGGCGAAGCGGGTGTTGTCATGCCGCTAAGATGCGTGCAGCCCGGCGCGGACATGGCGGGTGTGCGGCGCTACGGCACCTGAGGAAATTTTTTCCCCAGGGGGAAGCCAAATTGGCTGTGAGCAGCTATAATGTTGCCTCTTTTCCCTGATAGCTCAGTTGGTAGAGCGACGGACTGTTAATCCGCAGGTCCCTGGTTCGAGTCCAGGTCGGGGAGCCAGAATTCAAGGGCCACATCGTTAGGTGTGGCCCTTTTCTATTTCCGCACTGACAAAAACTCAACAACAGGATACAGTCCCGACATTCCTTGTGCGCGCAAGCTCAACAACCAGGGGTATCCCAATATGTTTTCATCAATCGCTTTTGTTGTTTGTTGGATACTGGCGGTGGCTGGCAATTTAGGCTTCATGTTGATGTGGGCGGTCTTTGGGCTGGCGGCTTCAGGTTCGGAGCACAAAACCATGACATTGGGAATTATGCTTGCCGCCCTGAGCGGTATCGCAATTTCGTTGACGGTATCAATCAGGTACATGCGGCGGCAGAGAAAACTGATGGGCGTGCTGAGTATCTTCCTGATGACGCCTGTCGCATTTCTATTCCTGATGGTGTTTGGACTGTTCAACAAGGCGGCATGAAAGGCTTACTTGCTGAGTTTCTTGCATTTCTGCGGGATCGGTTCTGGTCGGAATTGGCAATCCAGCGAGACGAAGAAGTCGCGCGTCACGCCGTAGTCGCGTTGGTAGCGCCCCAGTATGCGGTCGATCTCCCCGGTGGCATAAAGTTGTGCGATGCCGCGTTCAAACGTGTCCCGCTGCGCCTCCGTGCGGAACCGCATCCAGTAGAATTTTCCCGGCCCCAGCACGTCGTGGTACGCCAGCTCCGCCTCGGCAATGCGTTTCTGGGGCAACTGCTGCCTGAGGTAATACCGGAACACATCGGGCTGCGAAATAATGACGTCCGTGCGGTCCAGGAACAGGGCGCCGGAAGGCATGGTGGTCGCTTCCCTGTATTGCGGATGATCAGCCGTCGCTGCGGCGTAGGCCGGGCCCAGCACCTTTTGCGCGTTGCGGAACGCGGTCACCCGATACTTTTTCAAGTCATCCACGCTGGATAGCGTTGGAATCCGGCTGCGCAAGGTAATCGCCATGTTGTGGAAATACGTAACCGGCCACCGGCTCAGATAACCATCCTGCGCTTGCCGGGGAGTGGATGCCGTCGTAACGTCGAATATGCCCTGGCGAAATTGTTCTTCGAAACGCACATTGGGCAGATAGAGAAATTCGACGCTGACCTGCTGCGATGCGAAGGCGGCGCGCAGCACGTCTGCCAACAGGCCGGATGCGCGGTCCGAAAGCACGAAGGGTGCGATCACGCTCTGCAGGCCTATCTTGACGGTGGAGGAGCCGGGACTGGCCGGCGCCTGCTCTGCGACGGGGCTCGCAGCGGCAGTCGCGGCAAACACTACGGCGGTTAACCACATCGGCGCCCCCATCAGTCCAATTAGCTTTCTTCATTATAGCCAGAATAATTTCACTGATTTCCCGCAAATGGGCCTACCATTTGCAAATCAACACACAATTTGTATCCCTTGTACCGACTGATCAAGGAGCTCGCCCTCATGTTCCAGCAACGTGTCGTTTCAGACGATTTCCTGGGGAAGTGGCAGCAGACCACGAATGTGATGGCGGGCATCTTCGATGTGCCGGCCGGCCTGATCATGCGCGTCGGGGCGGAGCAGATCGAGGTGCTGGTGTCCAGCCACACGCCGGGCAACCCCTACGAAGCGTACGAGAAAGCCAACCTCAACACCGGCCTGTATTGCGAAACGGTGATGGCGACACGCTCGCTGCTGCATGTGCCGCACGCGTTGGAAGACGAGCACTGGAAAGACAATCCGGATGTCGCGCTGAACATGATTTCCTACCTGGGCGTGCCGCTGCTATGGCCCGACGACGAGGTATTCGGCACGATTTGCGTACTCGACAGCAAGAAGCGCTCATATCAACAGCGTTACGTCGATTTATTGTGGGAAATTAAGAAGGCGATCGAGGCGGATTTCAAGGTCATGGAGCAGCAGCAGAAGTTGATCTCAAGTAATGCCGAGCTGCTCAGCGCCAATCAGGCGCTGTCCTTCAGCAACGGCGAATTGAAGACGGCGCTGGACAAGATCGGCGCGATGCAGGCCGAATTGCTGCGTGCGGAAAAAATGTCGGCCCTGGGCAATCTGGTGGCCGGCGTCGCGCATGAACTCAATACGCCGATCGGCAACGGCCTGCTGGTCGCCAGCACGCTCAAGAGCAACGTCGGCACGATCGCCAAGGAGCTGGAGGCGGGCGTGACGCGCAAGCATATGGACGACTTCATCGGCGGGGTCGACCAGGGCGCCGATATCCTGCTGCACTGCCTGGGGCGGGCGGCCGAGCTGGTGGACAGTTTCAAGCAGGTCGCGGTGGACCAGTCCAGCAAGCGCCGGCGTCAATTCGACCTGAAGAAGACATTCGCCGAGATCCTGGCGACGGTGGGAACCGTGATCCGTCAGAGCGGCCACCAGGTGCTTTGCGAAGTGGACGGCGATATCACCATGGATAGTTACCCCGGCGCGCTTGAGCAGGCGCTGCTCAATTTGATCAACAACGCCTTGGTGCATGCTTTTCCCGAACGGGAGCAAGGCCGGATCCGCATCGCGGCCTGCCTGCATGCCGATGATTTTGTGGAAATAAGCGTGACCGACGACGGCATCGGCATCCCGCGCGCCAATCTGGCGCGTGTGTTCGAGCCTTTCTTCACCACCCGACTGGGGCAGGGGGGGAGTGGCTTGGGGCTGCACGTGGTCTACAACCAGGTGACGACCGCCTTGTGCGGCGGCGTGCAGGTGGTTAGCGAGCCGGGCCACGGCGCCTGCTTTACGTTGCGGGTGCCGCGTGTCGCGCCGCCAAGTCCTTCCCCGGGATAGGCCGGGGGGCGGCCAGCCGGCGGCTCGTTGTTTTTAAGATGTTTCCAAAATGAAACCATTGATGTTTCCTTGTTATCGTATACCATGACGTTAATTCTAGGAAATCCTAGTTGCCGTTGTGATACCAAATGGGGAAAATAACATGCTGAAAATTAAAAAACTGGCTGCAATCGCTGCGTTGGCCGCGCTCGCTCCACTGGCGCATGCATCGCCGGAGTTGATCGTCAATGGCGGCTTCGAGTCCTCCGCGAACGCCTTCAGCGGCAATTTCACCACATTCAGCTCCGGCCTGGATGGCTGGACCATCAATGACGGCAGCGTGGATCTGATCCGCAGCTACTGGCAGCCTGCCGGCGGCAGCTATAGCCTGGACCTGAACGGCAGCGGCACCGGCACGATTTCCCAGTCGTTCGCCACCACGGTCGGCGCCACGTATAACGTCAGCTTCAGCCTGGCCGGCAACCATGACGGCGGCGGCGACAAGACCATCACCGTCGGCGTGACCGATCCGCACAGCTTCTCGTTCGCGCTGGCAGGTAGCTCGCACAGCGCCATGGGCTGGCAAACCGAGAGCTTCAGCTTCGTCGCCACCTCGGCCCAGAGTACGCTGACCTTCGCCGGCAACCCTGCCAACACGTATTACGGCGCGGCGCTGGACAACATCTCGGTCACCGCGGCTGTGCCTGAGCCGGAAACCTACGCCATGCTGCTGGCTGGCCTGGGCCTGGTGGGCGCGATTGCGCGCCGCCGCCGCGCTGCATAAAAAAATTTCACGGCGGGGTCGCCAAATCTGATTTGAGCGGATATAATTCGGGCCTCAATTCCCTGATAGCTCAGTTGGTAGAGCGACGGACTGTTAATCCGCAGGTCCCTGGTTCGAGTCCAGGTCGGGGAGCCAGAATTTTAGTAGTACAGAATCAAGGGGTTACATGCTGCGGCGTGTAGCCCCTTTTTTCGTTTTGGGTCCATGCCCAGGCGGCACTCTTGTGGTTTGAGATCTCATGCAGACGGGAGCTGGTTCGCCGGTCTCATGGCGAACGGAAGGAGTCGCGCAGCCATTTTGATTTTCGTCAGGCCCGGCAGAGTGTTTCGTTGATGCGTCTGCTTTAATTAAACGTACTAACAAATTATTCTTGTTGCTCTAATTTTTTGTTAGTACAATTAAATCAATGCTAACCGTCATTGAGACGCCGGCGTTTATTGCTTCGGCTGCCACGTTGTGGACTGACGCGGAGCGCGTCGAGTTCATCGATTGGATCGCTGACAATCCGCTAGCCGGGGCTGTGATTCCTGGCGCGGGCGGGCTGCGCAAGGTACGTTGGGCTCGACGGGGCATCGGCAGGCGAGGTGGCGCGCGCGTGATCTATTTCACGCGGCTTACCAGTGGCGAACTGGTGCTGCTGCTCGTTTACGCGAAAGCCAAGTTCGATAACTTGCGGCCGGAGTTCCTGCTAAGGTTGAAGGAGAAGTTTGATGAGCAAGCGAACAATTAACCCAGAAATTATCGAGTTCGAGGAGGCGCTGCTACGAAGCCTGGACCAAGCCATGCATGGCGAAGGGCGAGTGAATACTCCACAACAGATCGCGGCCCGTCGCGGCCGTCCTATCGGGAGCGTCAAGGCCAATCCCAAGGTGCCTACCACCATTCGTTTCGACCAAGACGTTCTCGATGCGCTCAAAGCGAGCGGGCCTGGATGGCAAACTCGTGTAAATGATGCCATGCGGGACTGGCTGGCACGACAATCAAAGACCGATTGATTTCGGGCCATTATTTGTCCTGCCGCAGCGGCGGGAAAAGGAAATACTCGGGATGTTGCCTGATCATCTCCGCCGTCCGCGGCGACAGCAGCGGATTGGGCAGCTGAAACACCAAACGGTTCTTCATGTTGTTGGCGATCAGTGTTTTGCTCCAGCGCTTGTCGAAGATCTTGTTGAAGCTGCCGTCCTCCATCATCAGGCGCAAGCCTTTTTCGATGCGCTCTGCCAGCGCCTTCTTCTTCGGCGTGACAAAGAAAAACACCGGCGCGGGGTAGGCGATCGCGATATTCCGTTCGATGGTCAGGTCGGGGTCCCGCTGCTTGGCCAGTTCATCGTCGATCTCGTTCGCGCCCAGTGAGATGCCGTCAAAACGCTTGGCCTTCAGCATCAGGAACAGGGTGTCGTACGAAGATGAGGTGACGACATGCAGCCCGGCCGCGGTCTTGATGGCCGTGTCCGGCCAATCCAGGCCTTGGCCGATGCTGATGGTCTTCAGGTCGTCCAAGGTCTTGATGCGGTCGAATTTGTCGGACGACTCCTTGCGGATGATCAGCAGTCTGCTGCCGAGCAAGCCTTTCATTAACGGAATGCGCACCGTGATCACGCCTTGTTCGCGCGCCGTCGACGTCATGCTCCAGTAGACATCCAGATCCAGGCCGGCCCGCAGCAGCGCGAACGCGCGGTCCTGGTTCATCCGGGTTTCCACCCAGCGCCATTGATCGGGCTCCGGCCCGGGCGCCCTGGCCAGCGCTTCGGTGAGGAGTTCGAGTATGTAACCCGTCCAAGGCTCGCGCTGGTTGTGCTTCGGCACGCCCAATTCTTCGGCGTCGACCCCCATGCACATCAGGCTGACCAGTATTGCAAGAATTATTCGCATTCTTATGCCTCCCTGCTCAGCCGATTATAGGGGTACTCAGCAGGCCTGTGGTGGTCACGGCGTCCGCCCGGCGTTAATTTCCGGCGTTGGGCTTTTTGCATTTTGGCACGCAAATCTCACCGAAATGCGCGATTCCGGTGGACGGGAATCTTGCACCTCGGTATTCTGAATCTTATTTCTGGCCGGAAGGAAAAGCGATGGTCATCTCAGCCGAAGCGGTCGATCAGGTGCGGCGGGTGCGTGAGCTGGAGCGCGAAGTGGCGCTGTTGCGCAGCACCCTGGCCGACCTGCCGGCCGGCGGCAGGGACCAGGAATGGAAAGATGAGGTCGTCCGCTTGCTGAGCGAAGTGGTCTTGTTCCGTCTCTCGCTGGACCAGGAAACCGTGCTTTCATCTTGTAAAAATAACTAGAGGTAGATCATGAGCGAGGAAAACAAGGAAGTTGTGTACGGGACTGAAGACTTGTTGATGAGTCTGTGCAACTCGGTGACCCGTGTCCTGAACGTCGCCACCCAGAGCAAGGTCAATTATTCCGGCATGGTGCAGCGGATCACCAAGACCGGCCTCAAGCCCGATATCGGCTGTTTCGTGTTGTTCGACGGCGGCTTCACCGGCCTGGTGGTGCTGAACTTTGCGGCCGACACGGCCATGGAAATCTACGAACGCTACATGTTGCACATGGGTATGCCGAAGTCCGAGCTGGCCAGTTCCCACACGTCGGACGAGGTGTCCAACATCATGGGCGAGCTGATGAACCAGATCGTCGGCGACTTCACCGGCAAGGTGCGGCGCGAGCTGCAAACCAATATCACGCAGAACCAACCGAAAATGCTGGTGCTGACCAAGCAGGTGATGCTCAGCGTGGACACACCGTTGGATCGCCCTGAGATGCGGCGCGTCACGTTTTATACGGAAAAGAGTAATATCTTTTATCTGGAGCTTGCTATCGACCGCACCGAGTTCATCCGTTTGCACGACTTCGATTCCAGCGAGGTCACCGATACGGACGCGCTGATGGACCAGGAGCGCGGCAACCAGGGCGGCGGATCGAGTGCCCCGTCCGCTTCGGCAGAAGATGAGGCCAACGACGAGCTGTTGAGGTCGCTGGGCATGTAGGCGATCTGCGACTTGTGCTATTAAAGCCACCACGACCGCCCGGGATAGGACTATGATCAAAAGCAACGGGCCGTAGTTTGCCGGTGGGTGCGGCCCGGTGACTTACACTCACGGAGGCGCGACATGGACAAGCACACTCTTCTTGGCGGCCTGCGGCTCGGGCACAAGTTCCTGATCCTGAGCCTGATCGCGGTCATCCTGGCCAGCATCCCCACCTGGCTGTACATGCGTGAAGCCGGCAAGGGACTGGATGCTTACCTGGACGAGCGCGCCGGCATGCCGGCCGTGGTGGGCGGCCTGCGCATGGTGCAGCTGACCCAGCAGCATCGCGGCCTGGCGGCGCTGGTGCTCGGCGGCGTCACCTCGGACGAGAAGCGCGCGGCCAAGCAACAGGAGGCGGACAGCGCCTACGCCGCCACCGACGCCCTGGTCAAAACCCTGCACGACGCCGTACTGGATGCCGCCTGGTCGCAGGCGCGCAGCGACTGGCAGACCCTGCGCTCCCAAGTCTCCTCAAAAAGCCTGACGGTGCCGCAAAGCTACGCCGCGCACACCGCGCTGGTGCCCAAGCTGCTGAAGGTGAACGACCTGATCGGAGACTACTACGGCCTCAGCCTCGATCCCGACCGCGACACCTACCAGCTGATCCAGGCCATGTTCTATCAGCTGCCCTATCTGTCCGAGGAGCTCGGCAAGACCCGCGCCAAGGGCGCCGGTCTGCTGGCGAAAAAGGAAGCCAGCCCGGCCGACCGGCTGCTGATGTCGTCCATCGTCGCGCGCGTGACGGACCGGCTGGACCAGACCCTGACCGCTTTCGGCAAAGCTGCCCGCTACAACTCGGAGTTCGACACCACGCTGGCGCCGGCCATGCGCGAGGCCGCCCAGGCCGCCACCAAGATCACCGACCTGGCCCTCCATGAGATCGTGCAGCCGGAAACGTTGAGCTATTCGGCGGAGAATTACGTGGCGCTGGCGACCCAGGCCATCGACCTGCAGTTCGCGCTCAACGCGGTCGCCAGCAAGCAGCTGGACGCGCTGCTGGACGAGAAGATCAGCGCCTTCTACACCACCCGCTGGATGATGTTGGGCGCGATGTTCGGGCTGCTGGCGCTGGCCGGCTATGTGGCCCTGCTGATATCGCGTTCGGTGACGCGGCCATTGAGCAACGCCATCGCCGTCGCGCAAAGCGTTGCGCGCGGCAACCTGGTGAGCGATTTCGACGTCGGCGCGCCCAACGAAGTGGGGCAGGTGCTGCGCGCGCTCAAGGACATGAACGACAGCCTGCGCAATATCGTCGGCGATGTGCGGGGCAGCATCGACCATATCAGCGCCGCCACGCGCGACATCGCCAGCGGCAACGCCGATGTGTCGGCGCGGCTGGAATCGCAGGCCTCCAACCTGGAGGAGACCGCATCGTCGATGGAGCAGCTGACCTCCACCGTCAAGCAAAACGCCGACAACGCGCGCCAGGCCAACCAGCTGGTGATCAGCGCCTCCGATGTCGCCAGCCGGGGCGGCGAAGTGGTGTCGCAGGTGGTGCAGACCATGGGCGAGATCAACGAGAGTTCGCACAAGATCGTCGACATCATCAGCGTGATCGACGGCATCGCATTCCAGACCAACATCCTGGCGCTGAACGCGGCCGTGGAAGCGGCGCGGGCGGGCGAGCAGGGCCGCGGCTTCGCCGTGGTGGCGTCCGAGGTGCGCAACCTGGCGCAGCGCTCGGCCGCCGCCGCCAAGGAAATCAAGGAGTTGATCAACCGCAGCGTCGAGCGGGTCGAGGTCGGCAACCGGCTGGCCGACCAGGCCGGCGAAGCGATGGGCGAGATCGTCACCAGCGTGCAGCGCATCACCATCATCATGTCGGACATCGCGACCGCCTCGGCCGAGCAGGGCGCCGGCATCGAGCAGGTCAACCACGCGGTCACGCAGATGGACGATATGACCCAGCAAAACGCCGCCCTGGTCGAGCAGACGGCGGCGGCCTCCGCCAGCCTGGAAGAGCAGACCCAGGCGCTGGTCGGAGCGATGAGCCGCTTTGTCCTGGGGAACGAGAAGCCCGCCGGCGGCGCTGCCCCGCCCCGCCCAGCGGCAAGACCTGTTGTGCAACAACAACGTCTGGCGATCCGCCATGGCTGAACAACTAGCTTGATTGATCGGCCAGACAAACCGCCACGGCGGACTGTCTGGCCTTTTATTATTCAGTCCGCCCTCCTAGGGCACCAAATTTCTAACAGTAAATTCCCATTTGCTTATATTGCTCTTGCAATACCTGCTATCAATGAAAGAAAATACCGCCTTTCTGCAAGACGGTGCATTCTAGACATCGAAAACGGCCTCACCTCCGCTTGCGCCGCCACGGTCACGTTAGATGACCGGGTGGTATCAAAAAGAAAGAGAGAACAGGAGACACTGTTTTTAACTCTTTGCCTTACCTCAAAATCGGGAAATTGAATGATCAAACTGTCGAAGATGCACAAGCGCCTGCTGGCGCTGAGCGCCGTTATGCCTATCGGTACCGCCATCGCGCAAACCGCCGCTGAACCGCAACTGGAAACCGTCACCGTCACCGCCCAGCGCCGTGCCGAAAACATCAAGGACGTGCCGGTCTCCGTCACGCTGCTGAAGGACGAGAAGCTGGACGTGCTGCTGTCCGGCGGCCAGGACATCCGTCTGCTGGCAGGCAAAGTGCCGTCGCTGAACGTGGAGTCGTCGAACGGCCGTACCTTCCCGCGCTTCTACATCCGCGGCTACGGCAACACCGACTTCAGCACCTTCGCTTCGCAGCCGGTGTCGCTGGTGTATGACGACGTGGTGCAGGAAAACGGCATCCTGAAAGGTTTCCCGATCTTCGACGTGGCTGGCGTGGAAGTGCTGCGCGGCCCGCAGGGCACGCTGTTCGGCCGCAACACCCCGGCCGGCGTGGTCAAGTTTGAATCCGAAAAGCCGAACACCAAGAAGGTGGAAGGTTATTACAACCTGTCGTGGGCGACCCACAACACCATCAACGCCGAAGGCGCCGTCAACCTGCCGCTGAGCAGCGAATGGGCGATGCGCGTTTCGACGCTGCGCCAGCACCGCGACAACTTCGTCGACAACACCTTCACCAAGCAGAACGATGTGCTGGAAGGCTACAACGAACACGCCGAGCGCGTGCAGTTCCTGTACACCCCGAGCACCACCTTCAATGCCTTGTTCAATGTGCACTCGCGCACCACCGACGGCAGCGCCCGTCTGTTCCGCGCCAACCTGATCAAGAAGGGCACCAACGACTTCGCCGACGGTTACAGCTTCACCAAGATCGCCACCAACGGCCAGAACACGCAGAGCCTGAGCACCAACGGCGCCAACGCCCGCCTGAGCTGGGACCTGGGCGCGGTCAAGCTGTTCTCGATCACCGGCTACGAAGCCGTGGACAACTACTACAGCCGTGGCGACATCGACGGCGGCAGCCCGGCCGGCCCCGGCTTCATCCCGTTCCAGGTACAGACCGGCGGGGGCTTGAGCGGCCTGCATCAGTACACCCAGGAATTCCGCGTCGAATCGAAGAACCCCGGTCCGTTGAACTGGCAGAGCGGCGTCTACTACTTCAAGGAAAGCGCCAGCGGTTACAGCGACAACTTCGACAGCAACACCCAGCTGCAAACCTCGCACCTGGCCAGCCACCAGAACAACACCGCCGCGGCAGTGTTCGGCTCGCTGACCTATGACCTGTCGGACCAGCTGGTGCTGCGCGGCGGCCTGCGCTACACCCACGACAAGAAGGACTTTGCCACCACCTCGCGCGTCAACGTGACGCAGACCGGTCCTGACTCGGTCGACGAGAGCAAGAACAAAGCCAACTGGGACATGAGCGCGACCTACAAGATCAACAAGGACGTCAACGCCTACGCCCGCGTAGCGACCGGCTTCCGCGCCCCGAGTATCGCCGCCGCTTCGGCATCGGTGCCGATCACCGTGGCCGATGCTGAAACCATCGTCTCGTACGAAGCCGGCATCAAGGCCGACCTGTTCAACCGCCGCGCCCGCGCGTCGGTCAGCATCTACAACTACGATGTGAAGAACCAGCAGCTGACCGTGGTCGGCGGCACTTCCAACGTGACCAAGCTGATCAACGCAGCCAAGACCGTCGGTCGCGGCCTGGAGGCGGACTTCGAAGCCTTCGTGACGCCTGACTTCAAGGTCACCGCCGGCGGTTCGTACAACTTCACCAAGATCGAAGATCCGTCGCTGTCGGTCGCCAAGTGCGGTTCGTGCACCGTGACCGATCCGCTGAACGCGGCCGGCCGCGTCAGCATCGACGGCAACCCGCTGCCGCAAGCGCCCAAGGTCATCCTGAACGCCACCGCGCGCTACAACTGGGCGCTGGCCGACGGCAACCTGTTCGTGCTGACCGACTGGGCCTATCGCAGCAAGATCAACTTCTTCCTGTACGAAGCCAAGGAATTCACCGGCAAGTCCATGGTTGAAGGCGGCCTGCGCGTGGGTTACAACTGGCAGGGCGGCAAGTATGAAGTGGCGGCTTTCGCGCGCAACATCACCAACACCGAGCGTATCGTCGGCGCGATCGACTTCAACAACCTGACCGGTTTCGTCAACGAACCGCGCCAGTTTGGCGCGCAGTTCAAGGGCAGCTTCTGATTGTTTGATTTTTGCCTTCCAGCCTAGACAGCTGGAAATTGGCCGTATATAATGCGGCCTCTTTTCCCTGATAGCTCAGTTGGTAGAGCGACGGACTGTTAATCCGCAGGTCCCTGGTTCGAGTCCAGGTCGGGGAGCCAGAATACAAGCGCCCCCGCGAGCAATCGCGGGGGCGCTGTCGTTTACGGCCGTCTGCGCCGTATCAATGTCGAAGCCAGCGGCAGTCTTATGCTCGGTCGGTAGTCCTTAAAGGAGACCCGACATGAGACACCAGCCGTTTGTTACCACTCTGACAGCCCAGCCTGTGTATGCGCTGGGCGATCCCATCGTCATTACCGTTGACATCGAAAACACCAGCGCCGAGGCCTACCAGCTGCTGACCTGGGGCACGCCGCTGGAGCCCACCCTCAGCGGCGACTGCTTCGTCGTCGAGCGCGACGGCCAGACCATCCCCTACGACGGCCGTTTCGTCAAACGCGGCGACCCGCCGGCCAGCGCCTATACGCTGATCGGTCCGGGCGAGCGCCAGAGTTTCAGCGTCGATATTTCGGAGGTGTACGCGATCGACCAGGCCGGGCAATACAAGGTGGCGCTGAACGCCGTGTTTTTCGATGCCTTCATGGTGGCCGGCAACGTCAAGGCGGGCGCGCGCAAGCGCCAGGCGCACGAGCCGCACGCGGCGCCGCCGGCCGATGTGCAGTTCGAGGTGGTGGCCGGCGCCGCGCCCAAGTCGACCTCCGGCCAGCTGGCGCGCAAGGCCGAGTCGCAACTGGCGAAGAACAATGCCAAGGCGCCCAGTTTCAACGGCGGTACGGCGACCCAGCAGGCCGACACCATCATCGCCCACGGCAATGCGCAGTATTTCGCGGCGCTGTCCGCGGCCCAGCTGGCCGCCGGGCCGGCCAGCAGCAACAGCTTGTACCAGACCTGGTACGGCGCCTTCAACCAGGGCCGCTACGACAAGGTCACCGACGACTACAACAAGATCGCCAACACGCTGGCCAACGAGCAGGTGACCTACGATTTCACCGGCCACGGGCACGGCAGCGACACCTGCCAGCCGGGCTACTTCGCCTTTACCTACAAGGGTTCGCGCACGGTCTGGCTGTGCAGCAGCTATCTGAGCGCGGCGCAGATCGGCACCGACTGCAAGTTCGGCACGCTGGTGCACGAGTGGAGCCACGCGGTGGCCAATACCGACGACATCCAATACGGCGAAACGGCCTGCCTGGCGCTGGCCACCAGCGATCCCGGCAAGGCGGTCAACAACGCCGACAGCCACGAATATTTCGCCGAGCACCTGGCCCAGTCGGACTTCGGCAAGAGCTTCACCTTCATCACCGACCGCAGCACCTTTGGCAAGGACGAGATCGATACGATGCCGTCGCCGGCCGTGATCGACAAGGCGTTCTACGTGGTGGCCGACGGCTTCTGGCCGGACAAGCTGGGCCTCACGCCTGGCACGCTGGGCAATTCGCCGACGGTGAAGCCAAGCATCACGTTCAGTCCGGCGGTGCCGGGCATGTCCGTCACGGTGACCTCGCTGGAGGCCGAGGACAGCAGCCTGCCGATCGCGCCGCAGCGCTTCACCTGGGTGTGCCGGATCAGCTTTGCCGACAGCAGCGGCTTCCCCGCCAACGCCGGCCAGACGTTGGCGGTCGACATGACGGCGACCCTGGGCGGCCTGAGCGCCAACGCCCAAATCCTGCTGATACGCGACCCCAATCCGTGGGAGGTGGACGGCCCGACGTCCTGGCTCAGCACCGACTTGCGCGTGTTCAAGATACGCGATGGCGACGCCCGCTTCGGCGCCACGGTCAGCGGCGACGCCAATGCCTACATCAAGCAGGTGCTGGCCAACCTGAACGCCGGCACGGCCGGCGAGAGCTTCGACAACCTGGCCACCGACGCCACGCTGGAGCTGTCGCAAAAGGTCAACGGCACGGCCATGTTCAACTTCGCCATCGCCCGCGTGCACTATCGTGGTTCGACCAACATCAGCAATGTGCGCAGCTTCTTCCGGCTGTTCCCGGCCAGCACCACCTCGACCGAGTTCGACGCCGGCACCACGTACCGCCGGGCCACCAGCGGCAGCGAAGCGATCCCCTTGCTGGGGCTGAGCGGCGGCGGCGATCTGCTGACGATACCGTGCTTCGCCGAGGGGCGCGTCGACTCGTCCGTCAGCGCGTTGACGGCGCAGCACGATCCCGCCAATGTGCGCAGCATGGACGGCACCGGCGGCGAGGTGTTCGCCTACTTCGGCTGCTGGCTCGACATCAACCAGACCCAGGCGCAGTTCCCGACCCATCCGTCGCCCGCCAACGGCCCGTGGGGTTCGGGGCGCAAGAGTATCCAGCAGCTGGTGCGCAACGCCCACCAGTGCCTGGTGGCGGAAATCGCCTTCGATCCCGATCCGGTGCCGGCCGGCATATCGCCGGCGGCGTCGGACAAGCTGGCGCAGCGCAATCTGTCGATCATCGAATCGCCCAATCCGGGCTATGCGGCGTCGCGGCGGATACTGGGCACGTTCGAGCTGCGCCCGGCCAAGGGCGCCGAGCAGTTGCCGGACCGCCAGCCCGACGAGCTGCTGATCGAATGGGGCAACCTGCCACGGGACAGCATCGCCAGCATCTACATACCGGAGGTGGCGGCCAGCCAGATCGTCGCGCTGGCCGGCGCGCGCTACGTCAACCACGGCATCACCTTGCTGGACGATCAGACGATACAGTTGAGGATAGGCGGTATTTCCTATGTGCCGTTGCCGCCGGGCGCCGCCTTCGGCCTGACCGGCTTGCTGTCGGTGCAGTTGCCGGACACCATACACAAGGGCGAGCTCTACACGGTGATCGTGCGCCAGGTCAGCGACACCTTTGCCTTGCCGCCGGTGGTGATCGGCATCCGCGGGGAAGGGCGCGCTGCGGCGACGCGGGAGCAGGCGGTGGACGTGATCCGCTGGCGCCGTGTGGTCGGCAGCTACCAGCTGACGATACCGGTGCGCACCAAGGAAGTGATCGTGGGCGCCGAATCGCGGCTGCTGTCGGTGCTGCGCTGGATACTTGAGGCGGTGCCGGCCGGCGACCGCTGGCAGCCGGTGTTCAGCCGCTACGTCGCGCTGATCGGCGAGCGCGTCGGCGGACTGGGCGGCGATCCGGACCACGTCAAGCCGTCGCCGGACGGCTCCGGCGGCGAGGCGGGCGGCCACCACCACGGGCATCCGCCCGGACACGGCCACGAGCACACGCACCGTTACCAGGGCAAGGTCAGTGGCCTGATCTACGACTGCTTCGGCGACTTCGCCGGCTTCCTGCTGGACACCTGCGGCAAGGAACGGGAATTCTGCAGCCACGAGCAGCAGATCGAGGCGTTGGCGCGCACCGCCTGGCGCGAGCGGATGGCGATCACGGTGGTGGCGCGCTCATCCCATCCGCAGCGCCCGGTGACCATCATCCTGCAGCGGGCGCCGCATTTGCGGACGGAGGCATAATCAATGCGGCGCCACTTGTAAAATAGTCATGTCTTCCGTGCTATATTTTGTGCCTTACCAATTTGATGGAATGGCGCAGATGATGAAGAGATTGCTTGCCGGGGTGGCGCTGGCATTGCCGATGACGGCCGGATGGTGTGCGAAGCCCTTGCCGGTGCAGGTACGCCTGACACACGTGGCGCCCGACACCTGGCGCGCCGACTACCGGTTTTCGCAGCCGGTGACGTCGATGCAGTTCGAGCCGGTGGCCGACTTCCGCAAAGCCGCCTGGAAGGTGTTGACGCCCGGCGTGACGCTGAGCACCGGCGGTGAGCATGACACGCTGGCCGCCGCCGACGGCAAGCCGCTGCGGCAGCTCAGCGTGGAAATCTCGACCTTCGATCAAATGATGGAGAAGCAATACCTCGCCATGGACCGCTTCTCCGACGGCGGTCGGCTCATCTACCTGGGCTTCCTGCAAGGCGAGGCCCGGCAGGGCAAGGTAGTGCGCGAGATCGCGGCCAATTTCACGCTGGAAGGCCTCGGCAAGGAAACCGTGCTGGTGCCGGCCACCCCGGCCGCGCCTTCCAACAGCGCCACGCCCTATGCCTACTTCGGCCCGCAGTCGCCGGTCACCGCCGGCGAGGCGCAGGTGCTGCTCGACCCCGGCCTGTCCGCGTGGGCCAGGGAAACCTTGCTCGACACCACGGCCAAGATGTCCACTTACTACCGCGCGGCGTATCGGCAAAAGCTGCGGCAACCCTTGCTGCTGCTGGTGGCCGTCAGCGACACCGCCTCGCCGGGCCTGTCGATCAAGGGCGGCGTGGTCGGTGCGCAGATCGTCTACCGCCTCGGCGGCACGGCCCTGATGACCGCCGAGTCTCCGAAGAAACGGGAGATGGTCGCCAAGGTCGTGGCGCATGAAATGGCGCATCTGTGGCAGAACAATGTACGCCGCGGCGGCATCAGCGCGCAGTCGCCGCCGTGGGTGCACGAGGGCGGCGCCGAAGCCATGGCGCTGGACGGCCTGCTGCGCAGCGGCATCTGGAGCGCCGAGCAGGGCCAGGAGTTCAGCGCCGCCACGCTGGACGAGTGCGCGAAGCTGGAACACAGCTTCGACAGCTATCGCGGCATCTACGCCTGCGGCTTCGAACGCTACAGCCAACTGAAGGTCGACATCGTGCCGCTGTGGCGCGACATGATCAGCGCCGCCGACAGCAAGGGCGAATTCTACAGCGAGGCGATGATCAACTCGCTGGTCGCGCGCGCGGGCAAAGCCGCGCCTTGATGTGCGTCAAACGAGGAATAGGGGCGCTTCGTATCATGGTAGTCCAGACATTTGAAGGAGGCTGCCATGGCTAACAGTTTGATGCGTCTTGATCCTTTCCGCGACCTTGCCCGTTTCGATCCCTTCCGCGACATGGATGACATGTTCCGCGACTTTGCGCCGGCGGCATGGCGCGGCGCCGACCTGGCGCCGCGCATGCGCATGGATGTGAGCGAGACCGACAAGGAGTACCTGGTCAAAGCCGAAATCCCGGGCGTGCAGAAGGAGGACATCAAGGTGGCCGTCAACGGCAACCAGGTGTCGCTGAGCGCCGAGGTCAAGGACGAACAGCAGGCCGGCGCCAACAAGGCCGGCGCGCTGCGCAGCGAGCGCTACTACGGACAAATTCAGCGCAGCTTCACGCTGCCGCAGGACGTGGACGACAATCAGGCGGAGGCCCGCTACGAAAACGGCGTGCTGCACCTGACCCTGCCGAAAAAAGTCGGCACCGGCGGCAAGCAGCTGTCCATCCAGTAATCAGTGCGAGGGGGCGTTGCACGCCGGGTCGGCATCCCAGCGGCCGGAGCAGATGCGTGAGCGGCACAGCATGCCCTCTATCAGTCCCAGCTGCTTGCAGCGCGCCAGCAGCTGCGCCGTGCTGTCGCCTTCCTGGCGTTCGACCACGTCGCGATTGCGCTCCGGCAGCACGGCCGTCGGCTTGTTCGAGTGCGCGACCAAAGCAGTGAGCAGGGCGACATCGGTATCGCCGGCAGCCGCTGCCGATGCGGTGACGGCGGGACGCGTCATCGGCAAGCGTGCAGCGGCGGTGCTTGCCGCGCCTGCCGGTCTGTGTGCTGTGCCGACCGCGCGTGGCGCTTCGGACCTTGCCAGCGTGCGCGTGACCGGCGCTGCTGCGGCGGATTGCGGGTGAGACGCCGGCGACGGTGACGGCCGGGCTATCGACTCATTCACGATTGCCGCCGCCTGGCCGGCCGGCGGGCTTGCCGCGGCTTGCGGCGCCTCTGCTTCCACTGGTCGCCGCTCGAAATGCGTGCGTACGCTGCTGCGGCTGCGCGAATATGAGCCTGGGGTGAGCGTGTCATCGTGCACCAGCCAGGCGACCGTGCCCATGGTCACCACCAGCAGGCCCAGGCCGATGGTCCAGCCGTCGACGGTCCAGCCGCCGGTGCGCGGCGGCTTGGCCGCCGTCTTCGGGCCGTGTTCCAGATGCGCCAGGATGCGCTTGCCGCCATCCGCCGCCGCGCGGTTGGAACTCATCAGGTCGGGTTTTTGTTTCGACGTATCCACGGTATTTCCTCCGAATTTGATCTGGTCTTTCACGCCGCTTGCTGGAGCGCCTACGATGAAGCGTTCTCGCACCTCAGTGTCCAATCTGCGGCGCGATCTTGCTTTGACGGAGCGCACCATGTTTCTCTTTTCAGTCTTGCTGTTTTTCATCTTCGCTTGCGTGGGCGCATGGCTGGCGCTATTTCCTGCGGGGCGAGACGTGGTGGCGCAGTCGATGTCGGCGATCGGCCGGAGCATTGAACAGGGACTGCGCGGCGGCTACCGGCAGGGCACGCGGCAGGCGGCGCAGGCGGGACGCAGCGCCGGTGGTGGTGTGCTGCGCGCGCTGAAGTTCTTGCAGCGCCGCTATCTATTAGTGCTGTCGGCCGCGGTGCTGCTGACCGTGCCGCCGATGCTGGCGCTGGTGCTCAGCGGCCGCAGCATGCTGGGCGGCTACGACAGCGACAGCCACGCCGTCAACGACCAGGTCGCGGATCTGCTGAAGGGCGAGCAGCTGGCGGCGCCGGCGCAGTTGCCGCCGCTGGTCTTCACGACGGCGGAGGTGACGCTGGTGCGGCCGCTGCTCGACGGCGCCAACCGCAACTGGCGGCAGCTCGATCCCGACTTCGCCCAGCGCCTGCTGCTGGTGTTCCGGATCATGAAAGAGAACCACGGCTACGACATGGCGATCCTGGAGGGATACCGCAGCCCGGAGCGGCAGAACGCGCTGGCCGCCGCCGGTCCCAGCGTGACCAACGCCAAAGCCTTCCAGAGCTATCACCAGTTCGGCCTGGCGGCGGACTGCGCCTTCCTGCGCGATGGCAAATTGCTGATCTCCGAAAAAGATCCGTGGGCGATGCGCGGCTACCGCCTGTACGGCGAGGCGGCCGAGGCGGTCGGCCTGCGCTGGGGCGGGCGCTGGACCATGATGGACTTCGGCCACACCGAGTTGCGGGTGGCCGGCACCGTGCGGAAATAGCGCGGCGCGGGGCAATAGTTGCGCAGTCTCAAGTAATCCCGGCTTTGTTGGTGGCAACATTGATCGGTCCGCTTGCTGCTCAGGCGCTGTCGTTCAAGCCGGCCTAGACCCATGATGCGAAGAATCTGGACCTTCCTCACCGATACCCGCCACCTGACCATCATCGGCCTGACTGCGATGGCGGCCCTGTTCTACCTCGGCGCGCAAGTGCTGGAGCTGGCCCTGATCTGGGCGCTGGCGGCCACCGCGCTGATGCTGTTGCTGGCCGGCGCGGTCTGGCTGTGGCGGCGCCGGCGCGCCAGCCGCGAGTCCGAACAGCTGGGCGCGGCTATCGGCGCCCAGGCCGCCGCCGAAGCGCCGGCGCAGGACCAGTCCGGCGCCGAGGTCAAACTTATCCGCGATGCCATGCTGAAGGCGATCGACACCATCCGCGGTTCGAAGATGGGCATCGTGTCCGGCACGCGCGCCTTGTACGAGCTGCCGTGGTACATGATCATCGGCAATCCGGCGGCCGGCAAGAGCACGGCCATCACCAACTCCGGCTTGCAGTTCCCCTTCGCCGACGGCAAGATCGTGCAGGGCGTGGGCGGCACGCGCAACTGCGACTGGTTCTTCACCACCGACGGCATCCTGCTCGACACGGCCGGCCGTTACTCGGTGCAGGACGAGCACCGCGCCGAATGGTTCGGCTTCCTGGACCTGCTCAAAAAATACCGCCGCCGCGCGCCCATCAACGGCATCCTGATCGCGGTCAGCATCGCCGAATTGCGCGGCGACGATCCCGAGCTCGGCATCAAGCTGGCGCGCAGCCTGCGCAAGCGGGTGCAGGATCTGATCGAGCGGCTGGAGGTGTTCGCGCCGGTGTACGTGGTGTTCACCAAGGCCGACCTGATCGCCGGCTTCGGCGAGTTCTTCGCGCGCGCCGAGCGCGGCGAGCGTGAACGTGTGTGGGGCGCGACCATGCCCTACAAGCGCAACACCGGCAGCCAGCAGATGATGGCCTTCTTCGACCATAGCTTCGATGAGTTGTGCGCCGGCCTGAAGGAACTGAGCCTGGCCAATATGGGCCAGCAACGGCGCGACCGCATGGAGCCCGGCGTGTTCACCTTCCCGCTGGAGTTCGCGACGATACGCGCACCGCTGCGCAGCTTTCTGGTCACGCTGTTCGAGGAAAATCCGTTCCAGTTCAAGCCCGTGTTCCGCGGCTATTACTTCACCAGCGCCTTGCAGGAGGGCGTGGCGGTCAGCGAACAGTCGCAGCGGCTGGCCAGGCGCTTCGACCTGTCGCTGCCGGATGCGCCGGCGGTCGCCGCCAGCGGGCAGTCGGGCTTCTTCCTGCTGAACTTATTCCGCAACGTGATCTTCGCCGACAAGGACCTGGTGTCGCAGTACGCCAGCAAGCATAAGGTCAAGCTGACTTACGCGGCGTTCTTCGCGGCGGCGGTTTTGCTGGGCGCGTCGCTGGGCGGCTGGAGCTGGTCGTACCTGGGCAACCGGCAGCTGGTCGGCAATGTACAGGCGGACCTGGACAAGGTGATCAAGCTGCAGGCCAATCGGTTGGACCTGCAATCGCGGCTGGAGGCGCTGGAGATCCTGCAGGATCGCATCGAGCAGCTGGATAAATACCGCGAAGACCGGCCATGGTCGCTGCGTATGGGCCTGTATCAGGGCGAGCTGCTGGAGCGTAAGCTGCGCGAGGAATACTTCGCCGGCGTGCGGGAGGTGATGCTCAAGCCGGTCGTCGCCAACCTGGAGACGCTGCTGTCGGAGATGAACGCCCATGCCGACCAGTTGCAGGCGCCTGGCGCGGCTGCGCCGGCCGCACCCGCCGCCGCGCCGGGACGCCAGTTCCAGGAAGCCTCCGCCGTCAACGTCGAAGACGCCTACAACGCCTTGAAGAGTTATCTGATGCTGGCCGATACCGCGCGTGCCGAACCCGGACATCTGAACGACCAGCTGACCCGCTACTGGCGCGGCTGGCTGGAAAACAACCGCGGCGCCATGCCGCGCGAGCAGATGATACACAGCGCCGAACGGCTGATGTCCTTCTACCTCGCGCAGATCGCCGATCCATCCTGGCCGCGCATCGAGCAGAAGCTGGCGCTGGTCGACCAGGCGCGCGAGAACCTGCGCCGCGTGGTGCGCGGCATGCCGGCCAGGGAGCGCGTCTACGCCGACGTCCGCGCCCGCGCCAACACGCGCTTCCCGGCGATGACGGTGGCGCGCATGGTGGGCGAGCAGGATCAGGCGCTGGTCACGGGAAGCTACGCCATCGCCGGCGCCTACACCCGCGAGGCATGGGAAAAGTATGTGCAGGACGCCTTCCGCGAAGCCGCCACGCACGAACTGCAAAGCGTGGACTGGGTTCTGAAAACCGCCGCCCGTGACGACCTGACGCTGGAAGGCAGTCCCGAACAAATCCAGAAGGGGTTGACCGACTTGTACAAGGCCGACTACGCGCGCGAATGGCAGAAGTTCGTCCAGGGCGTCACCATCGCCAACCTGAACGGCTTCGATGCGGCGGTCACCGCGATGAACCGCCTGGGCGATCCGCAGTCCTCGCCCATCGCCAAGCTGCTGACCACCATCCATCAGCAAACGTCCTGGGACAATCCGGCCATCATGAGCGCCGAGTTGAAGGAAGCGCAGACCGGTTTTGTCAACTGGGTCAAGAACAGCGTGCTGCGGCGCGGGCCTTCGCAAGTGAATGTCAATGTGCAGCTGGAGCAAACCCGCAGCGACAAGCCGATGGGGCCTATCGGCCGCGAGTTCGCCGGCGTTGGCAAGCTGGTGGCGGCCAAGGACAAGGATGCGTCGCTGATGCGCTCCTACATGGAGGCGCTGTCCAAACTGCGCAGCCGCCTGAACCAGCTGAAGAACCAGGGCGATCCCGGCCCCGGCGCGCGCCAGTTCATGCAGCAGACATTGGAGGGCAGCGGTTCCGAACTGGCGGACGCGCTGCGCTACGTCGATGAGCAGATGCTGACCGGGATGAGCGACTCGCAGAAGCAGTCCATCCGTCCCATCCTGGTGCGGCCGTTGATGCAGACCTTTGCCGTGCTGGTCGGACCGGCCGAGGCGGAGATCAACAGGACCTGGGTGGCGCAGGTCTACGAACCGTTCCAGCAATCGCTGGCCAACAAGTATCCGTTCTCGCCGAACGCCCGCATCGAAGCCGGCAGCGCCGAAATCGCCCAGTTCTTCGGGCCGGACGGCTTGATCGCCAAGTTCGCCACCGGCGCCATGGGGCCGCTGGTGCTGCGCCGCGGCGACGTGCTGGCGCCGCGCACCTGGGCCGACATGGGCATCACGCTGTCGCCGCAAACCGTGGCGCGTTTCCCTGGCTGGATCGCGCCGATAGGGGCGGGCGGCGTCGCCTCCTCGTCGGCCGCCGCGCAGACCATTTTCCAGATCCAGCCGATGCCGGCGCCCGGCACGCTGGAATACACGGTCGATATCGACGGCCAGCAGCTGCGTTACCGTAACACGCCGGCGCAGTGGGCCAACATGGTTCATCCCAGTCCGCAAGGGGCGCCCGGCGCGCGCATCACGGCGGTGGCCTTCGATGGCCGCAGCGTGGAGGTGTTCAACGAGCCTGGCCAGTTCGGCCTGAAGCGCCTGATCGACGCGGCGGCCAAGCAGAAGCGCGACGGCGGCGTGTTCGAACTGCGCTGGACCAGCGGCGCGATCACGGTGGCGATGGGACTGAAAATCATCAGCAGTCCTGACAGCAGCGGCGCGGCGCCGCAGGACCAGGGCTTCCGCGGCATGAAGCTGCCGGAAACGATAGTCGGAGCCGCGCCATGAAGCGGCCGCCGCAAGCCGCGCGCATCGGCTACTTCGGCAAGCTGCCTGCGCGTGCCGACTTTATCAAGGCCGCCGACAACCTGGCGCTGGCCAATCTGCTGGATGGCTGGCTGGCCGAGGTCATGAACCTGCTCAGCGTCGATCCTCGCTGGAAGCTCAACTACGACGCCATGCAGCCGCTGGATTTCGCCTTTGTCGGCACGCGCAGCAAGCGCGCGATCGCCGGTCACCTGCGGGCCAGCAGCGACCTGTCGCAGCGGCGTTATCCCTTCCTCAGCATGAGCGACATCGAGATCGACGATCCGCGCAGCTTCGTCGCGCGCAGCCCGCTGGTGCTGGCGCCGTTGTGGGAGCTGCTGGAGCCGTTGACCAACGACGTGTTCGACGCGGCGGAGCCGGAAGCCAGCTTGCAGGCGATGGCCGCCACCACCGTCCATATCGATCCGGCCGCCGCCGACCATCAGCAACTGTTCACCGACTTCCTCGACCGCCACAACGTCGCCGGTCTGGAGGCGATGCTGGGCCGGGCGTCGGTGCGGCGGATGATACTGGCGATCGGCCTGCTGCTGCAGCCGGTGCGCCGCTGCGGCGCTGCGCGCCTGGATAAGAGCCTGGTGCTGCCTTTGCCGCCGGCGCCGCGTCAGCGTTACCTGGTGGCGGCGTTCTGGCTCGATCTGATCGCGCCATTCTTGCAGCAGGCCGACTTTGAATTGAGCCTGTTCTTCGGTGAGCAGCGCGAGCAGTCGGTGCTGGTGGTCGGCTTCGGCGGCGCCGCGCCGGAGACGCTGCAGGCGGTGATCGACCCGCTGTATGCGGCCGAGCAGCAGATCACCTTCGAGTATGCGGGCTGGGTCGATGAACTGATCGCCGGCGATGCCAATGTGCAGAAGCTGTCGGCCTATCTGGACCAGGGCCAGTTGTCGCTGCGCTCGGCCCACGCGCTGTTCCACGAAACCTTTGCCTGATAAGGAGCCATGCGATGCGCCAGCGGATCCTCTGGCCGGCGGTGATGCCGGCTTTGCTGTCCACCTCACTCTATTGCGCCGCGCAGGCGCCGCAGCCTGCCACGCCCAGGCCGGGACAGATACTGGTCAGCGGCGCCGTGCCGGACGAGTCGAGCAAGGCCGCCATGCTCAAGCGCCTGCGCGACCTGTACGGCGCAGACCGCGTGGTCGACCAGATCGCGATCTCGCCGGTGTCGCTGCCGCCCAACTGGAACGGCTACGTGCAGAAGCTGATCCAGCCGAACCTGAAGCTGATCAGCAAGGGTGAGTTGAAGATCGACGGCACCAACGTCACCGTGCGCGGCGAGGTAGCCAACGAGGCGCAGCGCCAGCAGATCGCCAGCGACATCGCCACCAGCCTCAATCCCAGCTACACGGTCAACAACGGCTTGCGTGTCAGCGCGGCGGAGCAGAACCTGCTGGATGAAACGCTGGCCAAGCGCATCATCGAATTCGAGAGTGGCAAGGCGACGCTGACCGCGTCCGGCAAGGGCATCCTGGACGAGATGGCGGCCGCGCTGCAAAAGGTCAAGGGCAAGAAGGTGGAGGTGATCGGCCACACCGACAACGTCGGCCTTCGGGAGAGTAACCTCGCGCTCAGCCAGGCGCGCGCAGAAGCCGTGCGCACCTACCTCGCCGACAAGGGGATTCCGGCGGAGATGGTCATGGTGTCGGGGCAGGGGCCGGACCGCCCGGTGGCCGAGAACAGCAACGCGGGAGGCCGCGCCCGCAATCGGCGCATCGAGTTCCGCGTTGCCCAGTGAGGTTCAAGGCAGTGTGATCGTCACGTAGGCCGGACGCGGCGCCAGCTTCACCAGGTCGCTGTAGCCGGCCAGCGTGTTCTGCGTCGAATGCGACAGCGACGATGACAGCCCGATATAGGCGCTCAATCCGATCAGCGCGAACACCGCGGACATGGCCCACAGCGGCGTGTTGCTGCGCAGCTTGTGGACGATCTGGTCCGGCCGCTCGGCCTGCGGCGCGAAGCCCTTGCTCTTGCCCTGGATGTGGGCGATCTCGTCGCCGACCCGCGCCGTCATGTAGGCCAGCTTGTCGCCCGAATCCAACGCGTACTTGCCGCGAAAGCCGATCAGCAGGCACATATGGAACACCTGGAGCGCCGGCAGGCGCGCACCGCCGCCGCTGCGCAAGGCTTCGAGGCGGTCGAAGAAGTGTTCGCCGGCCAGCTGGTCGCCGAAGATCACCAGTTGCAGCGGGCGCCGCTCCCAGGCGACGCGGATCGGGAAGGTCGACGACAAAATAATCTCGTCCAGCGCCGCGCAGAAAGCGTATTTGGCGGCGTCGATGTCCTCGCCCTGGGCGCGCAGCTTGCGCGCCTCGCGGTCGAATTCCGCCAGGTAGGCGGTGACGGTGTCGAGGAAGGGCGCCTCGCCCGGCGGCACACTGCCGTTCTTCAGCATGAACAGCAGGTAGAAGCCTTCCTGCAGCAAGTCCACCAGCGTTTGTACATGGCCATAGCCAGGCTGCTGCTGACGGCGCTGGCCGCCCATCAACGTCGGAATGGCGCGGCGTTCGACCGGGGGCGTCATGCTGTCACCGCAATCAGGCCAAGGCGCAGGTCGCGTATGCCTGCCGGGACGTAGATCGAAATCGACTGCGCCTTCAACATCTGCTCATACAGCATGCCTTTGCCTTCCAATGCGAAGTAGTAGGTGTCCGGCTGCACCGGTATCGCTGCGGGGACCTGCGGTGCGTGGGTGATTTTCACGCCGGGCATGGCGGACAGTACGCATTTTTCCACGTCGTCCGGCGCGCCGACCTTGACGCGCAGCGGGACGATTTCCACCAGCTCCAGTGCCGACAGCGATGCGCTGACCGCCAGGTACAGCGTGGTGCGCTGGTCGATCTTGCCAGAATCGAGCTTGCCCAGGTGGTAGCTGGGTTTGTCCTCCGTCAGCGCGATCGAGAAGTATTTGGTCGAGATGACCGTGTCCAGCAAATCGCGGATGATGTGATCCAGTCCGGTGAAGCACTGTGCCAGGTCGTCGTGCCGGTAGCTGGGCAGGTGCGTTAGCGAGTACTGCTTGGAGTAGGTCATCATGGCGCCGGCCAGTGCAAGCAGCGCTTCGAACAGCCGTTCGGGATGCAGGTCGGGATTGCGAACGTAATGCATCAGCGCCGCGGCGGAGGTGCTGACCGTGTGCAGCAGCCAGAAGGACGAAACGTCGCCCGAGCGAAACTCGATCACGTTGCGGCTAGGTTCGCGCATATGGCCTTGCAGCGATTGCACCTTGGCCTGCAAGGCGTCCATCAGGCGGTCCAGCAGCGCCTTCAGGCCTGGCGCGCTGGCGATCGACACCGCCGGTGGAATGAAGTGCGGGTCCGGCTCGAAGCCGCCGGTGACCACGCGCCGCAGGCGGATCACTGGAATACAGTCGAAGGCGCCCAGCGGCTCCTGGTCCGACACCAGACGCGCGGATTTTTTCAGGTAGCTGACATCTGTGCCGACGGCCTCTGTGTACAGGTCCGCCGTTTCGCGCGTGATCTGGCGGTAGCGCGCGCCGTTTTGCTGCTCCTCGATCGCGGCGTTGCCACCGCCAGGCGATAGCGTGGGCAGGGCGATATAGAAGGTCAGCTCCTGTAAGGTCGCCGGCAGCATGGACAGGTCGATGGCCACGGGCAGAGGATCGCTGGCCGGCGCATCGACGATTTCGCCGTCGTGGAAAATCGCCGACAGCGACTGCAAGCGCAGGCGCTCGGTCTTCAACGCATCCAGGTCCCATTCGATTTTGCGCACGCCCCACAGATACGGATGGAGCGCATGCGCGGTCTGCTGCAATCGGGCTTCGTGATACCGGTCCTGCTGCTGGAAGTGTTGCGGCCGCAGGAACAAGCCTTCACCCCAAAGAACCTTGGACGGAATACTCATGCTGTCTCCAATTTTATTGACAACGGACAGAGGCCAACGGTTTGCCGGCCTCGCTGGAAGCTGCGGCGCCGGCGCCCACGCTCATCGCGCAGGCGTGCAGGCCGACAGTGATGCCGGATTGTTCCGCATCGTTGGCGGCGAAAGCCAGCCGCCAGCGTTGTTCGGCGGGTGAGCGGAACAGCGCAACCACGCCGATGAAGTAGGCCTCGCGCGTGACCTTCTCGACGATCTCGTAACGCTGGCCGGGGATCAACATCACCTCCTTGACCTCCAGCAGATCGTTGCCGAGCAATTCGCGTTCTCCTTGCGCGCTGAGGAAACCGTTGAATGGCATCTGCTGAAACGCCGCCGTCTGTCGCAATTTATAGATCCGCGCCGCCAGCGCTAGCGGCTGGGAACCCGCGCCGGCATTGAGGTTCTGACTCGCGTGCAAACGGATCGCGACGCTGCGCGGCGGCTTTTGCGCATCCGGCAGCTCGGGCGGTTTGCGGATGCCGGCCATCTCCATCGCCGCGCCGGCGATGGAACCTGCGGCGCAGCCCTGCAACGTCAGCATCCCTGCGATCACGATAGTCTTCTGCGTTTTCATATTTTCTCCAAGCGATTCAGCCATTAGAGCGAAAGGCGCGCCGCAGAAAGTTGAGGCTGCGCAAGCTAAGCCGAAAAGAAACAGTCATTGAGTAAGCGCAATGGCGGGCATAAGCGTTCGGGAATAATGGGACCCTTCATGACCGCATACGCAAGAGGAGAAATTGATGATCACTCCAAGAACGTGGTTGCCCTGCATGGCGAGCTTGCTGTTGCTGTCGGCTTGCGCGACCGACGGCGACTCGGTGCGCAGCGACAAGCTGCAAGCGTCGACGCTGGAGCATGCGCTGGCCGAAGCAGATACCGCCCTCGCATCCGGCCAGAGCGACAAGGCCCAAAGTATCCTGAAGAGCGCGGCGACCAGCTACCCGGCCGACAAGACGCCCTGGCTGCATATGGCGCAGATCAAATTCGACCGCGCCAGCTATGGCGAAGCGATCATGAATGCGCTGGAGGCTTTGCAGCGCGATCCCAACGATAAACTCGGTAACAGCATCGTCGCCGTCAGCGGCCTGCGCCTGTCGACCAAGGCGTTGGCGGACCTGAGCCAGCAAAATAATCTCAACGGATCGCTGCGCTCCGAAGCGCAGGACCTGGCCAAGCTGCTGCGCAGCAGCCTGGGTGAGGACGTGCTGGTGCCCACCTCGAACATCGCACGCAAGTCAGTTCCTGCTGCCGCTTTCGGCAAGAAGACTGCCGTCGCGCCCGCGCCGCAGCCCAAGGCGAGCAACCAGTCCAACAGCAGCGACCCTTTCGGCGGCTTGAAGTAAGTCCGTCGCCCGCGTTTTCCTTTTCGATGGAGTGTGTATGGCTAACGGAGACAGTGTACAAAAGCGCCTGACCAAGGTGCGTCCGCCACGGGTGCAGATGACGTATGACGTGGAAATCGGCGACGCGATGGAAAACAAGGAGCTGCCATTTGTCGTTGGCGTGGTTGGCGATTTTGGCGCCAACTCGGACGTGGAAAAAAAACGCCTGAAGGACCGTAAATTCGTCAGCATCGATAGCGGGAATTTCGACGAAGTGCTGAGCGGCGTCGAGCCTGTGGCGCGCTTCCAGGTGCCCAATCAGCTCAGCGGCGACGACACCAGCTTCAATGTGGAACTGCGCTTCAAGGCGATGTCGGATTTTCGTCCCGAGTCGGTGGTGCAGCAGGTCGAGCCGCTCAACAAGCTGCTGGAGGCGCGCAGCAAGCTGGCCGACCTTCGCAACAAGCTGGCCGGCAACGACAAGCTGGAAGACATCCTGAGCGACGTCCTGACCAACACCGACAAGCTGGCCAGCTTGAAATCCGCCAAGGGAGGCTGACATGTCCGCACAAATGAACCCGATGCAGGAAGCCGCGCCGGCGGTGGAAGGCGCCAGCCTGCTGGACCAGATCGTCGAACAGAGCAAGGTGGCCAAGTCCAACGTGGAGCATGCGCGCGCCAAGGACATCATCTCGGAACTGGTCAGCCAGGTATTGGATGGAACGGTGGTGGTGTCCAACAATCTGTCGTCCACGCTGGATGCGCGCGTGGCGGAACTGGACCGTCTGATTTCCAGCCAGCTGAGCGCCATCATGCACGCACCGGCTTTCCAGAAGCTGGAGCAAAGCTGGACCGGCCTGCATTACCTGGTCAAGAACTCGGCCACCGGCCAGGGCCTGAAGATCCGCATGCTCAACGCCACCAAGCGTGAGCTGGTGAAGGATTTCCAGTCGGCGCTGGAGTTCGACCAGAGCTCGATGTTCAAGAAGGTCTACGAAGAAGAATTCGGCACCTTCGGCGGTGCCCCCTATGCTGCACTGCTGGGAGACTTCGAGATCTCGCGCCAGCCCGAGGACATGTATTTTATCGAACAGATGTCGCACGTCGCCGCCGCCTCGCATGCGCCGTTCATCGCCTCGGCCGCGCCGGAGTTGTTTGGCCTGGAGAGCTACGGCGACCTGGCCAAGCCGCGCGACCTGTCCAAGGTGTTCGACACCGTGGAATACGCCAAGTGGAAGGCCTTCCGCGAATCGGAAGACTCGCGCTACGTCGGCCTTGCGCTGCCGCGCTTCCTGGGCCGCCTGCCATTCAACCCGGTCGACGGCACCACGGTGGAAGGCTTCAACTTCGTCGAGGAAGTAGACGGCACCGACCATCAGAAATACCTGTGGTGTAACGCCGCCTATGCCTTTGGCGCCAAGCTGACCAAGGCCTTCGACGATTTCGGCTGGTGCGCGGCGATCCGCGGCGTCGAAGGCGGCGGCCTGGTGGACGACCTGCCCACCCACACCTTCAAGACCGACGAGGGCGAGGTCGCGCTCAAGTGCCCGACCGAAGTCGCCATCACGGACCGCCGTGAAAAGGAACTGAGTGACCTCGGTTTCATTTCGCTGGTCCACTGCAAGAACACAGCCTACGCCGCCTTCTTCGGCGCGCAGTCGGCGCAGAAGGCCAAGAAGTACAACTCGGAAGCGGCCAACGCCAATGCCGTGCTGTCGTCCCAGCTGCAATACATCTTTGCCGTCTCGCGCATCGCACACTACATGAAGGCCATGATGCGCGACAAAATCGGCAGCTTCGCCGCGGCCTCCAACGTCGAGGACTTCCTCAACCGCTGGCTGATGAAATACGTCCTGTTGGACGATAACGCCAGCCAGGAGCAGAAGGCTCAGTTCCCGTTGCGCGAAGCGTCGGTGCAGGTGCACGAGGTGGCGGGGCGGCCGGGCGTGTACCGCGCCGTGTCCTTCCTGCGGCCGCATTTCCAGCTGGACGAACTGTCCGTTTCTCTCCGTCTGGTCGCGGAGCTGCCGCAGTCGACCAACAACTGATGTTCACTATAACCTGAGACAGGAGCATGCAATGGCAATCGACGTCTATCTGTACATTGATGGTATCAAGGGCGAGTCCAACGACGACCGGCACAAGGACTGGATCGAATGCAAATCGGTGAGCTTCGGCGTGGAGCAGCCGAAATCGGCCACCGCTTCCACCGGGGGCGGCCACACGGCGGAACGCTGCGAGCATCGCGACATCGTGCTCTCCAAACTGGCCGATTTGTCCTCTCCGATCTTGCTGCAAACCTGTTCGGCGGGCCGCACCATCCCCAAGGCCAGGTTCGAGTTCATGCGCGCCGACGCCCAGGGTGAGCGCGTGAAGTACTTCGAGATCGAAATCGAAAATGTGCTGATCGGCGCCGTCTCGCCGTCCGTTGAGGAAGGCGACATCCTGACCGAAGACGTGGCGCTGAAATTCTCGAAGGTCAAGTGGAAGTACACGCAACAGAAAATCAGCGGTGGCGCCGGCGGCAACACCTCCGGCGGCTGGGACCTGGCCAGCAACCGCATCGTCTGAATCTTGTTCCCCTGCGCGCCTGGCGGATCGTGCGGCGATCCGTCGTGGTGCGCGTTTTATGGCCAGGCCGGCCCGGCCTGGCCTTTTTTTGAAAGCATGCGATGAATGGCTTTACTCCCGGCCTGTTCGACCGTTTGCTGGACCCGCAGGGCAGCCAAGCCCGCAACGGCGCGGGCCTGTCGCTGGAGCAGTGGAAGGACACCGTGGCACGCGACCTGGAGGATCTGCTCAATACCCGCTGCGCGCTATCCGAAGAACTGCTGAACGCCTATCCCGAATGCGCCGGTTCCATCGTCAACTACGGACTGATCGACTTCGCCGGCATGTGCCTGAGCAGCAGCGAGGACCGGGCTCGCATCTGCGCCTGCCTCAAGGCCGCCATCGAACGCCATGAACCCCGGCTGCGCAACGTGCAGGCGCGCCTGGAGCGCGAGATCGGCTCGATCAACCGCGTCAGCTTCGCCATCAGCGCAACGCTGGCTGGATTGCCAATGCGCGAGGCGGTCAATTTCGACGCCGTCCTGCAACCCTCATCGCTGCACTATTCAATCAATCGCAGCACCCGCGGAGCGTGAGCATGAATCTCAACCTGAAAATCCTGATCGGCAAGCTCAATGACACCACCCGCCTGGCCGCCACGCGCGCCGCCAGCATCTGCGTGGCGCTGGGCCAGTATGAAGTGGAAGTCGAACATCTGTTCCTGGCCTTGCTGGAGCAGCAACGCTGCGATGTGGCGCTGATCGTCCGCCAATGCGGCGTCAGCACCGAAGCGCTGGAAGCGGACCTGCACCATGAAGTCAGCCAGTTCAAGACCGGCAGCACCCGCACGCCGGTGTTCTCGCGGCAGTTGCCGCTGCTGCTGGAGCACGCGTGGCTGATCGCATCGCTGGCCACGCCGCAGCCGGACCGCATCCGCAGCGCGCACCTGCTGGTCGCGCTGCTGACGGAGCCGGAGTTGTCACAGCTGGCGCAGCGCGCCTCGCCGCTGTTCGGAGAGATTCCCATCGATGAGGTCAAGCACAAGCTGGAGAAATATACCCATGGCTCGCAGGAAGAAACGGCCGCAGCCGACGCAACCACCGCCACCGCGCTTGCCGACCTGGCGCCGCAAGGCGGCCCGCGCACGCCGGCGCTCGATCAGTACACCACCAGCCTGACGCAGTTAGCGCGCAGCGGCAAGCTCGATCCCGTCATCGGCCGCGAGGTTGAGATACGGCAGACCATCGATATCCTGATGCGCCGTCGCCAGAACAATCCCATCCTGACCGGCGAGGCCGGCGTCGGCAAGACCGCCGTGGTGGAGGGACTGGCGCTGCGCATCGCTGGTGACGACGTGCCCGACGTGCTGAAAGGCGTGGAGATCCGCACGCTGGATATGGGCTTGTTGCAGGCAGGGGCCAGCGTCAAGGGCGAGTTCGAGAACCGCCTGAAAAACGTCATCGAAGAGGTCAAGCAAAGTCCGCACGCCATCATCCTGTTCATCGACGAAGCCCACACGATGATAGGCGCGGGCGGCCAGGCGGGCCAGAACGATGCGGCCAACCTGCTCAAGCCGGCACTGGCGCGGGGTGAGTTGCGCACCATCGCCGCGACCACCTGGAGCGAATACAAGAAGTACTTCGAGAAGGATGCCGCGCTGGCGCGGCGCTTCCAGGTGGTCAAAGTCGATGAGCCGAGCGAGGAAATCGCCAGCGCCATGCTGCGCGCCATGACGCCGCTGATGGAACGGCACTTCGGCATCCGCATCCGCGACGAGGCCGTGACCGAAGCGGTGCGGCTGTCGCACCGCTACATCAGTGGCCGCCAGCTGCCGGACAAGGCGGTCAGCGTGCTCGATACCGCCTGCGCCCGTGTCGCGCTGGCGCAGAGCGGAACGCCGTCCCTGCTGGAGAACGCCGCCAGGAGCATGGAGCGGCTATGTGTTGAAATCGCCGCCTTGAAGCGCGAGGACGACGGTCACGCGCACGCGCAGCGCTTGCGCCAGCTGGACGAAGCGCACGCCGCGCTCAAGGTGGAGCACGCGCAGCACAACGAGCGCTGGCAACGCGAGCAATCGATCGTCGCCGCCATCGCGCGTGAGCGGGTCGCCGCGAACGGCGCGGCGGAGACCCATGCATTACGTGCCGAGCTGGCGGCGCTGCAAGGCGAAACGCCGATGGTGCCGGTCGACGTGGACGCCGCCACCGTTGCCGCCATCGTCTCTGGCTGGACCGGCATCCCGCTGGGGAAAATGGTCAAGGACGAGATCCGTACCGTGCTCAAACTCCAGGATGCGCTACAGACCCGTATCCTCGGCCAGGACCACGCCATCGCCGCCGTGGCCCAGCGCGTGCGCACCGCGCGCGCCAACCTGGACGACCCCAACAAACCCAAGGGCGTATTCCTGTTCGTCGGCCCGTCCGGCGTCGGCAAGACCGAAACCGCGCTGGCGCTGGCGGACCTGCTGTACGGCGGCGAGCGCAAACTCCTCACCATCAATATGAGCGAATACCAGGAAGCACACAGCGTCTCCGGCCTGAAAGGTTCGCCGCCGGGTTACGTCGGCTACGGGCAGGGGGGCGTATTGACTGAAGCGGTGCGCCGCAATCCCTACAGCGTGGTGCTGCTGGACGAAATCGAAAAGGCCCACCCGGACGTGACCGAGCTATTTTTCCAGGTCTTCGACAAGGGCGTGATGGACGATGCGGAGGGGCGCGAGATCGACTTCCGCAACACCATCATCATCGCCACCTCCAACGCCGGTTCGGCCGCCATCATGCAGGCTTGCCTGAATCAGGAAACGCCGCCGTCCGATACCGTGCTTGAAGCGCTGCTGCGGCCCCACCTGGTCAAGCATTTCAAGCCGGCCTTCCTGGGCCGCCTGAAAGTGGTGCCGTACTACCCGATACCGGACGCGGTGCTGGTGCAGATCATCGCGCTCAAGCTGGATCGCATCGGCCAGCGCATCCGCGACCACCACCACGCGGAATTCAGCTACGACCAGGCGCTGGTTGAAGCGGTGCTGGCCCGCTGCACCGAGGTCGATTCCGGCGCGCGCAACGTCGACCATATCCTCAACGGCAGCCTGCTGCCGGAGATCGCCGAGGCGGTGTTGCAGCGGATGTCGGAAGGCGCTGCCATCGGCAAGATCAAGGTCGGCGCCAGCAAGCAGGGCCAGTTCAAATACACCATCAGATAGCCCGGAGGCGGACCATGTTCAGCATCGCTCAACTGCTACAGCCCATCAGCGCAGCGCAACCCTGCGGAGAAGACGTCGCCTTCAGCGTGGAGGTGGACCAGATCGCGCAGGCGCGCGTGCACGACGACCCCACGCTGGACCAGGGCGAATGGATCTCCGCCCTGAAGGAAGCCGATTGGCCGCTGGTCGCCAGCCGCAGCGCCGGCATGATCGCCAGCCGCAGCAAGGACATGCGACTGGCCGTCTGGCTGGCCGAGGCCCTCGCCAAAACGCGCGGCCTGCGCGGCCTGGGCGACGGCTATGCGGTGCTGAGCGGATTGTGCGAGCACTATTGGGACGGCATGTACCCGGCCGCCGACGACGGCGACTACGAGCAGCGCATCGGTAACCTGTTCTGGCTCCTGGCCCGCACACCGGTGCTGGTCAAGGAGATACCGCTGGCGGAAGGCGCGGCCCTGCTGCCGGACGCCGAATACTGCCTCGCCATGCTGGCCGCCCTGGAAGGCATCGTCGACCAGCGCCTGGGCGCGGACGGTCCGGGCTTCAGCGCCGCCAAGGACTGCTTGCAGGCCGTGATCCGCAGCGTGGCCCCGGTGGGCAGTGTGCCGGCGTTGGCCGCCGCTGGCGACGCCGCGGCAGGACAGCCGGCGGTGGTTGCCAGCGGGACGCCGCAAGACCGTCGCCAGGCGCTGGCGCAGCTGCGGCTGGTCGCCGATTTCTTCCGCCGCACCGAGCCGCACAGCCCCGTGGCCTACCTGGCCGACAAGGCCGCCAGTTGGGGCGACATGCCGCTGCACGTCTGGCTGCGCGCCGTGATCAAGGATCCCGCCGCCATCTCCAGCGTCGAGGAGCTGTTGGGCGCGCAAACCGCCTTCGAATGAGTAATATCCCTGAGGAAATATTTCCTTTGGAGCTATAGTTTTCCTTCAAATGGTGCTAGCATGGATTGAAAGGTCCATTCATCTTCATTTCGAGGACAGCTATGAACAACCTGAAAATCGGCACTCGCCTCGGTTTTGGCTTTTCGCTCATCCTGTTGATGCTGACGGCGATGACCATCATCGGCATCCTCCGGCTGAGCAGCGCCAGTTCGCTGACCGACCGCATGATCAACGAGAAGATCCGCGACGAGCGGCTGATCGCGGAGTGGGGCAAGATCATCGAGGTGAACGCCGCCCGCACCACCGGCGCCTGGATGGTCGCCGATCCCGCCGACCAGAAGAAACTGGAAGGCATGATGGCCGAGTCCTCCGGCCGCGCGACCAAGATCCAGGACCAGATCGGCGCCAGCATCGAGGACGAGGAGCTCAAGCCCCTGTTCAAGAAGGTGCTTGATACGCGCAAGACCTACACCGAGATCCGCAAGGCCGTCTTCGCCGCCAAGAATGCCGGCGATCTGGAAAAGGGCAAGAGCCTCTACGAGGGCGACATGGCGCAAAGCCGCGTCCTCTACCTCGACGCGCTGAAAAAATTCTCCGACAAGCAGGCGGAATTGCTGGACCAGGCGGCAGTCGAAATCCAGCAGCAGTACACCAGCGGCCGTACCTTGCTGGTGTTGCTGGGATTGGCCGCGATTGTCATGGGCGTATTCGCCGCATGGTGGATCACGCGTACCATCACCAATCCGATCAACGAAGCGGTGAAGGTGGCGGAGACCGTGTCATCGGGCGACCTGACCAGCGACATCCAGGTCAGCAGCAACGATGAAACCGGCCAGTTGATGAACGCCCTTAAAACCATGAACACCAACCTGGTCAACATCGTCGGCCAGGTGCGCAACGGCACCGACTTGATGGCCAACGCCTCCACCGAGATCGCCGCCGGCAACCACGACCTGTCTTCGCGCACCGAGCAGCAAGCCAGCTCCTTGCAGGAAACCGCATCCTCGATGGAGGAGCTGACATCGACCGTGCGCTTCAACGCCGAGAACGCGCGCGAGGCCAACAAGCTGGCCGTCACCGCATCGGAGATTGCCAGCCGTGGCGGCGCCGTGGTGGGGCAAGTGGTCAGCACCATGGGCTCGATCAATGACTCGTCGCGCAAGATCGTCGACATCATTTCGGTCATCGACAGCATCGCCTTCCAGACCAATATCCTGGCCTTGAACGCGGCGGTGGAAGCGGCGCGCGCCGGCGAGCAGGGACGCGGCTTCGCGGTGGTGGCATCCGAAGTACGCAACCTGGCGCAGCGCTCGGCCGCGGCCGCCAAGGACATCAAGGGCTTGATCGACGATTCGGTGCTGAAGGTGGCGCAGGGCTCGGACCTGGTCGACAAGGCCGGCCAGACGATGAGCGAAATCGTCGTCAGCATCGGCCGTGTCACGCAGATCATGACCCAGATCAGCCACGCCAGCGAAGAGCAGAGCATCGGCATCGCGCAGGTGAACGACGCGATCACGCAGATGGATCAGGTAACGCAGCAGAACGCGGCGCTGGTGGAGGAGGCCGCAGCGGCGGCCGAATCGATGCAGGAGCAATCGGCCAAACTGGCCGACGTGGTCAGCGTGTTCAAGCTCGATGCAGCGCAGATGGCGACGCAGGCGCGCGCCTTGCCGCCTGTGCGCCCGCGCGATGCGGTACGGCCGCTTCGTCCTGCGCCGGCGGTGGCTGCTCCGGCCAGTAAGGCGCTGGCGACGGCGCCCAAGCGCGCGGCAACGGCCTCCAGCGAATCCGACTGGGAAGAGTTCTAAGCACGGCTGCGCATTCGGTACAATGGCGGTCTATGACGACCAGTACCGACGGCGCCGCCGCATCATCCTCTCCACGTTCCACGCGCGCGCTGTGCGCCGCCTGTCTGCGCCCGCAGCAGACCTGTATCTGCCGCTGGGTCGCTGCGCTGCCGAATCAAGTGGAGGTGCTGATCCTTCAACACCCGATGGAAGTGAACAACGCCAAGGGCAGCGCGCGCCTGCTGCATTTGAGCCTGGCCAGCAGCCGCCTGGAAGTGGGCGAGGCATTCGCGCCCGAGCGCTTGCAGGCGCTATTGTCGCCCGAGCGCCGCAGCGTGCTGCTGTATCCCGATACCGTGGCCGACAAGTCGCTGGGCCTGGCCGCAGCGCAGCCATTCGATGCGGACTGGCTGCGCGAGCCGCAGCTTCTGCGCCTGGTGGTGCTGGACGGGACTTGGCGTAAAAGCCGCAAGATGCTGTACCTGAATCCTGCGCTGCAAGCTTTGCCGCGCTTGCCGCTGCGCGATACGCCGCCGTCGCACTACCTGATCCGCAAGGCCCACCTGCCGGACCAGCTGTCCACGCTGGAGGCCACGGTCTACGCACTGGCCCAGTTGGAAAACGATATAAACAAATTCAATCCGCTGATCGACGCCTTCGATGGTTTCGTGGCGCAGCAAGCTGCATATGTCGCTCGGCCGCCGTCAGGCGATCAGCTTTAGCCCCGGCGGCAGGGCTTCGCCCAGCATGCGTTTTTCGTCGGCATGATCGAGCTGCACCACTTCGCGCACCATCGCGCTCCAGTTGGCAGGCGCGCCAACGGCGGCAAGGCGCCGCAGGATTTCCGCCCGCAGCGTTTCGTTGATGTCGCGGGTGCGATCGCCCGTCATGCGTGCCAGATGGGCGGCGGCGAAACCGGCCGGCTCCACCTTCTTCCAGTCCAGCGACAGGATCGCGGCCAGCCATTGTTCGACGACGGCTGTTTCCACCACATCGTGCGCGCTGCCGTGAAAGGGCTGGCGCGCGCCGACCCGGCTCAAACCCCACAGGAAGCGCGCCTGTGCCGCTTCGGCCTTGCCGGCATCGGCTGCGCCGCTGCGGGTTTTGTTGGCGGCGGCTTTGACGGCGGCCTTGGTCGCCGCTTCCAGCTGGCCCAGCATCCACGCGCCGATTTCGGCCTTGTAGTTGCCGGGGATGCGCTCCAGCGATGCGCCCAGGCGCAGCATGTCTTCCTCGCTGCCGTTGACCAGCGTGTGCGCGCGGCGTCCACGTTCCTGCGCGTCGGCCTGCACGTTGAAGGCGAAATCGTCCAGCACGCGCAGCTGCGCTTCCACACTCAGGCCGCCGGCCACGCGGCGCCACAGCGTCCACCATTCGGCGCAGACCTGGCTGTCCTTGTGGTGCTGGATGCCGGTGTCGAACATAGCCCACAGCTGCTCGATGCGCCATTCGTCCAGCGTGTAGCCGAAACCGGGACGCAGGCAGTAGCCGCTCAGGTTCAACCACGCACGCTCATGCTCGGACGAGCGGCGGCGGCCTTTGGCGCGCTGCATCAACGCGTCAAACAGGCGGCGCAGCAGCGGCGTGGCCCAGCTTTCGCGGCTGCCCAGCAGGTGTTCGAGCTGCGCGCGCAGCTGCTTGACTTCCTTGATGTCGACCTGCTGCGCGCGGCTGCCGAAGATGCGATCTATCTTGTCGATGGCGGCGTCGAAGCCGGCCGGCATCGGCGCTTCCTGCGGCGCCAATGCATCGGCTTCGCCGTCATCGACGGCGGAGTCGCCGCGCAGCTGGAACTCCAGCAGCCAGCGCTGTGCGCCTTCGATGGCGACGCAATGCACGTCCAGCGTGCCGACTTCGCTCAGCGTGGCGGCCAGCTGCACCGGGATCTCCTTGCGGGCGTCGGCGCTGCTGCTGTCGCGCAGCACGGTGGCGATCGGTGGCAGCTGGATGTATTCGTCGGCTTGCAGCTCGACCAGCTCACCGGCTTGCGGCGGCGAGGCTTCGGAGATCGACGAGGCCAGATGGAAGCGCACCGGCCGGCCAAGGCGCAGCGCGAAGGTGCGGTCGGCCAGCAGGATCTCGCGGTTCTCCGCACTGCCGCGCGGCAGGATGCAGATCGCGCGGCGCGGCTTGTCCTGGCGGGCTTCGTCGTCGAGCAGCAGGAAGTAGCTGCGCGGCGAGCCGCCGCCGATCACCGGCGCTTGTCCGGCCTGGCCCAGCGCGTAGGCGACACCGCCGCGCGCCACCGCCACATCCGGATTGTCGTTGTGCAGAACTTGCAGCGGCTGCCCGCGCCAGTTGGCCAGCGTGGCTTCAAGACGGTTGGCCAGCGCGTCGGCGCGGAACACGCCACCATTGAGCAGTAGCGTATCCGGAATGGGAACGACGTCGCGGTCGTCGGCCGCGATGCCCAGCGCCTCGCGCGCGGCAGCCGCGTGCTGGCGCAGGAAGCTGGCAAGATGGCGCGTGATCGCCGCGTCGCTGGCGTAGGGCAGGCCGAATTCGACGATGGCGCCACGGCCGCGCCGCGCGGGTTCCTGCGTTTCATTGAGGGGGAAGAAGCCGTCCACCACCAAGGCTGCGACTTCCTCGCGCGTCAGGTCTGCCGAGCGCGAACCGCCGATCAGGCGCGAGCCTGAGCCGAGCAGGGTGACGGTGGTGCGTTCCGGCGCATCGGCCGCCAGCAGCAGCTCCTTCGCGGCCCGGCAGCGCTCCGCCAGTTGCGACAGGCTGCTGGCGGACAAACGCGCGGCCGCACCGCCTGCATTCGACGCCATGCGCGTCTCGACCAGATGCGCCAGCGCCAGATCCATATTGTCACCGCCGAGTATCAGGTGGTTGCCCACGCCGATGCGGCTGATCTGCGGCTGGCCATCGACCATCTCGACCTTGATCAGACTGAAGTCGGTGGTGCCGCCGCCGACGTCGCACACCAGTACCAGGCGGGTGTCCGCCAAGTCGGCGGCCAGCGTCGCGCGCTGGCGGAACAGCCAGTCGTAAAACGCCGCCTGCGGTTCCTCCAGCAGGCGCAGGTCAGGCAGGCCGGCCATGCGCGCAGCCTCCAGCGTCAACGCGCGCGCGCCTTCGTCAAACGATGCGGGTATCGTCAACACCAGCTGTTGATGTTCCAAAGGATGCGCAGGGAAGCGCGCATTCCATGCTGCCCGTACGTGCGCCAGATACGAGGCGCTGGCTGCCACCGGCGACACCTTGGCCACGTCGGCCTCCGCGCCCCACGGCAGTATCGGCGCCATGCGGTCCACCTGGGGATGGGACAGCCAGCTCTTGGCGCTGGAGACCAGCCGCCCCGGCACCTGCGCGCCCAGCTTACGCGCCAGGCGGCCGACCACCACTTGCGACAGGCCCGCGACATCGGCCGAAGGCCAAGGCAGTTGCAGATCGCCGTCCGCCAGCTCGCCCTGCGCCGGGTGATAGCGCAGCGAAGGCAGCAGCGCACCGGCGCCGACTTCGCCCGGCGCCACCAGCTGCTCGATCTCGAACAGCCGGATCTGCGCGCTGCCCGGCTCCGAATAAGCCAGCACCGTGTTGGTGGTGCCGAGATCGATGCTGACAACGTATGGACTCATGCTCAGGCTTGGGCACCCGCGCGGACATCGAACTCCACCTTCCAGCGCTGGCCGTCGTTGGCCACCGCTTGCAGTTCCAGCGTGCCCGACTCGGTCGCCATGGCATGCAGGCGCACCTGCACCACGTCGCTGGTCTGACGGCCTTCCGGCGACAGCGTCGCCTGGATCTCGTTCAACTCGATCAGCTCATCCGGACTCCAGAAGTCCAGCAGATCGCCGATCTGGTCCTGGCGGCGCACCGACGAGCCGAAGAAGCGGAACTGCACCGGCTCACCGACCACCAGGCCGAATTCCTGGTTCGGCAGCTCGATCTCGCTGCCTTCCTCCATGCCGAACGGCGCCACGCACAGCGCCTGGATCGGCGGCTCCATGCCGGGGATGGCCGGCATCGACGACTCGATCGCCACGTAGTAGGCGCGCGCCGTACCGCCGCGAATGCGCACGCCGCTGCCGCGACGCACGTAGCTGTAGTAGGCCGCGCCGCGCGCCACCGCCAGGTCCAGGTCCGCGCCGCCCAGCATGCGCGCAGGCTCGGAGCCTTCCAGGTACAGCCAGTCGTTGATGGTCCCCATGATGCGCTGCGACAGCAGGTCCGCCTTGAACACGCCGCCGTTGAACAGCACCGCCGTCGGATGCAGGAAGGTCGCGTCGGCGCCTTGCTTGCCGACATAGCCTTCCAGTTCGCTGGTGGCGCCCAACTGGCGCGCCAGGAAGGCGGCCAGATGGCGCGTGATGCCCGCGTCCTGCGCATACGGCAGGCCAAGCTGCGTCAGGCCTGCGCGCGTGCGCACCGCCGGACGGGCCGACGCATCCACCTGCGGGAAGAAGCCGTCGAGGATGAAGGTGGTCACTTCGTCGCGCGTCAGTTCGGTGCGGATCGAACCGCCGATCAGCTTCGAGCCGCGGCTCGGCACCACGATAGGCCAGGTGTCGACGCTGGCGTCGGCCAGCAGTTTTTCCTTGGCGCTGCGGCAGCCGTAGGTCAGCGCGCGCATTTGCCAGGCGTCGAGCTGGGTGCCGCTGGCGGCCAGCTTGCGCGCCACCAGGTGCGCCAGCGCCAGATCCATATTGTCGCCGCCGAGCAGAATGTGGTCGCCCACCGCGATGCGGTGCGGTTCCAGTACGCCGTCGCGTTCCAGCACGGCGATCAGCGAGAAGTCGCTGGTGCCGCCGCCCACGTCCACCACCAGGATGATGTCGCCCGGCTTGACTTCCTTGCGCCAGCGGCCTTCGCTGCCCTGGATCCAGCTGTACAGGGCCGCTTGCGGCTCTTCCAGCAAGGTCAGGTTGGTGTAGCCGGCGGCGCGTGCCGCGTCGGCCGTCAGTTCGCGCGCGCCCGGGTCGAACGATGCAGGGATCGTCACCGTCACTGCCTGCTCGCCGAATGGCGCGTCAGGGTAGGCCTGCTCCCATGCCTTGCGCAGGTGCGTCAGGTAGCGCGTCGAGGCTTCCAGCGGCGAGACGCGCGACACTTCTTCCGGCGCGTCGTTCGGCAGCAGGGCGGAGCGGCGGTCGACGCCCGGATGGCTCAACCAGCTCTTGGCGCTGGAGACCAGGCGGATCGGCGTGGTGGCGCCACGGCTGCGTGCCATTTCGCCGGCGACGGCGGTTTGTTCTTCCGGCGACTGCGGCCATGGCAGGCTCAATTCGCCCGGCGCCAGTTCGTCTGCGTGCGGCAGGTAGAGGAAGGACGGCAGCAGCGGCAGTTCTTCGACCGTGCCCGGCGCGGTCAGCTGTGGAATGGGCAGCACGCCGTGCTGGGTTTTCTCGCCATCGCTGGCGCCCAGGTCCACATAGGACAGCGCGCTGTGTGTGGTGCCAAGGTCGATGCCGATGGCGTAGCGTGGGTCGCTCATAATTCCACCTCCGCCGGCGCCAGGATAGCGGCATCGTGTGCCTCGGCCAGTTTCGGCAGGCGCACGTTGGAGGCGCGCCAGCCGCGATGGCTCAAGGCGCCGCGGAACGGCGCGCTGCCGACCACGTTGCCGGTCAGGCGCACGGCGCTGGCGTCGAAGCCTTCTTCCAGCACCACGCGGCTGCCTTCGGCTTCGCTGCGCACCGCTTCGATGGTGAAGTGCTCGCGCAGCACCTTGCTGCAGCCTTCATGCACCACGCGCGCGGCGGCGCCGATGTCGGCGTCGGAATAGGCGCTCAGGTTTTCCTGGGTGAAGTCGATCAGGCGCGCTTCGCGCTGGAACAGGCTCAGAAGCTGCAAGGCGGCATCGGGCGTGGCCACGCGCAATGGCGTTGGCGCAGGTGCGGGCGCCGGGGCAGGTGCTGCAACGGGAGCGGCGGCCGGTTGTGGAGCGTCGTCCATGCGGGCCAGGCGGGCGGCGTAGTCAGCGTCGGACAGCGCGCGGAAAAACGCGCCGATGGCGATGGAGATCCTGCTAAAAAACGACGGCAATGGTTGAGTCGAATTGTTCATTTTGTTTGCTCGTATCGGGTGAGCCGGGACGCCGCATCGGCGGCATCCTGGCGAGGTGTGGGTTGGGGGCGCGCGTGGCGCGGGGAAATTCCGTCCCCCGGAAGCCCTGCATGATACCAGCTCGGCCACTTGGTTCCCAAGAAGGCAAGCATGCACCTTTGATATTTCGCTTGATTTCATCATTTTAAGCGTTTGAAATACTGTGTTTGCGTACAGGATTTTGTTGCCGAACCCGGTCCTGGACGCGAGCCGGCCCCGGGTTCCACTGGAACGATACTTTTTGCTAGAACTCTTCCCAATCAGCCACAGCCGCTTGAGTGTTTGAACCAGCTGAACGCGCACGTGTCGTAACGCTGGTCAGTCGAGGCCGCGGCGTAGGGTTTGTTGCCACGACCTTCATGGCGGAGCTCGGTGTTTTACGCGGCTGTGCTGTCTGATGCGTATTTTCCTGATCCCCGCTTCCCTTCCGCGTTTTGAAGACGCTCACTGTCTGAACCAGGTTCGCGGCTTGATCCCGCAGCGATTCCGCCGCCGCCGCCGCCTCCTCGACAAGTGAGGCGTTTTGTTGGGTCACGTTGTCCATCTCGATAATGGCCTGGTTGACTTGCTCGATTCCCGCAGATTGCTCGAGGCTGGCGCTCATGATCTCCGCAATCATGTCGGTCACTTGTTTAACGCTGCTGACAACGTCCGCCATCGTCTGGCCTGCGTCATTGGCGAGCTGTGTTCCGATATCGACGCGGTGTACCGAGTTATCGATCAACGCCTTGATTTCTTTGGCGGCGCTCGCGCTTCGCTGGGCCAGGTTGCGTACCTCCGAGGCAACCACGGCGAAGCCGCGACCTTGTTCGCCGGCCCGTGCCGCTTCGACTGCCGCATTCAAGGCCAGAATATTGGTCTGAAAGGCGATCCCATCTATGACGCTGATGATATTCACAATTTCCCGCGATGCGGCGCTGATGGAGCTCATGGTGCCAACCACCTGGTCGACCACGGCGCCTCCTTTCGTCGCAAAATCGGATGCTGTGATCGCCAGCGCGTTCGCCTGGCGGGCATTTTCCGCGCTCTGCCTGACCGTGGACGTCAGTTCCTCCATCGACGACGCCGTTTCCTCCAGCGAGCTGGCTTGCTGCTCGGTTCGGCTCGACAGATCGTTATTGCCGGAAGAGATTTCCGCCGCCGCCACGGAGACCGTTTCGGAATCCCGACGGACCGAGGTCACCACAGTCGATAGAGAGATCTGCATCCGCTGCAACGCTGCCAAGACGCTACGGGTGTCCTCTGACCGTACAGGAAGTACACAGCTGAGATCGCCATCAGCGACTTTGGTTACCGCTTCACACAGAACCATTGGTTCGGCGCCCAAGGCTTTTAACAGACTCCTTGAAATGAGCATGCCGGCTGCGACCGCCATCACGACAGCGATTGCACTGGCGAGCAGCAGTAGGGTTCTCGACGCAGCAAAGTCTTCGCTCGCCTCTTCAATCAGTTGGGCGGAGCGCGCCGCCGTCAACTCGGCATACTCGTTCGAGACGGAAATTAATGTGGCCAGCAACGGCCGGCACTCCTCGTTCATTTTGATGATCGCCTCGGCCTTCTTGTCGTGCAGCGCAAGATCCACGATGGCCAGGGCGACGGGCGCATATAGCTTTTCAGTGCTGTCGATTTTGCCGATCAGACGGCGGGCATCTTCGGAAACGGAACTGTCCTTGGCCAGCTCATTGAGCGCCTGAAGATTTTTAATCACATCCGATTGCGCCTTGGCGACAATCTTTGCCTCCGCATCGCGCTCGACCGGATTGGTGAGCAGGACAAGATTTCTTGCTGCGATAGCGCGCAAGTCAACCGCCTCCCGTACCAGGTGAGCGTGTTCGGAGCGCGCGCGTACGCCGTTGACATAATGTTCGAAGTTCTTGAATTGATGCAGATAGTTGACAATGGAAAGGACAGCAATGCCGATCAGCAGTAGCGTCATGGCGCCGAATGCGATTGCAAGCTGAGCTCGTACGGATAGTTTTTTCATGGTATTCCCCAGTGTGGTAACGAATTCCCTTGCACGTGGTCGTAGCAGACCTTGCGCTCAGGAGGTGTTCGATCATTGACGATGACGCTGATGACGATGCTTGGGCGGCACGGGGATGGGGTGCCAGGACGATCAATCTTGATGCTTGTGGTGAAGCGACAGCTGTTTTTTCAGATAATCTCGTTGCGGTATGCGGATGCGGTCGGCGCGGTCTGGGCCTTTAAGTGGTGCGGCTCGATATCCGGATATGTTCCGGTTCATACATAGGGAGCGGCAAGTTCGGGTTCGCAGCCTTGCTCCGCATGGTCTGCTCCGGCCTTGCTATACCGGTGTTGAATAGCCAGCAATTCTGCCTCGTCGCGGAATAGTGCCGTGACGCAGACGGGGTCAAAATGTCGGCCGCTCTCCGCTTGCATGGTGGCGCGCGCCTTCTCGAAGGACCAGCTGCTTTTATAGGAGCGTGCAGAACAGAGGGCGTCGAACACATCGGCTGCGGCCACGATGCGGCCGTACAGCGGAATATTGTCGCCAGCGAGGCCTTCGGGGTAGCCGCCACCGTCATAGCGTTCATGGTGGGTCGCGGCGATCTGGGCGCCGACCTGCAATAATGACGAGGCGCTGGAGGCCAGGATGTCGGCGCCCATGCGCGTATGGTTGCGCATGATAACGAGCTCCTCCGGCGTGAGGCGGCCAGGCTTGAGCAGGATGGCGTCCGGCACGCCGAGCTTGCCGATGTCATGCATGGGCGCCGCGGTGCGGATCAGCTCGCACTCTACCTCGTCCAGACCGAGGTTGCGGGCGATCAGTTCAGCGAACGCGGCCATGCGCAGCAGATGTTCGCCGGTCTCCGAGTCGCGCACCGCCGCCGCGCGCGACAGCCGATAGATGGCCTCACGTTCGCGTTCTGCGATCTCGGCGGTGGCCAGCCGCACCTCTTCGGCCAACCTCAGCGCATGTTGCTCCAGTTGGCGCTGGGCCGCGCGCAGCGCCAGCAGATTGCCGACCCGGGCGTTGAGTTCGATAAAATTGACCGGCTTGGTCAGGAAATCGTTTGCGCTCAGACGCAGCGCTTCGTGCCGGATCTTGTTTTGGGTATCGGCGGTGACCATGACCAGCGGTGTATGCCGCTTTCCAGGCAGGTCGCGAAAACGGCGGAGGAACTCAAGACCGTTCATTTCCGGCATCATGTAGTCGACCAGCACCAGATCGGGATCATGGCCAGCGCACCAGTCCAGCGCGGCCAGCGGGTCTTGCATGGCGATGGGAGGCTGATCAGTCAGCATCTCCAGCATATGGCCAAACACCTCCAGGTTCGACTGGTTGTCGTCAACGATCAGGATGTTCATATGGCGTCCTTTTTCACGGGGTGTCAGGCGGCCAGTGCTGGCGCAGGTAATGTCAGCAGGTCGTGCAACATCGCCTCGATGTTCAGCATGATGAGCATGCGTTCGTCGATGCTGCCGACGGCCATGACATGGGCGCTGGCGGCCTGGTGCATTTGTGGCGCCGGCCTGATGTGGGCCGGCTCCAGTGCGACCACATCGGCCACGCGGTCGACCACAATGCCGGTGATCGCATCGGCGATGGATAGCATGATCACGACGGTGCTGTCGTTATAAGTCGGGGTGCCCACCCCCAGGCTGATGCGCAGGTCGATCAGCGGCACGATGATGCCGCGCAAATTGACGACACCCTTGATAAAGCCCGGCGTGTTGGCCAGTTGCGTGACGGGCCCATAACTGCAAAGTTCCTGGACCAGTGCGATATCGATCGCGTATTCTTCCCGGCCGAGCCCAAATACCAGATTGCTGCGAGTGGGCGTCTCGTTGGCGGTTACCGCGTCCATGCTGTACTCCCGATGTTGGCTGCATTCGCTGCAGCGGATTTAACGATTCGCCTCATACTGTCAGGTAAGCTGTCGACTCGGCGGCATAATGGCGACGGTCAATGATTTTTCGAGAATTCGTGTCGCCGGGATCGATTATAATGAATTTTGGTGAAAATGCTTAATTTGATTTATTTATTTATTTTGGTGCGAGGTGTTCGTGACTAGTAAGCGAAGCGATTCCCCCGAGGACGAGGTGTGCACCACGCAGCGCGCGGCGGAAATTCTGGGGGTTTCTGTCTCCTCGGTGCAACAGCTGGTCGAGGCCGGTATTATTGAGGCCTGGAAGACCAAAGGCGGCCACCGCCGAATACCGCTGCATGCCGTATTGCGCTACAAAGCCTCGCCCCAGTCGTCCAAATCAGTGCGGCCGGGCAATCTGAACGACGGCCCCGCAAGCGTGCTCGTGGTTGAGGATAGTCCGATGCAGCGAGCCATCTACGAGCGTCAGTTCGCCTCCTGGGGCTTGCCCGTCAGCCTGACGTTCTGCGAAAACGGCTACCAGGCCCTGATGGAGATCGCCCGCCGGCAGCCCCATGTGCTGCTGGCTGACATCGTGATGGAGGGCATCGACGGCTATGAAGTCATCAAGACTGTGCTTGCCGACCCGGAACTGGGGCACATGCATGTGGCGATGCTGTCGGGCTTGAACGAGGAAGAGCTTGACGAACGGGGCGGCGTGCCGCCGGGAGTCGTGTTCTTCCGGAAACCGATTAATTACGACGAACTGCGCGGATACATCAAAGCCTGCTGCGCCCAGCAGGCGCGGCGCAATCATCTGGATGGATAACCAATTTAATTAAATTTGACAAATAAAGCTGATGCGTGCAGCATGGGCACCTGCGTAATTATTTCTATCAGGTAACTACCAACAGCCGGAGGTGAGATGTGGCGTAAGCTATTGTTGCGGGTCGACATGCGCTGGCTGTTGCTCGGCTTTGCGCTGATTGTTACCGTGGGGACCTGGAGTCTGACCCTGCTTCAGCTGGACGAAGCGCGCAGGCTGGTGTTCAGCGACGCCCAACGCGACGCCACCACCCTGGTCCGCCTGTTTCGGGAGCATGCTACGCGCACGCTGGAGGCGGCCGACCAGGCCGTGGTCTTTCTGCGGTACCGCTACAACGCCGAGGGCTTAAAGCTCGATATCGCCCGCGAACTGCGCGACGGACTTGGCCCCAGCGACATCTACAACCAGTTCAGCATCGTGGACGAGCATTCGGACGTCGTGCTGTCCAACCTTCAGTTCAAGGTCACCAATGTAGCCGACCGCGAGCACATCCGCGTGCATCTGCAAGCCGACGACGACCAGCTCTACGTGAGCAAGCCGGTGTTGGGCAGGGTGTCGAACAAATGGTCGCTGCAACTGACGCGGCGCATCAGTTATCCCGACGGTCGTTTCAAGGGCGTCGTCGTGGCGTCGCTCGATCCGATGTACTTCACCCATCTGTATCATGATATCGACGTCGGCAGGCAGGGATCGATCGACCTCGTCGGCACGGACGGCATCATGCGCGTGCGGCGCGTCGGCAGCGACGACAGCCTCGGCAAGGATATCAGCCGTTCCGAGGTGTTTGCCGCGATGCGCGATCACGCCAGCGGCACGCTGATCCCCGAGCGATCGGCCGATGGCCGCTTGCACATCTACGCCTTCCAAAGACTGGATCGTTTTCCTTTGTATGCGGTGGTCAGCATTGACGTCGAGGAGCGTATGGCTGGCAATGAGGCGCAACGCAGACGTTCGCTGATGCTGGCGAGCTGTGCCACGCTGGTGACGCTGCTGTTCTCGGGGGCGCTGTACTGGCTGTCGTGCAGATTGGTTGCCAGTCGTGCTGTTGCCATCTCAGCCAACCTGGCCAAGTCGCGCTTCCTTGCCAATATGTCCCACGAATTGCGCACCCCCCTCAACGCCATCCTCGGCTACTCCGAGCTGCTGCAGCATGAACTGCAGGGCAGCCGCCTTGCCGGCTTTGCCGACGGGATTCATGTTGGGGGCATGCGGCTGTTGCGGCTGATCGACGCGGTGCTTGAACTCAGCGCGCTGGAATCAAGCTGCCAGCCGCTGCACCTGGAATCGGTGGCGCTGGCCGACCTGGGCAAACTGGCGCTGTCAGGGTATGAGGAAGCGGCGGCGAGCAAGGGCCTGCAGCTGACGTCGGCCACTGCGCCCGGACTGCCGGAACTTTGGCGATGTGATCGCGCCAAGCTCACGCGTGTGCTGGACATATTGCTCAGCAATGCGGTGGCGGCGACCAAGTCCGGCGCGGTCGCGCTTCGGCTGGCGCCAGGCCCCAACGGGGGACTGCGCTGCGAGGTCAGCGATACCGGTCCGGGTGTGCCGGAGGCGGTAAGGCAACGCATCTTCGAGAAATTCACGCAGGCCGACGACTCGGCTGCCCGTTGCAAAGAGGGCGCCGGACTGGGACTGGCGATCGCCAGCCAGCTGGTCGAGTTGATGCAAGGACGTATCTGGCTGGACGCCGGCGGCAACGGCGGCGCCCTGTTTATTGTCGAGCTGCCCAAGCAGCCGGAGGACAAGGCATGACAACCCACTACCTGGCGACTCGTCCGCAACTGCTGTGGGGCTTTTCTTGCGCCGACCGCGACTGTTTCCGGGCCTTGGGGCAAACCTTCATCGATACCGCCCCGGCGTGGATGGGGCGCTTGCGTCTGGCGCTCGGCAGCGGCGCCGCGGCCGACATCTGCGCCGCCAGCCACGGACTCAAGGGGATGACCCAACTTGTCGGGGCCGATGCGATGACGGCGCTGCTGCAAGAAGTGGAGCGCCGTGCGCGCGCCGACATGCCGATGCCGCCGTTGACGGCGCTGGAGCCGATGTTTACGCAAGTGATGCAAGAAGTAGCCCACAGCACGCTTCACTATGCCGGGGGAGATCGTCTGTGAAGGCCCTGGAGATGCGTGGCACGCTCATGGCGGTCGGCGTGGCCCTGTTGCTCTTGCTGGGGGTGACGACCCTGGGTGTTGCCTGGGTGTTGCGCGAACACGAGATTGAAGACTGGCAGCGAAACCTGAGCAGGCTTTCGCTGCAGCTGGCGGAAGGGACAGCGCTGATTATGGCGTCGGCTTCCGGCGTATTGAATGGCGTGACCGATGTGGTGCAGGCCGACCTGGCCTGGGGAGACGCGGCGACCCTGCGCGCTCCCCAGCTCTACCAATCCATGCGCGACAAGATTGTTGGGCTGCCGCAGGTTGACGTGGTCAGCGTGGCGGACGCCAAGGGAGATGTGCTGAACTTTACACGCAGCTATCCCGCCCCTGCGATCAACCTGGCCGACCGCGACTATTTCTCCTGGCACCGCAGCCATGCGGACATCAAGCCCTTCGTCAGCGCGCCGGTGCGCAACAAGGGCAATGGCAAATGGACTTTCTATCTGAGCCGCCGCCTCAATAATAACGACGGCAGTTTTGCCGGCGTCTTGCTGGTGGGGATCTCAACCAGCTACTTCACTGACTATTTCCGGCGCGTCAGTGACAGCCAGCATGCCTCCATCACCTTGTACGGTCCGGATCTGACGCTGCTGGCGCGCTGGCCGGAGGCGGATAATTTGACAGGGCAGAGCGTGCGCACCGGTATTACAGCGGCGGTGGTGAGCGCAGGCCTGGACAACGACGTCCGCATCACGCGGGGACCCCGCAAAGCCGCCGGTGACAAGCCGGTGTTTCGCATGGGCGCCGTGCGCAAGGTGCGGGACTATCCCTTGGTGATCAACACCACCATCACGGAAGAGCTGCTGCTGGCCGGCTGGTGGCGCAACTTGCGTCTGTTGTGTATGGTTTCATTGGCAGGACTGGTCGCGCTGTTCGCGGCGAGCTGGATGGTGCGCCGCTTGCTCCAGCGGCGCGACCAGGATGCGACGAAGGCGCGGCAACTGCGGCAGCAGGCCGAAGCCGCCAGTGAGGCCAAGTCGCGTTTCCTGGCGATGATGAGCCACGAGATCCGCACGCCGATGAGCGGCATCGTCGGAATGTCCGAGCTGATGCTGGAGGTGCCGCTCGATCCGGTGGCGCGTGGTTATGCGGAAAACGTGCACCGAGGCATGCGTGAGTTGATGGTTATCCTCAATGACGTGCTCGACTTCTCCAAGATCGAATCGGGCCGCATGACCTTGGAGATGCAAGTCTTCAATCCCGCGGCGCAGCTGGACGAAGTGCTGACGCTGCATCGGGCGGCGGCCGAGCGGAAGGGACTGCTGCTGGAAGTACGGGCCGGTGCCGGGCCGACTTGGGTGCTGGGCGATGCGGCGCGCATCCGCCAGGTATTGGGCAACCTGGTCAGCAATGCCATCAAGTTTACGCCATCCGGAAAGGTCGTTCTGGAATACGAGGCCGTGGTCGACAGCCGGAAAATGAGCTACTGGCACTTGCGTTACGCAGTCGTCGACCAAGGCATAGGCATTGACGCGTCGGCGCAGAAGCTGCTGTTCGAACCATTCAGCCAGGCCCATGGCGCCATCAGCGCCAGCTATGGCGGAACCGGCCTCGGGCTGGCGATCTGTCGGGAACTGGTTGTGCTCATGGGCGGCAATATCGGATGTGTCAGCAGTCCCGGAACCGGCGCCCGTTTCGAATTCGACTTGCCGGCCAAGCTGGCGCCGGCACCGGTCGGTGCGCCGTCGCCCGCGCTGTCCACGCCGCCGATGACGGCTACGCCGCAGGCGGCGCCGACCACGCGCCGCGTGTTGCTGGTGGAAGACAACGAAATGAATCGGCAGCTGGCGCACATTCTGCTGGCGCGGCTAGGCTGGCAGGTCGACGACGTTGCCGATGGCGAGCAAGCGCTGGACGCGTTCGCCCGGCAGCGCTACGATCTGGTGCTGATGGACTGTATGATGCCTGTGATGAACGGCTATGACGCCTGCCGCCGCCTGCGCGAGCGGGAAGCGGCAGCAGGCGCGCTGCATACAACGGTGATCGCGCTGACCGCCAGCGCGATCGAAGGCGATCGCCAGCGCTGTCTGGAGGCCGGAATGGACGATTACCTGAGCAAACCCTTCAGTGCCGCCGAGTTCAATGCGATGATGGCGCGCTGGCAGTCCTGAGCGGCCGATACACGGTTGACATTTCGCTTGATATCGCCATTCTAAGCGCCTAGAATACTGTATATGTATACAGTAGTTTGGTGCCGCGATGTCTTACAATGAAAACCACGATGAAAACAATCAAGAGCATGTGATGCTGCCGCCGCCTTCGCTGAAGGCGCAAAAAGGCCGTGGCGCGGTGTCGAACCTGCAAGGCCGGTTCGAGGTCCACGCCCGCGAGGCGTATGACGACGGCTGGGAACGCGAAGAGGAGGAAGCCGCGCCCTGGAAGACGCAGGTCACGGATGAGCTCTGCAAATCCATCCTCAGCCGCAACGCCTCGCCGGACTTGCCGTTCAGCGTCTCGCTCAATCCTTACCGGGGTTGCGAGCACGGCTGCATTTATTGCTTCGCGCGGCCGACGCACAGCTATCTCGGCCTGTCGCCCGGCATGGACTTCGAGAGCAAGATATTCGCCAAGGTCAACGCGCCGGAAGTACTGCGGCGCGAGCTGGCCAAGGCCAGCTACGAGCCGGCCTCGATCGCGCTCGGCGTCAACACGGACGCCTACCAGCCCTGCGAGCGCGAGCGCAAGCTCACCCGCCGCGTGCTGGAGGTGCTGCAGGAATGCCAGCACCCTGTTGGCCTGATCACCAAGTCCTCGCTGATCGAGCGCGACATCGACATCCTGTCGGCGATGGCGGCCCGGCAGCAGGCCGGCGTCGCCATCACGCTGACCACGCTGGATCCGGCCATCGCACGCACGCTGGAGCCGCGCGCCGCCGCGCCGGCACGCCGCCTGCGCACGATACGCACCTTGACCGACGCCGGTATTCCGGTCGCGGTCAGCGTCGCGCCCATCATCCCCTTCGTCACCGAGCCCGATCTGGAGCGCATCCTGGAGGCGGTGAAGGAGGCCGGCGCCGTCAGCGCCCACTACACGGTGCTGCGCCTGCCGTGGGAAGTGGCGCCGCTGTTCCACCAGTGGCTGCAAGCGCACTTCCCCGAGCGGGCCCAGCGCGTGATGAACCGCGTGCGTGAAATGCGCGGCGGCAAAGACTATGACAGCACGTTCGGCGCCCGAATGAAAGGCGAGGGCGTGTGGGCCGAGCTGATACGCCAGCGCTTCAAGATCGCCACCGAACGTCTCGGCCTGACCGGGCGCGGCAGCCGCTTTCACAACATGGACGCGTCGCAATTCACGCGTCCACTGGTGGTGCCGCCGCTGGGCGCGCGCGCCAAGGCGGCGGCCGATGCCGGTCAGTTGGATTTATTTTGAGGAGGCCATCACACCGGTGTAGACGGAAAGTTCGACATCTTCCGCGAACGGCAGCGACATGAACCCGGACTCAGGCGAGCGCACCAGCGCCACGTAGTCAGGATTCATGTCGGCGTTGTCCGCGATGACGAGCGCGCCTGGCCGCAGTCGGCTCCGCACCAGGCCGAGGATCTCCGGGTACAGCGCCTTGGCGCCGTCGAGCAGCAGCAGGTCGATCTGTTCCGGCAGACCGCTGGCGAGCGTTTCCAGCGCATCGCCAGCGCGGAGGTCCACCAGGTCGAGCAAGCCGCCTTGCTCCAGGTGGCCGCGCGCCCGCACCACCTTGGTCGGCTCGAACTCGCTGGTGATCAGATGGCCGCCGCCGTTGTCGCGCAGCGCTGCGGCCAGGTACAAGGTCGAGATACCGAAGGACGTGCCGAACTCGACGATATTGCGGGCACGGCAGCTGCGCGCCAGCATGTACAGCAATTCGCCGGTCTGGCGCGACACCGGCAGCGGCACATCCTTCAGCCGATGGTAGAGGTTGAGGTATTCGGTCTTGCTGCGCATCAGGCGATCGCGCTCGTCCTTGGACAATTCGGCGACGGCCGGAATCGCGGCGATCTGCACGGCGTCGGCTTCGTCAAACAGGCGGTCGAGCAGTGATGCCACGGGATGATTGGTCAGGGTTGTCATGGTGATTCCTTTCGAATGAAGTATGGATATAATATGAAGAATCCTTCATGTTTCATATTCGCATTCGGAAGCTCCCCTATGGCAGACCCCGCAAAAGCCCCAATCTCCTCGCGCAGGAAGCCCAAACAGGCGCGCTCGGCGGACCTCGTTTCAGCCATTCTTGAAGCGGCTATTCAGGTTTTGGCGAAGGAGGGCGTGCGCCGCTTCACGACCACGCGGGTGGCCGAGCGTGCCGGCGTGAGCGTGGGATCGGTGTACCAGTACTTTCCGAACAAGGCGTCCATCCTGTTTCGGCTGCAGGCGGACGAGTGGCGGCAGACGACCAAGATGCTGATCGCCATCCTGCAGGACATGGAGAAGCCGCCGCTGGAACGGCTGCGCCTGCTGGTCCATGCCTTCCTGCGCTCGGAATGTGACGAGGCCGAGATCCGCACCGCGCTCAACGATGCCGCCCCGTTCTACCGCGACACACCCGAAGCGCATGAGACGCGTTCGGCTGCCGACCGCATCATCGAGGCGTTCATGCGCGAAGCCCTGCCCATGGCGACGGACAAGGTACGAACCTTGGCCGGCGATCTGGTCATGACGACCTTCAGTTCAGTCGGCAAACAGTTCTCGGAAACGTCGCGCACGCAGGAGGAGATACACGCCTACTCGGAAGCCTTGGCCGATATGCTGTGCGCCTACCTCGCCAGTCTGAACTAGCAGGCCGCAGGACAACTCGCCTATATTCCCTGCCGTGTCATGCTGTTTCAAACGCCATCCAGCACAAAGGCGGCAGCCTGGAAATCCCCTTCGAGCACGACATCGATCCCACGCCCCATCCAGTAAGCGCCGCTGGCGCGCTGCGGCGTCTGCGGCGTGGCACTGCCGGAAATCGCCCGAAGCGCATAGTTCCGTTTCGGATCAAGCCCGCGCAGCTGGATGCGCGGCTGCGGATTGCGTCTGCCGCCGGAGTGCAGGAAGGCAAACAGCACGGCCTGTTTGCCGTCCTGTGCCACGGACAGCGTGGCCGAGCGTGCCGCTCCGCGCTGCGGCGACACCAGACGGTACAGCTCCCCTCGCTGCACCGTCGATCGGACACTCTTGTATTCCGCGACCAGGCGCTTGGCTTGCGCAAAATCCTCGTCCTTCCAGTGATGCAGATTGGCGCCGATGCCCAGCGCTCCCTGCATCGATGACAGGAAGCGGTATTCCAGCGACGTGACGCGCTTGTTGAGGTAGTTCGGCGCATCGGTCACCCAGGCCATCATGATCCCTGGTGCATAGGCGTGGCTGAAGCCGTCTTGGATCAGCAGCCGATCGAACGGATCGGTGTTATCGGATGTCCACACCTGATCGGTCAGCGCCATGATGCCGAGATCCACGCGGCCGCCACCGCTGGCGCAGGATTCGATCTCGAGCTTCGGGTGGCGCCGGCGCAGTTCGGCCAGCAGCTTGTACAGGTTTTCCACGTAGCTGACATACAGCCTCTGCTGTTCGCCAGGTGCCGCCTCCGGCCAGCCGGGTTCCGACCACGCGCGGTTGTGGTCCCACTTGAGGAAGGCGATGTCATGTTCAACGAGGAGCTTGTCGAGCACCGTCAGCAGGTACTCGTACACATCCTTGCGCGCCAGGTTCAGCACCAGCTGGTTGCGTGCCTCGTTGCGCGGCCGGCCCTGGAAGTTGATGACCCAGTCCGGATGGGCTCGATACAGATCGCTGTCCGGATTGACCATTTCCGGCTCCACCCACAGCCCGAACTCCATGCCGAGCGCATTGACCCGCCTGATCAGCGGCGCCAGCCCGTTCGGGAATTTTTGTCGGTTGACGATCCAGTCGCCCAGGCCGGCCTTGTCGCTATTGCGTGCCCCAAACCAGCCATCATCGACCACGAAACGCTCCACGCCGATGCTTGCCGCCTTCTCGGCAAGCGCCACCTGTCCCGCTTCATCGACGGCGAAAGTGGTGGCTTCCCACGAATTATAGAGAATGGGGCGCAGTCGCGGCTGCGGCGCACCAGGCAGGATGCGCTCGCGCTGGTAGCGGTGGAACATGCGGGACGCGCCGCCAAAGCCACTCTCCGAATATCCGGCGTGGAACGCAGGCGACGCCAGGCTCTCACCCGGCTTCAGCCGATAGGCGAAGTCGAAAGGGTTGTAGCCGGCGGTCGTGCGGACGCCGCCTAGCGCATCCATGTCGACGTGGATGCGCCAGGAGCCGCTCCATCCCAGCGCACCGAACCACACGGGACCGGATTCCTCTTCCGTGCCGGCATGGCTGATCGCGATCCAGGGATTGGCCTGGTGGGAAGTGACGCCCTTGCGGCTTTCAATGACGATGGAGCCCGGCTCGATCGGGCGCGTCTGCAATGCGAATTCACCCCCCCAACGTCCTGTCAGGTAGGAAAGGCGGTAATCGTCCCGGTATGGCAGGCTGATGCTCGCGGCCGCCAGCTGGTCGATCTGGATCCAGCTGGCCGTGCGGTTTTCCACCACGGCCGAGCGGACCAGGATGCCTGTCGCCATATCCATTGCATACGTGAGGGTCACATGGACGGCGCGGCTGGCATCCTTCATCCGCACCACGATCCGGTCCTTGTCGAGCTGGTGACTCACGTAGCGCAAGGCGAGGTCGCGCACGCCGTCCGGGAACGTCACCTTCAGGGCTGGTTCGACGGTCAGGCCACCGCCAAAGGACGGGAACTCGAACGGCGTGATCGTGACCGGCATTTCATTGGAGGAGTTTTCGGGCACCGGCACGGGGGCCGGCAAGCTGTCCTCGCTCGACAAGGCGCTACCCCAGTACATCGACTGCAACTGCCCTTCGCTATTGACGCCGAACGCGTAGGTGACGCCCGGTCCATCGAGCCGGAAGACCCTGGTGGTTTCGTCCACGGAAGGCCGGGCCATGACGGAGCCGTCGATGGCGATACCGGCGAGGCCGCCGAGAAGTTGCATGCAGAGGGTGCGGCGGCGCTGGTCGATATGAGCCATATGGTGTTGTCTCGCGATCGTTATCGTTATCGTTATCGTTATCGTTGCAGTGGATGTGGTTTCGACTGGATGGGGCTGATCCTGGCCGCCATCATATCAAGAACCTTGGTCTTTCAGCGCGGCCAGGTGGCGTTCGATCTCGAACACATGCTGGTCATGGCGGCCCAGTTCGCGCAGCGCGCTGGCCAGATGGTTGAGATAGTCGCTGTTCGGCCCGCTGGGGCCGGCGGAGCGGGCGATATGCTGCGCGATCTCCTGCTCGGAGGCGGCGCCGAGGAAGGCCGTGTTGTCCGGCGTGGCGATGTAGACCAGTCCTTCGACGCTGTCGCCGTCCTCGAACGCGATGGCGATCGCCAGCCGCAGGTAGCCGTTCTTCTCGCGATGGTCCAGGTGCGCGAACACTTCCGGCGTCACCAGATAGGCCATGCCGTGGCACACCGCACCGGGCTCTTCGATGATGGTCACCACCCGGCCCGGCGCGTCCGGCGTGCCGCGATGGTCGTGCGAACCTTGCCAGAAGCGCCGCGTCCAGCCGGCGATGCTGGCCGGACGGCGTTCAAGGTAAGGGAAGTCGGCCTTGTAAATCAACGAGCCGTAGCCGAACAGCCAAACGCTGTGGTGGCCGTCGAACTGGTCCATCTTCTGATTGATGGCGATGGTATCTGCTGTCATGCGTCAATTATAAAACGTTCAGCCCTGCGGCACATTCCACTGATGCGCCGCTGCAAACTCTTGCAGGAAGGCGACAAAGCTCTCGGCCGCCGGCGACAGCGCCCGCGCGTTGCGCGTGTAGACGAAGAAGCGCCGCGTCAGCGCCGGCGATTCCAGCGGCCGCATCTGCAAGCCGTACAGCTGCACCATCTTTTCCGCATACGGCAGGCACACCGTGATGCCCAGCCGCGCGTGCACCATGGCCAGCGCGGTGGTCATGAAGGTGACCTCGTTGTACGGGCTCAGCGACTGCTCGCGGAACGACGCGTGCATGTCGCGCAACAGCCGCTCGGTGAACTGTCCCTGCAGCGAAATCAAGGGAAACTCGTTGACATCGGCCCAGGTGATGCGCTTGCGCTGTTCCAGCGGATGGCCGGGCGGATACACCACCACGAACGGCATCTCAAACAGCGGCTGCGCTTCGATCTCGGCGGTGGTATCGCGGTCCGGGCCGATGCCGAAGTCGGCCTCGCCGCTGAACACCCGCGCCGACACCATCTCGACCGGGCTGTCCGCCAGCCACACCTGCACGTCCGGATAGCGCGCCTTGTAGGCGGCGATCACCTCCGGGATCAGCGTGCAGGACAGCATCTGCGGCGCCGCCACGCGCACCGAACCCTGCTTGAGCGCCTTGCGGCTGGCGATGTCGGCCATCGCGCGGTCCAGGTCCTGCAGCATCTTCTCGAACAGCGGCGTGAGCTCGCGGCCGATCTCCGACAGCTGCGCCTTGCGCGTGGTACGCTCGACGACGCGCACCCCCAGCATCTGCTCCAGCTCCTTGATCTGACCGCTGAGCGCGGATTGGGTCACATTGAGATGCTCTGCGGCCAGCGTAAAGCTGCCGGTTTTGGCGAGCGCCACCAGGGCGCGCATCTGGCGCAAACTAGGATTCATCGGGAAATCTGATAAGTGGGCTGGAAAATATCGTTTGTATGATATCTGAAATTCGCATTTAATGCGGAATGACTGATCTGGAGACAAGCATGAAAATCAAGCAAATCCACCACGTGGCCTACCGCTGCATCGACGCCAAGCAGACCGTCGAGTGGTACGTCAAACACCTGAACATGAACTTCGTGCTGGCCATCGCCGAAGACGAAGTGCCGTCCACCAAGGCCCCGGACCCGTACATGCACGTGTTCCTGGACGCCGGCCACGGCAACGTGCTGGCCTTCTTCGAGCTGCCGACCCAGGCGCCGATGGACCGCGACCACAACACCCCCGCCTGGGTGCAGCACCTGGCGATGGAAGTCGAGACCATGGACGAACTGCTGGCCGCCAAGGAGCGCCTGGTCGCCGCCGGCATCAGCGTGATCGGCCCGATCAACCACACCATCTTCAAGTCGATCTACTTCTTCGACCCGAACGGCCACCGCCTCGAACTGGCGGTCAACACCGGCACGCCGGAGATGATGCAGAAGCTCGACGCCGTCAAATGGGAGATGCTGGAAGAGTGGTCGCAGACCCGCAAAGCGCCCAAGCACGCAGCCTGGATGCACGCACCGGAGGTGAAGGCATGAAGCTCGCAACCCTGAAAGACGGCAGCCGCGATGGCCGCCTGGTGGTGGTCAGCCGCGACCTGTCGCGCTACCAGCACGTACCGAAGATCTCCGCCACGCTGCAGCACGCGCTGGACAACTGGGACCTGGTGTCGCCGGGCCTGGAGCAGGTCTACGCCTCGCTGAACGCCGGCGACGCCATCGACACCCACCCGTTCGATCAGCAGTACTGCCACTCGCCGCTGCCGCGCGCCTACCAGTGGGCCGACGGTTCGGCCTACATCAACCACGTTGAGCTGGTGCGCAAGGCGCGCAACGCCGAAGTGCCGGCCTCCTTCTACACCGACCCGCTGATGTACCAGGGTGGCTCGGACAGCTTCATCGGCCCGCGCGATCCGATCTTCGCGCTGTCCGAAGAGTGGGGCATCGACCTGGAAGCCGAAGTGGCCGTCATCACCGGCGACGTGCGCATGGGCGCCAGCACCGAGGACTGCGCGAAAGCGATCCGCCTGGTCATGCTGGTCAACGACGTCTCGCTGCGCAACCTGATCCCGAACGAACTGGCCAAGGGCTTCGGCTTCTTCCAGTCCAAGGCCGCCAGCGCCTTCTCGCCGGTGGCCGTCACGCCGGACGAACTGGGCGCGCACTGGGCCGACACCAAGCTGCACCTGCCGCTCCTGGTCGATCTGAACCAGCAGCCCTTCGGCAAGCCGAACGCCGGCGAAGACATGACCTTCAACTTCGCGCAACTGGTGGCGCACGCCGCCGCCACGCGTGAACTGGCGGCCGGCACCATCATCGGTTCCGGCACGGTGTCGAACAAGCAGGGCAACCTGCACGGATCGAGCATCGCCAACGGCGGCGTGGGCTACTGCTGCCTGGCCGAGGTGCGTATGTACGAAACCATCGAAAGCGGAAAGCCGCAAACCGGCTTCCTCAAATTCGGCGACAGCGTGCGCATCGAGATGAAGGACGAGCAGGGCGCCAGCATCTTCGGCGCCATCGAACAAACCGTCACGCACTACCAAGAGCGCAGCTAAAGCGCCGGCGAGGCAGGAGGAGACAACGATGGAACAAGCAGTAGATATCCCCGCACTCATCGACAAGAACAAGATCAGCGCTTTCCAGATCGGCGTTTATGTGCTGTGCGGCCTGTGCATCCTGATGGACGGCTTCGACGTGCAGGCGATGGGCTACGTGGCGCCGGCCATCATCCAGGAATGGCATGTCAGCAAAGCCAGCCTGGGGCCGGTGTTCGGCGCGGGCCTGTTCGGCATGCTGGCAGGTTCGCTGGTGTTCAGTGTGATGGCCGATAAAATCGGCCGCCGTCCGGTGCTGATTGTCGCGACCATGTTCTTCTCGGTCTGCATGCTGCTCACGCCTTCATGCACGACGCTGGAGCAGTTGCAGTGGCTGCGCTTCATTACCGGCATCGGTCTTGGCGCCATCATGCCCAACGTGATGGCGCTGGCCGGCGAGTACAGCCCTGCGCGTCGCCGCGTCACGCTGATGATGCTGGTCTCCTGCGGCTTCACCGTGGGCGCCGTGGTCGGCGGCCTGGCTTCGGCCGCGCTGATACCGTCGTTCGGCTGGCAGTCGGTGTTCTATGTCGGCGGCGTGATGCCGCTGGCGATCGGCGTGCTGATGATCTTCATGCTGCCGGAGTCGATGCAGTACGTGGTCCTGAGCGGCAAGCGCGTCGAGCGCGTGGCGCAGTGGCTACGCCGCATCGATCCATCGTCCACCGTGCATGCGGGCAGCCGCTATCTGGTGCACGAGAAAGCCGGCAAGCGCGGCTCGGTGACGGAACTGTTCCGCGACGGCCGCGCGCGCACCACCGTGCTGCTTTGGCTGGTCAACTTCCTCAACCTGCTCAACCTGTACTTTTTATCGAACTGGCTGCCGACCATCCTCAAGGGCGCCGGCCTGTCGACCAGCATGGCGGTATTGGCCGGCACCATCCTGCCGATCGGCGGCACCATCGGCACGCTGATGATGGGCCAACTGATCGACCGCTCCAGCTTCCGCCGCGTGCTGATCCCCGGCTTCCTGGTGGCGGCCGTGGCGATCGTGCTGATCGGCCGTCCGGAAGCGTCGCTGGCCTTCCTGTGCCTGGCGATCCTGGTGGCGGGCTTCTGCATCGTCGGTGGACAGCCCGCCGTCAATGCGCTGGCGGCCAACTACTATCCGACCACGCTGCGCTCCACCGGCATCGGCTGGAGCCTCGGCGTGGGCCGGGTCGGTTCCATCATCGGCCCGGTGCTGGGCGGTGAACTGATACGCATGAACTGGCCGAACAGCACCATCTTCATTATCGCCGCCGTGCCGGCGCTGCTGTCCGCCGCCATGCTGTGGATGATGGAGCGTCCGCAGGCGGCTCCAATTCTAGAACGAGATTTCGCATGAAGCTTTATACCTACTTCCGCAGCACCGCCGCCTACCGCGTGCGCATTGCGCTGAACCTGAAAGGCCTGGCCTACGATGCCGTGCCGGTCCACCTGCTGCGCGACGGCGGCGAGCAGCTCGCCGAATCCTATCGCGCTCTCAATCCATCGGCGCTGCTGCCGACGCTGGACGACGACGGCAGCGTGATCGGCCAGTCATTGGCCATCATCGAATACCTGGAGGAGACGCGCCCGCAAGTGCCGCTGCTGCCCACCGCCGCAGCCGACCGCGCCCGCGTGCGCGCGCTGGCGCTGACGGTGGCCGCCGACACTCACCCGTTGGGCAACCTGCGCGTGCTGAAGTACCTGAAGAACCAGTTGAAGGTGACCGAAGAGGTCAAGGTGGAATGGCAGCAGCACTGGCTGCGCACCGGCATGGCGACGCTGGAGCGCCTGCTGGCCGACGACGCGCGCACCGGCCGCTACTGCCACGGCGACACACCAACGCTGGCCGACTGCTGCCTGGTGCCGCAGGTATTCGGCGCCCAGCGCTTCGGGGTGGACATGGCGCCGTATCCGACCGTCATGCGCATCTTCGAGGCCTGTGCCGAACTGCCGGCCTTCCAGCAGGCGCACCCGTCGCAGCAGCCGGACGCGGAATAAGCAAGCACCCCGTACGCCTAAGCGATACGCATGCCGCGCCACTTAGGGGTCGGACCCCGTACGGGGTCCGACCCCGCTTGGTGGTGCGGGGTAATCAGGCGCTGACCACCCGGTCGCGCCCTTCGTGCTTGGCCTGGTAGAGCGCCTTGTCTGCGCGCGAGATCAGCGACGAGGCGCTGTCCGGCGGCCCCTCCGGCGCCGCCGCCGCCACGCCGATGCTGACGGTGAGCGTGATCTGTTCGCCGTTGTCGCCTTCGATGCGCAGGTCGGCGACATCGCTGCGCAGCCGCTCGGCGGCGCCGCTGGCGACGCCGATATCGGTCTCCGGCATCAGCAGCACAAACTCCTCGCCGCCGAAGCGCGACGCCATGTCGATATTGCGCATGCCGCCCGCCAGCGCCTTGGCCACCGCCACGATGGCGCGGTCTCCGGCCTCGTGGCCATAAACGTCGTTGACGTTCTTGAAGTGGTCGATGTCGACCATCAGCAGCGACAGCGGATGCTTGAAGCGGCGGCTGCGTTCCAGTTCCTTGTTGATCTGTTCCGTCATGCGGCGGCGGTTGCCGATGCCTGTCAGCGGATCGGTGGTGGCCAGCTGTTCCAGCTTGGTGTTGGCGATCATCAGCTCCAGCGTGCGTTGCATCACCCGTGCTTCCAGCTGGTTGCGTTCATCGTGCAGCGCGCGCAGCGTCTGGCGTCGCCCGCGCAATGCGACGATCAGCGCCGAAATCAGTATCCCTTCCAGCACCACCAGCGTCACGCCGGCCAGTATCTGCCACAGGTATTGTTCCAACACGCTTTGAGGCCGGTTGATCCATTGCGCCGTCGGCGGAATGTTCTGCAGGTGGAAGCGCTGCACGGCGTCATAATCGAACAGATATCCCGGAATGCCGGCGATGTCGGGCTCCTGCTGCATCAGGATGGCGGCGATGGCGCGGCCTATGCGCTCGGCGCTGACCACATAGCCGCCGACGACGCCGGGCACCACGATCGCTTCCCAATTGGTGAAAACCGGCGCCTGCGTGGTGCTCACCAGCTGCCGCGCGATGTCGATCGGGCGGCGCCGGATACCGCTGCTGTCGTGATAAGTGGGCAGCAGGAAGACGGCGCTGTCCGGCCGCAGCAGCGCCGCCCGGCGGAAGATCTCGTCGTAGGTCAGGTTGTCCCAGTACTCGAAGCGTATTTGCTTGCTGTAGCCCTCGGCCACCTTGCGCACGCCGCTCACCGATTCCTGCATGCGTTCCGTGCTGTCGCCGATCACCACCACGTGCCGCACCTGCGGCAGCACGCGGGGAATGATCTCGATGGCGCGGCCGAAATCGGCCTGCACCTGGTAGCCGACGCCGTCGAACGGCGTCCAGTCGGTGCGGCCGTGGTTCACATAGTAGCGCGGCACGCCGCGGAACAGCTCGGGGCGCTCGCTGAGGAAGCGCGCCGCCACGTAGTTCTCGGTGATGATGGCGTCGAACCGGATATGGGCATACTTGGTGCGCAGGTAGGCCTCCATGCCGGCCTGCGCCTGGTCGTCGCCGACGCGCACGGCGTCGAAGCGCTCTTCGAAGATGCCCAGCGAGGAAGTGAGGTTTTTATCGGCCAGCGCAGCCGACAAGCCTTTGTTGATCAGGCGCTGCCAGGCCGACGCCGAGTCCGACCCCAGCGAATACAGTACCAGCACCTTGCGCTCGCCGGCGGCCCACGCGGGCGTCGCCAGCATCGACATCAGCAGGGCGCAGCAAAGCAGTAACCGGCGCCAGAGTTGGCGCGGCGCGGTTCCGTGCGCGGCAGGTGGGTGGTCCTTGTGCGGCATGGTCGGCAGCGATTCCGAAGGCAAAAAAGGCGTATGCGGCGAAATTTGCATTCAGGCAAGTCTAGCATGCTTTCTTTCGCTATTGTTGCCGGGCCGGTGCGTTTCGGGGTGTCATTGGTCACGCAGCGCGCAAGGCGTCGACTATTTTCATCCGCGCCGCGCGCAAGGCCGGCAGGAAGCCGCCGACCATGCCCATCGCCAGCGAAAACATGAGCGTTTTGACCACGATCGCCGGCGTCAGGCGGAAGCCGAAGGCCAGCTCGGAGAAGGACTGGAAATTGGTGGTCGAGAAGGACAGGAACTGCATCAGCGAAGCGCAGGCCAGGCCCAGCGCGCCGCCCAGCACCGCCAGCAGCATCGACTCGGCCAGGAAGGCGGCCAGGATGCTGCGGCGCTGGAAGCCCAGCGCGCGCAGGGTGCCGATCTCGCCGACGCGGTTGGCCACCGAGGCATACATGGTGATGGTGGCGCCTATCATCGCCCCGATCGAGAAGATGATCGACAGGATCAGCCCCAGAACGCTGATGAAGGTGGACAGCGCCTTCGACTGGTCGGAGTAGAAGGTCTGTTCGCGCTTGGCGTCCAGCGTCAGGCGCTGGTCGCTCTCGATGTCCTTCTTGAAGCCGTCGAACAGCGAGGTGTCGGCCAGCCGCAGCACCATGGCCGAGTAGGCGTTGCGGCGGAAGGCCGGCATCAGCTGGTCGGCGTCGCCCCAGATCTCGGAATCGAAGCCGCTGTTGCCGGCGTCGAACAGGCCGACCACGGTCCATTCGCGCTGGCCGAAGCGCAGCGTCTCGCCGATGCCGGCGCCCTCGAAGCGGCGGGCGATGCTGGCGCCGGCGATGATCTCGGAAGCGCCGGGGCGGAACATGCGGCCCGCCGTCAGCTTCACCTGCGGCCGCAGCATCAGCCCACGCTGCGAGATGCCGCGGATGATGACGTTGGACGGCTTGGCCGAGCCGCGCTTGTTGAGCGAGATCAGCACCACCGTCTCCTTCGACAGCAAGGGCTGGCCGTCGGCGCCGAGCGCGATGGCCGGGTGGCTGGAGGCCACGCTGGCCTGGGTGCGGTCGACACCGCTCTGCACTTCGGTATCTGCCGAACGGCGGATCAGGATCACGTTGTCGTATTCGCCGGTGGTAACCATGGTGTTGCGCAGGCCTTCGTCCAGCATCAGCACCGTGGCGAACACGAACACCACCAGCGCCAGGCCGGCGCCGGTCAGCGCCGTGGTCAGGCGGCGCGCCCACAGGTTGCGGGCCACGTAGGAAAGAGGAATCTTCATCCGATGCTCCGCAAGCCGTCGACGATGTTGATGCGCACCGCCCGTATCGTCGGCGCGATGGCGGCCACTGCGCCGATGGCCAGCGCCGCCAGCAGCTGCAGCACCACCGTCGTCTGCGACACTTCGAACACCGGGAACATGGTGCCCATCACCTTGCCGAGGAAGGCGGCGAACGGGAACAGGATGACGATACCGATCGCCGCGCCGAACGCCGACAGCAGCAGCGATTCGCCCAGTATCATCAGCGTCAGGAAGCCGGGGCCGAAGCCGAGCGCCTTCAGCGTGGCGTACTCGCCCAGCCGCTCGCGCGCGCTCATGGCCATGGTGTTGGCCATCACCGCCGCGATAATGATGATGACCACGAACGACACCACGCGGATCGCCACCACGATCGCCTCGGACATCGACACGAAGCCCAGCTGGAAGGCCTTCTCGGTCTCGGTCAGCGTTTCGGCCAGCGAGTTGGCGAACTCCTTGTCGACGGCGGCGGAGATGGCGGCGGCGTTCTCCGGCTGGTCGATCTGCACCACGTACACGCCGATCTGGTTGGCGCGGCGCGGCGCCACCTTCTTCATCGTTTCGTTGACGTAGTCCCAGTGGAAGAACAGGGTGGCGGTGTTGGTGGTGCTCTGCTTGCCGTCGTAGATGCCGCGCACCACCAGCTCCCAGTTGCCGGGGTAGATGGTGCCCTTGAGCGGAATGATGTCGCCGACCTTGAAGCCGTATTGGTCGGCCAGTTTGCGGCCGACGATGCAGCCCTTGCGGTCCTTGAGGAAGGCGACGCGGTCGTCAGGCGGCAGCAGGTAGTCGGGGTAGATGTTCAGGTAGCTCTCGCCGGAGATGGCGAACTGCGCGAAGAAGTTTTTCGGATCCTTGTAGGTGCCCTGGAACCAGTTGGCGAAGCCGACGCCGGACACGCCGGGCACCGCGCGGATGCGCGCCTGGTAGGACAGCGGCAGCGGAAACACCAGCGAGGTCTTGTTGCGCGTGACCAGCGTGGTGTTGGACGCGCCCTCGGCGCCAGCGTACCAGGCGTCGACCACCGTTTGCAGCAGGCCGAAGGAAAAGATCGCCACCACCAGGCCGAGGATGGTCAACGAGGTGCGCAGCTTGTGGCGCATGGCGTTCTTGAAGATCAGCCGCAGCGTGTACATGGTGCTAGGCCGGAACGACCGGATCGCCGGCGATCAATTCGCCTTTTTCCAGATGGATCATGGTGCGCGCCTGCGCCGCCGCGTTGGCGTCGTGCGTGACCATGATGATGGTTTTGCCCAGTTGCTGGTTCAGCTGCTGGAGCAGGGCCAGGATCTCGGAGGCCGAATTGCGATCCAGGTCGCCGGTGGGCTCGTCGGCCACGATGATGGTCGGGTCGGTGACGATGGCGCGGGCAATGGCCACGCGCTGCTGCTGGCCGCCGGACAGTTCGTTCGGCGTGTGGTCCATGCGGTCGGCCAGGTTGACCATTTCCAGCGTCAGCTCGACGCGCTCGCGCCGTTCGCGGCGCGACAGGGGCGTGAGCAGCAGCGGCAGTTCGACGTTCTCGAACGCCGACAGCACCGGCATCAGGTTGTAGAACTGGAAGATGAAGCCGACGTTGGTGGCGCGCCAGCGCGCCAGGTCGGTCTCGCCCATGCCGGCGATGTCGAGGCCATCGATGCGCAGCACGCCGCGGTCCGGCTTGTCGATGCCCGCGATGAGGTTAAGCAGCGTGCTCTTGCCGGAGCCGGAAGGGCCCATCAGCGCCGTGAAGTCGCCGGCCGGTATCGCCAGGCTGATATCGCGCAGCACCTCCACCACCTGGTCGCCGCGGCGGTAGGACTTGACCAGGTGTTCTATCAGTACCAGTGGTTCGCTCACGCTTTTTCCCCGCTCATTTCTTCGCCAGGCTGACCGGGGCGCCGTCGTGCAGCTTGGCGTCCGGCGTCATCACCACCTTGTCGCCGGGCTTGACGCCTTTGACTTCGACCAGATCGCCGATCTTGCGGCCCTGCGTGACGGCGACCTGTTTGACCTTGTCGCCGTCGATCATGAACACCACCGCCTTGCCGTCGCGCGTGGCGATGGCGGCCGGTTGCACGGCGGTGACGGCCTGCTTGTCCTCCGGCGGTACGGCCTTCGACAGGAAGGCCACCTTGGCGCTCATGTCGGGCAACACGCGTGGATCGCGGTCGACAAAGCGCACCTTTACCAGCAAGGTCGCCTTGCTGCGGTCCATGGTCGGCACCATGCGCGAGACGGTGCCGGCCAGGTGCAGTTCGGGGAAGGCGTCGAGCAGGATTTCGGTCGGCTGGTCGACGCGGATCTTGCTGAGGTTCGATTCGGAGACGTCGGCCTCCACCTCCAGCGTATCCATGTCGGCGATGGTGACCACGGCGCCCTTGCTGTCGGCGGCGGAGGAGAAGGGCGTGATGTTGTCGCCGACGTTGGCGTTCTTGGTCAGGATCACGCCGTCGAACGGGGCGCGTATCACCGTCTGGTCCAGCGCCACCTGCGCGGCCTGCGCGTTGGCCCTGGCGGCGGCGATGGCGGCGTTGTAGCCCGAGATGTTGGCTTTGGCCTTGGTCAGCCGCGCCTGCGCGGTGTCGTAGGCGGAGGCGGTGATGAACTTCTGGCTCAGCAGCTCGGCGGTGCGCTTGAAGTTGGCCTGCGCGTCCAGCAGCTCGGCCTGGCCTTGCTCCAGATTGGCCTGTGCGACCTTGACGTTGGCCTGCGCCTGGCCCAGCGAGGCGCTGACGTCGCGGTTCTCCAGCCGCGCGATGACCTCGTCCTTCTTGACCTTGCTGCCTTCGAGCACGCCCAGCCACTCCAGCCGGCCGGTGGCCTTGGATGACAGCGCCGCCTTGCGCTGCGCCACCACATAGCCGGTGGCGTTGAGCAGGGTGTAGCTCTGCGCCGGGTAAGTCTGCGCCACGGTCACGATGTCCACGCTGGTCTTGCCGCCGAACTGGCCCATGGCGAGCTTGCCGGCTATGCCGATGACAATGATCGCCACCGCGATCTTGATCCAGCGGCGGCGCCTGGAACGCTGCCCCTGGACTTGCACTGTTGCGCCACGTTCAATTTTCAGCCGGGAGATGTCGGGAGTCGCCACAAGTGCCTCGCAAGAAAGCAGAAAAGTTAACAAGAAGTTCAGCAAATAGTGCGGGAAAATCCGGATCGCTGCAAGTTGATTTGCAGTAACATCCCGGTCGCGCCGAGCTGGACGCATGACTTCTCTGGTGTCATGCGTGCGGTGAGGTACATACGCAGGTGGTCGCCTGTGACAGCATGGAACTTTGGTATTGCCGAGTCCGCTATGACCACCATGCTGCACGATGCAGCGTCTCTGAAGTTGCTGACGGAGATGCAAAAGAATTCCTTCGAATACTTCATCCACGAAACCAATCCATCCAACGGCCTGATACGCGACAAGACCGAACCGGGCTGGCCGGCCAGCATCGCCGCCGTCGGCATGGCGCTGACCGCTTACACGATAGGCGTCGAGCGCGGTTGCATGCCGCGCTCTGAAGCCGTGTTGCGCACGCTGACCACCTTGCGTTTCTTCGCCAACAGCGAGCAGAGCGACGCGCCCGGCGCCACCGGCTACAAGGGTTTCTACTATCATTTCCTCGACATGGAGAGCGGGGCGCGCGCATGGAAGTGCGAGCTGTCCAGCATCGACACCGCGCTGCTGATCGCCGGCATGCTGACGGCGGCCGAGTATTTCAGCGACACGTCGCCGGGCGAGCGCGAGATCCGCGAACTGGCGCACATGCTGTACCGGCGCGTGGACTGGCAATGGATGCGCCGCCGCAACGCCTTGCTGTGCCACGGCTGGAAGCCGGAGCGGGGTTTCCTGCGCTGGCACTGGGAAGGCTACGACGAGGCGTTGATCCTGTACGTGCTGGCGCTGGGTTCGCCGACTTATCCGATCGGGCGCGACAGCTACGACGCCTGGGCCAGCAGCTACGAATGGAAAACGGTGCACGGCATCGACTACCTGTATGCGGGGCCGCTGTTCATCCATCAGATGTCGCACATCTGGCTGGACCTGCGCGGCATCCGCGACGACTTCATGCGCGAGCACGACCTGGACTACTTCGAAAACAGCCGCCGCGCGGCCTACGTGCAGCAGCGCTACGCGATCGAGAATCCGATGGACTTTCCCGAATACGGCGAACTGTGCTGGGGCATCACGGCCAGCGACGGACCCGGCCCGACCACTCGCAAGATCGACGGCGTGCAGCGCAAGTTCTACGACTACGTGGGGCGGGGCGCGCCGTACGGCCCGGACGACGGCACCTTGGCGCCGTGGGCGGTGGCCGCTTCGTTGCCGTTCGCCCCGGAGATCGTCCTGCCCAGCATCGCCCATTATCAGGGCATGCAGCTGTGCGAGAGCAATCCCTACGGCTTCAAGGCCTCGTTCTCGACGATTTTCCATCTGTGCGAGAAGGGTTGCCGGCGCTGGGTGTCGCCTTACCACTTCGGCATCAACGAAGGGCCGACCGTCATCATGGTGGAAAACCATCTAAACGATTTCCCATGGAGCCTGCTGCGCCGGAACACCTATCTGCGAGATGGCCTGCTGAGCGCAGGCTTCACCGGCGGCTGGCTGGATTCAGCTCTATAATGACTTCCCGACTGAGCGAGGTGTTTCATGACTGAGATCATCCATCCCTTTTATGAGTCGCATCGCGGTGCAATGGAGGCCGCCATGTGCCATCGACTCGACCTTGCTGAAACGATGTTGTCCGAGCGCGCACATCTATCCAGTTTGGACGGAATCAGGCATGAGGTGATGGCCGAATTCGACATCGTTCTCACCCAAATGCCCTATGTCGGCGGTGCTGGAAGTCGTATGAGTGATTTCTTCATGCGTCTCATGGGCTTTATGGCCATCAGCCGAGTGCTGCGGCGACACGGAGTGTCGGTGTCCGTGATCGGCGAAATCGAGCGGGAAACCTACAAGGCGCAATTGCTCACCGTGCCCGAAGCGGAACGTCTCGACTCCGGGCGTCAGTTCATGTCGTCGGAGAATCAGACCTTGCTGCGCGAGCAGGCTGCAAAAAGCGCGACAGAAAGCCATCAGAAAGAGTTTCCGGACGATTTCGTCTACGATTTCGTTGAGCCGGGCCCACATGACAACTTCGAGTTCGGCATCAACTACCGTGCTTGCGGCTTTTGCAAATTCGCGGCGCGTCATGAAGACAAGGAAATCCTGCCGAACATTTGCGGGCTTGATTTCGTTGCCTATGCGGCGCGAGGCATCCACCTGGAAAGGACGCAAACGTTGGCTGGCGGCGCAAGCCACTGCAATTTCCGGTTCTCCCGGCAGCGGGACTAAGTCATTTAGATGTTGGGCGGTGGCGTCGATCGGCGATACAATCTCGCCTTTCCCCTACAGCTTTTCTTTCATGACGATCCCGACTCCGATCCTCGATGCGCTGGCGCGCGCAGATGCTTCCTGGCGTCCATTGCTGGTGCAGGGGCTGGAGGCCATGATGGCCGCCACGCCCGACTATCTGCCGCAATTGGCCAACGACCAGTACCTGCCGACCGAACAGCGCCTGTTCGCCGCCTTCGCGCTGCCGCTGGATAAAGTGCGCTACGTTCTGGTCGGCGAAGGCCCGTATCCGCGCGAAGCGAGCGCAACCGGCGTCTGCTTCATGGACGGCGCGGTCGGCAGCCTGTGGTCGGAGGAGCAGGGCGGCGGCCTGTCCAAGCCGGTCAACAAGGCCACCTCGCTGCGCAACTTCATGAAGATGCTGCTGGTGGCCGACGGCCAACTGTCGCTCGACAACACCGCAGGCGATGCGATGGCGGCCGTTTCCGCCCGCGCCCGCAGCGGCGCCGGCAGCCACATCCTGACCTTGTCCGATATGCAACAGAAACTGACCGAGCAGGGCTTTTTGCTGCTGAACGCCTCGCTGGTGTTCCGCAGCCACGTCGCCCCGGCCAAGGATGCCAAGGCCTGGCTGCCGTTCTTCGAAACCGTGATGGCCGGCCTGGCCGCGCAGGCGAAGACGACGCCGACGATGATTTTGTGGGGGAAGATCGCCGAATTGCTGAGCAAGTTGCCAGTAATGAAAAAGTTCCCGCAGATCAGCGCGGAACATCCCTACAACCTGAGCTTCATCGGCAACCGGGACATGCACCAGCTGTTCCAGCCGATGCAGTTGTTGAAAGGGTAAGTAACCCCTGCGGCCAAAGGGCCTCCCGGCAAACTTTGTTAAAGTTTGGTATACTTGACTAAATCGATCAACTAATCAGCTCTTGTGCAACACCGTGATTAGCGACAAGGTCGATATTTTAACCCAGTTGAACCGAGGTAGTGATGCGTCTGACCACCAAAGGCCGTTTTGCTGTGACTGCGATGATCGATCTGGCTTTGCGCCAAGGCAAAGGCCCGGTCACGCTCTCCGGCATCAGCCAGCGGCAAGCCATTTCGCTGTCCTACCTGGAGCAGTTGTTCGGCAAGCTGCGCCGCCACGAGATCGTCGAATCGATCCGTGGCCCGGGCGGCGGCTACAGTCTGGCGCGCCGCGCCGACAAGGTCACCGTGGCCGACATCATCATCGCCGTCGATGAGCCGCTCGATGCGACCCAGTGCGGCGGCAAGGAAAATTGCCACGGCGCGGACGCCGCCAGCGGCGCACGCTGCATGACCCACGAACTGTGGGCCACGCTGAACGAAAAAATGGTGGATTACCTGGATTCCGTGTCGCTGCAGGATCTGGTCGATCAACAGAAGCAAAAGAATGCTGAACAAAACGTGGTCGTGATGCACCGTAACCACGCCGCGCTTGGTTAAGAGAATTAAATAACGGAGTAACCCAGATGAACGCCCCTGAAAAAAACATCGCGCCAGTGAAGTTCCAGACCGCCCCGCATTTCCCGATCTACATGGACTACTCGGCCACCACGCCGATTGATCCACGCGTCGCCGACATGATGATTCCTTACCTGCGTGAGCAGTTCGGCAATCCGGCATCGCGCAGCCACATGTACGGCTGGACCGCGGAAAAGGCAGTGGAAGAGGCGCGCGGCCACGTCGCCGCCCTGGTCAATGCCGACCCGCGCGAAATCATCTGGACCTCCGGCGCCACCGAATCGAACAACCTGGCGATCAAGGGTGCCGCCCAGTTCTACAAGACCAAGGGCAAGCACATCATCACCGTCAAGACCGAGCACAAGGCAGTGCTGGACACGGTGCGCGAACTGGAGCGCCAGGGCTTCGAGGCGACCTATCTGGAACCGCAGGACAACGGCCTGATCACCATCGAGCAGCTGACCGCCGCGATCCGCCCGGACACCATCCTGATCTCCGTCATGCTGGTCAATAACGAAATCGGCGTGATCCAGCCGATCGACGAAATCGGCGCGCTGTGCCGCTCGAAAGGCATCATCTTCCACTGCGACGCCGCGCAAGCGACCGGCAAGCTGGTGATCGACCTGCAAAAAACCAAGGTCGACCTGATGACCTTCACCGCGCACAAAACCTACGGCCCTAAAGGCGTGGGCGCGCTGTACGTCTGCCGCAAGCCGCGCGTGCGCATCGAAGCGCAAATGCACGGCGGCGGCCACGAGCGCGGCCTGCGCTCCGGCACCCTGCCTACCCACCAGATCGTCGGCATGGGCGAAGCCTTCCGCCTGGCCAAAGTGGAAATGGACAGCGAGATCACCCGCATCAAGGGCCTGCGCGACCGCCTGGCCAAGGGCCTGCAAGAGATCGAAGAAACCTACATCAACGGCGACATGGAACACCGTGTGCCGCACAACTTGAACGTCAGCTTCAACTACGTCGAAGGCGAGTCGCTGATCATGGCCGTGAAAGACCTGGCCGTGTCGTCCGGTTCGGCCTGCACCTCGGCTTCGCTGGAGCCATCGTATGTGCTGCGCGCGCTGGGTCGCAGCGACGAGCTGGCGCACAGCTCGATCCGTTTCACCATCGGCCGCTTCACCACCGAAGAGGACATCGACTTCGCCATCAACCTGATGAAGTCCAAGGTACACAAACTGCGTGAGCTGTCGCCACTGTGGGACATGTTCAAAGAAGGCATCGACATCAGCTCGATCCAATGGGCAGCCCACTAATTTTTAAGTTACAGAAAATACAGGAGCACCAAAATGGCTTACTCGGAAAAAGTGTTGGACCACTACGAAAATCCACGCAACGTGGGCGCGTTCGAAAAGGGCGATGACAGCGTTGGCACCGGCATGGTCGGAGCACCGGCTTGCGGCGACGTGATGAAGCTGCAAATCAAGGTCGGCGCCGATGGCCTGATCGAAGATGCGAAGTTCAAGACCTACGGCTGCGGTTCGGCTATCGCTTCCAGCTCGCTGGTGACCGAATGGGTCAAGGGCAAGACGCTGGATCAGGCGCTGGCCATCAAGAACACCCAGATCGCTGAAGAACTGGCGCTGCCGCCGGTGAAAATCCACTGCTCGATCCTGGCGGAAGACGCCATCAAGGCAGCGGTACTGGACTACCAGACCAAGCACCCAGTCGCGGCCTAAGTCTGTTTTACACCGGCGGCCATCGCCGCCGGTACGGAGAATCAAATGGCAATCACCCTGACCGAAAAAGCAGCCAAGCATATCAACCGCTACATCGAACGCCGTGGTAAAGGCGTCGGTCTGCGTTTTGGCGTGCGCACCACCGGCTGCTCGGGCCTGGCCTACAAGCTGGAATACGTGGACGAAATCGCGGAAGAGGACAGCGTCTTCGAATCGCACGGCGTCAAGGTATTCGTCGATCCGAAAAGCCTGCCGTACATCGACGGCACCGAGCTCGATTTCGCGCGCGAAGGCTTGAACGAAGGCTTCAAGTTCCATAACCCGAACGAGAAAGACGCTTGCGGTTGCGGCGAAAGCTTCCGCATCTGATAAGCCATGCAAAATCACTTTGAGCTGTTCAATCTGCCGCAGCAGTTTGCCGTAGACGCGGAGGCGCTGGACAGCGCCTACCGCGACGTGCAGGGCCGCGTCCATCCCGACAAGTTCGTCAATGCCACCGACGCCGAAAAGCGCGTCGCCATGCAGTGGGCCACCCGCGCCAACGAAGCCTATCAGACCCTGAAGAATCCGCAGAAGCGCGCGCAGTACCTGTGCGAGCTCAATGGCGTCGATTTGCAGACCGAGTCGAATACGGCGATGCCGATGGCCTTCCTGATGCAGCAGATGGAATGGCGCGAAGAACTGGGCGACGCCCGCGCCGCCAAGGACAGCGACGCGCTGGAAGCGCTGGACAAGCAGCTGCGCAACGAACGCAAGGCGCGGCTGGCGGCGATCGAAACGCAGATCGATGCCGGCGACTTCCACGCGGCGGCGCAAGGCGTGCGCGCGTTGATGTTCCTTGAAAAATTCGGCGAAGAAGTCCGCTTCGCCTTTGAAGCAATCGAAGCCTGAGAGGTTTTGGGGTCAGTTCCGGCATTGTGCCACGCGTGGCACAATGCCGGAACTGACCCCAAAACCTCCTCAGCAGACAAGATAAGAATACAGGTCCATCCATGGCACTTCTGCAAATTTCCGAACCAGGCATGTCCACCGCACCGCACCAGCATCGGCTGGCGGTCGGTATCGACCTGGGCACCACCAATTCGCTGGTCGCCACGGTGCGCAACAGCATTCCAGAAGTGCTGAACGATGAGGATGGCCGCTCGCTGCTGCCGTCCGTGGTGCGCTATCTGCCGAACGGCCATGCCAACATCGGCTACAAGGCGCAAGCAGCGCAGACCACCGATCCGAAGAACACCATCGTTTCCGTCAAGCGCTTCATGGGCCGCGGCCTGGCCGATATCGCCTATGCGGAAAACATGCCCTACGATTTCCAGGACACCCCTGGCATGGTGCAGCTGAAGACCATCGCCGGCGTCAAGAGTCCGGTCGAGATCTCGGCACAGATCCTGGCCACGTTGCGCCAGCGCGCCGAAGATTCGCTGGGCGACGATCTGGTGGGCGCGGTCATCACCGTGCCCGCTTACTTCGACGACGCGCAGCGCCAGGCCACCAAGGATGCGGCGCAACTGGCCGGCATCAACGTGCTGCGCCTGCTGAGCGAGCCGACCGCCGCCGCCATCGCCTACGGCCTGGATAATGGTTCGGAAGGTCTGTACGCAGTTTACGACCTGGGTGGCGGTACTTTCGATATCTCCATCCTCAAGCTGAGCAAGGGCGTGTTCGAGGTGCTGTCCACCGGCGGCGATTCTGCGCTGGGCGGCGACGACTTCGACCACCGCCTGTTCTGCTACATCCACCAGCAGGAAAAACTGGCGCCGTTGTCGGATGAAGACACCGCTGTGCTGATGGTCAAGGCGCGCGAAGCGAAAGAGCAGCTGTCGACCAAGAACGATGTGACCGTCGACGCGATCCTCGGCTCCGGCGAAGAAGTGCATCTGAAGATCACCGCCGAGACCTTTCAGGAGATCACCAAGCACCTGATCGACAAGACCATGAAGGCCATCAAGAAGGCGCTGCGCGACGCTAATGTCGATGCGGACGACGTCGATGGCGTGGTCATGGTCGGCGGCGCGACGCGCATGCCGCACGTGCAGCGCGCGGTCAGCGAATACTTCCACACCATCCCGCACGCGAACATCGACCCGGACAAGGTCGTGGCGCTGGGCGCGGCGGTGCAGGCCAATCTGCTGGCCGGCAATCGCGCGCCAGGCGACGACTGGCTGCTGCTGGACGTGATCCCGCTGTCGCTGGGTATCGAGACGATGGGCGGCCTGGTCGAGAAGATCATTCCGCGTAACTCGACCATCCCGTGCGCCCGCGCGCAGGAGTTCACCACCTTCAAGGATGGCCAGACCGCACTGGCGGTGCATGTGCTGCAAGGCGAGCGTGAGCTGGTGTCCGATTGCCGTTCGCTGGCGCGCTTCGAGCTGCGCGGCATCCCGCCGATGGTGGCCGGTGCCGCGCGCATCCGCATCACGTATCAAGTGGATGCGGACGGCTTGCTGTCGGTGTCCGCGCGCGAGCTGCGCTCCGGCGTGGAAGCGTCGATCATCGTCAAGCCAGCCTACGGCCTGGGGGACGACGACGTCGCGCGCATGCTGCAGGATTCGTACAAATCGGCCGATACCGACATGGTCGCCCGCGCATTGCGCGAAGAGCAGGTCGAGGCCGAGCGCATCATGCTGGCCACGCAATCGGCGCTGGACGAAGACGCATCCTTGCTGAGCGACGAAGAACGCGCAGCGGTCGACGTATTGATGAACAAGGTGCGCGACGTGGTCGCCCAGTCGCAGACCGGCGCTGTCGATCACGCGGCAGTGAAGTCCGCCGTCGAAGCGCTGGCCAACGGCACCGAAGAATTCGCATCGCGCCGCATGGATCGCAGCGTGCGCAGCGCACTGGCCGGCAAGACGCTGGACCAGGTAGTTTAAAACAAACCTAGAGGTTACAAGTGCCACAAATCGTATTCCTGCCCCACGCAAAACTGTGCCCGGACGGCGCCGTCGTCGAAGCCGAAGTTGGCAAGACCCTGTGCGACATCATGCTCGAAAATGACATCAACATCGAGCACGCCTGCGAGAAGTCCTGCGCCTGCACCACCTGCCACGTGCTGGTGCGCGAAGGCTTCAACTCGCTGAGCGAAGCCAGCGAAACCGAAGAAGACCTGCTGGACAAGGCCTGGGGCCTGGAAGCCGTGTCGCGCCTGTCGTGCCAGGCCGTGGTGGCGAACGAAGACCTGGTCGTCGAGATCCCGAAATACACCATCAATCACGCAAGCGAAGGCGGGCACTGATTATGAAATGGACTGACATCACCGCGATTGCGGAAGCGCTCTACGATAAGCACCCGGACATTGATCCGCTGACTATCCGCTTCACTGATCTGCACAACTGGATCGTCGATCTCGAAGAGTTTGACGACGACCACTCGCGCGGCGGTGAAAAAGTCCTTGAAGCGGTTCAGCAGGCGTGGATCGATGAAGCCAAGTAAGCAAACGACCAAGATCGGCGCCACCGTCACCGGCGCCGACAACATGCCGGAAATCCGCGAAGGCCAGACCGTCGCGCTGCTGCAAGAGCTGCACATCCTGACCCGCGACGGCAAGATGAACCAGGACAGCCGCCGCAAGCTGAAACAGGTCTACCACCTGTACCAGTTCATCGAGCCGCTGTTGAAGGAAGTGCTGGCCGAGAAGGAGAGCGTATCGCTGGTCGATCACGGCGCCGGCAAGTCCTACCTCGGCTTCATCATCTACGACCTGTTCTTCAAGGCGTTGGGCGACAACTCGCACATCTACGGCATCGAAACCCGCGAAGAGCTGGTGGCGCGTTCGCAGGAACTGGCCAAGCAGTTCAAGTTCCCCGGCATGTCCTTCCTGCCGCTGTCGGTAGCCGAGTCCACCGAATCGAAGCTGCTGCCGGACCAGATCGACGTCGTCACCGCGCTCCACGCCTGCAACACGGCGACCGACGACGCCATCCACTTCGCGCTGAAGAAGAAGGCCAAGTACATGGTGCTGGTGCCGTGCTGCCAGGCGGAAGTCGCCTCGGTGCTGAAGAAGAACAAGGGCAAGTCGCTGGCCAAGTCCGCGCTGACCGAGATCTGGCGTCATCCGATTCACACGCGCGAATTTGGCAGCCAGATCACCAACGTGCTGCGCTGCCTGCAACTGGAGGCGCACGGCTACCACGTCAACGTGACCGAGCTGGTAGGCTGGGAGCACTCGATGAAGAATGAGCTGATCATCGCCACGTACAAAAACCTGCCGCGCCAGCGACCATCGGAGCGTTTGCAGGAAGTGCTGGAGACATTGGGGCTGGAAGAGATGGGCAACCGCTTCTTTACCGAGCAGGTAGCAAAACAGTAAATCAACAAGGGTGATGGAACGATGAGTGAGCTGAACGAAAAATGGTTGGACCTCCGCAGCGACACCGTCACCCGCCCCAGCGCGGCGATGCGCGCCGCGATGAACGCAGCGGACGTCGGCGACGATGTCTACGGCGATGATCCGACCGTCAACCGCCTGCAGGAATACACGGCCGACTTGTTCGGCTATGAGGACGCGCTGTTCGCGCCCTCCGGCACGCAGAGCAATCTGCTGGCGTTGCTGGCCCACTGCGGCCGCGGCGACGAATACCTGGTCGGGCAGGAAGCCCATACCTATCGCTACGAAGGCGGCGGTGCGGCGGTGCTGGGCAGTATCCAGCCGCAACCCATCATCAATCAACCCGATGGCAGCATCGCGCTGGACGACATCGCAGCCTACATCAAGCCGGACGATTTCCACTTCGCGCGTACCAAGCTGCTGGCGTTGGAAAACACCATCGGCGGCCGCGTGCTGGGTCTCGACTACCTGAAGCAGGCGACCACGCTGGCGCACGAACGCGGCCTGGCCACGCACCTCGACGGCGCGCGCGTCTGCAACGCCGCCGTCAAGTTGGGCGTGAGCCCGCGTGCCGCCGTGGCGGGCTTCGATTCCGTTTCGGTGTGCCTGTCCAAAGGCCTGGGCGCGCCGATCGGCTCCGTCCTGTGCGGCAGCAAGCCGCTGATCGCGGAGGCCAAGCGCTGGCGCAAGATGCTGGGCGGCGGCATGCGCCAGGCCGGCATGATCGCGGCGGGTGGCATGTACGCCTTGCAGCACAATTTCGAGCGGCTGGCGGAAGACCATGACAACGCCACTTACTTCGCGAGCGAACTGGCCAAGCTGAAAGGCCTCAAGGTCAGCACGCCGCAAACCAATATTTTCTACGTCGATATCCCGGCCGATACCTGCCGTGCTTTGAACGACGTGCTGCAACTGACCCGCATACGCGTATCGATGTCGCCGCACCTGCGCATCGTCACGCACATGGATGCATCGCGCGAGGACATCGACCGCGCCATTACCGTTTTTGGAGATTTCTTCGGATGACCGATACCACCACCACTGATAACAGCATCCGCCTGGCCAAGCGCCTGTCGGAGATGCGCCCTTGCTCGCGCCGCGAAGCCGAACTCTATATCGAGGGCGGTTTCGTCAGCGTCGATGGCGTTGTGGTGGAAGAGGCGGGCGCCCGCGTGACGATGGAACAGCAGATCGAAGTCGCACCGGACGCCACGCTGCTGGAGATCCTGCCGGTGACGATCCTGCTGCATAAGCCGGTGGGCGCCAACGGTGGCATCGGCAAGGACGGCTCGCCAGCGGTGCACCTGCTGAACCCCGCTTCGCTGACGCGTTCCGCACCGGGCCAGCGCTTCCTCAAGCGCCACCTGGTCAACCTGACCTTGACCACTCCACTGGAGACGCATGCCAGCGGTCTGCTGGTGTTCACGCAGGACTTCCGCGTCAGCCGCAAGCTGGTCGACGAAGCGTCCAAGATCGAGCACGAGATCATCGCCGAGGTGACCGGCACCATCATGGAAAACGGCCTGGCGCTGTTGAACCACGGCCTGCCGTTCAACGGCAAGCCGCTGCCGCCGATGAAGGTCAGCTGGCAGAACGAGAACCGCCTGCGCTTCGCGCCGAAGAATCCCAAGCCGGGCCAGATCGAACATATGTGCAAGCTGGTTGGCCTGACCGTGGTGTCGCTCAAGCGCATCCGCATTGGACGCATCGCGATGTCTAGCCTGCCGGTAGGCGAGTGGCGCTACCTGCAGGATCACGAACGTTTCTGATTACTTCGCAGTGGTCTGCGACAAAATGAAGGCGTAGGTATCGGCCGATTCCGCATCCTGCTGCGCGCGGGTTGAGCCCATGCCGTGGCCGGCGTCGAAGTCCACCCGCAGTATCACCGGCTTGCCGCTGGCCGTCGCCGACTGCAGGCGCGCCGCCATCTTCGCCGGATGGAACGGCGCCACGCGCGGATCGGTCACGCCGGTGGTCAGCATGATGGCCGGGTACTTCGTGCCGTCGACCACTTGCTGATAGCTGTCGATGCTCTTCAGCGCCTTGAAGCCGGCCGGATCGGCAATCGCTCCCCACTCAGGTTCCTCGCCGTAGCCATTCTGCTCCGCCACGTAGCGCAGTGGATTGTGCCAACCCACTCCCGATACCACCGCCGCAAACAGGTCCGGACGCTCCTCCAGCGCGCGGCCCATGGTGATGCCGCCGGCCGAGCGGCCGCCGATCGCCAGATGCTCAGGCGAGGTGTAGCCTTTTGCATTCATGTCTTCGCACACGGCGATCAGGTCACGCCAGGTATTCGGTTTGTTTTCCAGCTGGCCGGCGCGGTGCCACTGCCGTCCGAACTCGCCGCCGCCGCGCACATTGGCGTAGCCGATGACGGCGCCCTGATCGGCCAGTGCCAGCGTGCGGCCCGCGAACGAGGGCGTGTACGCGGCCGAGCCGTAGCTGCCGTAGGCGGAGACGAAGGCCGGATTCTTGCCGTCCATCTTCAGGCCTTTTTTGTAGATCAGGCTATACGGGATCTGCGTGCCATCCTTGGCGGTGGCGTAGCGGCGCTCGGTGGTGTAGGCGCTGGTGTCGATGGCCGGCTTCGGCGTGATGCCGGTGTCGGTCATCTTGCCGTCGGCGCCCACGCTCCAGATGCCGGCCGGTTCCAGCCAGCCGGTCAGCGTGGTCAGCACGCCCGGGGCGTTAGGATCGGACTCGATGCCGCGCAGCGTGCCTTCGAAGGGCAGGGCGATGGTGGTCAGCTTGCCGTCGTTGCCCAGGCGTTGCAGCGTGCTCGGGCCGCCGTCCATCGCCCGCAGGTACAGGCCGTCCTTGGCGCGCGCCATGCCTTGCAGGACCAGCTTCGACTCGGCCACCACTTCGCTTGCCTTGGCCAGCGATGGCGCGCTGGCCGAGGTTTTCAGCAGGCGTCCGCGCGGATGGTCCTTGGTCGACAGCAGGTACAGGTCGTCGCCGTCCAGGTCCACGTCAGTGACTTCGTCGGCGAAGTCGGCCACCTGCCGCCATTTGGCCTTGCCCTTGATGACGTCGCGCAGCGGCGCGGCGTAGATGCGTTTTTCGGGACGCACGTCGGCCAGTATCAGCAGCGCGGTGGCCGAGTGCAGCGAAGTGCCGATGTACGGCGACTGGATTTTTTCATACGCGATTGCAGGATCGAGGCCGCGCTTCATCAGCAGCGGGTCCTTGGCCGGATCGCCGCCCAGCTTGTGGAAGCGGGCCACCGAATCGAGATAGCGTTCCGGCGTGTTGTTCTTGCCGGTCAGCTGATTGTAGAAGAAGCCGGAGCTGTCGTCCAGCCAGCTGGGATTGGCGCCCTGCGTGTCGGCGATGCGTTCCTTGAGGATGGCGCCGGTGCGCACGTCCATGATCTGCAGCACGGAGTCTTCGCTGCCGTCCTTGGACAGGCCGTAGACCAGCTTGCTGCCGTCCGGCGAGGCCTGCCACCAGTCCAGCGAGACGTGGCTGGTCTTGGTGTCGAGTTTGGTCGGATCGACCAGCACGCGATCCTTGCCGCTGTTTTTGCCAACCTCGCGCACGAACAGCTTGAAGTTGTTGGCGCCGGCGGGACGCTGCTGGTAGAACAGGCGGGCGCCGGCCTTCTGTACGCGCGCCGGCGTGGCCACGTCGCCGGACAGTTGCTGGATGCGGGCCAGCAGCACATCGCGCTTGGGCAGCGCGTCGAGCACGCCGCGGGCGTGGGCGTTCTGTTGTTTGAGGTAGGGCAGCCAGTCGGGGTCTTTGTCGTTTTCCATCCAGCGGTAGCGGTCGACCACGGCTTCGCCGAAGTAGGTGTCGCTGACTGGTTCAACCCGCGCCACCGGCGCGGCGGGAATGTCGGCCGCGAACGCGGCGGAGACTGACAGGGCGAGGGCCGCCCCGTACATCGTGCAAACAACTTTACTCATTTGTACCCCCTGTGGCGAAAGGCTTATTCTGCCACAGAAGATTGCAAGAATTACACCGCCGGCACGGCCTTCTTTTTCTTTTCCGGCGGCGGCAGCTGGACCAGGCGGGTGCCTGTCAGTTTGTCGTGCAGGAACTGGCGATCCTTGTCGAGGAAGGCCGTCAGCGACCACAGCAGGATGCCAGCGCCGACCGCGCCCAGCGCCTGCCATTTGTGCAGGTCCAGCACCAGCGACACCAGCAGCGCCGGCAGCACCCACATCCAGCTCAGCAGGTAGCGCACGGCGGCCGCCTGCAGCGAAAGGTGGTTGTGGCCGGGGCGTACGACTTTCAGGCGCCAGGTCTTCATCGCCAGCGTCTGGCCGTCGCGGCTCCACTGGTGGATGAAGTAGGCGCCCAGCACCAGGAAGGCCAGCGCCTGGCGCATGTGCTCCAGGGTAGGCGTATGGTTGCCGTGGACGGCGACTTCAAAGATCAGGAAGGGCAGGAACAGCACCGCGAAACCCAGCAGGGTTTCGTAGACCATCGAGATCAGACGGCGTTTGACGGTGGGGATGGTGACAGCCGGATTATTTGACATTGCTGGTGGCGGGTGGAGCAGGCGGCACAGGCGTGGAAGCGGCTGGCGCGATCACCGGCGCTATGTTCGATGCGTTGGGGATGGGCGCGCCGGTGGCGGGATCGATGGCAGGCGCGGCGGCAGGCGCGCCGCCTGCGGTGGCCGTCGTTGCAGGCGGCGCCGTGGAAGGGCCGGCGCCGGTGGTCGGCACGGCCGGCTTGATCGGCGCCACGGTTTTCATCTTGCTCTGGGTCGGCGTCGGCAGGTTGGCGACTTGCTTCTTCGTGGCCGCCTTGGCCGCCAGTTCCTTTTTCTGCTCTTCAGGCAGCTGCTGGTACGACTCCCACTGCGTGGATTTCTGCGACGGATCGATCTTTTGCGCGCGGGTGAAGTTTTGGCGCACCTGGCGGCGTTCTTCCGGCGTCATCTTGACCCATTCGCGCATGCGTTCCTGCACGCGGGCCTGCTCGTCCGGCTTCATCGACGCGTAGCGCTTGACGATGCCCAGCCATTTTTGCTTGCGGATCGGCTCCATCTGGTCCCATTCAGGGGCCAGCGGCTCCAGCGCCTGCTGTTGCTCAGGCGTCAAATCCTTCCACATGGTTTTTTCCGCCGACTTGGCCGACGCGCGTTTGCCCGCTGCGCCCGGCTGCGCGCCGGAAGCGGAAGAACTCGACGCTGCTGGCTGGGCTGGCGTTTCCGACCGGCCACAGCCGACCAGCGCCGCGCTTGCCGCTGCTATCGCTAACACCACCACCGTTCCAGCGCCCCATTTTGCGCGACCGCTCAATGCCATGCTGGTTACTCGCTTTGGGTCAGGTAGGCGTTAAAACCGTGGTCCAGATAGGCGGACAACGGCAATTCGTCCGACAGCACGGCGGCGTCGAGCTCGGCCAGGTCGGCCACGCGCTGCTCCTGCTCGTACTGGTAGATGCCGGCCAGGCCGCCGACCAGCACCAGCAATGGCAACGCCACGCTCATGCGGGTCATCCAGCTGAACGAGAAGAAGCCGGTGCCGGCGCCCGCCAGTGCATTCTTGCTGACGCGTACCTTCAGCGGCGCTTCCACATGGGCTTTCTTGCGGGCGAGCGCCAGCTTGCGCGCTTGCGCCAGGCGATCGGTGGTCGATGCGGGCAGATCGTCCAGGTGCTCATTGAGCGCGTGGCGCACCTTGTAGGCGAAATTCAGATCGTCGGTGTTCATAGTGTTATTCCCTTGGCTTTTAGCGATTCGGCGAGCGTATGTGTTGCGCGTGAGCAATGTGTCTTCACGCTCCCCTCGGAACATCCCATCGCTTCGGCTGTTTCAGCCACGTCCATGTCCTGCCAATAACGCATAAGGAAGGCTTCCCGTTGACGCGCTGGAAGCTTTTGTACCTCGGCATCGATCAGCGCCAGCATCTGCTGGCGCTCGATCTTGTCCGCGCTGGACTCGGAGGCTTCGGAACCCTCTTCGGCGGCGTACGATTCGAGCATGTCGAAATCATCATGGTCGCCGCCGGAAGGGCCCATGCCAGAGAACAGGCTGACCCAGGTGTTGCGGACCTTTTCTCTGCGGAAATAATCGAGGATGGTGGTTTGCAGGATGCGCTGGAACAGCATCGGCAGCTCGGCGGCCGGCTTGTCGCCGTATTTCTCGGCGAGCTTGATCATCGCGTCCTGCACGATGTCCAATGCGGACTCGTCCTTGCGCACTGCATAGACGGCTTGTTTAAAGGCACGCCGCTCGACGTTTTCGAGAAAGTCGGATAATTCTTTGTCTGTGGCCATGCGTCGGGTGTGGATACTGCCGGGAAAGCCGGCGCTGGGCCGCTAGGGGGCGGCTCGTGAACTGAGCGCATGCTAGCAAAAATTAGCCATTTCTGCATGGTTTTTGCAGCTTTGACGGTGCAAAATGTACCGCAATCTGCATTTTTTCGATATTTCCCTTGCCCAAACGGGGCCGCCGGGTGTACCGTATGGGACGCTTTGAACACCCCGAAGCTCTATGGTCTGGTCGCAGCTGGCACACAACGCCGCAATCGACGAGACGCGCTTTCATATGTCAGCAGTTTGCTCTAACCCGTGCCACAAGCGCGAGAGGTACGCAGAACCGCTACAGACAGATCCAGCCAAACGAGAGTTTGCAGCTAGCACTGCTTTGCACGTCACTACGGTTGACGGAAGAGGCAGGTGTGACTGCAGAAAAAAAGGGAAGCAGGGCAATGCTGTAGAGGTGGGCCTACTTCGTTAGGAAAGAGCATCCGATCAATCTCCTATGGACCTTGAAAGGAATGTTTCATGAATACCGAAGCAACCGCATCACAAGGAGCGAACACGCTCACAGGCGCTGAAATACTGGTGCGCTGCCTGGCCGAGGAAGGCGTAGAACACGTCTTTGGCTATCCGGGCGGAGCCGTACTGTATATCTACGACGCCATCTTCAAGCAAGACAAATTCCAACACGTCCTCGTGCGTCACGAACAGGCCGCAGTGCATGCCGCCGATGCGTACTCGCGCAGCTCGAACAAAGTTGGTGTCGCGCTGGTCACGTCCGGTCCGGGCGTCACCAATGCCGTGACAGGTCTTTCCACCGCTTACATGGATTCCATCCCCATGGTCGTGATCTCGGGCCAGGTGCCTAGCCACGCCATCGGCCAGGATGCCTTCCAGGAATGCGACACGGTCGGCATCACCCGCCCGGTCGTCAAGCACAATTTCCTCGTCAAAGACGTCAAGGATTTGGCGGAAACCGTCAAGAAAGCCTTCTTCATCGCCCGCACCGGCCGTCCAGGCCCTGTGCTGGTCGACATCCCGAAGGATATCTCGATGCACAAGACGACGTACTCGTACCCGAAAGAGGTCGAGATGCGTTCGTACAAACCGGTCGACAAGGGCCACTCCGGCCAGATCCGCAAGGCGGTCCAACTGCTGCTGCAAGCCGAACGTCCGATGATCTACACCGGCGGCGGCGTGATCCTGGCCAATGCCTCGCCCGAGCTGAACAAGCTGGTCGACAAGCTGGGCTTCCCGGTCACCAACACGCTGATGGGCCTGGGCGCCTACAAAGCGTCGAGCGAGAACTTCGTCGGCATGCCCGGCATGCACGGCACCTACGAAGCGAACATGGCGATGCAGCACTGCGACGTCCTGATCGCCATCGGCGCCCGCTTCGACGACCGCGTGATCGGCAACCCGAAACACTTCGCTTCCAACCCGCGCAAGATCATCCACGTGGACATCGATCCATCGTCGATCTCCAAGCGCGTGAAAGTCGACATCCCTATCGTCGGCAACGTCAAGGACGTGCTGATCGAATTCCTGGCCCAGCTCGACGCTGCGGACGCCAAGCCGAACGTGCCTGCGGTCAAGGACTGGTGGAAGCAGATCAACGAATGGCGCGGCAAGGACTGCCTGAAGTTCGCCTCGTCGGAGCTGGTGATCAAGCCGCAAGCCGTGGTGCAGAAGCTGTGGGAAGTGACCAAGGGCGACGCCTTCATCACCTCCGACGTCGGCCAGCACCAGATGTGGGCCGCGCAGTACTACCCGTTCGACAAGCCTAAGCGCTGGGTCAACTCGGGCGGCCTGGGCACGATGGGCGTGGGCCTGCCGTACGCCATGGGCGTGCAGATGGCCAACCCGGACGCCACCGTCGCCTGCATCACCGGCGAAGGCTCGATCCAGATGTGCATCCAGGAACTCGCGACCTGCAAGCAATACCATCTGACGCCGAAGATCATCATGTTGAACAACCGCTTCCTGGGCATGGTTCGCCAGTGGCAGCAGATCGACTACGGTTCGCGCTATTCCGAGTCCTACATGGATTCGCTGCCGAACTTCGAGAAGCTGGCGGAAGCCTACGGCCACGTCGGCATGCGCATCGAGAAACCGGGCGACGTCGACGGCGCGATGCGCGACGCCTTTGGCATGAAAGACAAGCTGGTCTTCATGAACTTCATTACCGATCAATCGGAAAACGTCTGGCCGATGGTGAAAGCGGGCAAAGGGCTCTCTGAAATGCTGTTGGGTTCGGAGGACTTATAAGATGCGACACATTATCTCTGTCTTGCTGGAAAACGAAGCCGGCGCGCTGTCGCGCGTGGTGGGCCTGTTCTCTGCCCGTGGCTACAACATTGAAACGCTGACCGTGGCGCCGACCGAAGACGCGACGCTGTCGCGGATGACCATCGTCACCACCGGTTCGGACGACATCATCGAACAGATCACCAAGCACCTCAACCGTTTAATTGAAGTGGTGAAGGTGGTCGATCTGACCGAAGGCCAGCACATCGAACGCGAGCTGATGCTCATTAAAGTGCGCGCGGTCGGCAAGGAGCGTGAAGAGATGAAGCGCACTGCGGATATCTTCCGTGGCCGCATCATCGACGTCACCGAGAAGACCTACACGATTGAACTGACCGGCGCCAAGACCAAGCTCGACGCGTTCATCGATTCGATCGACCGCGCCTCCATCCTGGAGACGGTACGTACCGGCGGTTCCGGCATCGGACGCGGCGAACGCATCCTCAAAGTTTAAACAAATTCAAAAATACTACTAAGGAAATACCATGAAAGTTTTCTACGACAAAGACGCTGACATCTCCCTGATCAAGGGCAAAAACGTTGCCATCATCGGCTACGGTTCGCAGGGCCACGCCCACGCGCAGAACCTGAGCGATTCCGGCGTCAACGTGACCGTCGGCCTGCGCAAGGGTGGTGCTTCGTGGAACAAGGTTGAGAAAGCCGGCCTGAAAGTGGCGGAAGTGAACGATGCGGTCAAGGCCGCCGACGTCATCATGATCCTGCTGCCGGACGAGAACATCGCCCAGGTCTACAACGAAAACATCGCTCCGCACGCCAAGCAAGGCGCGGTACTGGCCTTCGCCCACGGCTTCAACGTGCACTACGGCCAAGTCGTGCCACGCGCCGACCTGGACGTGATCATGGTCGCACCTAAGGCCCCAGGCCACACCGTGCGCGCCACCTACACCCAGGGTGGCGGCGTGCCGCACCTGATCGCCGTGTACCAGGACAAGTCCGGCATCGCCCGTGACATCGCCCTGTCGTACGCATCGGCCAACGGCGGCGGCCGTGCCGGCATCATCGAAACCAACTTCCGCGAAGAGACCGAAACCGACCTGTTCGGCGAACAGGCTGTTCTGTGCGGTGGCGCGGTCGAGCTGATCAAGGCCGGCTTCGAAACCCTGACCGAAGCGGGCTACGCTCCGGAAATGGCTTACTTCGAATGCCTGCACGAACTGAAGCTGATCGTCGACCTGATCTATGAAGGCGGCATCGCCAACATGAACTACTCGATCTCGAACAATGCCGAATACGGCGAGTACGTGACCGGTCCTAAGGTTGTGACCTCGGCCACCAAAGACGCGATGCGTCAGTGCCTGAAAGACATCCAGACCGGCGAGTACGCCAAGTCCTTCATCCTGGAAAACAAGGCAGGCGCTCCGACCCTGATCTCGCGTCGTCGCCTGACGGCCGAGCATCCGATCGAAGAAGTCGGCGCCAAACTGCGCGCCATGATGCCTTGGATCGCCAAGAACAAGATGGTCGACCAGTCGAAGAACTAAGCTTTATCTTCGTCACGAAAAAGCCGGCATTGATTGCCGGCTTTTTCTATTCAAATTCTGCCGGCACTACGCTTGATGGATCGCGTGCGGATGTAGCACAAGTGTGCTACATTAAAGTGTGAAAAGGAGCTGCCATGTCTACCACGACGATACGATTGCCGGAAGAGTTGAAAGCGCGCGTTGCCAATGCTGCCGAACGTGCAGGTAAGACGACCCACAGCTTTATCCTCGAAGCCATCGCTGAAAAGGCGGAGTTGGAGGAGCAGCGTGCGGGCTTCGACGTCGAGGCCGACGCGCGCTTTGCCAGGCTGCTTGAAACCGGAAAGTCCATTCCCTGGGCTGACATGCGCGGGTATCTTGAAGAGCGCGTCGCGGGGCTGTCGGCGCAACGTCCGGTCGCAAAAAAACGCCGGGGCTGAAAATGACGCGCGTCGAACTGGCACCTGAGGTTGCCGAGGATTTCGACCGCATCATCGAGCATCTCGCGCAGTCTGCCTCCGCCGACGCTTCCGCGCGTATTAATGAAATTGTCCAGGCAATCGAAGTTCTGGCGCACAACCCACTGATCGGCAGGCCAACGGCCGGAGGCAAACGCGAACTCGTCATTGGCCGCAAAGGCTGAGGATATGTCGCGCTATACCGTTTCGTCGACAAGATCGATACCGTGTACGTACTCGGCATCCGTAGTCAGCGCGAAGCGGGCTATGCGCGATAATTCTGTTTATACGATATAGATGATATAAATAATTTTTCGACCCAGCCTCAGCTTCTGGAAATGGCGCGCGCCGATGGGCGCAGACTCAGGATCAATGTGCCGATCGCGCCCAGTACGATCAGTGTAACGGCGATTATTTCCGCCTGCGTGGCATGCAGGCCGGCGACATTGAACAAGGGATTGACCCGGATCTGCTCGATCAGCAGGCGCTCGACGCCGGCCAGCATCAGATACACCGAGAACAGCCAGCCGATGCGGAACGCATGCTTGCGCAGCGCCCACAGCAGCGCGAAGCACAGCAGCGCCATCGCGGTTTCATAGATCGGCGTCGGATACACGCCGGGCAGGGCGATCAGCTCGCCGTAGATGTTGTTGTCGTAGGTTTGCGCCCACAGCCAGGTCGGCAGCCAGTCCGGCTTGAGCGCCATATTGGCCGCGATGCCCCAGTCGCCGTCGCCCGACACTTGGCAGCCGATGCGGCCGATGGCATAGCCGATCATCATCGCCGGCGCCGCCGCGTCCAGCAGCGGACGCACCGGCAAGCGCCAGCGCCGCACGCACACCATGCCGGCCAGCGTGCCCACGATCAGCCCGCCGAAAATGCTCAAGCCCGAGCGCGTGAAGATCATGCTCATCGGATCGGCGGCAAACTGGTCGGTGTGCTCCAGGATGTGAAACAGGCGAGCACCGAATATGCCGGCCACCAGCACCACCATCGTCAGGTCGCTGACCACGTCCTGCGGCGGTGCCTCGCGGCCGCGCACGCGCGCCGGTCCGATCCGGCCTGCCTGGTACAGGCGCTTGAGCTCGGCCCGCAGCAGCGCGCCCGCCGCCAGCGCGCCCAAGGCCACGAACAGTCCGAAGGTCGCCAGCGGCAGCGGCAGCTCATAGCCGGTCCAGGCCTTGATCACATCACTCAAATACGGATACGACATGTCAGCTTTCAAAAGAGGAGTCCGGCGGAACTTTAGCACAAGGGACTTTGTTGCGAACATCCGGCGAATGATATGCTGGCGGACGTTTGCTTTCTCTGGAAAGGTTGATACGCGATGGCCGCAAAACATGTGCTGTGTTACGGGGACTCGATGTCCTGGGGGATTATTCCAGGGAGCAGGCAACGCCACCCGCATGACAAGCGGTGGACTGGCATCCTTCAGCAACTGCTGGGCAATGACGTCCGCGTGATCGAAGAATGCCTGAACGGGCGGACCACCGTCTGGAACGATCCCTTCCGCCCCGGCCGAAACGGCAAGGACCTGCTGCTGCCCATCTTGCACTCGCACGCGCCGATCGACCTGGTCATCATCTTCCTCGGAACGAACGATCTGCAATCCGTCTATGGCGTGGGCGCCTATGAATCCTCGCTCGGCGCCGGCGTGCTGGTCGACATGGTCCAGGGATGCCGCGCGGAGCCGATGCTGGTGGCGCCCCAGGTGCTGCTGGTCGCGCCGCCGCGAATCGTCAGGGTGGCTGGAACCATGGTGGAAAAATTCCACGGCGCGGAGGAAAAGTCGACCCACTTCACGCGCTGCTACGCGCGCATCGCCGAAGAGCGCGGCTGCGGGTTCCTGGATGCGGCGGAGTTCATTCAGCCTAGCGAAACCGATGGCGTCCATCTTGACGAACCACAGCACCGGCAACTGGCGGAGGCGCTGCATCACCGGGTGCTGGACATGCTGGACCGCTGACGATTGTTACAAACACTCACTATGTCTTACATATCTTGTAGGTAATTTCAGGTAAAGTTCGCCTTGTTGTAATTTTAACTTTGGAGCCCGCAATGACCGTCATGAAAACAATCGCCGCAGCCGCTGCCGCCTCCTTTGCGCTCGCCGCGCACGCCGCCCCGCTTGAATCGCTGCCGACCTCCGGCACGCTGGTCGTGGTGCCGGCCTTCGGCGAAGTCAAGCACGCCAATGATCAAGCCGTCGCCACGCTGGCGATCGAAGAGCAGGACAAGGACAAGGCCGCCGCCGCTTCGCGCGTCAACCTGAAAATGAAGCAGGGCCTGGACATCGTCAAGAAAGAAGACCCCAGCGCCAGCCTGAAAACCCAGGGCTACTACACCTATCCGGTCTATCCCGAGGAACGTCCAACGATCAATGGCCAGCCGTCCAAGCCGCGCGTGCCGACCGCCTGGCGCGTGGGCCAGTATCTGCAAGTGACCACCACCAACCTGGAGAAGCTGCCGAAAACCGTGGCCGCCGCCCAGAAGATCCTGACCCTGAACGGCCTGCAATTCGGCCTGACGCCGGAAACCACGCGCCAGCTGGACGACCAGCGCATCGCCGCTACCTATAAAAACCTGAACGAGCGCATCAACTCGATCGCCAGCGCGATGGGCCGCAAGGTCGGCGACGCCGTGCTCGACACGGTCGACTTCGAAGGCTCGGGCAACTACGCCCAGGAACGCATGGGCGGCGCACCGGCGCCGATGATGATGCGCTCGGCCAAGATGTCGGACGCCGCCGACGTGGCTGAACCGAGCTTCGAGCCGGGCGAAACCACGCTGCAAATGAACCTGGTGGGCAAAGTTCGCTTCAAGTAATGCCCGCTGCGCGGCGGCGCATGTTGATGTACAGTTACGATTGCCTTTCTATTAATCCCGGAGATCGTAATGACTGCATTGAAACACCTGGCCGCCGCCGTGATCGCCGCCTTCGCGCTGTCCGCGCAGGCCGCGCCGCTGGAATCCCTGCCAACCAACGGCGCCCTGATCGTGGTGCCGGCTTTCGGCGAAGTCCGCCACGTCAACGACCAGGCCATCGTCACGCTGACCGTCGAGGAAGTCGACAAGGACAAGGCCGCCGCGGCGTCCCGCGTCAACCAGAAAATGAAGCAGGGCCTGGAGATCGTCAAGCAGGAAGATCCGCAGGCCAGCCTGAAAACCCAGGGCTACTACACCTACCCGGTCTATCCGGAAGAACCGGCCCCGGTGCCTGGCCAGCCGCGCAAGCCGCGCGTGCCGACCGCCTGGCGCGTGGGCCAGTCCCTGCTGGTGACCACCACCAACCTGGCGGGCCTGCCGAAGACCGTCGCCGCCGCGCAGCGCATCATGGCGCTGAGTAATCTGCAGTTCGGCCTGACACCGGAAACCACCCGCAAGCTCGACGACCAGCGCATCGCCGCCACCTACACCAACCTGAACGAGCGCATCAACTCGATCGCGCACGCGATGGGCCGCAAGCTCAGCGACGCCGTGCTGGACACGGTCGATTTCGAAGGCTCGGGCAATTTCGTCGACCGCGTCAGCATCACCGGTTCGCGCGTGATGGCGGCGCCGGCGGCGGCCTACGCCACGTCCGAGGCGGTGGTCGAGCCGAGCTTTGAAGCGGGCGAAACCACGCTGCAAATGCGCCTGGTGGGCAAAGTGCGCTTCAAGTAAGCAAACATGGGCAGAATGGGGGATGGCGCGCCATCCCCTTTTTTATGGTCGGCTCCTCTATAATGACGAAGCAACATGACCAGCTAATCAGAAACGGAACCCCATGGCCAAATTCCCCCGTCGCCGAGCCAAGAATGGCGCAGCCCAAGGCAAAACGCCGCAGATGTCGCGCTTTAGCCGCTTTGCGCGCCGCGCCAGGGGCGAGGACCTCGACCGGCCGCGCCATCGCGGGATCTATCTGCTGCCGAACGCCTTCACCACCGCCGCGCTGTTCTGCGGCTTCTACGCCATCGTCATGGCGATGAACCAGAAATTCGAACACTCCGCCTGGGCCATCTTCATCGCCATGGTGCTCGACGGCCTGGACGGCCGCGTCGCCCGCCTGACCAACACCCAGAGCGAATTCGGCGCCCAGTACGACTCGCTGTCGGACATGGTGTCCTTCGGCGCCGCGCCGGCGCTGGTGATCTACGAATGGTCGCTGCGCGGCTTGGGCAAGCTGGGCTGGATCGCCGCCTTCGTCTACTGCGCCGGCGCCGCGCTGCGCCTGGCCCGCTTCAACACCAATATCGAAGTAGTCGACAAGCGCTTCTTCCAGGGCCTGCCGTCGCCGTCGGCCGCCGCGCTGGTGGCCGGCTTCATCCTGCTGATGGTGGACCAGGAAGTGCCGGGCCTGCAACTGAGCTGGGTCTCGTGGAGCATCGCCGTGTTCGCCGGCCTGACCATGGTGACCAATGTGCCGTTCTACAGTTTCAAGGACGTGAACTTCCGCAAGTCGGTGCCGTTCATCGCGGTGTTCCTGATCGCGCTGGTGTTCGCGCTGGTGTCGATCGATCCGCCCAAAGTGCTGTTCCCGATCTTCATCGCCTACGGCCTGTCGGGTTACGTGGTGTCGGCGTGGCGGCTGGCCAAGGGCAAGAAGGTCAGCCTGATCCAGACCGACGAACACACCGACGACCCCAGCGAGCGCCGCTAAACAAGAGGGCGGCAGGCCCTGAGAATTCAAGCAACGAAGCATCAGCCACGGAGCTATCATGAGCAACTCATCCAACCGCCTCATCATCTTTGACACCACCTTGCGCGACGGCGAGCAATCGCCTGGCGCGTCGATGACCAAGGACGAAAAAGTCCGCATCGCCAAGCAGCTGGAGCGCTTGCGCGTCGACGTCATCGAGGCCGGTTTCGCGGCCGCCTCGCAAGGGGATTTCGAGTCCATCAAGGCGATCGCCTCGGTGGTGCGCGAATCGACCATCTGCTCGCTGTCGCGCGCCAACGACCGCGACATCGCGCGCGCCGCCGAAGCGCTGGCGCCGGCAGAACGCAAACGCATCCACACCTTCATCGCCACCTCCAAGCTGCACATGGAGATGAAGCTGCGCATGCTGCCCGACCAGGTGCTGCTGCAAGCGCGCAATGCGGTGCGCTACGCCCGCCAGTTCACCGACGACATCGAATTCAGCCCGGAAGACGGCAGCCGCTCGGACGAGGACTTCCTGTGCCGCGTGCTGGAAGGCGTGATCGAAGAGGGCGCGACCACCATCAACTTCCCGGATACGGTGGGCTATGCGGTGCCGGAGATCTTCGGCGAAACCATCCGCCGCCTGCGCGAGCGCATCCCCAATTCCGACAAGGCGGTGTGGTCGGTGCACTGCCATAACGACCTGGGGCTGGCCGTGGCCAACTCGCTGGCCGGCGTGATGATAGGCGGCGCGCGCCAGATCGAATGCACCATCAACGGCCTGGGCGAACGCGCCGGCAACACCGCGCTGGAAGAAGTGGTGATGGCGCTGCGCACCCGCAAGGCTTACTACAACCTGGAGGTCGGCATCGACACCACGCAGATCGTCGCCGCCTCCAAGATGGTGTCGCAGATTACCGGCTTCGCCGTGCAACCCAACAAGGCGGTGGTGGGCGCCAACGCGTTCGCGCACGCCTCCGGCATCCACCAGGACGGCATGCTGAAATCGCGCGAGACCTACGAGATCATGCGCGCCGAAGACGTGGGCTGGGCCGCCACCAAGATCGTGCTGGGCAAGCTGTCGGGCCGCAACGCCTTCAAGCAGCGCCTGCAGGAACTGGGCATCGACCTCGATTCGGAAGCGGAGGTCAACGCCGCCTTCGTCCGCTTCAAGGAGCTGGCCGACCGCAAGTCCGAGATCTTCGACGAGGACATCCTGGCGCTGGTGTCGGACGAAGAGCAATCGCATGAGAGCGAGTACTACCGCTTCCTGTCGCTGTCGCAGCAGTCGAACACCGGCCAGACGCCGAGCGCGAAAGTGGTGTTCTCGATCGACGGCGAGGAGCATGCCTCCGAAGGCAAGGGCGATGGCCCGGTCGACGCCACCGTCAACGCCATCGAATCCGAAGTTGGCAGCGGCGCCGAGCTGGTGCTGTTCTCGGTCAACGCGATCAGCACCGGCACCCAGTCGCAGGGCGAGGTGACGATGCGCTTGTCGAAGGAAGGCCGCATCGTCAACGGTGTCGGCGCCGATCCGGACATCATCGTCGCTTCGGCCAAGGCTTATCTGTCGGCGCTGAACAAGCTGCACTCGAAGATCGAGCGCGTCAATCCGCAGCCCTGATGCAGGTGCGTACGCCCTATACCTGTTGCATGAGGCTTGTCGCCTTGCTTGGGCTGCTGCTAGCCTGCATGGCGGCCAGCGCCCAGGCCGACATCGGGCTTGCGGGATTGGAACCCTTGCGGCTGGCGATCGATCAGCGCCTGCTGCTGGCGCCAGCCGTGGCGCGCGCCAAGTGGAATGTGCAGGCACCGATTGAAGACTCGGGACGCGAAGCGCAAGTCATCCAGACAGCGGTGAAGGAGGGCAATGGACTTGGCCTTTCCAGTACGTGGGTCGAGACGGTGTTTCGTGCGCAGATCGAAGCATCGAAAACCGTGCAGCGGGAATTGTTCGCCCAATGGCGCGCGCAGCAGGCCGGCAAGTTTGATGACGCTCCCGATCTCGCCAAAACCGTACGCCCCGAACTCGACCGGCTCACCACGCAGCTGTTGCGGTCCATGGCCGACAATCAGGCCTTGCTGAACGACGAGACGCGAAAAGACGACGTCACCCGATTCATGCGCTCGCTTGAGGCAAGGGCACTGAGTCCGCATGCTGTTATGCAAGCGATAGCGCCATTCTCCGCGCCTGCCCCGGCCGAACCCGTCCAGCAAGTGGCGGTGGCGGGCACCAAAGATCCCGACTGGAAGCCGTACCGGAAAATGCTGGACGGTTTAAACGCGTTCGATCAATACCACGCGCTGGCGCCAAAGGCCGAGCTGAAATTCATCTTGCGTCCACAGCAGCCCAACCTGACTCTGGCCGATGTAAAGCTGCGCATCGTGGGCGACAGCACCAATATCGAGCTCCCGATCGCGGCCGACTACACCTTCTCGGTGCCGCGCGACGAGTCGGCCGCCAAGGACGATGCCGACTTGCGGCTCAACAGCAAGAAGGGTTTGTTCCGCTGGCGCCCGGACATTCACACGGCCGGTCTTCCCGCAGGGACGCGCCGGCTGGGCGATCTGCGCCTGGAGTGCGAAGTGCGCTGGGCGGTCGATAAGTTTGACGCCTCGTTTATCAAGCTGGCCTACATTGTTCCGTTGGGCGGGGTTTGCCACTCGTCCAGAAGCCGTGTTTTCTTCACCACCGCGACCCCGATCGCAGGCGCCACGCTGGTATCAGGCGCCCGCCGCGAAAAATTGCCGGCAGAGCGTCTGAGCGTGACGGACCCCACCCGCTACGCGCCGCCGCTGCACGACCAAAGCTGGCCGGATGACACGCTGGTGGAATTTGATTTCTGATGGAAGACTCTCAAAGGAGTACTAATTGAATAGCGACAGATTTACGGGATATTGCATCCTTGCGGCAGCAGCGATGATCGGTGCGGCTCTGGTCTATCACGCTCAGTGTGGACGGTATCAATTCCGTGCATCGACTCCGCCTGGTATCGTTTGGGTCCTTGATACCTTCACAGGCGAGGTGAAAGTAACAAGCAGCTGGAAAACGGATTCACGGTAACAAGCCGGTAGCCGGCATTCAGTCATCGCCCGCATGCTTCGTTCCACGCCGAAGCATGGGCCGATTCAAACAGCTATCTTGTCGATTCGATGACAGGAGGTTGCAATGATCAAACTGATGGAAACGCCCATGCTGGCGCTGCAAGTACGCCGCGCCGCCGAGGATCTGGGCGATGTAATCTACGTGCACGGCTCGACGTTCGGCGCCGATCTCTCCGTTTTCTATTCCTTCGACGACCGCAGCTGGGCCGATGCGCTGAACGCCGCCGGCTTCAATGTGTGGGGCTTCGACTTTGCCGGCTATGGCGCGTCCGAGCGATACGCGCAACACGACAGCATTCCCGTTGGCGACTTGCGCAGCGTGCAGGAGCAGCTGCACCGCGTGGTCTGCGCCGTTCGCGAGCGCAACGGCGGCCGGCCTGTCATGCTGCTGGCGCATTCATGGGGCGGTTCGGTGGCATTGCGCTATGCGGGCGCGCACCCGCAGGCGTTGGCCGCGCTGGCGCTGTTCGCGCCCATCGTGATGCGCGGCGCCGCCACCTCGGCGAGCGGCTATGTGCCGGCCGCCGCCGGTGCCGCGTCACACTTCCCACTGACGGCATGGGCGCAGTACCGCCGTTTCGTTGAAGACGTCCCGCGCGGCCATCCGCAGCTGCTGGATGAAGCGCACTTCCAGCACTGGAGCGCCGCCTTCCTGGCGACCGATCCCGACGCCGCCGGCCGCACACCGCCCGCCGTGCTGACACCCGCGGGACCGCAGGCCGATGTGCGCGCCTTGTGGTCCGGCGAGGCGCTGTACGATGCCCCGCGCGTCACTGCGCCGACGCTGCTGGTGCGCGGCGCATGGGACAGCGTGTGTACCGAGGCCGACGCCGTCAATCTGCTCGCCGACCTGGGCGCTGGCATCAAGCGCTGCGAGACCTTCCCACGCGCTACGCACCTGATGCATCTGGAGTCGTCACGCGGGCTGCTTTACAATGCCGTCAACGCCTTTTTGCTCAGGAGCGCCACATGATCGCCGTGATATTCGAAGTCATCCCCAGCACCGAAGGCTATGCCGAATACCTCGACCGCGCGGCCCAGCTGGCGCCGCTGCTGGAGAAGATGGACGGCTTCATTTCCATCGAACGCTTCGAAAGCCTGAAGTCCCCCGGCAAGCTGCTGTCGTTGTCCTTCTGGCGCGACGAGCAGGCGGTGCGCGCCTGGCGCGAACAGGAGCAGCACCGCGAGGCGCAAAGCGCAGGCCGCGCCGGCGTGTTCGACAACTATCGCTTGCGCGTGGCCAGCGTCATTCGCGACTACGGCCTGATGGAGCGCGACGAAGCGCCGCCATATCACCCCCCGGTGGCCGCGCGATGAGCACGCCGCAACCGCGCTTCGCCCGCGTCGCCGCCGCGATCGGCGACCCGACCCGCGCGCTGATGCTGTCACGCCTGCTCGATGGCCGCTTCTACACCGCCACCGATCTGGCGCAGCATGCCGGCGTTTCCGCGCCGACCGCGTCGCAGCACTTGAAATTGCTGGTGGAAGAGCGTCTGGCGAGCGTGCGCGCGCAAGGCCGCCACCGCTACTACATGCTGGCCGACGGCAACGTCGCCCACGCACTGGAAGCGCTGCTGCGCGTGGCCGACGGCGCGCTGCCCGAGAGCACGCGCTGGCAGGCGCCGGCCATGCGCGGCCTGCGCCATGCGCGCAGCTGCTACGGCCATCTGGCCGGCGTGCTGGGCGTGGATCTGTGCCGCTGCTTCGTCGACAACGGCTGGGTGCAAGTAGGAGAGGGCGACGGCCACGACTATCCGCTCACTCCCTTGGGGCAGGCGCAACTGCGCCAGCTGGGCATCCAGCTGGCGGAAGGCGCGCCGGCCCAGCGCCAGTTGTATGGCTGCGTCGACTGGTCCGAGCGGCGCGACCATTTCGCCGGACCGTTGGCCGTCGCGCTGCTCGATAACTTCGTCGGGCGCGGCTGGCTGCGCCGCAGCGGCGACACGCGCGCGCTGGAAGTTTCGGCCAGCGGCAAGGCCGAACTGGCCGCGTGGCTCAGAAGCGGAACTTGACGTAGGCGGCCGGGCCGTTCAAGCGGACATTGACGTCGGTGGCATTGCGCTCGCGGGTCAGGCTGATCTTGGTCGCGCTGTATTCCGCCACCAGTCCGACGGCGGGCGTGGGATACCATTCCACGCCGATGGCGCCGCCATAGATATGGCCCTGGATGCTGCCGCCGTTTTTCTTGATGCCGCTGGCGTCCACATACATGCGCATGTTTTGTGAGAAGGCATGGCGCCAGCCCAGCTCCAGCAAGGGCGCGTAGGCGTTCTCATTTTCCGCATACGCGGCATCGCCGGCGACGCCGTTCAACACGCCGCTGGCGGTGCCGTCGATGCGCGCGCGGTAGTAGGCGGCGCCGACGCCGATGCCGAATACATCATTGCCGCTGCCCAGCCACCATTTGTAGGCCAGGTTGGCCAGGTCCAGTTTCAGCTTGGCGTCCAGCTTGCCGTTGCCGGTCAGCGGTATGCCGTTGCGGTTGGTGGCGCCGGTCAGGGTAGGGTTGTAGCGCTTGCTGTAGTTGTAGTAGTCGAAGTCCAGGCCCTGCGTATCGCCCAGCAGCAGTTGCGCCCTCACGCGCGGCAGCGTCACGTGATCGGCCTTGTAGCTGCCGCTGTCGATGTGGCCGTAGTTGGTGTCGGCTTCGTAGTTGATGCGCGGGTCGGCGTAGTAGGCGCCGACCGATATGCTGGCGCGGTCCAGCGCCGGCGATGGATCGGCCCAGGCCATGGTGGCAGCGGTGCTGAGAGCGAGCAGTGCGGCGGCGTAAATGGCATGGCGTGCCGGGGGCGTGCGTAAGGACATGGAAGACTCCGATCAGTTGGCGATTGAATTTCGGAATCTTAGCAACCGGCCACTACGACCGGCGTCGGCGCACTGCCAAATATGGCGTGGGACTGATCCTACTCGTCCTCGTCAATACGCAGGGACAGCGCGGCCGCGATGAACATCGAGATGCCGCCGAGTACCAGCATCATCACGGCGCTGCCGTTGAAAACGTGCGTCAGGAAGTAGCCCAGACAGACGCCGGACACCACCTGCGGGATCACGATCGACATGTTGAACATGCCCATGTACATGCCCATTTTCTTCGCCGGAATCTTCCCCGCGAGGATGGCGTATGGCATCGACAAGGTGCTGGCCCACGCCAGGCCGACGCCGGCAAACGACAGCAGCAACATCATCGGCGATGTGATGAAGTAGATCGAGATGAAGCTGAGCCCGCCCACGACCAGCGCCAGCGCATGCGCAGTCTTGCGGCTGGTGCGCGCGGCGACCAGCGGCAGCACGAAGGCGAAGGCGATAGAGGCCGCGTTGTAGACGGCGCCGCACACGCCCCACCAGTTGGCGCCTTCGTTGTACAGCGCGGAGCTGGTGTCGGTGGCGTGGTAGATGTGCTGCGTCAGCGTGGCCGTGCCGTAGGTCCACATCGAGAACCAGGTGAACCAGGTGAAGAACTGCACCAGCGACAACTGCACCATGATCTTGGGCATGTTGAGGTAGTCGTTGATGAAGCCGCGCAGGCCGGTCGCCGCGTGCGCCTCCGGTTCCGCTTCGGGATGGAACTGGCTCAGCTGTTCAGGCGAATATTCGCGCGTGCGCAGCACCGTCCACAACACGGCCGCCAGGTAGATCGCGCCGCCGATGTAGAAGGCATAGACCACCGAGTCCGGCGTCTTGCCGGCGGCGGCGGTGTTGGCGACGTTGAACCAGTGCGTCAGCACCCACGGCAGCGCCGAGGCGCCCACCGCACCCACGCCGATGAAGAAGGTTTGCACCGCATAGCCGGTAGTGAGCTGTTCTTTCGGCAGCAGGTCGCCGACGAAGGCGCGGAACGGCTCCATCGAAATATTGATCGCGACGTCGAGCACCAGCAGCATGGCGGCGGCGGTCCACAGCACGGTGGCGTTGGGCAAGCCCAGCATGGCCAGCGTGGCCAGCACGGCGCCGATGAAGAAGTAGGGGCGGCGGCGGCCCCAGCGGCCCCAGGTGCGGTCGCTCAGGTAGCCGATGATGGGTTGCACCAGCAGGCCGGCCAGCGGCGCGGCGGTCATCAGAAAGCCGATCTTGTCGAGCTCGGCGCCCATGGTCTGGAAGATGCGAGGGACGTTGCTTTGCTGGAGGGCGAAGCCGGCCTGGATGCCGAGAAAACCAAAGCTCATGTTCCAGATGGCCCAGAACGACAGCTTCGGCTTTTGCGCCGGCGCGGCGGCGGCGCCGGTTTCGGCTAGTTTCACATTTGCATGCATGGGGATCTCCGTTTTTGTTGGCGTATTATCTACTTGAAAAAGTAGTTTGGCTACAAAATGCGGAGATCCTGCACGATACGAAGTGATTCCTTTGTATCTTTGCTACATTTTAGCGGCGACGCGATTCCCGTTCCGGATCCGGGCCGTTGACCATGGCCTGGACGATGCCGTTGCGGTCGAATTCCACATGCATCACGGAATCCCACACGTTTTGTTCCTTGTAGCGATAAACCCACACATCGCCGTCGACGCTGGCGTAATGCACCTGCTGGGCCGGTTTGCCGAAGGTGCTGAGGATGGTTTGCTTGCTATCCTTGCGCGGTTTGACGGTGGCGAACTTCTCGCTGCTGAGCACCTGCTCGAAGGAAATCAGCTTGCCGTCCGGGCCGATGCGCGCCATATGGGTGTACTGCCCGAACGGGCCGCCTGCGTATTCGAGCATGATGTCCGGGCCGTTGGCATAGGTGCCGGTGGGCTGGCCCAACTTGGCCTTGACGGCGTCGACCGGTTCGCCGGCCGCCAGCGGAGGGGAGTTGAGGCTGGCGCAAGCGCTCAACATGGCAGGCAAGATTGCCGCAAATATCATTTTTTTCATCGCACACCCCTCTATAGGACCGGAAAGATAGAACAATTGTAGCCAACACAGGATACATGTGGGAGTTTTTCCGCTATACTTCCGGGTCTGGTCTTCGGATCAGTTTTTTTTGAAGTTCACGATGTGCAGGGTTACGACTCCGCGCACCGCATGTTAAAGGTAAATATCATGACCGTAGAAAACATCAACAAAGCCGCCATTATCGCGGACAACGCCCGTGGTCAAAAAGACACCGGCTCCCCAGAAGTTCAAGTTGCGCTGCTGACCGCACGCATCAACGAATTGAACGGCCACTTCAAGGCACACAGCAAGGATCACCACTCGCGTCGTGGTCTGATTATGATGGTTAACCGTCGTAAGAGCCTGCTGTCCTACCTGAAGGGCAAAGATGCTACCCGTTATCGCGATCTGATCGCTAAACTGGGTCTGCGTAAGTAATTTTTTGCGTCATCCGGCTTAATCGAAATGCCTGCGCCAGTTTGCTGACGCGGGCATTTTGTCATTTTTGCCGGGAAAACTTGCCAAGCGGAATAGCGTCTTGGCAGTGCGACATGGAATTCCTGGGTTTTATTAGAGACCGTTTCAAAATGGGCAGGGCTAGGCGCAGCGACGAAGACAGTGCGGCCTGCACGACGAGGCGCTGCAACGACGCCATGCCCATTTTGAAGCGGTCTCTTAAGCAGTTGCAGTAAAGATGGCAGCTATGCCGTCTGTGGTGAGGTGAACGACAGCCCCTGAAAATCTGTCGGCAAATAGAAAGGGATTACCCATGTTTAATAAAGTTACGAAAACCTTCCAGTACGGTCAACACACCGTGACGCTGGAAACCGGCGAGATCGCTCGCCAGGCCTCCGGCGCAGTTCTGGTATCGATCGAAGATACCGTGGTGCTGGCTACTGTCGTCGCACGCAAAGACGCCAAGCCAGGCCAGGACTTCTTCCCGCTGACCGTCGACTACGTTGAGAAAACCTATGCTGCCGGTAAAATCCCGGGCGGTTTCTTCAAGCGTGAAGGTCGTCCTTCGGAAAAAGAAACACTGACATCCCGCCTGATCGACCGTCCTATCCGTCCTCTGTTCCCAGAAGGCTACCTGAACGAAGTGCAAGTGATCATTCACGTGCTGTCGGTCAACCCGGAAATCGACCCAGACATCGCCGCCATGATCGGCGCATCGGCCGCCCTGTGCGTGTCGGGCGTACCGTTCAACGGCCCGGTCGGCGCAGCGCGCGTCGGCTACGCCAACGGCCAGTACATCCTGAACCCTACCGTTGAACAACTGAAGACCTCGCAGATGGATCTGGTTGTCGCCGGTACCGAAACCGCCGTGCTGATGGTGGAATCGGAAGCCAAGCAACTGTCCGAAGAAATCATGCTCGGCGCGGTCGTATTCGGCCACACCGAAATGAAAGCAGTCATCGACGCGATCCACGAGCTGGTGCGCGACGGCGGCAAGCCGGAAGTTGAGTGGGTCCCACCAGCGAAGAACGAAGCGCTGATCGGCCGCGTGGCGCATTTCGCCGCGAGCAAAATCAACGCCGCATACCAGACCAAAGACAAGCAAGAGCGCACCGCCAAGCTGAAGGCCGCCACCAGCGAAGTGCTGGCCGACCTGTCCGCTGAAGCCGCCGCCGCTGGCGCCGCGCCAGTCGACGCAGCCGAAGTGAACAACATTCTGTTCGACATCGAAGCCAAGATCGTCCGTACCCAGATCCTGGACGGCGAGCCACGCATCGACGGCCGCGACACCCGCACCGTACGTCCGATCTCGATCCGTACCTCGGTGCTGCCACGCACCCACGGTTCGGCGCTGTTCACCCGCGGTGAAACGCAGGCGCTGGTGGTTGCCACTCTGGGCACCGCACGCGACAGCCAGAAGATCGACGCGCTGATGGGCGAGTTCACCGATTCCTTCATGCTGCATTACAACATGCCACCGTTCGCCACCGGCGAAACCGGCCGCGTCGGTACGCCTAAGCGCCGCGAAATCGGCCACGGCCGTCTGGCCAAGCGCGCGCTGATCGCCGCACTGCCGGCACCGGAAGAGTTCAGCTACTCCGTGCGCCTGGTGTCGGAAATCACCGAATCGAACGGTTCGTCGTCGATGGCTTCGGTCTGCGGCGGCTGCCTGGCGCTGATGGACGCTGGCGTTCCAATGAAAGAGCACGTCGCCGGTATCGCGATGGGCCTGATCAAGGAAGGCGGCAAGTTCGCGGTGCTGTCGGACATCCTGGGCGATGAAGATCACCTGGGCGACATGGACTTCAAAGTAGCCGGTACCCGCAACGGTATCACCGCGCTGCAGATGGACATCAAGATCATGGGCATCACCAAGGAAATCATGCAAGTGGCGCTGGCGCAAGCCAAAGAAGGCCGCGAGCACATCCTGGGCGAAATGCAAAAAGCCATGCCGACCGTGAAGACCGAACTGTCGGACTTCGCACCGCGCCTGATCACCATCAAGATCAACCCAGAGAAGATCCGTGACGTCATCGGCAAGGGCGGCGCAGTCATCCGCGCGCTGACCGAAGAGACCGGCACCCAGATCGACATCAGCGACGAAGGCGTGGTCACCATCGCTTCCGTCGACGCCGCCGCCGGCCAGGAAGCCAAGCGCCGCATCGAAGAACTGACCGCTTCGGTCGAAGTGGGCAAGACCTACGACGGCGTGGTGTTGAAGCTGCTGGACTTCGGCGCGATCGTTCAGGTCATGCCAGGTAAAGATGGTCTGCTGCACATCTCGCAAATCGCCAACGAGCGCGTCAACGCCGTTGCCGACTACCTGAAAGAAGGCCAGGCAGTGCGCGTCAAGGTTCTGGAAACCGACGACCGCGGCCGCCTGAAGCTGTCGATGAAAGCCGCTGCTGAAGAAGCCGCTGCCGCCGCTGCACAGTAATCTCAGACTAGTCTGATCGAAAGCCGTCCTTCGGGGCGGCTTTTTTTCGTCCCGAACTTTTAGAGCCGTGCCCGGTCTAACCGGATCATGGGCACCTTATACGAAGACGACATCATTGCCTGGTCCGAACAGCAGGCGGCCCTGCTGCGCGCCGGCCGCTGGGAGCTGCTGGATCATGAAAACATCGCCGAGGAGATCGAGGATGTGGGCCATCGGGAAAAGAAAGAGCTGCGCAGCCGCTTGGTCGTGTTGCTCGCGCATCTATTGAAGTGGCAATTCCAGGCATCGCATCGCGGCCCCAACTGGGTGCACACCATAGACACCCAGCGCGTGGCGATCGACGACGCGCTGGAAGATTGCCCCAGCTTGCAGACGCTGCTGGACGATCCGCAATGGCTGGAAACGACCTATCGCCGCGCCGTCAGGGATGCCCAGGCGCAGACGCGCTTGAAGGTCTTTCCCGCCGAACTGCCGTGGCGGCTTGAACAAGTCCTATCGCCCGATTTCTGGCCTGACTAGCGGAGGTGATCATGGGGACGTTATATGAAGACGATGTCATTGCCTGGTCCGAACAGCAGGCGGCCTTGCTGCGTAGTGGTCATTGGTCGGAGCTGGACATCGACAATATCGCCGAGGAGATCGAGGATGTGGGCAAGAGCGAAAAACGAGAGCTACAAAGCCGGCTGTCCGTATTAACTTCGCATCTTCTGAGGTGGAAGTTTCAGCCAACCAGGCGTGCTCGTAGTTGGAAAAATACGATACGGGAGCAGCGTACGGCCATCTGGCAGGACATCAAAAAAACGCCTGGCCTGAAATCACTGATAAGTAATCCCAATTGGGTGGCAGGGGCCTATCGTCGAGCGCTGATCGACACCTACGCTGAGACCTCTTTGCCCGCTCTGCCGGACGAGTCGCCGTGGACGATCGCGGAGATCCTGACGGAGGAGTTCTTTCCGGAGTAAATAATCATGGCTACAGGATATGAGGACGACGTGGCGGCATGGGCGAAGGAGCAGGCTTTCTGGCTGCGGTCAGGGCAACTCTCTCTGGCCGATGCCCTGCATCTGGCGGAAGAGATTGACGGTGTGGCCGCATATTTTGAGTTTGAGCTGGACAATCGATGCTCGACCTTGCTGGCGCACCTCGCGCGTTGGCAAAGGCAGGAAGGAAATCGCTGCGAGCTGTGGCGCCAGCTCATCGTGTTACAGCGCCGGCGAATAGAGCGAATGCTGGCGCGCCTGCCCAGCTTGCGTGCAGCCATTGCGGACCCTGAATTTCTTCAGGATGTATGGCTGGACGCCTTGATCAAAGTGGTGGGAGAGAACTACTGCTACGACGTGCCCGAAACCAGCCCCTGGTCGTTGGCGCAGGCGCTGGCTCAGGATTTCTTTCCAGACTATTTGCCGTCGTAAGTGACGCGGTACACACGGCCGCCGTAGTCGTCCGATACGATCATCGACCCGTCCGGCAGCGTGGCCACGTCCACCGGCCGGCCCACCACTTCCTCGCCGCGCAGGAAGCCGTCGATGAAGGCGGTGTCGGTGACGACCTTGCTGTTGTACAGCGTAATCAGGCGCACGCTGTAGCCGCTCTTGGTCGTGCGGTTCCACGAGCCATGCTCGGCGATGTAGACGTTGTTGCGATACGCCTCGGGGAACTGCTTGCCGGTGTAGAAAGTCAAACCCAGCGGCGCCACGTGCGGCCCCAGCTTGGCGACCGGCGCTTCGAACTCCTCGCAGCTACGGCCCTTGGCGAAGTCCGGGTCCGGCACCACGCCGCCGTGGCAGTAGGGGAAGCCGAAATGGAGGCCGGCCTTGGGCGCCACGTTCAGTTCGCACGACGGCGTGTTGTCGCCCATCTCGTCGCGGCCGTTATCGGTGAACCACAGCACCTTGGTGGTCGGATGGAAGGCGAAGCCCACCGTGTTGCGCACGCCGCGCGCGTATTCCTCCAGCTGGCTGCCGTCCGCATTCATACGATAGATCTTCGCGCTCTTGGTGTCCTCGACATCGCACACATTGCACGGCGCGCCGACCGGGATGTACAGCTTGCCGTCCGGTCCGGCCTTGATGACCTTCTCGCCATGCCACTTGTCGTTCGGCAGGCTGACCTTGACCACCTCGTAGGATGGCTTCTGCGCGTAGCGCTTGTCGATATTGTCGAAGCGGATCACGCGGCTGATCTCTCCCACGTACAGCGCGCCGTTGAGCAACGTCACGCCGATCGGGTGCTCCAGGCCTTCGGCGATGGTGACCACGTCGGCCGTCTGCTTGTCGGCGCGCGGCACCAGCGCATACACCTTGCCGGCCTTGCGCGAGCCGACGTAGACGATGCCGCTGTCAGACACCACCATGCTGCGCGCGGCGCTGACCTGGTTGGCGTAGACGCTGATGTGGAAACCCTTCGGCAGCTTGAAGCCGCTCAGGTCGGGCACAGTCTGCTGCGCCCTGGCCTCGGGCGTCAGCGCCACGGCGGGCTTGGCGGCGTTGGCGGCGATCAGGTCGGCCAGCAGCGCGATCTGCGTCGGGTTCAGGGCAGGGGACCAGGCCGGCATATCCTTCTCCGGCACGCCCTTGCTGATAATCTTGATGAGGTTGGCCCTGGTGGGCGCTCCGTGCAGCCAGGCGTGATCGCCCAGCGACGGGCCGACGGCGCCTTCCATCTTGACGCCATGGCAGGCGGCGCAGTTGGCCTGGTAGAGCTTTTCGGCGGCGCCCAGTTTCGGTTCGGCCGTATGGCCGGCGAGGGAGGCGGCGGCCAGGCAGGCCAGGAGGGCGGCGCGGAGTGCGGGATGTTTCATGGACGATTCCTTCGAGTGGCGACACGGTATTGTGCCAGTGTCTACCAGCTATTACCATGTTGCCGATACCACAAGCCGTACCCGAGCAGTGTGTCCGGATGTACAATGTTCTTTCTTTACTAACTCTCTCGCCGTCATTCCATGATCAAACCCTTGCTGGCCGCTGTGCTCTGCGGTCTTGCCGCTTTTGCCTCCGCAAACACGCCCGACGACAACTGGAACAAGCCGGTCGAACCCTTCCAGATTTACGGCAACAGCTACTACGTCGGCGTCAGCAGCCTCAGTGCGGTGCTGGTGACTTCGCCGCAGGGCCATATCCTGCTGGACGGCGGCTATCCCGATTCGCCGCAACGCATCGCCGCCAGCATCAGCAAGCTGGGTTTCCGCATACAGGACGTCAAGCTGATACTGAGCTCGCACGGTCACATGGACCACGCCGGCGGCATCGCAGAACTTCAGCGCATGAGCGGCGCGACGGTGGTGGCCAGCCCCCTGACGGCTGCGGACCTGAAGCGCGGCGGCATGTCCAAGGATGATCCTCAGTTCGTCGGCAGTACGCCGTTTGCCAAGGTGGCCAAGGTGCGCGCGGTGCGCGATGGGGAAGTCGTCAAAGTCGGCCCGCTGACGGTGACCGCGATGTACACGCCGGGCCACACCTCGGGCGGTACCAGCTGGACGTGGAACTCCTGCGAACAAGAGCGCTGCGCCAGCATCGTTTTCGCCGACAGCATCAACCCCGTTTCCAGCGCCGGCTATAAGTTCAGCGCCCATCCGCAAGTGCTGAAGCAATATGAGCGGAGCTTTGCGGCGCTGGGACAGGCCTCGTGCGACATCATCATCGCCGTGCATCCAGAATTCTCCGGCACCTGGGACAAGCTGAAGAGCGATAAACCGCATCCCTTGCTGGACGACGGCGAGGGCTGCAAAGCTTACGCCGGACAATCGCGCGACAATCTGAATCTGCGCCTGGCGAAGGAGGCCGGCAAATGATCGTGGACTTCGATGTGCCCTTCGACGGCCATGTGCTCAAGGGCGACCAATACGTCGGCGGTGGCGACAACCGCGTGCTGTATTTGCATGGCGCCGGCGCCAGCACCCGGCGTGGCCATCATCTGCTGCGCAACGCCTTGCAGCAGCGCGGCGTTGGCAGCACCAGCTTCGATTGCATCGGCCATGGCGACACCGGTGGCACGCTGGCGCAATCGTCGGTGGCCTGCCGCACACGCCAGGCGCAGGCGGTGGCCGCTGCGCGCGGCCTGCCGGAGCCGATGGCGGTAATTGGCGCCAGCATGGGCGCCTACAACGCCATCTGCATCACGCAAAGCCATCGTGTCGGTGCGCTGGTGCTGATCGTCCCTGGCGTCTACACGCCGTCGGCGTACGAGGTGCCGTTCGGGCCGGACTTCTCGGCCGTGATACGGCGCGAGCGCAGCTGGGTCGATAGCGACGCCTGGGACATCCTGTCGCGCTTCGAAGGCCGCCTGCTGGTGATCGCCGCCGAGAACGACGCCACGATCCCATTGGAGATCCCGGAGCGTCTGGTGGCCGCCGCGACGCGCGCCCAATCGAGCCGGATGCACGTGGTGCAGGGCGCCGAACACAATCGGCTTTGGTCGCTGCTGGAGGAAACTCCGGCCAGCTTCGACGCCGCTGTTGATATGGTGGCCGATACGGTGAATGGCGGAAGGCAGTAGGAGTCGAACTTACAGGGGAGCGTCTGACGCCCCCCACCGGGTTTGAAGCCCGGCCCCATCACCGGATGAGTATGCCTTCCCTGGTACTACTCGCCACTGCACGACCAGACCGCGTTGGGTCGTATCAAGTGGATGTTGCCTACGCGCCGAGTATAGCCGACGCGATCGAAGAACTCCAATATCTGTATGGCTCGCTTGCGACCCAGTCCGGTCGCGTCGCGAAACGCCGACGCCTGCACCTCGGGCAACGACACCACCAATGCCGCCAGTTCGGCCAGCCGCCTTGGATGATAGAACAGATCCGGCACCAGTTGGCTGATCTCTCCCGTCTTGGAGAGCTTGAGCAGCAAGTGCCGCACCTGCGCTTCTTGCATGCCGTGGTCGCGCGACAGGTCGCGCACCCAGGGCGGATCGTATGCGCCGTCCAGCAGGGAGGCCAGCAAGGGCCTGGCCTGCGCCAGTTCCTGCTCGCTTAGTTCGATGCTGTGGCCGGGCAGGTGCAGGCTGCGGCCGCGCTGCTTCAACTGGCCTGCGGCGATCAAGGTTTCGATCAACCGGCTCCACAGACGGTCTTCCATCTCCGGCGCGACGATGCGCTTGAGGCGCCACAGTTCGGGGCCGGCGTCGTCCGGTGCGCGCGCGTGGAATTCGGCCAGGCCGTCCAGGATGCGGGCGTCCAGCGTTTGCACTCCATCGGCGGCCAACAGCAGCTGGTCGCCGCCTTGCAGCGCGACCTCGATGGTATCCGGCGGTAGTGCGATTTGATCGGCGGGCAGCTGCGACAGGCGCATCAGCGCCGACATGCGCAGGCCCAACGGACTGCGGGCCAGCAGCGATGCGACGTCGCCGCTGCCGACGAAATCGGATAGCGCCTGCAACCACGCCAGCCGCGTGGCGCTGCGCCGCTTGCGCGCCGGGCCGAAGGGATCGAGCACCATGCCGCCGCCGATGGTGGCGGTGGCCTGCGCGTTGCGGATCACGAAGCGGTCGCCGGGGACGGCATGCACCGGCGCGTCCAGCACCAGTTGCACGCGGCCGGTCTGGCCCGGCGCCAGCACGTCGCCGTCCAGCATCACTACGTTCGCCGTATGGTGCGCCGCGCCCAGGTGCACGTGCAGCGGCGACCAGGGCTTCAGCGTCTGGCCACAGTCCGGCGTAAGCGTCAGTTCGGCGTCGATGCGCTCGGAACAGGCGGCGAGCGCCGGGGCGACGACCCAGATGCCGCGCTGTATCTCTTCCTTCGACACGCCGCTTAAATTCAACGCCAGCCGCTGTCCTGCGCGGCCGCTGTCGGCACCGCGGTTCTGCGCATGGATGCTGCGCACGCGCGCCTGCTGTCCGCCCGGCGCCAGTCGCAGCACATCGCCGACGCGAACGCAGCCCGCCAGCGCCGTGCCGGTGACGATGGTGCCCTGGCCCGACAAGGTGAACACACGGTCCACGCCAAGCCGGAACAGGCGCCGTTCGTCGCTCGCCGGCAGCTCCGCCGCCATCAACACCAAATGCCGCAGCAAAGCTTGCACGCCGACGTCCGCAGCCGCGTTGGCATTGGTGCGGAAGATCGGCGCGTCGGCAAAGTCGGTCGCCGCCAGCAGCGCGTTAATGTCCCGCTCCACCTGTTCCACGCGCTGCGTATCGACGCGGTCTATCTTGGTCAGCGCCACGGCGCCGCGCCGCACGCCCAGCAGGCGCAGGATGGCGAGGTGCTCCAGCGTCTGCGGCATGATGCCGTCGTCGGCGGCGATCACCAGCAGCGCGGCGTCGATGCCGGTGACGCCTGCGGCCATGGTGCGGATGAATTTTTCGTGGCCCGGCACGTCGATCACGCCGAGGATCTCGCCGCCGGGTTGGTCGGTATGCAGCGGCGTGTAGGCGTAACCGAGTTCGATCGATATGCCGCGCGCTTTCTCTTCCTTCAGCCGGTCGGTGTCGACGCCGGTGAGCGCGCGCGTCAGCGTGGTCTTGCCGTGGTCGATATGGCCCGCCGTGCCGACGATCATACGGCCAGCAGCGCCAGTTGGTCGGTGAAGCGCTGGCGCTGGTGGTCGTCCAGGCAGCGCAGGTCCAGCCACAAGGCGTCCTGCGCAACGCGGCCGATCACCGGCAGCGGCAATGCGCGCAGGCGCTGTTCCAGCACGCCCAGCGCGTTGCTGACGCGTCCCGCTGCGGCGGCGCGTATCACCAGGCCGTGGCTGGGCAACTGGTCGACGGGCAGGGCGCCGCTGCCGATCTGGCTCATCATCGGCTCGCTGCCCACTTCATAGCCGGCGCCCAGCGCCGCCTGCAATGACGGCAGCAGTGCCTGCGCCAGCTCGCGCATGGCGGCGGCGGGGCGGGTCAGCAGCTTGAGTGTGGTCAGGCGTTCGGGCAGCAGGTCCGGCGCGCGGTACAGCGCGAGCACCGGCTCCAGCGCCGCCAGCGTCAGTTTGCCGACGCGCAGCGCGCGCTTGAGTGGGTTCTTCTTGATCTGCGCGATCAGGTCGGCGCGGCCGACGATGATGCCGCACTGCGGACCGCCCAACAGCTTGTCGCCGCTGAAGGTGACCAGGTCGGCGCCGCCGGCGATGGCTTCGCGCACCGTGGTTTCGTGCGGCAGGCCGTATTGTTCCAGGTCGACCAGCGTGCCGCTGCCCAGGTCCACCGCCAGCGGGATGTTATGCTTCTTCGCCAGCGGCGCCAGCTCGGGCAGTTCGACGCTCTTGGTGAAGCCGGTGATGGCGTAGTTACTGCAATGGACCTTCATCATCAGCGCGGTCTGCGGTCCGGCCGCTTCGGCGTAGTCTTTCAGGTGCGTGCGGTTGGTGCTGCCCACTTCGCGCAGCACGGCGCCGGCGCGGGTCATGATGTCCGGGATGCGGAAGGCGCCGCCGATTTCCACCAGCTCCCCGCGCGAGACGATCACCTCCTTGTCTTGCGCGATCGTGTTCAGCATCAGCAGCACGGCGGCCGCGTTGTTGTTGACGATGGTGGCCGCTTCGGCGCCGGTCAGTTCCAGCAGCAGGTCTTCGACCAGGTTGTCGCGGTCGCCGCGCTTGCCGGTGTCGATGTCCCACTCCAGGTTCATCGGCCAGCGCAGCGCTTCCGCCACGGCCTGCACCGCGCTGTCGGGCAGCAGGGCGCGGCCAAGGTTGGTGTGCAGGACCGTGCCGGTCAGATTGAAGACGGGCCGCAGCGGCGAACGATTGGTGTCGCGCAGGCGTTCTGCCAGCATCGCCAGCAAGGCGGGGATGCCGGTGTCGCCGGCTACTGGCATGCCGTCGCGGCGGCTGGCCAGCATCATGCTGCGCAGTTCGGCCAGAAGCATGCGGGCGGCTTCCAGCGTCTGCACGCGGCCGTATTCGGCGATCAGCGGCGCACATGCGGCGTCCGACAGGATCAGGTGGACGGCGGGCAGGTGGATGGAGCTTGCCGCGGTTGCCGCGCCCATGTCTGCGGTGTCGCCGCTCATTCGGCGTTGAACCACAGCAGAGGATTGCCGCTCGCGCGGGCGTAGCCGGCTTCGCCCACCAGCAGGTCCAGCGCCAGGCTGGCCAGGTCGTCGGCCAGCGGTTCGACGTTGTAGTCGTGCTCCTGATTGAAGATCTTGCGATAGGTCCGGCAGTCGTCGCAGGTTTCGGCGCGCGCCACCTTGCTTGGGTCATTGGCCTTGTTGACGATCTCCAGTCCGCCGTCGGCGGCGTCGGCCGGCTCGATGCTCTGGTAGGCGATGCGCGCCGTATGCTCGCAGCACGAGCACTTGACCCGCACCATGTGCCACTCGCTGGCGCAGCAGCTGCACTGCAAGTAGCGATAACCCTGCGATTGTCCGCCGATGCGGATCACGCTGGCCACCGGATGCGCGCCGCACACGGGGCACAGCGTATTGGTCACCAGCGGTTGCACGCGCTGCGCGTCCAGCTGGCCGGCGCGCATGCTCCACATGACCTGCAACGCCGCCGCCACGAACGGCGCGTGCAGCGGATTCACGCCGTCGGTCAGCTCCGCCAGCACGGCGTCGGCGCAGCCTTCCAGCTCCGCGCTGTCGAGCGAGCGCAGTTCGGCCAGCACCGTGGCAATCTGAGGCTGGCCTTCCGCCAGCGTATCGAGTTGATCGAGCAGGGCGTCGAACACCGAGCGCCACGACGGCGGCCGCGCGCCGCTGACGGGCAGCGGCGGCATATTGTGTTCGAGCGAGACGTCGATGTCGGCGGCGTCGGGCAAGGCGAAGGCCTCTGCCGGAAGGGCCTGCGCCACGGCGGCCTGCGCGTCGACCAGCGCCGCCATCAGCAGCAGGTAGCCGCGCAGCGTTTCGCCGACGGGGATACCTTTGATTTCATTTTTGGCAAGTTGGCGCAGGCGGGCGGCGCGCGTGGAGAACAGGCTGCGCGGCTGCGGCAGCAGCAGGCGCGGTATGGCGTTGTGATCGAGCGCTTCGATCTCGCCGGGTGCAAGCAGACGTTGTACCAAGATGTCTCCCAGATTGCCGGCGGCGACGGCGCCGCCGGCCCGGAGACTATTCTAATCCTAAATTGCTGAGCTAATCACGCGATTTTCGGGCGACTTCCTCGAACCAGCGGGGGTGATGTTTGCGGGCCCACCCATAAGTCACGGTGCCGCGCACCATGGCGCCGATCGAACCCTTCACCCACAGGCCCGCGTAGATGTGGACCACGATGGAGCAGATGATCACAAACGCACAGAAAGCGTGCAGCAGCGCGGCGAAGCGCACGATCTCGATCGGGAAGTAGAACGCGAAGTAGGCCCGCCAGATCACCACGCCCGACAGCAGCAGCCCGCACATGCAGAAGATCAGCACATAGAACAGCAGCTTCTGTCCCGCGTTGTAGCGGCCCACCTTGGGCAGCTTGTCTTCGCGGTTGTTGACGACGTCGCCGATTTGATCCAGCCACTGCCTATCGCCCGGCTCGAACTTGTTGTGATGCCAGAAACGCATCACCAGCAGCGCGAACGACACGAACATCACCAGCCCGATAAACGGATGCAGGATGCGCGTCCATTGGCCGCCGCCCAGGAACACGGCCATCCACGCCGTCGCCGGATGGAACATGGCCAGCCCGGACACCGCCAGCAGGATGAAGCAGATGGCCGTTACCCAGTGGTTGCTGCGCTCATTGGGCGTATAGCGTTCGATCAGCGGATTGCCGTCCTTGTCGCGATTTGGCGTGCTCATTTTTCGCTCTCCCGGATGCGGTTGGCCTCATGCAGCGCCTCGGCTTCCTCGTCCTTGCTGACCTCATTCGGACCGACGCGCGAATAGTGGAACCAGCCTGCCAGCGCGGTGACGGCGATGCCGGCCAGCGCCAGGGGCTTGGTCAGGCCCTTCCACAATCCGACCATCGGGCTGATGCTCGGATTCGCTTTCAGGCCGTGGTACAGGCCCGGTTGGTCCGCGTGGTGCAGCACATACATCACATGCGTGCCGCCGACGCCCGCCGGGTCGTACAAGCCCGCGTTGGCGTAGCCGCGCGACTTCAGGTCCTCGATGCGCTCCGCCGCGTGCTCCTTCATGTCCTCCTTGGTGCCGAAGACGATGGCGCCGGTAGGGCAGGTCTTGACGCAGGCCGGCTCCTGGCCCACCGCCACGCGGTCCGAGCAGAGCGTGCACTTGTAGGCGCGGTCGTCCTTCTTGGAGATGCGCGGCACGTCGAACGGGCAGCCGGCCACGCAGTAGCCGCAGCCGATGCAGTTCTCCTGATGGAAGTCGACGATGCCGTTGGTGTACTGGACTATGGCGCCCGGCGCGGGGCAGGCCTTCAGGCAGCCCGGGTCCTCGCAGTGCATGCAGCCGTCTTTGCGTATCAGCCATTCCAGGTTGCCGTCGTTGGTCTCGTGTTCCGAGAAACGCATCACGGTCCATGATTGCGGCGACAGGTCGATCGGGTTGTCGTACACGCCGGTGGTTTCGCCGATATCGTCGCGCAGGTCGTTCCATTCCATGCAGGCGGTCTGGCAGGCCTTGCAGCCTATGCACTTCGACACGTCGATCAACTTGGCGACGGTGCCGGTGACAGGCGTGCGCGCCACCGGTTCCTGCACCGTCGTCGCCGACATGCGTTTGATATCAAGGGATTGTAGTGCCATGGTCATTCTCCTCGGGCCGTCATGCTTTTTCCACTTTCACCAGGAAGGACTTGAATTCCGGTGTCTGTGAATTGCCGTCACCAACCGTCGGCGTGAGGGTGTTGATCAGGTAGCCCGGTTTGGTGACTCCCTTGAACCCGAAGTGGATCGGCAGTCCGACCTGGTGGGTCTTCTTGCCATCGATGATGAGCGCCTTGATACGCTTGGTCACCACGGCTTTCGCCACGATGTGCCCGCGCTTGGAGCTGACCTTGACGCGGTCGCCGTGCGCCACGCCCAGCTCCTTGCCCAGCTCCTCGCCGATCTCGACGAATTGCTCCGGCTGGATAATGGCGTTCAGGCGCGCGTGCTTGGTCCAGTAGTGGAAGTGTTCCGTCAGGCGGTAGCTGGTGGCCACGTGCGGGAACTCCGCCACCTTGCCCAGCTTGGCCCGGTCGTTCGGGAACATGCGGGCGGCCGGATTGCTGGTGGCGCGCGCATTGGTCGGATGCAGCGGGTTGTGGCCGATCGGCGACTCGAACGGCTCGTAGTGCTCGGGGAAGGGACCCTCGGCCATGGCGTCGCGCGAGAAGAAGCGCGCCACGCCTTCGGCCAGCATGATGAAGGGGCCCATGCCGTTTTCCGGCGGTTCGTCCGCCTTGAAGTCGGGGACGTCGGCGCCGGCCCAGTTGGCGCCGTTCCAGCTCACCAGCTTGCGCGTCGGATCCCACGGTTTGCCTTTCGGATCGCAGGAGGCGCGGTTGTACAGGATGCGGCGGTTGGCCGGCCAGGCCCAGGCCCAGTTCAGCGTCTGGCCGATGCCGCTCGGGTCGGAGTTGTCGCGCCGTCCCATCTGGTTGCCGGCGGCGGTCCAGCAGCCGGCGAAGATCCAGCAGCCGCAGGCCGTGCTGCCGTCGTCGCGCAATTGCGCGAAGCCTGCCACCTGCTCGTTCTTCTTCAGGATGACTTTCGTCGGGTCCTTCGGATCGGTGAGTTCCTTCAGCGCCTTGCCGTTGTACTCCATCGCCAGCTCTTCCGGCGTGGGGCTGAACGGCTTGGCGTAAGGCCAGGTCAGGTTGACGATAGGGTCGGGGAACTTGCCGCCGTCGGTCTGGTACGCCTTTTTGATGCGCAGGAAGATGCCGGACATGATCTCCAGATCGCTCCTGGTCTGCCCCGGGCCGTCGGCTCCTTGCCAGTGCCATTGCAGCACGCGCGAGGAACTCACCAGCGAGCCGCGTTCCTCGGCGAAGCAGGTGGTCGGCAGGCGGAATACCTCGGTCTGGATCTTGGTCGGATCGACCTGGTGGAACTCGCCGAACGGACGCCAGAACTCCGCCGTCTCCACCGCGAGAGGATCCATCACCACCAGGAACTTCAGCTTGGACAAGGCTTCCGTGATCTTCTGCTTGTCCGGCGCCGAGGCCAGGATGTTGAAGCCCTGGCAGATGTAGCCGTTCATTTTCCCTTGATGCATAAGCTCGAAGGCCTGCATCATGTCGTAGGGCTTGTCCAGCTTGGGCAGGTAGTCGAAGGCGTAGTTGTTCTCCTCCGTCGCCGCGTCGCCCCACCAGCATTTCATGAAGCTGACCAGGAACTTTTTGGCGTTGCTGTAGTAGCTGAGCTGATTCGGACGCAAAGGCTTCAGCGCGCGCTTGGCGGCGTAGGCCTCGAAGTCCTGCTCCGCTTCGCCGGGCAAGGTGAGGTAGCCGGGCAGCATATTGGTCAGCAGCCCCAGGTCCGTCAGGCCCTGGATGTTGGAGTGGCCGCGCAGCGCGTTCATGCCGCCGCCGGCGATGCCGATGTTCCCCAGCAGGAGCTGCACCATGGCGCCGGTGCGCAGCGTTTCCGCGCCGGTGGAGTGCTGCGTCCAGCCCAGCGCATACAGGATGGTGGCGGCGCGGCCCGGAACGGCGGTCGATGCCAGCATCTCGGCGACTTTGAGGAATTTCTCCGGCGGCACGCCGCAGGCTTTTTCCACCATCGCCGGCGTGTAGCGCTCGTAGTGTTTCTTCATCAGCTGGTACACGCAGCGCGGGTGTTCGAGCGTGGCGTCGATCTTGGCGTAGCCGTCGTCGCCCATCTCGTAGTTCCAGCTGCTCTTGTCCGTGTACTTGCCTGCTTTTTCGTCCCAGCCCGAATACAGGCCGTCGTTAAAGGCGAAATCCTCGCGCACGATGAAGGGCATGTCCGTGTAGTTGCGGACGTACTCGTGCTGTATCTTGTCGTTCGTGAGCAGGTAGTTGATGATCCCGCCGAGGAAGACGATGTCCGCGCCGGTGCGGGTAGGGACGTAGTAGTCCGCCACCGAAGCGGTACGGGTAAAGCGCGGATCAACCACGATCAACTTGGCGCCGCGATGCGCCTTCGCTTCCGTGACCCATTTAAAGCCGCAAGGGTGTGCTTCTGCTGCGTTACCGCCCATGACCAGGATGACATCGGCGTTCTTGATGTCTACCCAGTGATTCGTCATCGCACCACGTCCAAATGTCGAGGCAAGACCTGCCACCGTCGGACCGTGTCATACACGCGCTTGATTGTCGAATGCCAGCATGCCCAGACTGCGCATGGTTTTATGGGTTAAGTAGCCTACCTCGTTGGTGCTCGCCGACGCGCACAGCATGCCGGTGGTGGTCCAGCGGTTGACGGTCTTGCCGTCCGCCGTCTTGTCGATGAAATTGGCGTCGCGATCGGCCTTCATCAACTTGGCGATGCGGGTCAGCGCGTCGTCCCAGGACATCTTGCTCCATTCGGTCGCACCGGGCGCGCGGTACTCGGGCACCATCAGGCGATTTTCGGAGTGGATGAAATCGATGAGGCTCGCGCCTTTGGGGCATAGCGTGCCGCGGTTGACCGGATGGTCGGCATCGCCCTCGATATGAATGATGCTGGCCTTGGCGTTCTTGGCGCCGTCGCCCAGGCCGTACATGAGAATTCCGCACCCGACGGAGCAGTAGGGGCAGGTGTTACGGGTTTCGGTGCTGCGCGCCAGCTTGTACTGCCGGACTTCGGCCAGGGCCGATGCCGGCGCAAAGCCGAGCAGCGCGATGCTCGAACCCGCGATGGTCGCGCCAGTCACCCGAAGGAACTGACGCCTGGTCATCTGGTTCATGGGGTAAGCCTCTCATATTATGAAAAGACCTACCAAGTCTATCACTATAAAAAAGGGATCCTCGTAACGAATTGAATCAGATGTTGTGTTTTCGGCAGCCGAAGGCCTTCAGTGATAGTTTAAATGGCAAGCTTGCATCGGCATTACTTCGGCATATGGCAGGCGCGCAGGCCGGCGTAGTCGTAGTAGTGACTTGTGGGCGCAATCTTCGCCTGCTCGCAGCCACGCTTGAAGTCCATCTCCTTCTCGTTGTACAGCATGCGGACCAGCGTGCGGCCCTGGTCATTGGTGTAGACGTCCCACTGGATGTTGGCCGCCATCGGCGCGACCGCGTCACCGCGCCAGCTGCTGTTGCTGTAACTGTAGGTCGTCGCGCGCGGCAGCTGCTCGGACATGCCGGGCAGGCCGAGGATGGCCGCCATCGGAATGACGATTTCGGCGTGGGCGAAGCGCAGCTTGGCGGCGTGCGACAGATCGCCCTTGGCGACGGCGTCCACCTCGCTGAAAAAATCGTCGAGCAGCGTTTGCGCCATGCGGTAGTTGACGCCGCCGTTTTCGCTGATGCCGGGACCCTTGCTGTAGAAGGCGATGGCGTCTTCGGTGGCCGCGAACACCGCCGCCTGCTGCGCCGGCATGTAGCGGGTAAAGTCGGCTTTCAGCTCGGCCTTCATGTCGGCGGCGGCCGCGTACAGGTCGTAGAGTGCCTGCGCGGCGTCGATCGCGGATTTGATCTCGGTGTCGCCGTCGCCGGCCAGCTTGTTGGTGAACTGCTTGTCGGCGCTGGTGTAGCTGTACGTGCCGGTGTTGGCGGCGCTGTAGCGGCCCTGTTCCAGTCCTTCGATAAAGGCCTGTGTGAACAGCCGCCCCAGTACCGCCTTGGCTGCCGCCGCCACCTGCGGCTGCGCCAGCACGGCGGCTTCGCGCGCCCGCAATTCGTCGCTCCTGGCCCAGGCCTGGTATTCCTGGCTGGCCTGGTAAGTGGCGTGCAGCGGATCGCTATCGTCGGCCACCAGGTCCTGCTTCGCGCTCAGTTTGTGGAAGTAGAGCAGGAAGCGGTCGGTGCCTGCCGGTCGGCCGTCGTGATTCGTTTCGGCGCGCGGCGCCAGCGATGGCGGACGCACGATCAGCGCTTGCAGATTGGGCTGCTGCGCCACTAGCGATCCGGCGAAGTAATCGCCGCTGTCGACGGCGCGGTCCTTGCCGGAGGTGACCAGCAGGATCCGGCGAGGCTGCGCGCCTGCGGCGGCGCTGCGAAACAGCTGCGGCAGGCGGCGATACATGCGCTCTGCGAGCTGCTTGTGCTCCGTCACACCCTGCATGGTCTCGTTGCCGTAGCCCGGCTTGGTGATGCCGGCCACACCGTAGCCCAAGAGGGCGTTGGCCTTCATCATTTGCAGCAGGTCTTCGCCGAGGTGGGCGCCCAGCGGCGTCAAGGCTTTCTCCTTGCTGGCCAGCTGCCACAGGTTATAGAGCGCCAGGTCGGTCTTCATGCTGCTTAAACCGCGCGACCCATGCCGCGCCAGCAGCTGGGTGTAGACCGCGCGGTAGCCTTGCGGCGGGGCTTCATAGCTGGCGCCGGCCTGTTGCGGTTGATACGGCGTCTTGGTTTGATAGTACTGCTCGCCGACGGCGTTCAACATCAACAGGGACAGCGCGGCGCCTGCCGCAAGGCGTGGTGGTTTCATGTCTTAGAAGTCTACGCGAACATTCACGCTGGCGGTACGCGGCGAGCCGACGTTCAGGTAGTTCTCCTGGTAGTAGGTCCAGTATTTGCGGTTGGCGATGTTCGAGATGTTGGCGCGCACGCTGACCATCTTGCCGAAGTAGCGGTGACGGTAATTGAAGCCCGCATCGAACAGCGTGTAGGCCGGCAGCGTGTTGACGTTGGCCGCATCCATCGGCAGCTCGCCCAGGTACTGGGTACCCGCGTGCAGCGCCAGGCCTGGCAGCACATCGCGCCAGGTCGCCTGCACCGAAACCTGGCGGCGCGGTGCGCCGACAGCGCGTTTGCCGCTGTAGCCGGCGGCGGCGTTTTCCAGCGTCGCATCCAGCAGCATCAGCCCACCTTCGACCGACAGGTTTTTAGTCGCCTGCACCACGGTGTTGAATTCCACGCCCTGGTATTTGGATTCGCCGTCTGCCACGAAGACGTTGCCGGCATTCGTGTACTGCGCGCCGCGCTTGATGTGGAACAGCGCGGCGCTGGCGTTCCAGAAGCTGCGCTCCGTCTTGATGCCGACTTCGGCCTGCTTGCTCTTCAACGGAGCGAAGGTCTGGTTGGCGTTGACGGTGGACGTCGGCGCGCTGGAAGCCTGCTCCATCGCCTCGACATAGCTGCCGTAGACGGTGGTGTCGGCGGCGGGCTTGTACATCAGCGCCACGGTCGGCGTGGTGCGCTGCGCAGGATAGTTGGCGGTGACCACGGCCTTTGTGGAATAGGCGTTGTCGTTGTAGCGGGTGTAGCGGGCGCCGGCCAGCAGCGACCAGTTGTCGGTCAGCTTGACGGTGTCGCAGGCGAAGGCCGCTTCCTGGCGGGTCGCTTCGTCGCGGTAGGTGCCGCCGCTCCAGTTGATGCTGTCGACGTTGATGATGGTCGGCGCGTACAGGTTGCCGGTGCCCATATAGGTTTTCGGTGTCACCGCGGAGGAGGTCGACGACAGGTTCTGCGAGGTCACGCCGACGACGATTTCATGCGCCAGGCCCAAGGCGCTGACTTTGCCTTCGAAGCTGGCCTGTGCCTGGTCGAAGTGGTAGCCGTGCAGCTCGGAGGTGACTCGGTCCTTGTAGTCGCCCTTGTTGCTGGTGATGTAGTACTGGTCCTTTTTATACACGCGGGTCGAGTTCGAGGTGCGGTAGGACAGGTTCGCCATCCATTCAGGGCTCAGGCGGTATTCCATGCCGACCGTGGACAGCGCGAATTCGACGTCGCTGCCGGCGCCGATGCTGTTCAATCTACTGTCGCCGGCGATCGGCTTCGGCACCACGTACAACGGCGAGATCACCACATCGGTGCCGCCTACGCTTTTGCGGCGTTGGTAGATCGCGTCGTAGGTGATCGCCACGTCGCTGTTGACGCGCCATTCCAGGTTGATGCCCGCGGCGTTACGCTTGATGGAGCCGCTTTCTTCCTGGACGCCGCCGTCTTCGTGCAGCAGGTTCAGACGGTAGCCGAAGCCGCCTTCGTCGCCCAAACGACCACCGGTGTCGATATGTTCCTTGATCGCGCCGCCTTCCTGATAGCCCAGCGCGGCGCTGAAGCTCTTGTCGGTGGTGGGGCGCTTGCTGACGTAGTTGACGATGCCGCCCGGCGAACCGAAGCCGTACATAAAGCCGGTCAGGCCTTTCAGCACTTCCACGCTCTCGAACATTTCCAGCGGCATTTCGGTGCCGCGGTTGACGTTGGCCAGGCCGTTGATCTTGTAGCCGTTCAGGTCATCGAGGCGCAGGCCGCGCATCTGGATGGTGGCCGGGTGGGTGCTGATCGGCGGGCTGATGGCGGTGACCGAGGCGTCGTACTTCAGTACTTCGGAGATGCTGGTGGCCAGGCGGTCTTCGATTTCGTCGCTGCTGACGGCCTTGGTGGAGAAGGGGGTATCGAGTTCCGACTTGCGTCCCAGTGCGCCGCCGCTGACGCTGTCGCCCAGCTTTTTCTTTTCCACCGTCGCCTTGATGACGACCTTGGACAGCGCGCCTTCGCCGCTGTCTTCTGTGGCGAAGGCAGCGCCGTGCAGTGCGCACAGGCCGGCGGCCGCGAGGGCCAGGTGCAAACGGGATTTAGAGAAAGGGGACGGGTGCATGGGAACCTAAAGAAGAGGGGCGATATAAAGCCCGCAATCTTATCGGTCTTGTATGACAACCGTATGACGGTCCCCATGCTGTTTACTGCGACTTCCTACGGCAGCAGCGCCTCGATCTGCGCCAGCGAAGGCGGCGACGCTCCCGCAGCCAGGCATGCGGCGGCGCCGGCCGCCACGGCAAACTGCAAATGCTGCGAGGGCTGATTGTGCGGACGATGCATCATGCTCCATGCCAGCGCCGCGATGCTGGCGTCGCCCGCGCCGACGGTGTCGACCACGGTGATCGGCGGCGCGGGCAGGTGCCACGCCTGGTCGCCGACGTGCAGCGATGCGCCGGCTCCGCCCTTGGTGTACAGCCAGGTGGCGGTAGGATTCCAGCTGCGCAGCGTGGCGAAGGCGCCTTCGATATCGGTAGTGCGGAACAGGCCTTCCAGATCTTCTTCGGATACCTTGATGACGTCTGCCAGTTCCGTCATGCGGCGCAGCGTGGCGTCGTAACGCTCATCCATCAACAAGCGGTAGTTCGGGTCGTAGCTGATGCGCACGCCGTCCTGCTTGAGTTGCGCGGCCAGCGCCACCAGCTTGTCCGCCAGCGGTTGGCGCGCCAGGCTGATGCCGCCGAAGTGCGCCCATTTGCAGTGCGCGCGCCAGCCGTCCGGCAGCGCCGCCGCGTCGAACTGCAAGTCGGCACTGTCGTCGCCGACAAAGAAGTAGGCCGGCGGATCGGTGCGGTGCACGATCGCCAGCAGCGGCGATTTGTCGCAGCGCTGGAGGAAGCGCAGGTCGAGCCGCGCGGCCTCGCTGGCCTGCCATAGCGCGTCGCCGAAGACGTCGCGGCTGATGGCGCCGGCGAAGGCGGTCGGCACGTCCAGCCGGGCCATGGTGCGCGCCACGTTCCAGGTCGAGCCGCCCACCTGGCTAAGCCACTGTTGCTGTTGCGGGTCCTGCACGATCATGTCGGTCAGCGCTTCGCCCGCCGCCACGAATACCGGAAAAGCCGTCATGCTTAATCCTTCAATACGTTGAGCACTTCGTAGCAGGCGCCCATGGTGTGATAGTCCACCTTGCCGGCGGGGCTCTTCTCGTCGGTCAGCTTGCTGTTGTCCGCGCCGAGGATGCGATACCACGCGCCGTGCTGATGATCGACGAAATGTTCCCAGCTGTAGGCCCAGATCTTGTCGTACCAGGTCCAGTAGCGCGATTCGCCGGTGCGCGCGGCCAGCAACGCGGCGGTTGCCAGGCTTTCGGCCTGCACCCAGAAGTATTTGAGATCGTCGCAGATGCTGCCGTCCGGCGCGAAGCCGTAGTAGATGCCGCCGTGTTCGTGGTCCCAGGCCTTGGCCAGCGCGGCGTCGAACAGTTCGACGGCGCGCGGCAGCAGCCAGTTGCTGCCGCCTTCCAGCTGCTCGCTGTGGCGCTCCAGCAGCAGCAACAGCTTGGCCCACTCGGTCAGGTGGCCCGGCTGGTAGCCCCACGGACGGAAGATGTTGCTCTTGTCGTGGCGGTTGTATTCGGTGTCCACAGACCAGTCGGCGTGGTAGTGCTCCCAGATCAGGTTATCGGCCAGCGCCGCCTGGCGTTGCGTGATGTTGCGGGCCAGTGTTTCGGCGCGCAGCAGGTAGGCGCGTTCGCCGGTCGCCTCGAAGGCGGCGATCAGCGCTTCGCAGGCGTGCATGTTGGCGTTCTGGCCGCGATAGGGCGCCAGGAAAGTCCAATCGGAGCTCGCTTCGTCGGCATACAGGCCGTGGGCGGGTTGCCAGAAGCGGCGCTCCATCAGCGCGTAAGTCTCGGCGATCCATTCGCGCGCCTGCGTCTCGCCGGCCATCAGCGTGTGGCTGTAGGCCAGCAGCACGAAGGCAAGTCCGTAGCAATGGTTGGTGCCGTCGGTGACTTTGCCGGCGCCGTTGTTCCAATCCAGCTGCCAGGCGTAGCCGCCGGTATCGGTGTTGCGGTGCGCCTTGCGCAGGAAATCCAGGCCGTGGCGCAGGCGCTGCTGGTCGGCCGCTTCGCCGAACTGGCGCCACGCCATCGCGTGCGTGAAGATGAAGCGTGTGCTGCTGACCAGGTGGCGGGTGTGCGCGTCATAGACCGTTCCATCATCCTTGTAGAAGTGATAGAAGCCGCCGCTGGGGTCCACGCAGCGGTCGTCGTAGAAGTGCTTGGTGTGGCGTATGTGGTTCAGCAGCGTTGCGCGGGATTGAAAATCTGGTACCATCGTCAGGTCCGTTTGTGGGTTAAAAAGCAGGCCGCCTTGTAAGGCAAAGCGCTGTATGGTTTTCAGGCGCGCAGCAGCCCCCGCATACGGTTCCTGCGAACCGTACGCCCTGCGGCAAAGCCTGGTCTGTAAAGATTATTTCTGTATGCGCCACCCGTCGAACACGGTGCTGGCACGGACGATCAATTCCACCGGCGCGATCTTTTCCACTGCTTCTTCCTGCTGCCCGCTGAGCAGCAGTTCCACGCCCAGCGCGCCCAACGCCTTCTTATCGATGCGCAGCGTCGTCAGCGGACGATGCCCCAGCACGGCGGTCGCGATGTCGTCGAAGCCGACGATGGCGATGTCGTGCGGGACCTTCAAGCCCTTGGCCAGGCAGCAGCGCATCGCCACCAGTGCGGCGCTGTCGTTGTAGCAGAACACCGCATCCGGCGGATGGGGCAGCGACAGCAGCTTCTCCATCGCTTCCCAGGCGCCGGTTTCCAGGTCCACGCCGTCCGGCAATCCCGCCTCCAGGCGCGGATCGGCCAGGATGCCTTCTTCAAACAGCGCCTGCCGGTAGCCACGCGCGCGCTCGCGGATGCTGTAGTGCGACAGCGGACCGGAGATGAAGCCCACGCGGGTGCGGCCGGTGTCGATCAGGTGCTTGGTGGCCAGGTAGCCGCCCATCATATTGTCCGGGTTGACGGAGCTGTAGCCGCGCAGCTGCATATCGATCAACACCAGCTGCTTGCCGGTCGAGCGCAGGGCGCTCAAGGTCTCCGGTTCGAAGAAGCCGGCGCAGACGATGCCGTCCGGCGCGTGCATGCGGATCTGCTCGATCAGGCCATCCGCCGGCCCCACCGCCATGAACGACAACACGATGCCCTGCTTGCGGCAGGCTTCCTCGGCGCCGTGCAGCACCGGCGAGTAGAACGGGCTGCTCGACGCGGTGTTGTGCTGGCGGTGCAGCAGGAAAGTCAGCCGCCGCAGGCGTTTCGGCCGCAGCTTGCAGAAATCGTAGCCCAGCTCCCGCGCCGCTTCCAAGACCATCTGGCGGGTAGCCTCGGTCAATCCCGGTTCATTCTTCAGCGCCCGCGAGATGGTCCCGGCGGACACCCCGGCGACTCGGGCGATATCCCGTATCGTCACTCCGGCGACATTCGTGGCATTGCCCATCTACCCTCCAAGTATCTTTATGAAACTGTTCGCGGCGGGGCCGTCGACAGGATTCTGTATGAACGCAGTCTTGCATAAGCGTCCACGCCCGGTCAAACAACTAGGTGATTTTCCCGAAAAGTTTAGCGCAATTTACTAAACATGCCAGTTTTAGCCTTTCGCTGCGTCGCAATGGCGGCGTCGCGCCTATATCGGCGTGTTTAGTGAAGGTGGCTAAACTGCGGCCGAAATGCGCTTGCCGTTTGACCACCGGATGGCGCCCATGCAGAATCTTTTTCATTAATATAAAAACCATCCATACAGGAGACAGATTTATGGAACACGTTGCATCGGCAGCTTTGCGCCCTCACGGTCAAACGGACCAGGAAGGAACCAGCAACACCGTCCCGCTGGTCATCATCACACTGCTGTTCTTCATGTGGGGGTTGCTAACGTCGTTAAACGACGTGCTGATTCCGCATCTGAAATCGATTTATACCCTTAATTACGTGCAGGCGATGCTGGTGCAGTTTTGCTTCTTCGGCGCCTACTTCATCGTCTCGCTGCCGGCAGGGATGCTGATCAAGCGTATCGGCTACCAGCGCGGCGCGGTCAGCGGCCTGGTACTGGCGGCCGGCGGCTGTGCGCTGTTCTATCCGGCGTCGATGAATGGTTATGCGCTGTTCCTGCTGGCTTTCTTTGTGCTTGCCAGCGGCATCACGATATTGCAGGTGGCGGCCAATCCCTACGTCACGGTATTGGGCGCCCCGGCCACCGCGTCGAGCCGGTTGACGTTGACGCAGGCTTTCAATTCGCTGGGCACCACCATCGCGCCCACGCTGGGTGGCATCCTGATCCTGTCCGAGGGGGCGCCCGCCGTCGCGAACCTGGTCAAATCCAAGGCGGAGGAAGCCGCCGCAGTACAGGGGCCTTACCTGGTGCTGGCTGCCGCTTTGCTGGCGCTGGCCATCCTGTTCGCGTTGGTGCGGCTGCCCAAGATGACCCATGCGGAGGAGGCGGGCGGTGTTATCTCCACCGTCGAGAAATCCGTGCTGGCGCATCGCCATCTGGTGCTCGGCGCGATCGGCATCTTCCTGTACGTCGGGGGCGAGGTCAGTATCGGCAGCTTCCTGATTAACTTCCTCGGCGAGTCCAACGTCGCCAGCCTGCCGGCCGGCGCTGCCGCGCATTACGTCAGCTATTACTGGGGCGGCGCCATGATCGGCCGCTTCATCGGCTTCGGCGTGATGCGCTATGTCAGCCCCGGCAAGGCGCTGGCGTTCAATTCCACGGCGTCCATCGCGCTGATCCTGGCCGCGATCTTCGGCAGCGGCGCGGTCGCCATGTGGAGCATCATCGCGGTTGGCCTGTTCAACTCCATCATGTTCCCGACCATCTTCAGCATGGCGCTGCACAAGCTGGGCAAACAGACCGGTCAGGGTTCCGGCATCCTGTGCATGGCCATCGTCGGCGGCGCCGTGGTGCCTTTCGCACAAGGCTTGCTGGCCGATTCGATCGGATTGCAATGGTCGTTCTTCGTGCCGGCCGCCTGCTACACCTTCATCCTTTACTTCGGTGTGAAATATGCGGGTATGTACTCCACCCGCTAAGAAAGAGAACCTATGAGTAGCGATCTGAATTTACGCCCGTTGGCAATGGCGCTGGCGGTTGCCATGGCGCTGGCCGCTGTGCCGGCGGCTGCGCGGACATGGATGGATACCTCGCTGAGCGCGGACAAGCGCGCGGAACTTGCATTGCAGGCCATGACCCAGCAGGAAAAACTGATCTGGGTATCGGGCTGGTTCGGCTCCGACTTCGGCGACAAGAAACGCAATCCGGCCGCGTTGCCTTTCTCGGCGGGCTATATTCCCGGCGTGCCGCGGCTTGGGTTGCCTGCCTTGTTCGAGACCGACGCCGGCCTGGGTGTGGCAACGCAGGCCACCAAGACCCCGCGCGAACGCACCTCGCTGCCGTCCGGCCTGGCCACCACAGCCACCTGGGACCGCACGCTGGCCTACAGCGGCGGCGCGATGATAGGCGCCGAGGCGCGCGCTTCGGGCTTCAACGTCATGCTGGCCGGCGGCGTGAACCTGCTGCGCGAGCCGCGCAACGGCCGCAATTTCGAATACGCCGGTGAAGATCCGCTGCTGGCCGGCGCCATGGTGGCGCAGCAGATCAAGGGCATCCAGTCCAATCACGTGATCGCGACGATGAAGCACGTCGCCGTCAACGACCAGGAGACCGGTCGCTTCGTGCTCGATAGCCGCATCGACGACGCGGGCAACCGCATGTCGGACCTGCTGGCCTTCCAATTGGTGCTGGAGCAGTCCGATCCCGGCTCGGTGATGTGCTCCTACAACCGCCTGAACGGCGTCTACTCCTGCGAGAACGACTACCTGCTCAACCAGGTATTGAAGAAAGACTGGGGCTTCAAAGGCTACGTCATGTCCGATTGGGGGGCGGTGCACAGCACGGTCGCCGCCGCCAACGGCGGCCTCGATCAGCAGTCAGGCTGGGAATTCGACAAGAGCCGGTACTTCGGCGGCGCGCTGGAGGAGGCGGTCGCCAACGGCCACGTGCCGCAGGCGCGCTTGGACAATATGGTGTTCCGCATCCTGCGCACCATGTTTGACAAAGGCGTGGTCGATCATCCGGTAGCCGAAGGCGGGGCGATTGATTTCACGGCGCATGCGCTGGTCAGCCGCAGCGATGCCGAGGAGGGCATGGTCCTGCTGAAAAATACCGGCAGTATGCTGCCGCTGAAGGCCGGCGTGAAGAAGATCGTCGTCATCGGCGCGCACGCGGATGTGGGCGTGCTGGCCGGCGGCGGATCGTCACTGGTGTATCCGGTTGGCGGCAGCGCCGTCACCGGCATCGCGCCGGCCAGCTGGCCGGGTCCGGTGGTCTACCATCCTTCGTCGCCGCTGAAGGCGATCCAGGCGCGCGCGCCGGGCGCCAGCGTGGTTTATCACGACGGCCTGGATGCCGCAGCCGCCGCCCGCGCCGCCGCCGACGCCGACGTGGTGCTGGTGTTCGCGCAGCACTGGGTGGGCGAGGCGCTCGATGCGGTCTCGCTGTCGCTGCCGGACAATCAGGACGCGCTGATCGCCGCCGTCGCCAAGGTCAATCCAAAAACGGTGGTGGTGCTGGAGACCCCAGGTCCGGTGTTGATGCCGTGGCTGGACCAGAGCGCCGCCGTGCTGCAAGCCTGGTACGCTGGCACCAGCGGCGGCGAGGCCATCGCCCGCGTGCTGTTTGGCGAAGTCAATCCGTCGGGACGCTTGCCTGCGACGTTCCCGGCGTCGGAAAGCCAGTTGCCGCGTCCCGTGTTGGACGGCGATCCGAAGAATGAGAGCGTGCGCTTCGCCGTCAATTATCATGAGGGGGCGGCGGTCGGCTACAAGTGGTTCGACCTGAAGGGCATGAAGCCCTTGTTCCCGTTCGGTCATGGTTTGTCGTACACGCAGTTCGCCTATTCCGGCCTGTTTGCCAGCCAGAAGGACGGCAAGCTGCAACTGAGCTTCAAGGTGACCAACACCGGTGCTCTCAAAGGCAAGGATGTGCCACAGCTGTATGTGGCGCCGCAGGGAACGAAGTGGGAAGCGCCGAAGCGCCTGGCCGGCTGGGACAAGGTCGAGCTGGCGCCGGGCGAAAGCAAGGAAGTCAGCGTGAGCGTCGATCCGCGCCTGCTGGCGATGTTCGACAGCCGTTCCAGGACCTGGCGCATCGCCAAGGGCGGCAACAAGGTACTGCTGGCGCATGACGCGGCGGATACCGGGGCGGCCAGCATCACCGTGCAACTGCCGCAGCGCGTACTGGATGTCACCGGCAAAGCAAGCAAGTAAATCAACCATAAGAAAGATCGAGACATGAAACAACTGTACAAATTTTGTGCCGCCGCCCTGATGTTAAGCGCTTGCGGTATTGTTAGCGCTATCGACGCCCCTGGTAGCGCCGGCAAGGGCGATTTCGTCAGCGTCAAGAAGACGCACTTCAGCCGCAAGGGCCAGGCTTACTATATCGCCGGCGCGAACTTCTGGTACGGCGGCTACCTCGGCGCGGCCAGCGGCGTCGGCGAACGCGCGCGCCTGTTGAAGGAGTTGGACAATATGCATGCGCTGGGCATCAACAATCTGCGCGTGCTGGCGGTCTCCGAAAAGACCGAGATGAAGAGCGCCGTGCGTCCCGCCACGACTGCGGCGCCGGGCCAGTACGACGAAGACCTGCTGGTGGGCCTGGACTTCCTGCTGGCGGAAGCGGCCAAGCGCGATATGACGGTGGTGCTTTACCTGAACAACTTCTGGCAATGGTCGGGCGGCATGACGCAATACCTGAACTGGTTCGAGGGCACGCCCGCGCTGGACCCGAACGTCACCAACGACTACGACGGTTTCATGACGAAGACCGCCGGCTTCTATCGCAACCCGGCCGCGCAGGCCGAGTATCGCAACGTGATCGCGAAGATCGTCAAACGTGTCAACACCATCACCGGCAAACCGTACTCCGAGGATGCCAGCATTATGTCGTGGCAGCTGGCGAACGAGCCGCGTCCTGGCAGCGGCATGGCGACGCCGGAAGAAAAGGCGGTCTACGTCAAGTGGGTGGACGAGGTGGCGGGCTACATTCATAGCCTGGACAAGAACCACCTGGTCAGCAGCGGCAGCGAAGGCCTGGCTGGCTCCGCGCAGGATGCGCAGCTCTACCAGGATGCGCACCGCACCCACAACATCGACTACCTGACCTATCACTTGTGGCCGAAGAACTGGGGCTGGTTCGATTCGAAGAACCCGACCGGCAGCTGGAACGGCGCTATCGCCAAGAGCCGCGACTATCTGAACTCGCACATCGAACTGGCCAAGAAGCTGAACAAGCCTATCGTGCTGGAGGAGTTTGGCCTCGACCGCGATGGACCGTCGTTCAGCGTCAAGGCCACCACCAAGATCCGTGATCGCTTCTATCGCGAAGTGTTCGACATCATCCACCAGCGCGCCAGCAAGGGCGATCCGATCGCGGGCTTCAACTTCTGGGCCTGGGGCGGGGCCGGCCGCGCGGCCAACGCGGACTACTGGTGGAAACCGGGGAATGACTTCGTCGGCGATCCGCCGCAGGAAGAACAGGGCTTGTACTCGGTGTTCGACTCCGACGTCAGCTCGCTGTTACTGATCAAGGAATACGCCGACCGCCTGCACAGCATCAAACACTAAGGAGCCGCCGCATGAAACGCTTATTGTTGATCATGCTGGCGATGGTCGCCTGTGCGAACGCCAGCGCACAAAAGTTCGATGGACTGGCCGCCACGCCGCAAATGGGCTGGAACAGTTGGAACACCTTCGCCTGTAATATCAACGAAAAGCTGATACGCGACACCGCAGATGCGATGGTCAAGCTGGGTCTGAAGGATGCCGGCTACGAGTACGTCAACATCGACGATTGCTGGCACGGCACGCGCGACAAGGACGGCGTGATCCGTCCGAACGCGGAACGCTTTCCGTCGGGGATCAAGGCGCTGGCGGACTATGTGCATGGCAAGGGACTCAAGCTGGGCATCTATTCCGACGTCGGCGCCACCACCTGCGGCGGCCATCCGGGCAGCCGTGGGCATGAATACCAGGATGCGATCACCTACGCATCCTGGGGCATCGACTACGTCAAGTACGACTGGTGCGACAGCAAGGGCCTGAACGCCATCGGCGCCTACACCACCATGCGCGACGCGATCCGCAGCGCCGGCCGGCCGATGTTGTTCAGCATGTGCGAATGGGGCGAAAGCAAGCCCTGGGATTGGGCTGCCGACGTAGGCCATTCGTGGCGCACCACCGGCGATATCTATCCGTGCTGGGATTGCGAGTTCAATCACGGCTCGTGGTCGCAGTTCGGTGTGTTGCGCATACTGGACAAGCAGGCGGGCTTGCGCAAGTTCGCCGCTCCGGGGCACTGGAACGACATGGACATGCTCGAAGTGGGCAACGGCATGAGCGAGGACGAGGACCGCGCGCACTTCGCGATCTGGGCGATGCTGGCGTCGCCGCTGATCCTGGGGAACGATCTGCGCAGCATGCCCGAGGCCACGCGCCGCGTCCTGGTCAACAAGGACGTGATTGCGATCAGCCAGGACAGGCTGGGCGTGCAGGCGTTGAAGTTCATGGACGGCGCCCAGCTGGAATACTGGGCCAAGCCATTGGCCGACGGCGGCTGGGCGGTCATGCTGCTTAACCGCGGCGAGCAGGCGGCCACGATCAGCTACGACTGGAAGAAGCATGTCATCGGCGATGACCTGAGCAAGCGCGAGGCGGACTTCAAGAAGACCGTCTACGACTGGACCGAAGTCTGGAGCGGAAAAACGGGCGACACCGGCAGCAAGCTCGAAAGCAAGCTCGCGCCGCATAGCGTGCTGCTGTTACGCCTGAAGGTGCGCGGATGAACCGCCAGTTGATACTTCTGGCGGTGCTGGCATGGTCCGGTGCGCAGGCGGGCGACCATTGGGGGCCGTACAACGCGGAGTTCCCGGCCGCCAGCGATGGCCTGCTGAAGAAGGTGACGCAGGGTGATATCTTCACTTCGGCGCAATCGCAGCCGTTTAGCATGAACGGCTGGTTCAAGCCGTCGGAGGCGGCGCACGGCCGCACGTTGATGGCCGGCGTGACTGGCGCCCAGGCAGGCATTGGATGGTTCCTGTGCAGTGTGGACGGCAAGTTCGGGTTCTGCGGCTATGGCGTGGAAGTGGTTTCGGCGTTGGCGCTTGCGCCCGACGAATGGGTGCATCTGGCGGCGGGCTATGACGGCAGGAAGATGACGCTGTACGCAAACGGCAGCGTCGTCGCGCAGCGCGAGGTGGCGTTGCAGGCGTCCCGGCCGGGCGACGGCAACGCGGTTGCGCAGATATCGCTTGCGCCGCGCAGCGGATCCGGCGCGGGCTATGCCGGCCGCATCGCCGGCTTCGTGGTCGGCAGCGCGGTATTGGATGCTGACGCGGTCCGCGCCGCGGCAGCAGCCCCGCCCAGTGAAGCACTGATCAATTTCGAGACAGGCAGTCCGTCGTGGCCTATCCAGGTCCGTCAGATGTACGGCCAGACCGCCCCTCAGGATCCATGGACGCTGCCGAAATCGGGATCGCCGTTGCAGGAGCCGAAAGCCAGGCCGGCCTACAGCGGCCCGGTGCTGGCGCAGGGCGGGCCGAATCTCTGGACCATCAAATCGTGGAAGCTGCAGGTGGCGCCGCAGGTGCGGGCGGCGCCGGCGCAGATATCCTCCGCCGGTTTCGATGCCGCCGGCTGGTATCAGACCACCACGCCCGGCACCGTGCTGACCACGCTGGTCGATCGCGGCGTCTATCCCGACCCGGACTACGGCCTGAACAACCTGGCGATTCCCGAATCGCTGAACAAGCAGGATTACTGGTACCGCACGCCGTTCGAACTGCCCGCGGCATTCAAGGCCGGCCAGCACCTGTTCGTCACCTTCAAGGGGGTGAACTACGAAGCGCAAGTGTGGATCAATGGCCGCAATCTGGGCGGCATGAAGGGCGCCTTCGTGCGCGGCACCTTCGACATCAGCCCTTACTTGAAGCTCAAGGGCCAGAACGTCATCGCCGTCAAGGTCTCGCCGCCGCCGCACCCCGGTTTGCCGCAAGAGGAATCGATGACGGCCGGCGCGGGGGAGAACGGCGGCACGCTGGCGCAGGACGGCCCGACCTTCATCGCCTCCGAAGGGTGGGACTGGATACCGTCCGTGCGCGACCGCAACACCGGCCTGTGGCAGGACGTGGAACTGCGCGCCACGCGCGAGCTAAAGCTCGGCGATGCGCAAGTCATCACCGCGCTGCCCAAGGCCGACAACAGCGTGGCCGACGTCAGCATCGAAGCCGCCGTGACCAATTTGTCCAAGGCGCCGCTGCGGGCGACGGTGCGCGCCACCATCAGCCGGCGCGATGGCGGCATGAAGCCGATCCTGGTCAGCAAAAACGTAACGCTGGCGCCGGGCGAGCAAACCGTGCGCTTCACGCAGGCCGATTTCGCCGCGCTCAGGCTCCAGCATCCCAAACTGTGGTGGCCGAACGGCTACGGCGCGCCGGACCTGCACGATCTGAAGCTCGAAGTGCTGCAAGGCGCGCAGATGTCGGACCAGGCCAGCAGCCGTTTCGGCGTGCGCGCCGTGACGTACGAGCTGTCGCTGGTCGATCAAAGCGGCCATCTGCGCCGCGTGGAAGCGGACTTCACCAAGGGCCGCGAACTGGGCGTGCGCATCACCGACGGGCGCCATCAAGCTATCAGGAAGCTGTCCGACAATAACTGGGCCACCGGCTTGCGGCCCGAGGCAGAAGGCACGGCGGCGATCCGTCCGCTAGAAGAGACCACGCTCAGTCCCTTCCTGGTCATCAAGGTCAATGGCGTGCGCATCGCCGCGCGCGGTGGCAACTGGGGCACGGAAGACTGGCGCAAGCGCATCGAGCGTGAGCGGCTGGAGCCGTACTTCCGCCTGCACCGTGACGCCAACGTCAACATCATCCGCAACTGGGTGGGACAGAACACCGAGGACGCGTTCTTCGACCTGGCCGACGAATATGGCCTGATGGTGCTGAACGACTTCTGGGCTTCGACTCAGGACTACAATCTTGAGCCGCAGGACGTGAATCTGTTCGTCGACAACGCGCGCGATGTGGTCAAGCGCTATCGCAACCATCCGTCGGTGGTGTTGTGGTTCGGTCGTAACGAAGGCGTACCGCAGCCAGTGCTGAACGAGGCGCTGGAGGCGATGATCTACCAACTGGACGGCACCCGCTGGTACACCGGCAGCTCCAACCGCATCAATCTGCAGAACAGCGGGCCATACAATTACCAGGCCCCCGCCACCTATTTCACCGAGCACGCCAAGGGCTTCTCGGTGGAGGTGGGTACGCCGTCCTTGCCGACAATGGAGGCGTTGCAGGCCGTAGTGCCGGCCACCGACCAGTGGCCGCTTGGCGACACCGTCAGCTATCACGACTGGCACCCGGACGGCAACGGCAGCGTCAAATCCTTCACGGCGGCGATGGCAAACGAGTACGGTGCACCGGCCTCGCTGGCGGACTTCGAACGCAAGGCGCAGCTGCTCAACTACGAGAGCCACCGCGCCATCTTCGAAGGCATGAACGCCGGCTTGTGGCGTCAGAACAGTGGCCGCATGCTGTGGATGACGCAGCCCGCGTGGCCCAGCACCATGTGGCAGATCCTGAGCCACGATTACGACACGCACGGCGCCTACTATGGCGTCAAGAGCGCGGCCGAGCCGGTGCACGTGCAAATGAACCTGCCGGATTACCAGCTGATGGTGGTGAACAATCCCGCGACCGCCCTGAATGGCGCGATCTTGTCCTGGTTCGCCTGGACGGTTGACGGCAGGATGGTTGGCCATGGCGACCGGCCGGTGCAGGTTGCCGCGGTGTCGACATCGGAAAATATCGATGTCGGCATCGGCGCGCTGCTGGCGCAGCACAAGCTGATCGTGCTGAAACTGAGCCTGAAGGACGCCGGAGGCAAGCAGCTGTCGCAGAACGTCTACTGGCCGAGCGCCACGCCGGCCGACCAGCAGGAGCTCAACAAACTGGCCGCCGTGCATCTGGGCGTCTCCGCGCGCTGGGCCAAATCCGCACCGGACGGTGAGCGCAGGCTGGAGGTCACGCTCAGCAACCGCAACGCCGCGCCGGCGCTGGGCGGCAAGCTGACTCTATTCAACGCGGGCGGCGAGCGCATTTTACCGGTCTATTACTCGGATAACTACCTGGGCCTGATGCCAGGCGAGGCACGCACCATCACGATCGCCTTCAAAGGGCAGGGCGACGTGCGGCTGGACCTGCGCGGCTGGAACGTGGCGCCGCAATCGCAGGCCATCGGCAGCGAGGCCGGACTGACAGGCGACGGCAGCGCGTGCGGCACCACGCCATCTCCCCGCAAGGTGGAGTATTCGTGGATGACGGTGCAGCGCTGGCAGCAGAGGTTCCGCGACCAGACTGCGATCGCCGATGCTGGCGGCGTGGACCTGCTGTTCGTCGGCGACTCGATCACCGAAGGCTGGAACAAGGCGGTATGGGATCAATCCTTCGGCGGCTGGTATCCGGCCAACTTCGGCGTCGGCGGCGACCATACCGGCAACGTGCTGTGGCGGCTGGAGAACGGTCACGCGGACAAGCTGCACCCCAAGGTCGTGGTGCTGACGATAGGCGTGAACAACTTCTTCCATTGCAGCGCCACGCCGGGCGAGGTGTTCGACGGTGTGCAGGCGGTGCTGGCCAAGCTGCGCGCGCTGTACCCGGATGCCCGCGTGCTGCTGAACGCCGTGCTGCCGTATGAGCAACCGGCCAGTAGCCCCAGGCGCGCGCAGGTCGCGGAGCTGAACCGCATGATCGCCAAACTGGATGACGGCCGCCACGTCTTCTTCCACGACTACGGCGCGCGTTTCCTGCAAGCCGACGGCGACATGTCGCCCGAGGTGATGGCGGACTTCCTGCACCCGACCGCCAAGGGCTACCAGATCTGGTCCGACGCGATGTTGCCGGACATACGCCAGTTGATGGGCGCTGGGCCGATAGCCGCCGCCGATCTGCACGTGGCGCGCATGGGCCGCAGCGATCTACGCGAGGATGGCGCGGTGCGCTTCGGCTATCCCGGCGTGAGCTTCTACCTGAACTTCCAGGGTACGCGCCTGGATGCCGAAGCGGAAGCCAGCGGCGCCGACAGCTATCTGGACGTGATCGTCGACCATGGTGAGACGCGCAAAGTCAGGTTGTCACCGGGCCGCCGGACGTTGGCTCTGGTGGCGGGCGCCAGCGCCGGCCGGCACGAGGTGGAAATCGTCAACCGCTCAGAAACCTGGCATGGCACCGCCGCTCTGCTGCGCTTTGAAACAGACGGCCAGTGGCAGGCGGCCCCCGTTCTCGCGGAGCGCAAGCTGCTGATGTTGGGCGATTCCGTCACCTGCGGCGAGGCCATCGACCGGGTGCCGGGCGCGAAGAAGGAGCCTTCATGGTGGAACGCCCGCGCCTCCTACGGCATGCTGATGGCGCGCCAGCTGCATGCGCAAGTGCAGCTGGTCTGCTATGGCGGACGCGGTCTGGTGCGCACCTGGGACAACAAGACCGATGAACTGAACCTGGCCGACTACTACCAACTGGCGATTGCGGACAAGGCGCATCCGGTGCCGTGGGAGCAGCGCAACTATCTGCCGGACCTGATCGTCAGCGCCATCGGCAACAACGACGTCAATCCCGGCATACCGGAGCGCGAGCCGTATGTGCAGGCATACGTGCGCCTGGTGCAAATGCTGTTGAAGGATCACCCGCAGGCGCAGATCGTGCTGACCGAAGGCGCCCTGCAAAGCGGGGAAAAGAAGGCAGCGCTGGTGGACTACCTGAACGAGACGGTGCGCCGCGCTGGCGGTCAGCGCGTGCATTACGTCGCATCGCAAGCCTATCCCGGCGACGCCACCGACGGCCACCCGACCAGGGAGCAAAACGTCAGCATCGCCAACGACCTGCTGCCGCAGGTGCGCGCCATCATGCGCTGGTAAGCACGGTCCCGAGCCAGGGCGCCAGCAGTACCATCAGGACGCCGCTGAAGATCATGGTCAGACTGGCGACAGCGCCTTCCCGCGGGCCGATCTGGCGCGCGGTGCTCAGGCCGAAGCCATGCGCCGCCGCGCCGAATGGCGCGCAGCGCGCGATGCGCATCCGCAGCGGCATCAGGCCAAGCAGCGCCTGTCCCAGCAGGATGCCGAACAATCCGGTGATGATGACGAATATCCCCGTCAGCTGGGAGGAGCCGCCCAGGTGCCGCGTGGCCTCCAGCGCAAACGGTGTGGACACCGACCGCGCCAGCAGGCTTTGCGCCATGCTGCCGTGCAGGCCAAGCAGCCGGTCCAGCAGCAGCGTGCTGCCCACCGAGGCGGCGATGCCGGCGCAACTGCCCAGGCTCAGGGCCAGCCAATGCTGCTTCACCAGATCGCGGTGCTGGTAGATCGGCAGCGCAAAGGCCACAGTCGCGGGGCCGAGCAGCCAAGGCAGCCAGCGCGTATCGCCGAAGTATTGCGAGAACGGCGTGGACGACAGTTCCACCACAGCGATCAGGATGGCGGAAGTGGTGATGGCCGGCGTCAGCCAGAAGTAGCGATAGCGCCGGTACAGGGCCTGGTTCGCATAGAACAGGCCTAGCGTCAGCAGCAGAAACAGCAAAGGCTTCATGCCAGCGCTGCCTTGCGCTGCCCGCGCAGTCGGCGCAGGCGGCGGCCGCGGTCCATCCGGCACACCCATTCGACCGTGAACGCCGTGGCCAGCAGCACCGCGATGAAGCCCAGGCCGATCGCCGCGAACAGCCGCAGACCTTCGCTCTTCAGCAGCCCGGTGAACTGCACCACCGACACCACCAGCGGAATAAAGAACAGCAGCATATTCGACAGCAGCCAGTTCGCGCCGTGTTCGACGGCGGCCGGGCGCACCGTCCCGCTGAGCAGCAGCGCGACCATCGCCAGCAGGCCGACGATGCCGCCGGAGAAGGGCAGGCCGAACCAGGATGCGGCGCGGTCGGCGCCGTACCAGGCGGCGATCAGCAGCAGCACTTGCGCGACGGTGGAAAAGAGACGTTTCATGCCCCCATTCTAGGCCCGCCCTTTAAAAAGATAAAATGAATTAAAATTATGAAAATCATTCGAATTTGGAATAGATCATGGATATCCGTTCGCTGCGCTATTTTGTCGCCGTGGTCGAGCAGCAGAGCTTCAGCCGCGCCGCCGAGCTGCTGCACGTCACGCAGCCCACCGTCAGCAAGATGGTGCAGCAGCTCGAGCATTCGCTGGATCTGGTGCTGCTCGATCGTGTCGGCAAGCGTTTCACGCTGACCGACGCCGGCGCCGTGGTATTACAGCGCGGCCGCGCACTGCTGGCGATGCACGAAGAGATGGGCGTGGAACTGGCGGACCTGCAGCAGCTGCGGCGCGGCGATCTGCGCCTGGGCGTTACGCAGCAGGCCCATCTGCCGCTGGCGCCACTGCTGGCGGCCTACCACCGGCGCCATCCGGACATCGAACTGAAACTGTTCGAAGGCGGCTCGCAGTCCATCGAACGAGACCTGCGCAACGGCACGCTGGAGATGGGCACCACGCTCGATCACGCCGCCAACGCCGGCATCTGGCGGGAGTTCGACGCCTTCCCGCTGGTCTGTTCTCCCTTATGCCTGCTGGCGTCCGCCGATTCGGCCTGGCGCGGCCGCCGCGGCGTGGCGTTGCGCGAGCTGGCCGACAGCGCCTTCATCTTCTACGGCGAATCGTTCGCGTTGAACGAGATCGTCGAAGACGCCTGCCTGCGGGCCGGCTTCAGGCCGCGCATCAGCGGACGTAGCGGTCAGTGGGATTTCGTGGCGTCGCTGGTGCGGCTGGGCGTGGGGATCACGCTGCTGCCGAAGATATTCTGCGACACCTTGCCGCGCGGGCAATTCACCGTGGCGACGCTGGAGGAGCCGGCGATCGATTGGAGGCTGATGCTGGCCTGGCGGCGCGGCGGACATCTTTCGTTCGCCGCGCGCGCCTGGCTGGACCTGGTCCGAAGTAAAGCTTAGAAGTTGGCGCCGACGCGGACGCCGAACATGCGCGGCTCGACGAAGGTAGCTCTCATGAAGCCGCCGTAGGTCGAATCGCCGCTGGTCTTGGCGTGGCTGTCCGAGATGTTGCGGACATACAGCTCGGCGTGCCATTTGTCGTCCGGCGCCTCCAGCCGCACCGACGCATCGCCCGTCGCATACGCCTTCTGGTTACGGCCGATGTGCGCGAAGTCCGAATTGAGCAGATCGAAGTAAGCCTTGTCGCGCCAGTTCAGCTTCACGTACGGGATCACCTTGTAGCCGTTCTCCATGCCGAACTCCTGCGAGAAGTTGACGTTGACCTGGTACTTCGGCGTGTTCGGCAGATGGTTGCCCTCGATGTTGGCGAGGCGGCGGCCCAGCAGCGCTTTGTCGGAGCCGTTGTACACGGCAGGGCAGGCCGGCAGGCCGAGCTCCGTCCGCACGTCGCACTGATAGTCGTCGCTGTAGGAATTGAAGTTGTGGACGGTGGTGTTGATGTAGGCGAAGCCGCCGCCGAGACGCCCGCCGCGCCATGGCTTGTAATCCCATTCCAGTTCCAGACCCGGGATGTTCACCTTGCCGACGTTGATGGTGCGCCAGGTTTCATATACGTCGCACTTCGGCTGGTCGGCCGGGCAGGGCAGGCCGTTGTCCGGGATGATCTGGTTGACGAAGTAGGTGCCGGTCAGCTGCATGCCCTTGTACTTCATGAAGAAGGCGGTGGCCGAAAGGCTCAGCGTATTGTCCAGGAACTTGCCCTTGAAGCCCAGCTCATAGTTGGTCACGGTCTCGGGATCGTAAGGCAGGAAGGTGACCACGCCCGGCTTGCCGTCCGCGCACTTGTGGTAGTTGCAGCTGTCGGTCTTGTCGGCGAAGCCGCCGGCCTTGTAGCCGGTCGATACCGAGGCGTAGACCATCTTGTTGTTGTCGATCTGCTTCTGCAGGCCGAGACGCCAGGTGACTTTTTTCCAGTCCTGTTTATGGTCGTTGGAGGTCGGCGCGCCATACAGGTGATAGGCCGCCACGCTGCCGCCCATGCCCGGCGTGAGGTCGGTGCCGTCGTGGACATGGAAGCCCGGCGTGCCTGGCGTGCCTTGCGAGTAAAGGCCGTTGTAGTAGGCCGGATCGCCGATCCAGTTGGCGCCATAGACTTCGCCGCCCTTGTCCTGTTTGCTGTCGAGGCTGTAGCGGGCGCCGGCGGTGGCGGTCCAGGTGGGGATGAACTTCCAGTCCGCCTGCGCAAACGCGGCCTTCGCATCGACCTGGCGGTTGGGCTGGTGATACAGCACGCTGCCGACATCGCCGTACGGCTTCTGGATGGTGTTGGTGATCTCGTAGTCGATGTTGTTCCGCTCATGCATCCAGAACAAGCCGCCCACATATTGCAGATTGCCCAGCTGCTGCTTCAGCTGGGCCTCGTGCACGGTCGACAGATAGCGCGAATCGAGCGTGCGGTGGTAGGAGTCGGTGAGCGGCCAGGTGCCCCAGTTACCGCCGGCCATATTCGGATACTGGCCGTTGATCTGGAACGGCGCGGCGTTCTGCAAGCCCTTGTCGTCGTCTGTGATCTCGCTGCGGCGCTGGTCGGCCACCTGGAAGGTGTAGTCGAAGTTGGTGTGGTCGTTGATGTTCCAGTTGACGCCCGTGCGCAGCGTGCGGATCTTCATGTCGACGTGGCCTGGCACGTTGACGTTGATGTCCCACTTGCCCTGGTTGGTGCAGGCGTAGCGCGTGCCGGCGCCGGCGTCGCAGTCGCGGAAGGCGGCGCCGCCGGCGCTGGAGTCCTGGAACTCCTCGTACGATGCCTTGGCGCGGACGTCCTTGTTTACTTTCAGCTGGGCCGAGAGGCGGCCGGCCCACTCGTTCTGGTTGGTGTAGTACTCGCTCGGACCGACCGGGCGGTTGAAGCGCTGGTCGACGTCCGGCTTGCCGTTCGGGATCCAGCCCAGCGCCGGCGCGTTCGCTTCGCTCACGTCGCGGGTCTGGTTGGCGTAGCCGTCGCGCTTGACCTTCATGAACGTGGCGCGCAGCGCCAGCGCGTCGTTGACGACGACGTTCTGCACCAGCGACAGCTGTTTCTTGTTGTAGTTGCCGAGGTCCAGATCGGCCTTGCCGTAGTTGCCGGTCCAATCGGGTTTGGCGGGAATGACGTTGATGCTGCCGCCGGTGGAGTTACGGCCGAACAGCGTGCCTTGCGGGCCGCGCAGCACTTCAACCTGATCGAGGTCGAACATCAGCGCCTGCGCGCCCTGTGGACGCGGCGAATACATGCCGTCGACGTGGAAGCCGACCGCCGGGTCGCCGGTCTCGGTGAAGTTGGTCGAGGTGATGCCGCGGATGGTGATCTGCACGGCCGAATCGAGGCCGGTGTTTTCGATGACGACGTTGGGCATTTCGCCGCTCAAGTCGCGCAGGCTGGTGGCGCCTTTGCGGGTCAGCTGGTCCTGGCTCAGCGCGGTGACGGCGAGCGGGGTGCGCAGCAGTGAAGTCGAATACCGGGTCGCGGTCACTTTGACTTCGGGAATCTGGTCGGCATTGGTGATCACCGGCGCGGCGGTGGCAGCGGGGGAGGCGGTGGTGTCGTTGTTAGCGCTATCAGTGGCCTGAGCGTTAACAGCCATGGGTACCAGGCCGCAAGCACTGGCCACGGCCAGGCTCATGAGAGTCCTTCTTGTTGGAAGCAGCATTTTGTCTCCTGTATGTGGTTTTTGTTTAGTCAGTTGGGCGCTAACTCCCAAGGCGGCCGCGCTAAGGATGTAGCAATCTGACAATTCAGTATTGCATTGCCAAAAGTTGACGGTCAAACGAAACAAAAATAGCCCCCGCAGTTTAATTAGCTTTACTAAACACGCGGCGCGTCGCCTGATCTGCCGTCTCGCAACAACAACATTCCAGTCTTTTTGTTAAGTTTTGTAAGTTTTCCTTGCGAATCCTTACGAAACGCTGCGCATGGTCCTCCGCATTCCCCCTGGCGCCTGCCTTTGGGCGGTAAGGAAACGTAACGCCACGATCCTGTTGCGTAAATCAATGCCAATGAATTCAATGGCTTAAGTTGTTGGTTCTTTCAGGCAACTCAGTTCTCTGTCACAGAAAAGCCGATGCTAGAATAAATTCATCGTTGTAAATAAAGCCATGCAAAGGGACTCATACATGCAAGTACGCCGGATTGTTCGCCACGCTTTGTTGATCGCCATGTTCTCCGCCCAAGCCTCCCAGGCCGGCACCCTGGTGATCGAAAGCTGGCGCGTCGACGATAAGACGCTGTGGGAAAAAGTACTGCTGCCGGCCTTCGAAAAGAGCAACCCGGGCATCGAAGTCAAATTCGCGCCGACCGCGCCCACCGAATACGATTCCAGCCTGGCCGCGCGCCTGGCCGGCGGCACCGCCGGCGACCTGATAGCCTGCCGTCCGTTCGATGTCTCGCTGTCGCTCTACAAGAAGGGCCATCTGGAGAAGCTGGACGGCAAACCGGGCATGCAGAACTTCGCGCCCACGTCAACGGTGGCCTGGCAGACCGACGACGGCAAGGACACCTTCTGCATGCCGGTGGCCTCGGTGATCCACGGCTTCTTATACAACAAGAAGATCTTCAAGAAGCTGAACCTGCAACCGCCGAAGACCGTCGACGAATTCTTCGCCGTCCTGGAGGCGCTGAAGAAAGGTGGCGTCGCACCCCTGGCGCTGGGTACGGCCGACCAGTGGGAATCGAGCCAAATGGTTTATACCAATATCGGCCCGAACTTCTGGCGTGGCGAAGAGGGTCGCAAGGCGCTGATCTCCGGCAAAGCCAAATTGACCGACGCACCGTTCGTCGAAGCGCTGCAGTTCGAGCAGAAGATGGGCACTTATCTCAGCAAGGGCGCCAGCGCCCAAACCTACGGCGACAGCCAGAACCAGTTCGCGCTGGGCCGCGCCGCGATCTATCCGACCGGCTCCTGGGATATCTCGTACTTCGGCCAGACGCCAGGCCTGGAGTTGGGCGCGTTTGCGCCGCCGGTGCGCAAGGCCGGCGATCCGTGCTTCATCTCCGATCATATGGACATCGGCATCGGCATCAACAAAAAGTCCAAGAACAAGGAAGACGCCTACAAGTTCCTGGCCTGGGTGGGCTCGCAGGAATTCGCGGACATCTACACCAACCGCGTGACCGGCTTCTTCTCGCTGTCCAATCACCTGATCGCGGTGCGCGATCCGGTGGCCAAGCAGATGGCGGAATGGCGCGGCAGCTGCGCGTCGACGATACGCTTCAACGCACAGGTGCTCAATCGCGGGCAGCCCAGCATGGAAAGCGAATTGTGGAATGTGAACGCGCAGGTATTGAACGGCAAGCTGGCGCCCAAGGATGCCGCGGCCAAGCTGCAAAACGGTTTTGCGAAGTGGTACAAGCCACAGCAAAAGTAGTATCACACCAATCCCTCCCCCTGATTGTGTGATTCCTTTGGCCGGCGCCGGGCGCGGCGCCGGCTCTTTTTTGCCCGAATTCTGGAGGCTTACTTGAAACACGTGGTTAATACGGTGCGGCCCTGGCAGTTGCTGATGTTCCTGGCGCCGGCGGTGATCGTCTACTCCCTGTTTAGCGCGCTGCCGCTGGTGCAGACGCTGGCGCAGGGCTTCTTCAGCGCCGACGACAACGGCACGACGGTCTTCGTCGGCCTGGAAAACTTCCGTACCATCCTGCTCGATCCGGATTGGTCTGCGGGGTTCTGGAATGCGATGGCCAACAACGCCAAATTCTTCTGCATCCACATGCTGTTGCAGAATCCGATCGGCCTGCTGCTGGCGACGCTGTTTAGTCTGAAAGGTTTGCGCGGCGCCCGCACCTACCGCACGTTGATCTTTTTGCCGACGTTGCTGTCGGTGGTGATCATCGGCTTTATCTGGCAGCTGATCCTGTCGCCGCTGTGGGGCGTGGGCGAAAAGCTGATGGGCTTTGCCGGCCTGGCCGACTGGTTCGCGCCGTGGATGGGGCAGGAGGAAACCGCACTGGCGACGTTGTCGATGATCTCGGTGTGGCAGTACATCGGCATGCCGATGATGCTGATCTACGCCGCCCTGCTGGCGGTGCCGGAGGAAATCGTCGAAGCGGCCCATGTGGAAGGCGCCAGCGCGCTGCGTATCTTCTGGCAGATCAAGCTGCCGTTGATCTACCCGACACTCGGCCTGGTGACGATACTGACCTTCGTCGCCAACTTCAACGCCTTCGATTTGATCTACTCGATCAAGGGCGCGCTGGCCGGACCGAATTATTCGACCGATATCCTCGGTACGCTGTTCTACCGCACCTTCTTCGGCTACCAGGCGCAGGTCGGCAACGCCTACCTGGGTTCCGCCGTCGCCACGCTGATGTTCCTGGTGATCCTGGCTGGCGTGGGCGTCTATTTTGTCGGTGTCCAGCGCAGGCTGACCCGCTTCGCACTGTGAGGGCCGCGCCATGACCGCTATCGCCATGAACCCACCCGTACCGCTGGCCAGCCGCTTCGACCTGGGCCGCCTGATGGTGCATGCAACGCTGATCGCCTACACCGTGCTGGCGCTGTTCCCGATCGCGCTGATCCTGATTAACTCGGTCAAGAGCCGCGCCGCCATCTTCGACGATCCGCTGGCGCTGCCGACGATGGAGTCGCTGACCTTCATCGGCTTCCAGAAGGTCCTGGCCAGCACCAACTTCCTGCTCTACTTCGGCAACAGCCTGTATGTGACGCTGGTGGCGCTGCTGTGCATCGTGCTGTTCGGCGCGATGGCGGCATGGGCGCTGTCGGAATACAGCTTCATGGGCAACCGTGTGCTGACGCTGTTCCTCGCCCTCGGCATCATGATCCCGATCCGCCTTGGCACGGTGTCGATACTGGAGCTGATGGTCAAGCTGGACCTGGTCAATACGCTGGCCGCGCTGATCCTGGTGTACACGGCGCAGGGCCTGCCGCTGGCGGTCATGATCCTGTCCGAATTCATGCGCCAGGTGCCATCGGAATTGAAGGACGCGGCCCGTTGCGACGGCGTCGGCGAAATCCGCATCTTCTTTCAGGTGGTGCTGCCGCTGATACGGCCGGCGATTGCGACGGTGGCGGTGTTCACCATGATCCCGGCCTGGAACGATTTGTGGTTCCCGCTGATCCTGGCGCCGTCCGACCGCACCAAGACCGTCACGCTGGGTGTGCAGCAGTTCATCGGCCAGTACGTCACCGACTGGAATTCCGTGCTGGCGGCGCTGTCGCTGGCGGTGATTCCGATGCTGATTTTGTACGCGGTCTTTTCGCGTCAATTGATCCGCGGCCTGACGGCCGGCGCGGTCAAGTAACCCAACAACAGAAAGAGGAATGTAATGGCAAGTGTCAGCCTCAAGCAGCTGCGTAAATCCTACGATGGCAAGACCGATGTCCTGGCCGGCATCGACCTGGATATCGCGCATGGCGAGTTCGTAGTGCTGGTCGGCCCATCCGGCTGCGGCAAATCGACGCTGCTGCGGATGTTGTGCGGCCTGGAGGGCATCACCGGCGGCAGCATGTCGATTGGCGACGAGGTGGTCAACCACCTGCCGCCGGCCGAACGCGGCATCGCCATGGTGTTCCAGAGCTATGCGCTGTATCCGCATATGACGGTGTACCAGAACATGGCCTTCGGCCTGAAGGTGGCGGGGCAGGGCAAGGCGGCGATCAAGGAGCGCATCACCCGCGCCGCCGCCACGCTGAAAATCGAACACCTGCTGGAACGCCTGCCGCGCGAACTATCCGGCGGCCAGCGGCAGCGGGTGGCCATCGGCCGCGCCATCGTGCGCGAGCCGCGCCTGTTCCTGTTCGACGAGCCGCTGTCCAACCTGGACGCCGCGCTGCGCGTGCAGACCCGCCTGGAGATCGCCAAGCTGCACCGCCAGCTGGACGCCACCATCGTCTACGTCACGCACGACCAGGTCGAGGCGATGACCTTGGGCGACAAGATCGTCGTCATGCACGAAGGGCAGATCCAGCAGGCTGGCACGCCGCTAGACCTGTACCAGCAGCCGCGCAACCTGTTCGTCGCCAGCTTTATCGGCTCGCCGAAGATGAACCTGATGGCCGGCACCGTCGCCGAGGCAAGCGCCGGCGGCGTGCTGGTGCTGCTGCCCAGCGGCGAAGCGGTGCGCGCCGCCGTCGACGGCAGCGGCCTGCGCACCGGCATGAAGGTCACGCTCGGCCTGCGCGCCGAACATATCAACGAATCGCGCGCCGGTTCGGAAGTATTCAAAGGCGAGGTCAGTGTGGTCGAACACCTGGGTGAAGCCAATTACATCTACGTCAGTCGTGAAGGTGCAGAAGACGTGGTGATACGCGGAGACGGCGAACGTCACGTCGAGATCGGACAGCCCATCGTCTTCTCGGCCGACAGCACCGCCTTCCACGTGTTTGACGAAGGGGGACAGGCGCTACGACGCCTGCGTCCGGGGAATATGGTGTCGGCCGCGCGCAGCATGATGCGCAGCGTCTGATATCAATGCGGTTCACATTTTTCAAACAAGGAGAATTGAATGACTAAGCCGGTACTTAAGAAAAAACTACTACCTCACCTGATCGCACTGGCGCTGAGCGGCGGCTTCGCGCACCAGGTGTATGCAGCCGATCCAGTTGTGGCCGAAGCGGCTCAAACCAGCGAGGCTGCACCCGTTGGCGAGACAGCAACCGTCGAAGTGCGCGGCATCCGCGAACGTCTGAAGCGCAACCTGGCTGAGAAACGCGATTCCGGCAACGTCATCGATACCGTCACCGCCGAGGAAGTCGGCAAATTCCCGGACAAGAACGTCGCCGACTCGCTGCAACGCGTGCCGGGCATCTCCGTCGACCGCACCTGGGGCGAGGGCCGCGACATCTTCGTGCGCGGCACCGACAAGAACCTGAACCTGACCCAGTTGAACGGCCAGGCCGTCGCTTCCGGCTACTGGTGGAAGAACGATTCGCAAAGCCGTGGCTTCAACTACGACATCCTGGCCTCGGAACTGGTTGCCAGCATCGACGTGTATAAAAGCCCGTCGGCCGACCTGGACGAAGGCAGCATCGGCGGCCTGGTGATCGTCAAGACCCGCAAGCCGCTCCAACTGAAGCCGCTGGTGGCGCAGGTGTCGGTCGAGGAGACGTACAGCAAGCTACCGAAGAAAACCGATCCTCAGATCTCCGGTTTGCTGAGCTGGACCAATGAGCAGAAGACCTTTGGCGCGCTGGTCGCCGTCAGCCGCCAGCAGCGCACCATGCGCCGCGACGGCCTGGAAAACTTCACCGACTCGACCAAGTACAACATCGTCGACCAGAACGGCGTCGTCACGCCGGGCGCTTATGCATCGTGGGGCGGCGGCTCGGCGATCTTCCGCCAGGACCGCAAACGCACCACCGGCGACATCACCCTGCAAGCCCGCCCGAACTCGAACACCGATATCTCGCTGAACTACATGAACTCGGACATGAGCATGGACAACAGCAACCAGAACTACCTGTGGGAAGCGGGCGGCCTGGCGGATGCGAAGGGTAATATCGCCGTCACCAATCCGAAGTTCATCACCACCTCCGATGGCACCAAGGCGCTGGTCGGCGGCACCGTCGGTCCGACGGGCGGTGTGTCGTTCGAGCCTATCTTCCGCCAGTCCTACATCAAGTCGGAAGTGCTGGACCTGGAAGGCACCTACGATGCCGACAACTGGAAATTCCACGGCCAGGCCGGCACCACCAAGGGCTCGGGCGGCAGCGACCATGACCGCAACTTCTGGTTCGTCGGGAATACCCGCACCACCTTCAACATCGCGCCGGACACCTATGAGGTCAAGTACCAGGACATCAATCCGCTTGATCCGAGCAAGCTGACGCTGCAAAGCTCGCGCGACTGGATCCGCCGCATGGAGACCAAGGAAAACTATGCACAGGGCGACCTGACGCTGGACGTGAACAACGGCTTCTTCAAGTCGTTCAAGGTCGGCGCCAAGTTCCGCGACACCACGGTGCAGAACCACCGCACCATCGGCACCGACGGCCCTGGAAATCCTGGCTGGCAGTCGTTCTCGCTGGCCGACCTGTCGACCGGCGCTTCGCCGCTGCTGAGCCAGAAGGCCGCCAATCCAGGCTCGCTGACGCAGTACGCATGGGTGGATGACGGCCTGGCCTACTCCAAGGGCTTCCCTATGTATGACAAGGGCATGGTCTATGCGGAAGCGAAGGGCGAGTACTACAAGATCAAGGAAAAGATCTACGCTACCTATGCGCGCGCGGACTTCGCTGTTGGCCAATGGCGCGGCGACTTCGGCGCCCGTATCGTCAAGACCGACCAGAACTCCGAGGCCTACCAGGACTTGAAAGGCACTGGCAACTACTCGCTGGCCAACGTCAGCCGCAGCTACACCGACGTGCTGCCCAACTTGAATGCGGTCTACACCGTCAGCAAGGACCTGCTGGTGCGTGGCGCCGTGGCGCGTGTGATGGCGCGTAATACCTACAGCGATTTGAGCGCCAGTACGGAAGTCAGCGGCACCACCAACGCCGCCACGTCTGGCAATCCGCTGCTCAAGCCTTACCACGCCAACCAGGCGGAACTCGGCGCGGAGTGGTACTACGCCGATGCATCGCTGTTGTCGGCCACCGTGTTTGCGAAGAAGCTCGACACCTTCATCTACACGCAGACGACCACAGAGAATGTGGCCGGTGTGATGCGTCCGGTGACTCGCCCGTACAACGCCAACAACGGCGAAACGGTCAACGGCCTGGAACTGCAATGGCAGCAAGCGTTCAGCAGCGGCTTCGGCGCCATTGTCAACTACACCTACACCGACGCCAAGACCGGCGCCAATGCAGCTGGCGTGAGGCTGAACGTGGTCGGCAACTCGCGCAACCAGGCCAATATCACCGGCTTCTTTGAGAAGGATGGCTATAGCGCGCGGCTGTCGTACAACTACCGCTCCAAGGCCTACGGTGCGCTGGATGAAGGTGGCCAGGACGTCACCAGTGCCTATGGCCAGTGGGATGCGTCGGCCAGTTGGGATATCACGCCGAAGATCAGCCTGTACCTGACGGCGGTGAACATCACCAATGAAGTCATCCGTACCAATACGACCGACGGCCTGCCGGTGGGCGTGTATGAAAACGGCGCGCGTTACAGCGTTGGCTTGAAAGCCAAGTTCTAAAAAGCTGGACGTAACACCTTGCTGGTGGCGAGATAAATAACGTTTGATCGGGAGAGTAATGATGTCGCATCATAGTTTCAAGAGAAAATTTATGAGTCTCGCCATCGGCAGCATTTGCGCCGGTGCGGCTTACGCGCAGCAGCAGGAAGCTGATAACTCGGCCATCGCCACCAAGGACCAGGTGGCGGAGGTCAAGGTGACGGCGACGCGCCATTCCACCTCGCTGCTCAAGACGCCGGTGGCGGTAACGGCGGTGACGCAAGAGGCGCTGAGCCGCGACGGCATCACCGACGTGCGCGGATTGAGCGGCCAGATCCCCAATCTGCAACTGGGCACGTCCAACGACGGCAGCGGCGGCGTGCAGATCGCCATCCGGGGCGTGAGCAGTTCGGACTTCACGGAGATCGGCAACCCGGCCGTAGGCCTGCATGTGGCGGGCCTGTACCAGCCGCGTCCCCAGGCTGCGCTTGCGCTGATGTTCGATCTGGACCAGGTCGAGGTGCTGCGCGGTCCGCAGGGTACGCTGTTCGGCCGTAACTCGACCGGCGGCAGCATCAACATCATTCCGGCCAAGCCGGAATTCGGCAGCAGCTATGGCACTGCCGAAGCAGATCTCAGCAACTACCGTGGACGCCAGATCTCGGCGGTGCAGAATATCCCGGTCAACGATAATTTCGCGATGCGCGTCACGGCGATGAGGATCAAGCGTGACGGCTACATCAACCAGCAGCAGGACTTCTACGCGGCGAACTTCCCGGCACTGGGCATCGTGCCAGCCCGAGACTCGGCCGGCAACGTCATTCCCGACATCGACCAGCGTTTCAACCAGAAGGTCGGCGCCGACAAGTTCTACACCAACAAGGATGAATACGCGGCGCGCCTGCAGGCGCGCTGGAAAATCCGTCCTGATCTCGACTGGCGCCTGACCTACGAGAAGTACCAGAACAACGGCGCCGGCGACCTGCCGATCAAGGACTGCGAACAGGCGGCCGGCACGCCGTATGCCTGCACCGGCGGCCAGTGGGACGTGAAGGTCAACGTGCCGGGCGTGATGGACATGACCATCGACACCGTGCGCAGCGGCCTGGTATGGGATCTGAGTCCCACCACCACCATCGAATACAACGCCTCGTGGTCCAGCCAGAAGCGGCGCGAGATTCAGGACAGCGACAGCGGCTACCAGCCTATCGAGAGTGAGCTGGCCGAGCGTCCGGGCACGTCGCCGTTCAACGATTACGCGACCTACACCACGGCGTCGAAATACGTCTCCACCGTCCACGAACTGCAACTGCGCGGCAAGTACGACCGCCTGCGTTATGTGGCGGGCCTGTTCTGGATGCACGAGAAGAACAGCATCGACTACGCGCAGGATTACCTGGGCGCGTCGTGGGGCACGTATGGCTTCCCGGCCGAGTCCTACTTCTACCACCAGGCCGACCGACAGTCCGATTCCAAGGCCATCTTCGCGCAGGCCGACTGGGAGTTCGCGCCGACCTGGAACCTGACCGTGGGCGGCCGCATGACCCGCGACACCCGCAAGGACGTCGGCGGACAGTATTGGGACACGGCGTTCTCGGACGATCCGGCGATCTACTTCAAAGGCTTGCACAATCCCGGCACACCGGGTACGCCGGGCTTCGTGCCGTTTAACAGCTCCGACCTGAAGCCGGGCATGGGCGGCTACTACGGCGCCGGCGGTTTCGATTCGTCGATCCATCCGGTGGTCAGCGACGATTCGGCATCGTGGAAGAAGTTCACTTGGCGCCTGGGCTTGAGCGGCCAGCTGACGCCGCGCGACATGGTCTACACTTCGCTGTCGACCGGCTACAAGGCCGGGGGCTTCAGCGACAAGGAGGATATCTGCCGCACCGGCTTGAACGGCAACTGCGCCGGCCTGACCCCTGGACCGCATTACACCAACATGCCGTGGAATCCCGAGACGCTGACCAACTTCGAATTGGGCTACAAGGGCCGCCTGCTGAACAACAAGCTGAGTTTCTCGGCTACCGCGTTCTACAGCCGCTACAAGGACATGCAGCTGACCGGCGGCGTCACCGTCGGCAAGATCATTCCGAAAGTGCCGTGCACCGCCACCAATCCCTATTGCGACAGCGTGGTCATTTACGGCACGCAGAATGCGGCGCAGGCGAATATCTCCGGCCTGGAAATCGAGGGTGAGTACAAGCCGTGGCCTGGTTCGCATATCGGCTATTCGTATTCGCACCTGAAGGCGGTCATCAAGTCCTATCCGACTTACAGCGAGGACAGCTCGATCAGCTGTAACATCCGCGACAAGTACGGCGCGCCGCCGTGCGTGGCGTATGAAGGCACCGACCCTCTGTTCGCCGGCAAATTCCCGCTGAATATCGCGGGCAACCGCCTGCCGTATGCGCCGGCCAATACGCTGAACCTGAGCGCGTCGCAGGACTTCGAGTTGGGCGACTACACGCTGACGCCGTGGATTTCCGCGCGCTGGCAGGACAAGATGTACTTCTCGCTGCGGAATTTGGATAATCCCCACATCTCCGATGCGCAGAAGGCCTACACTACGGTCGATGCGGCGATCAAGCTGGTTTCGCCGGGCGGCAAATGGCACGTGGAGGCGTATGTGAAAAACTGGGGCCAGACGCTGGCGAAGAACTACGCAAGCGTGGTCGATCCAGGCTATGTGACGGCGTCCTATAACGATCCGCGCATCTACGGCATCCGCCTTGGCGCCACCTGGTAAAAGAAAAGGAATCGAATGCGTAAGCAGATCAAGTACAGTGGTATCGCGCTGGCCTCGTGGCTGATGGTGGCGATGGCGGGTGGAGCGGTTGTGCAGGTTGCGCAGGCCGCGCCGGCAGCAAAGGCGGCTGCCGGGCAGGGCGCGTTGGCCGGATACGCCAACGGCGCGCAGATCCGCTTGCGCTGGGAGCTGGTGCGCACTGTGTTCACGCCCGAGGCGCCGGGCGGCGGCACGCAGGCGCGCCTGATCCTGACCAATCTTGGCCAGCAGCCCTTGCCCGCGCAGGGCTGGACGCTGTACTTCAACGTCATGGATGGCGTAGCGACCGGACCGTTGGAAGGCAATCTGCTGCTGGAACAGGTTTCGGGCAATCTGTACCGCATTCGTCCCGCGCCCGGCTTTGCCGGCGTGCCGGCGGGGCAAACGCTGAACATCGCCTACTACCATCCCGACTTGGTCATCAAGCTGGCCAAGGCGCCGGCCGGGCCCTATCTGGTCTACGACGCGGCGCCGGACGTCGGTCAGGCTATCGCCGACTATCAGCTGCTGCCGGTTACGCGTCCCGAGCAGCTGGACAAGGGAACCAGCGGCGCCAAGCCGGTCGTCACCGTGCAGGACATCTATCGCCGCAACGCCAATGCGGACTGGATGCCGGCCGCCTCGCTGCCGCCGGTATTCCCGACGTCGCAGCATCTGCAAACGGGTAGCGGCAAGCTGCAACTGGCCGCGCTGCCGAAGATCGTCGCTCCCGCTGCGCTGAAGATGGAAGCTGCTTTCGCTCGTTCACTGTTCCCTGCCAATTTGCCGGCGGCCGGCGCGGGCGCGCCGACGCTGCGGCTGAGCGTGGGCGTCGTGGCCGGCTCCACTTCCCCGGAAGCCTACACGTTGACGATCAAGGATGGCATCGACATCGTCGGCAACAGCGCCGCCGGAGTCGCCTATGGCCTGCAATCGCTGCGCGACCTGCTGCCGCTGCCGGGTACCGCCAGCATCGAACTGCCGGAAGTGACGATCACCGACGCGCCGCGCTTCGAGTATCGCGGCTTTCAGCTGGACGTGGGCCGCAACTTCCACACCAAGCAGACCGTCTTCAAGCTGCTGGACCTGATGGCGCGCTACAAGCTCAATAAATTCCACTTCCACCTGACCGAGGACGAAGGCTGGCGGCTGGAGATCGGCGGCCTACCGGAGCTGACCAGCATCGGCGCGGTGCGCGGCCACAGCGCCAAGCCTGGCGTGCGGATGCAGCCAGCCTACGGCTCCGGCCCGGATCCGCTTGACGCCAGCGGCAGCGGCTACTACACCCGCGCCGAGTACATCGAGATCCTGCGTTATGCCGCCGCGCGCCACATTGAAGTGATCCCCGAAATCGAAATGCCGGGCCACGCCCGCGCCGCCGTCAAGTCGATGGAAGCGCGCTATCATCGCCTGAAGGCCGAAGGGAAGGGCGACGCCGCCAAATACCTGCTCAACGATTTGAACGACAAGTCTGTCTACAAATCGGCGCAGCTGTACACCGACCACGTGATCAATCCCGGCCTGGAGTCCAGCTTCACCTTCATCGACCACGTGATAACGCAGGTCGCGGCGATGTACAAGGAAGCGGGCGTGCCGCTGCATACCATCCACGTCGGCGGCGACGAATTGCCGAGCGGCGCATGGGAACAGTCGCCCGCCAGCCGTGCGCTCATGCAGAAGAAAAAGCTGGAGAGTACCGCCGAACTGTGGGACTACTTCTACGACCGGGTCGACGCCATCCTGCGCAAGCACGGCCTGTACGCCTCCGGCTGGGAAGAGATGGCGGCCCGTGGCACCAAGCTGCGTGGCGAGCACAAACTGATACCGAATCCGCATTTCACGCAACGCGGCTTCAGCGCCTACGTCTGGAACAACACCGAAGGCGCCGAGGACTTCGCCTACCGTCTCGCCAACGCCGGCTACGACATCGTGCTGGCGCCGGTGACCAAGATGTACATGGACATGGCCTACAACGCCAATCCCGAGGAGCCGGGCGTGAACTGGGGTGATTACGTCGAGCTGGATACGGTCTACGACTTTATCCCGCTGGACTACCTGAAGAACGCCAACCCGCCGCTGGTCGGCAAGGACTCGCTGACCGACTACGGCAAGCGCCGCATACGCGGCCTGGAAGCCACGCTGTTCACCGAAACCGTACGCACGCCGGAACGCATCGACTACCTCGTCATGCCACGCCTGCTGGCGATGGCCGAACGCTCATGGGCTCCCGATCCCGACTGGGCGACCGAGCCCGATGCAGCCAAAGCCGCCGCACTACACCGCGCCGCATGGTCCGGCTTCGTCAACACGCTGAGCCAGCGCGTGCTGCCGCGCCTCGACCTGGAACGCGCAGGCGTCGACTACCGCATCGCGCCGCCGGGTTTGATGGTGGACGGTGGCCGGGTGCTGGTCAACCACTTCCTGCCGGGCATCGCCATGCGCTACACCAGCGACGGCAGCGAGCCGAATACCAGTAGCAAACCAGTGAGCGGGCCGATATCCGACAAGGGGCAGATCAAAGTGGCGGCGTTCGACCGTAACGGCAGGATGGGCGCGGTGTCTCACATCGACAACCATTGAATGGTGAGCGCGCACGCGAAGCATACCAATTGATCCCGGCGGCGATCTTCTCCGTTATAATCATGGCACTGTTTTGTTCGGGATAACGAGTGATTGCGTCGATAGAAAAAGTAGCCTTGCCTGGGTTAGCCTGGTTGCGCTTTCGTTCGACCGCCCGCCGCGCGCCGCCTGGACGGGCGTGGACCTTCGGCCTGCTGGCCGCCGCCTGCGCTTTCAATTGCGGCGGACTGTCCATGGCTTATGCCTCGCAACAGCCGCAGCCCACCGCAGCGGGCGCCGGCGCGCCGGCCACCTCCCTCAATACGCTACAGGTACTGCATTGGTGGACTTCCAGTAGTGAGCGCAAGGCCGCCAATGTGCTGGCCACGCGCATGGCCGACGAAGGCCTCGAATGGAAGGATGCCGCCATACCGGGCGGCGCCGGCCTGGGCGCCGGCAAGGTGCTGAAGAGCCGCGTGCTGGCCGGCGATGCGCCGGAAGTCACGCAGATCATTGGCGTCTCCGTCGCCGAATGGGCGGAACTGGGCCTGTTGCTGGAAATCGACAACGTCGCCAGCGCCGGCAACTGGAACGGCTTCCTGTTCCCCACCATCCAGACCCTGATCCAGCATCGCAAGCACGTGGTGGCGGCGCCGCTCGGCATCCACCGCGTCAATACGCTGTACTACAACCGCGCGCTGTTCGCCCAGTTGAAAGTGTCGCCGCCGCAGACGTGGGAAGAATTCCAGAACGTCGCGCTCAAGTTCAAGGCCGCCGGCATCATGCCGCTGGCGCAGAGCAGCGAATCCTGGCAGGTGGCCGCGTTGTTCGAAAACCTGGTGCTGGCCGAAAGCGGCCCTGAGTTCTATCGAGACCTGTTCGTGCGTCGCAATCCGGCTGCCGCCGCCGACCGACGCACCGCCGAAGCGCTGGAGCGGCTGCGCATCGTCAAGGGCTGGATCAGCGGCCAACTTGACGAACGTCCATGGCCGGAAGTGGTGCGCCAGTTCGCTCGCCGCGAAGCCGCGATGATGATCATGGGCGACTGGGCCAAGCCCGAACTAGCCGAACGTGGCATGACGCTGGACGAGGACTACGCCTGCGGCACCGCGCCGGGCACCGCCAAATATCACCTCTACAGCGTCGACACGCTGACCATGTTCGCCGGCGACTACCGCCACATGGCGTCGCAGGAGAAGATGGCGCGCCTGCTGGTGTCGCCGACGGTGCAGGCCGAGTTCAATGCGCTGAAGGGCGCCGTGCCGGTACGGCGCGACGCCGACCCGTCGAAAATGGACAGCTGCGCGCGCGCCTCCTGGACCACCTTCGCGCAGGGCGCCGCTGTGCAGGCGCCAAGCCTGGTGCATCGAATGGCAACGGACGAAGCGAGCCGCGACGCCATCATCGCCGAAATCCACCGATATTTTCTAGACGACAGGGCCACGCCCGCCGAGGCGCAACGCCGCCTGGGCGCGTTGTTCCGACTGTTTAACCTCAGAAGCCAAGGAGCACCCGGTGCGCAAGATACTGATCGTAGACGATGACCAAAAGACCCGCGTCCTGCTCAAGACCTACCTGGAGAAAAACCAGTACGAGGTAATCCTGTCGCACAATGGCGAGAGCTTCCTGGCCGAGCTGCACGTCCACTCCGAGCAGCTGTCGCTGGTGATCCTCGACGTGATGCTGCCCGATACCGACGGCTTCGCGCTGTGCAAGCAGGTGCGCCAGCGCTCGAATGTCCCCATCATCATGCTGACGGCCAGCTCCGACGAGACCGACCGCATCGTCGGCCTGGAGCTTGGCGCGGACGACTACATCGCCAAGCCATACAGCCCGCGCGAACTGCTGGCCCGCATCAAGGCCATCCTGCGCCGCACCGCGCTGGAGACGCCGTCGGCGCGCTACTACCGCTTCGTCGGTTTCACGCTGGATCTGATGGAGCGCAAGGTGCTCGATAGCGCCGGTGCGGTCGTCGCGCTGACGGGACTGGACTTCCAGCTGTTGAAGTATTTTGTCGAACATCCGGGCGTGATCCTGGACCGCAGCGTGTTGTGCGAGGAAACCCGGGGCCGCGACGCCGGTCCGCTGGACCGTTCGCTCGATGTGCAGATCAGCCGCCTGCGCCTGCGCCTCAACGACGACGGCAAGCAGCCGGTCTTGATCAAGACCGTGCGCGGCGCCGGCTACGTGTTCTCGGCCGACGTTAGCGTCTCGCATGCGTAGGCGTGTTCTGGATCGGCTGCGCAGGATCTGGCCGCAGTCGCTGCTGGGACGTTTGATGCTGGTAATGGCGGCCGGCCTGCTGGTGACGCAGCTGGCCGCCAGCGTGATCTGGGCCAGCCAGCTGCGCGCCAAGGCGCAGGTGGAGGCGCAGTCGGCGTCGCAGTACATGGCGCACGGCGCTTCCGGCGCGATCCGCTTCTTCCGCAGCCTGCCGGCGAATTACCGTTTGCTACTGATCCAGCAGCTGCGCGAGATGGGCGGCACGCGCTTCTTCGTCAACCTCAATCACGCCTACGTGCCGGTCCAGCAGATCGCCGAGCATCCGCTGGCCAGCAGCGTGCTGGCGACGGTGGGCGCGACCTTGAAGAGCGACTTGCCGCATTCGCCTAGCTTCCGCCTGGCCTTCGCCTGGCCGGACCAGCTGGTGGTGTCGGAAGATGGCGTCCGTTTGAGCGACCTGCCGGACGCCTGGGTCCAGCACATCCTGCTGATCCAGCCGGACCCCGCGCCGATACTGGTGATCCAGACCGAGATCGAGCCTGGCAACTGGCTGTACATGGCGGCGCTGATGCCCAACCCGTACTTCTTGAGCAGTAACGATCCGCTGGCGTGGGACCGTCTGGCGCTGCAAGGCCTGTCGCTGGCCGTGGTGCTGCTGCTTTGCTTGCTCGTGGTGCGCTGGATCACGCGGCCGCTGGCCGCCTTGTCCGACGCCGCCGCCGCCTTCGGCCAGGGCCAGGACGACCGCGCGCCGCCGCTGCCGGAGACGGGCAGCCGTGAATTCATCAACACCGCGCGCGCCTTCAGCGCCATGCGCGAACGCATCCAGCGCTACATCGAGGACCGCGAGCGGCTGTTCATCTCGATCTCGCACGACCTGCGCACGCCGATCACTCGCCTGAAGCTGCGCTCCGAACTGCTGGACGACGAAGCGCTGCGTAACGAGTTCGAAGAGGATCTCGATGAACTGGACATGATGGTCAAAGGCGCGCTGCAATGCGTGAAGGACAGCGACATTCACGAGAACCCGGCCGAGGTCAAGCTCGACGCACTGCTGGGGCGCCTGGTGCGCAGCGCGCGGCTGGCGGGGCACGAGGTGGGCTATCGCGACAGCGGCATCACGGTGCGCGCCAAGCCGCTGGCCTTGAAGCGCGCCATCGGCAACCTGCTGGACAACGCCTTGTACTACGGTGACCGCGCCGAGATCAGCGTCAGCTCCGAGCCGGGTGCGGTGGCGATCGCCGTGCGCGATCACGGACCGGGTGTGCCGGAAGATGCCTTCGCCAGCCTGTTCGATCCCTACGTGCGGCTGGCGCACGGCCGCGAGCAGAACGACGCCGGCATGGGACTGGGACTGGGCATCGCCCGCAGCGTGATCGAGGCCCACGGCGGCCAGCTGCTGCTGGAAAACCATCCCGAGGGCGGCTTGAACGCCACCATCCGCCTGCCTGCCTGAGCGCCAAAGCAACAGCCGCGCAATACATTTTGTAAGGCTCTGTGAAGTTTTGTTGCAGCGGCGGACGCGCCGCCGCGCAAACCGCGCCCGTACGCGTAAAGAACTGTAAGTAATGTCGACAATAACCCAATGGAATCAAGGCCTTATATACATTCGCCGGACGCTGGCGATGATGATAACGTTTGCAACAACCCAACACGCACTGAAAGTCGACCACCAATGAAGACACAGCATCAACGCTCGCAAGCCATCGACGTGCTGCGCGGCCTGACGGTCGCGCTGATGATCATGGTGAACATGCCCGGGACTCCCGCCACCACCTACGCGCCTTTCCTGCACGCCGAATGGCATGGTCTGACGCTGACCGACCTGGTGTTCCCGACCTTTATGTTCGTGGTCGGCACGGCGCTCAGCTTCACGCTGGAGAAGTACGAGGGCATGGGCGAGGCGGCGGTGCTGAAGAAGATATTCACCCGCACCGCGCTGATCTTCCTGTGCGGCTTCCTGATGTACTGGTATCCCTTCTTCAGTACCGAGAGCGGTTCGCTGGCGATGCTGCCGTTGTCCGGCACCCGCATCTTCGGCGTGCTGCAACGGATCGCGCTGGGCTACTGCGCCGGCTCGCTGATCCTGCATTACTGGAAGGAGAAGGGCGCTATCGTGTTCGCGGTGCTGGCCTTGCTGGGCTACTGGGCCGTCATGTACTGGTTCGGCGACTACACGCTGGCCGGCAATGCGCAGCGCAAGCTGGATCTGTTGGTGCTGGGGGAAGCGCATATGTACCACGGCGAGGGCATCGCCTTCGATCCGGAAGGGATATTGAGCACGCTGCCGTCCATCGTCAACGTGCTGGCCGGTTATTTCGCAGGACGCCTGGTGCGCCGCCTGGGCGCCAGCTACGAAACCATCGCCAAGCTCACCATGTCCGCCGCGGTACTGGCTGTACTGGCGCTGTGCTGGAGCAGTGTATTCCCCCTCAATAAAAAGCTGTGGACCAGTTCCTACACGCTGATCACCATCGCCATCGACCTGTTCACGCTATCGCTGCTGCTGTACGTGATCGACATGCTGGGCAAGCGCGGTTGGACTTACTTCTTCGAAGTCTTCGGCCGCAACACGCTGTTCATCTACCTGTTCAGCGAAATCGTCGCGAGCACCTTCTTCCTGTTCAAGATCGGCGACTTGAATATCTTTGACTGGATTTACCTGAACCTGTTCCAGCCGTGGGCCGGCGCCCGCAATGGAACACTGCTGTGGGCTGTGGTGTACATGCTGGGTTGCTGGTCGGTGGGCTACGTGCTGGATCGGAAAAAAATCTACATCAAACTCTGACAGGAGAAACGCCATGAAAAAACTATTGATATCGGCCTGCGTCGCAGCTGCGCTGGCAGGATGCGGCGGCTCGGAACCCGCCGCGCAGCAATCGCCACGCGCGATGGCGCGCATGGGCAACCTGGCGGCGGCGCGCGCCGTCGCGTCGCCGGATGCGCCGGCCGATGCCGGCAGCGAGCGCGTGGTGCAGGGCAGCGCGCCAGCCAGCAAGGCGCTGGCCAACGGCAAGATGGTGCTGGCCTACTATTCGGGCTACACCAACAACTACAGTTCTCTGACCAAGTACTACGCCAACGTCAACGCGGTGGCCATCGATTTCTGGAACATCAACAGCGCCGGCGCGGTAGTCGGCAACGGCGATCCGACGCCGACCAACGCCATCACCTTCCTCAAGTCCAAGGGCATTCCGATTTACGGCTGCATCTCCAATGTCTCCAACGATGGCTGGGACCCTGTCATCTCCCATGCGGTCACCGGCGCCAGGCGCGCCACGGCTGTCGCCAACCTGGTCGCCTTCGCCAAGACCAACGGCTTCGCCGGCATCAACGTCGACTTCGAAGCGGTGGATCAGGCCGACCGCAAGAACCTCAGCGACTTTTCCACCGCGCTGGCGGCGGCCCTGCACGCGCAGGGCTTGAAGCTGATCATGACGGTGCCCGCATTCTCCGCCACCGACGAAAATGACCCGTACAACCTGCCGTTCGACCTGGCGGCGCTGGGCAAGTCGGCCGACTATATCCAGGTGATGACCTATGACGAGGCGATTCCGGATTGGGCGCCGGGTGCGGTCGCCGGTTCGGACTGGATGGAAAACGCCCTCGACTACGCCACCAGCAAGGCGCCGGCGGCCAAGGTGTTGAACGGCATTCCGGCCTATGGCTATGACTGGGTCAGGGAAGGCGAGGGCAGCCAGCTGTTCTGGCGCAACGTGCCTGCGCTGCTGACCAAGTATGGCGTCACCCCTAGGTACGACAACGGCGTCAACGCCATCACCTTCAATTACACCACCGGCGGCAAGAAGCACACGGTGTGGAACGAGAACGCCCAGAGCGTGGCCATGAAAACAGGCCTGGTCAGCGCCTACGGCCTGGCTGGCACCTCGATCTACGCCTTCGGCATGGAAGACGCCAGCTTCTGGAGCGCCGTCAATGCCGGCCTGAATCAGTAATCCCCCCTCGCGCAGCGGCGTCCGCCGCTGCGCTGCTCAGCCTTATTCCCGGTTTTCTGTCGCCCAGTCCCCCATTTGTGCAGTTCGTCGCAATCCGCATGATCGTCAGGCAAGTGATAGCTATAGTGATCACATACCGAAACGCATTCAAGGAGAGCAAAATGAACATCGCCAAAAACATGGAAGCCATCTTCGTCGTCGCCGCCGTACTGCTGGGCGCCTCCGCCTACGCCAGCGCCGCCGCCCAGGCAACCGTCGCCCTGCAACCGGCGATCCAGGTCGCCGCCGCCCAGGCTCCGATGCAAGTTGTAGTAATCAAGGCCAAGCGCCTGACCGCAGTGGAAAAAGCCAGCCTGTCGTAATTTGACAATTGGTCGTACTGCAAAGATTGCTAGAAAGCTTAGTGCACTGCTACATTAGCCGTTCGCAGCACCTAAGAACAACACCAGAGGAACCCGACAATGAACAAGCTTTTCCAATTTGGCCTGCTGTTTGCCGCTGTCTGTGCGCTGTTTGGCCGCGCCCAAGCTGCCGACGAGCCTACCGAGAAGCGCGTGATCCCGCTCGACGCCCGCGTGGTGCGCGTCAAGCTCGATGGCGTACTCGACCTTAAGCTGCGCCAGGGCGACACGCCTTCGTTGACGCTGTATGCGGACAAGCGCACCATGGAAAAGGTGACGGCATCGGCCACCGGCGACACGCTGCACCTGGAAACCGAGGGGCGCGGCCTGAAGATCGGCCGCTCCTCCACCCGTGCCGAGCTGGTGTTGCCGATGTTGCGGGAAGTGGTGTCCGAGGGCGTGGGTTCGACCGAGATCAACGGCTTCAGCGGCGATGAACTGGAATTGACGATGGATGGCGCCGGCACGATGAAGGTGGTCTGTGACTACAAGGTCCTGAAGGCCAATCTGGGCGGCGTCGGCAGCATGCATCTGTGGGTCAGCGAAAACGACATGGTGGAACTGGATTTGCGCGGCGCCGGCTACATCACCCTCGGCGGCAACAGCAAGCAACTGAAGGCGACGCTGGGTGGACTGGGCGGCCTGAATGCGCAGAAATTCCAGGCCGACTCGGTCAACGTCGAGCTCAGCGGCCTCGGCAACGCCACCGTCAACGCCAAGACCAATGCGACATTGAACTTGAGCGGCCTCGGATCGGTCACTGTCTATGGCAAGCCCCTGAACCGCAACGTGAGCGTTGACGGCCTGGGCAAGGTAAGTTGGAAGTAAAACATACACACCTAAGCGACATGAAAAAATTCATACTAGCGATCGGACTCGCACTAGGCCTGCAACAGGCTGCGACGGCCGGATTCGCCGAAGGCGCTACCGCCTACAACAACAAGAACTACGCGGCGGCCTTGAAAGAGATCTCGCCGCTGGCCAAGGCCGGCAACCCGGACGCCCAGCACCTGCTGGGCTTGATGTATTACATGGGCCGCGGCGTCACACAGGATTACAAGCAGGCGCTGGAGTGGCATCGCAAGGCCGCGCTGCAAGGCAAGGCCGACGCGCAGTATGTGGTCGGCGCCATGTACTACACCGGCAACGCGGTGATCCAGGACCACAAGCAGGCGGTGACCTGGTTCCGCAAGGCGGCCGAGCAGGGCCATCCGGACGCGCAGCAGGCGCTGGGATTGATGTACCGCTATCACATGGCCGGCATGCCGCAGGATAACGTGATCGCCTACATGCTGTGGAACCTGGCGGCGGCCAATGGCTCGATGAACGCGGCCGAGCAGCGTTCGGCCGTGGTCAAGAGCATGACACCGGAGCAGATCGAGGAGGGGCAGGCCCTGTCGGCATCCTGGAAGCCGAACACGCCGCTGCCCAAGCAGAGCCGTACTGGCGGCGGCTAACCCCTCCACCGGGCGGGGTCTGACCCCGTACGGGGTCAGACCCCAGTGTCGCCGTGCGGGGTACAATCGCCCTTTCTTCATGAGAGGGCGAGCCATGCGCGCGATTGAAATCACCCACCCCGGCCCCGCCGATGTCCTGAAACTGTGCGAGCGGCCGATGCCGGTCGTCAAAGGAGGCGAGGTGCTGATCAAGGTCCACGCGGCCGGCGTCAACCGCCCCGACGTGTTCCAGCGCATGGGCAACTATGCGCCTCCCGCCGGCGCTTCCGACCTGCCGGGCCTGGAAGTGGCCGGCGAGATCGTCGACGGCGATCTCGACTACACCACCTTCGATATCGGCGACAAGGTCTGCGCACTGGTGCAGGGCGGCGGCTATGCCGAATACGTCGTCGCTCCGCTGGAGCAGGTGCTGCCCATCCCCAAGGGCTGGAGCATGCTGGAAGCGGCCACCATTCCCGAAAACTATTTCACCGTCTGGAGCAATGTGTTCGACCGCGCCCACCTGGCCGCCGGCGAGACCTTGCTGGTGCAGGGCGGCAGCTCCGGCATCGGCGTGACGGCGATCCAGCTGGCCAGCGCACTGGGCCACCGCGTGTTCGCCACCGCCGGCAGCGACGACAAGGTCGCCGCCTGCATGCAGCTGGGCGCCGAGCGCGGCATCAACTACAAGACCGAGGATTTCGCCGTCATCGTCAAATCGCTGACCAACGACCGTGGCGCCGACGTCATCCTCGACATGGTCGGCGGCGACTACCTGCCGCGCGAAATTTCCTGCCTGGCCGACGACGGCCGCATCGCGCTGATCGCCACGCTGGGCGGCGGCAAGGCCACGGTGGATCTGGGGCAGGTGCTGCGCCGCCGGCTGACCATCACCGGTTCGACGCTGCGGCCGCGCTCGGCCGCCTTCAAGGGCGCGATCGCCAAGCAGCTGCTGGACAAGGTATGGCCGCTGATGGCGGCCAAAAAGCTCAAGCCGGTGATCTACCAAGTGTTCCCGTTGGAGCAGGCCGCTGCCGCGCATGCGCTGATGGAGACCAGCAATCATGTCGGCAAGATCATGTTGCAAGTAATCTAGATCAATTTTGGGGCGGGGCAGGTGCGGGATCGTAGCATTTTCGCCATTTTCGAGGCGACATGGACTAGCGCTGGTTTGACCGGGGTTCCAGCCTCGCGTTAAAATAGCGGGTTATTGAATTTTAGGCTACTATGCGTCGCAAACTCGTCATCGGCAACTGGAAAATGAACGGCAACCGTGCCGGCAATACGGCTCTGTTGTCCGGAATACTGGCCGGCCTGAACGACTTTGGCGCCGATTGCGCCGTGTGCGTGCCGGCCCCATACCTGGCTCAGTGCCAGGCTGAACTGCAAGACAGCCCGCTCGCGTGGGGCGGACAGGATGTGTCGGTCCATGCCAGCGGCGCCTACACGGGTGAAGTCTCGGCCGGCATGCTGGTCGATTTCGGCTCCCGCTATGTGCTGTGCGGCCACTCCGAGCGCCGCGCCTATCACAAGGAAAGCAGTGAACTGGTGGCGCAGAAGGCCGTCGCGGCGCTGGCCGCCGGCCTGACGCCGGTGGTGTGCGTGGGCGAAACGCTGGAGCAGCGCGAAGCGGGGGAGACCGAGGCGGTCATCTGCGGACAGCTGCAGGCGGTGCTGGATGTGATCGGCGCCGACGACCTGGCAAAAATCGTGGTGGCTTACGAACCGGTCTGGGCCATCGGCACCGGCAAGACCGCTACGCCGCAAATCGCCCAGGACGCGCACGCCTTCCTGCGCGCGCGCATGGCGCAAAAGAATGCGCCGGTCGCGGCGGGCGTGCAGATCTTGTACGGCGGCAGCATGAAGCCGGACAATGCAAAGGAATTGATGGCCCAGCCGGACATCGACGGCGGCCTGATAGGCGGCGCCGCATTAAAGGCGGTGGATTTCCTCGGGATTATCCAGGCCGTGTAGTGCATAAATTTAGCTGTAGAAACAAAACGATACAAATCTCTTATTTTTGAATGGAATAACATGAACTCCTTGTTCAATCTGGTTATCGTAGTGCAGGTCATTTCCGCAATTAGCATTATTGGCCTGGTATTGCTGCAGCATGGTAAGGGCGCGGATATGGGCGCGGCCTTCGGTTCGGGCGCTTCGGGCAGCCTGTTCGGCGCGACTGGTTCGTCGAACTTCATGTCCAAGTCGACCGGCGTTGCCGCCGCGATCTTCTTCAGCGCCACGTTGGCCCTGTCCTACATTTCGACCCAGCACGGCAGCGGCGCTGTCAGCGGCGGCGTGATGGACAAGGCCCTGCCAGCGGCGCCAGCTCCGGCGCCGGCGACCGGTGCGGCAGCGATTCCAACTGCGCCTGCAGCACCAGCGGCCGCGCCTGTAGCAGTTCCTGCCGCTCCGGCAGCGACCGGTCCTGCAGCATCGATCCCAAAGTAATATAATAATGAACTAGTTGTGAAGTTCAGCAGTTCCCTTAGCAACTTTTTAAGTTGTTTGCTCATTGTTTTGGCAGTACATTAGCGTCGCAAGCTAGAAAAACAATTCAGAGTGAAAAGAAGCAAAGATTTATCGTTTTTCTTCTTGTTTTAGCGCAATACGGATTAACAACGGCGTGAAAACACAGTAGAATAGCGGCCTTACGCCGACGTGGTGAAATTGGTAGACACGCTATCTTGAGGGGGTAGTGGCGCAAGCTGTACGAGTTCGAGTCTCGTCGTCGGCACCAGAAATATAAGGCCAGCAAGGGAGCACCGAAGTGTACCTGAGCTGGCTTTTTTACGAGGATGTGTCGTTCGATCCTGGTCTAAGCAGTTTTACGATTGGGACGAACGTTAAGAGCACCGCAGAGCATCGCAGTGTGTCCTTTTAACCGACCGTTCAATATAAGCTCATCAATCGTGAACCTCGAAAATTATCTCCCCGTCCTGTTGTTCATCCTCGTCGGTCTCGGCGTAGGCATCGCTCCCCAAGTTCTGGGTCACATCCTTGGGCCTAACAAGCCAGATGCGGCCAAGCTCTCCCCGTATGAATGCGGCTTCGAAGCGTTCGAAGACGCGCGCATGAAATTCGACGTGCGTTACTACCTCGTCGCAATCCTCTTTATTTTGTTCGATCTGGAAACGGCATTCTTCTTCCCGTGGGGCGTATCCATGCGCGAACTGGGCTGGAACGGATTCCTGGTGATGATGAGCTTCATCGCTGAATTCGTCGTCGGTTTTTGGTATATCTGGAAGAAAGGTGCCCTTGATTGGGAATAAGCCATGGCTATTGAAGGCGTATTAAACGAAGGTTTCATCACCACCTCGGCCGACAAGCTGATCAACTGGGCGCGTACGGGTTCGATGTTCCCGATGACGTTCGGTCTGGCATGCTGTGCGGTTGAAATGATGCACGTGGGCGCAGCCCGTTACGACATGGACCGCTTCGGCGTCGTGTTCCGTCCATCGCCACGTCAGTCCGACGTGATGATCGTGGCCGGCACGCTGTGCAACAAGATGGCTCCCGCGCTGCGCAAGGTCTACGACCAGATGCCGGAACCGCGCTGGGTCATCTCGATGGGCTCCTGCGCCAACGGCGGCGGCTACTATCACTACTCCTACTCCGTGGTGCGCGGTTGCGACCGCATCGTACCGGTGGACGTCTATGTGCCGGGCTGCCCGCCGACGGCTGAGGCTCTGCTGTACGGCATCATGCAGCTGCAAAACAAGATCAAGCGCACCAATACGATCGCACGCTAACGGGGTCGCTTCAAGAATATGACTACACATTTAGAACAACTGCAAACCGCCCTCGGCACTGCCTTGGGCGATCGCGTTTCCACTACCGTGGCGTTGGGCGAAATCACGCTGGTCGTGAAAGCCGCCGACTACTACGGCGTGATGCAAACGCTGCGCGACGACAAGTCGCTGGGCTTCGATCAGCTGATCGACCTGGCCGGCGTCGATTACCTGAGCTACGGCGAAGGCGCCTGGGACGGCCTGCGATTCGCAGTGGTCGTCCATTTGCTGTCGGTGAAGCACAACTGGCGCGTGCGCGTGCGCGCGTTCTGCGCCGACGACGACATGCCGCTGTTGCCGTCGCTGGTGCCGCTGTGGCGCGCCGTCAACTGGTACGAGCGCGAAGCGTTCGACATGTTCGGCATCCTGTTCGAAGGCCACAACGACCTGCGCCGCATCCTGACCGACTACGGTTTCATCGGCCATCCGTTCCGCAAGGACTTCCCGGTTTCGGGCTATGTCGAAATGCGCTACGACCCCGAGCAGAAGCGCGTGATCTACCAGCCGGTCACCATCGAGCCGCGTGAAAACGTGCCTCGCGTGATCCGCGAAGAAAACTACGGGAAGTAAGAACATGGCAGAAATTAAGAACTACACCCTGAACTTCGGTCCGCAACACCCGGCCGCACACGGCGTGCTGCGCCTGGTGCTGGAGCTGGACGGCGAAGTCATCCAGCGTGCCGACCCGCACATCGGCCTGCTGCACCGCGGCACCGAGAAGCTGGCGGAGCAGAAGACCTACCTGCAATCCGTGCCTTACATGGACCGCCTCGACTACGTCTCGATGATGTGCAACGAGCACGCCTACGTGATGGCCATCGAGAAGCTGTTGGGCCTGGAAGTGCCGCTGCGTGCGCAATACATCCGCGTGATGTTCGACGAGATCACCCGCATCCTGAACCACCTGATGTGGCTGGGCGCGCACGCGCTCGACGTCGGCGCCATGGGCCCGTTCCTGTACTGCTTCCGCGACCGCGAAGACCTGTTCGACTGCTACGAAGCGGTGTCGGGCGCGCGCATGCACGCGGCTTACTACCGTCCGGGCGGCGTCTATCGCGACCTGCCGGACGCGATGCCGCAGCACAAGCCGTCGATCATCCGCTCGGCCAAGGCCGTCGCCGGCCTGAACGAACACCGCCAGGGTTCGCTGCTGGACTTCATCGAAGCGTTCACCAACCGTTTCCCGACCTATGTCGACGAATACGAGACCCTGCTGACCGACAACCGTATCTGGAAACAGCGTACCGTCGGCATCGGCGTGGTGGCACCGGAAGATGCGCTGGCGATGGGCTTCACCGGCGCCATGCTGCGCGGTTCGGGCATCGAATGGGATCTGCGCAAGCACCAGCCGTACGAAGTGTACGACCTGATGGACTTCGACGTGCCGATCGGCACCAACGGCGACTGCTACGACCGCTATCTGGTGCGCGTGGAAGAACTGCGCCAGTCGAACAAGATCATCAAGCAGTGCGTGGAATGGCTGCGCAACAATCCGGGTCCGGTCATGACCGACAACCGCAAGGTGGCGCCTCCGGGCCGCGTCGACATGAAGACCAATATGGAATCGCTGATTCACCACTTCAAGCTGTTCACCGAGGGCTTCCATGTGCCGCCGGGCGAAGCGTACAGCGCGGTGGAACATCCGAAGGGCGAGTTCGGCATCTATCTGATTTCCGATGGCGCCAACAAGCCGTACCGCATGAAGCTGCGCGCTCCCGATTACGCGCACTTGCAAGCGCTGGATGAAATGGCACGCGGCCACATGATTGCCGACGCCGTGACCATCATCGGTACGCAAGATATCGTGTTCGGCAGTATCGACCGCTAAGGAAAAAGTATGTTGTTATCAGAGCAGTGCTACAAAAAAATCGACCGCGAGCTGGCCAAGTATCCGGCCGACCAGCGCCAGTCGGCCGTGATGGCCTCGCTGGCCCACGCCCAGGTTGAACTGGGTTGGATCTCGTCGGACGTGATGGCCGAGTTGGCCGACTACATCCGCATGCCGGCCATCGCCGTGCAGGAAGTCGCGACTTTCTACAATATGTACAACCTGAAGCCGGTCGGCAAGCACAAGATTTCCGTGTGCACCAACCTGCCATGCGCCTTGTCGGGCGGCGTGCGCGCGGCCAACCACCTGAAAGAAAAGCTGGGCATCGACTTCCGTGGCACCACGGACGACGGCGCTTTCACGCTGGTGGAAGGCGAGTGCATGGGCGCCTGCGGCGACGCGCCGGTGATGCTGGTGAACGATCAGCGCATGTGCAGCTTCATGTCGAACGACAAGATTGACACCCTGGTGGAGGAACTGAAGAAATGACGTCACTCCATAATCGTCACATCGACCCAGTCATTCTCGCCGGCCTCGACGGCAAGAACTGGCACCTGGAAGATTACGTCAAGCGCGGCGGCTACAGCGCCCTGCGCAAGATCCTCGAAGAAAAGATCACCCCGGAACAAATCATCGCCGACCTGAAAGCGTCGTCGTTGCGCGGCCGTGGCGGCGCGGGTTTCCCTACCGGCCTGAAGTGGAGCTTCATGCCACGCCAGTTCCCAGGCCAGAAGTACCTGGTATGCAACTCAGATGAGGGCGAGCCGGGCACTTTCAAGGACCGCGACATCATGCGCTACAACCCGCATGCGCTGATCGAAGGCATGGCCATTGGCGCCTACGCCATGGGCATCACCGTGGGCTACAACTACATCCACGGCGAGATCTTCGAGGTCTACACCCAGTTTGAAGATGCACTGGAAGAGGCGCGCGCCGCCGGCTTCCTGGGCGACAAGATCATGGGCAGCGAGTTCAGCTTCCAGCTGCACGCGCACCATGGCTACGGCGCCTACATCTGCGGCGAAGAAACCGCGCTGCTGGAATCGCTGGAAGGCAAAAAAGGCCAGCCGCGCTTCAAGCCGCCTTTCCCTGCGTCGTTCGGCCTGTACGGCAAGCCGACCACCATCAACAACACCGAGACCTTCGCGGCGGTTCCGTTCATCCTGAACATGGGTCCTGAAAAGTACCTGGGCATGGGACGTCCGAACAACGGCGGTTCGAAGATCTTCTCGATCTCGGGCGACGTTGAACTGCCGGGCAACTACGAGGTCCCGCTGGGCACCCCGTTCGCCAAACTGCTGGAACTGGCAGGCGGCATGCGCGGCGGCAAAAAGATCAAGGCTGTGATCCCTGGCGGCTCGTCCGCTCCGGTGATCCGCGGCGAACTGATGATGAACACCGACCTGGACTACGACTCGATCGCCAAAGCTGGCTCGATGCTCGGTTCGGGCGCCGTCATCGTCATGGATGAAACGCGTTGCATGGTCAAGGCAATGGAGCGTCTGGCTTACTTCTACTTTGAAGAGTCGTGCGGCCAGTGCACCCCATGCCGTGAAGGCACGGGTTGGATGTACCGCATGATTCACCGCATCGAAAACGGCCAGGGACGTCCTTCGGACCTGGACGTGCTGAACTCGATCTGCGACAACATCCAGGGCCGCACCATTTGCGCGCTGGGCGATGCCGCGGCGATGCCGATGCGCGCGTTCATCAAGCAATTCCGCGAAGAATTTGAATATCACGTCGAGCACAAGCATTGCTTAGTGCCCGCTTACATCTAAGCTGCGTCAGGTAACGATCACCATGGTTGAAATCGAAATAGACGGCAAAAAAGTCGAAGTCCCTGCTGGTAGCATGGTGATGGACGCCGCCAACAAATTGGGAACCTACATTCCGCACTTCTGCTATCACAAGAAATTGTCGATCGCTGCGAACTGCCGTATGTGCCTCGTCGAAGTGGAAAAGGCGCCTAAGCCTTTGCCAGCATGCGCAACGCCGGTCTCGGCAGGCATGATTGTGCGCTCCGCTTCGGACAAGGCCGTACAGGCACAGAAGTCCGTGATGGAATTCCTGTTGATTAACCACCCGCTGGACTGCCCGATCTGCGATCAGGGCGGCGAGTGCCAGTTGCAAGACTTGGCAGTCGGCTACGGCAAGGGCGAATCGCGCTACGAAGAAGACAAGCGCGTCGTCGTGCCGAAAGATGCCGGCCCGCTGGTCTCCATGCAGGAGATGGCGCGCTGCATCCAGTGCACCCGTTGCGTACGTTTCGGCCAGGAAGTGGCCGGCGTGATGGAACTGGGCATGATCGGCCGCGGCGAGCACTCGGAAATCACCGCCTTCGTCGGCCAGACCGTCAACTCGGAAATGTCCGGCAACATGATCGACCTGTGCCCGGTAGGCGCGCTGACGTCGAAGCCGTTCCGCTACAGCGCCCGTTCGTGGGAACTGTCGCGTCGCAAATCGGTATCGCCGCACGACGGCCTGGGCGCCAACCTGATCGTTCAGGTCAAGGCCGGCAAGGTCAAGCGCGTACTGCCGCTGGAAAACGACGCCGTCAACGAGTGCTGGATTTCCGACAAGGACCGCTTCTCGTACGAAGGCCTGGAAGCCGCCGACCGCCTGACTCAGCCTATGCTGAAGCAGGGCGGCGAGTGGAAAGAAGTCGACTGGCAGACCGCGCTGGAATACGTCGCGCACGGCCTGAAGAACATCAAGCACGAACACGGCGCCAACGCGCTGGCCGCACTGGCCACGCCGCACTCGACGCTGGAAGAACTGCACCTGCTGCAAAAGCTGACCCGCGCCATGGGCTCGGACAGCGTGGACACGCGCCTGCGTCACAGCGACTTCTCGCTGAGCGATGTGACCCCTTGGCTGGGCATGTCGATCACCGAGTTCGGCCAGTTGAACCGCGCGTTCGTCATCGGCTCGTTCCTGCGCAAGGATCACCCGCTGCTGGCTACCCGCCTGCGTACGGCAGTGAAGGGCGGCGCCAAGCTGTCCATCCTGCACGCAAGCGACGACGACCAGCTGATGAACATCGCGAACAAGATGATCGTTGCTCCTTCGGAGTGGCTGTCGGCGCTGTCGCAAGTGGTCGTCGCTGTTGCTAAAGCCAAGGAAGTTGCCGCACCTGCGGGCTTCGAAGGCGTGGTCGCATCCGATACCGCCAACGCGATCGCCGCTTCGCTGATCTCCGGCGACGCATCGTCCACAACCAAGGCTGTCTTCCTGGGTAACGCGGCAACGCAGCACCCACAGGCCGCCGCGCTGCACGCCGCCGCACAATGGATCGCCGAACAAACCGGCGCCAAGCTGGGCTACCTGACCGAAGCCGCCAACACCGTTGGCGCTTACCTGGTCAACGCCAACGGCGCCAAGGCTCCAGCGTTCTCCGAGCAGAAGCAAGCCTACGTGCTGCTGAACGCAGAACCAGAACTGGACGCGCACAACCCGCAAGCCGCCGCCGCCGCACTGAAACACGCGGAGATGGTCGTCGTCATGTCGGCCTACAAGCACGGCATGGACTACGCCGACGTGTTGCTGCCGGTATCGCCGTTCAGCGAAACCTCGGGCACCTTCGTCAACTGCGAAGGCCGCGCGCAAAGCTTCAACGGCACCGTCAAGCCGCTGCTGGAAACCCGCCCTGCGTGGAAAGTCCTGCGCGTGCTGGGTAACATCCTCGGCCTGTCCGGTTTCGACTACGACACTTCCGAAGCGATCCGCGACGAAGTGCTGGGCGCCGGCGTGACCGACCTGTCGGCCAAGCTGAACAACACCACCAAGCAAGCTGTCGTCGCCGCCTCCGCTGCTTCCACCGGTACGGAACGTATTGCAGACGTGCCTATCTACTTCGCCGACGCCGTAGTGCGTCGCGCCGAGTCGCTGCAGAAGATGGCCGATGCGGCTGCGCCTAAAGCGCACCTGTCGACCGCCCTGGCGCAGCAGCTGGGTGTCGCCGCCGGCGACAAGGTCAAGGTAACGCAAGGTTCCGGCAGCGCGATCCTGGTCGCCGCTGTTGATGCCAAACTGCCTGCCAACGCAGTCCGTGTCGCCGCCGCTCACGCGTCGACCGCTGCACTGGGCGGCATGTTCGGTTCCATCACCGTTGAAAAAGCAGGGGAGGGTAAATAATGGCTCTGCCTGAATTCGTCAATACCATCAATGCCACCGGCGCGCAAACGCTGGGGCAGTTCTGGCCGCTGGCTTGGGCGCTGATCCGCGTCATCGTCGTGCTGCTGCCGCTGATGGGCCTGGTTGCCTATCTGACGCTGTGGGAACGTAAGTTCATCGGCTGGATCCAGATCCGCGTCGGCCCTAACCGCGTCGGTCCGATGGGCCTGCTGCAGCCGATCGCCGATGCGCTCAAGCTGCTGTTCAAAGAGATCATCACCCCGGCCAAGGCCAACCGCGGCCTGTTCGTGATCGGTCCTATCATGACCATCATGCCGGCGCTGGCCGCATGGGCGGTGGTGCCGTTCGGCGCCGAAGCGGTACTGGCCAACGTCAACGCCGGCCTGCTGTTGCTGATGGCGATCACCTCGATGGAAGTCTACGGCATCATCATCGCCGGCTGGGCTTCGAACTCGAAGTACTCGTTCATGGGCGCGATGCGCGCCTCGGCCCAGATGATCTCCTACGAAATCCCGATGGGCTTCGTACTGGTGGTCGTGCTGATGGTGTCCGGTTCGCTGAACTTCGGCGACATCGTCGCCGGCCAGCAGAAGGGCATGTTCGCCGACCACGGCCTGAACATCCTGTCGTGGAACTGGCTGCCGCTGCTGCCGCTGTTCGTGGTCTACCTGACCTCGGGCCTGGCGGAGTGCAACCGTCACCCGTTCGACGTGGTCGAGGGCGAGTCCGAGATCGTTGCCGGCCACATGGTCGAATACTCGGGCATGGCCTACGCCATGTTCATGCTGGCCGAATACGCCAACATGATTTTGATCGCGACCCTGGGTTCGATCATGTTCCTGGGCGGCTGGTCCGCACCGTTTGCCTTCCTCGAATTCTGGGGCGGTTTCGGCGGCTTCTTCTGGTTGTTCGCCAAGGCGTTCTTCCTGGTGTCCGTCTTCATCTGGGTGCGCGGTACTTTCCCACGCTACCGTTATGACCAGATCATGCGTCTGGGCTGGAAAGTGTTTATCCCTCTGACGCTGGTGTACCTGGTGTTCGTGGCCGGCTGGATGCAGACATCCTGGAATATCTGGAAGTAAGGACTGGAAAAAATGGAACGTTTAAAAGACTTCATCGGCAGCTTCATGCTGACCGAATTGATCAAAGGGATGGCGCTGACGGGCAAGTATATGTTCTCGCGCAAGATCACCGTGCAGTACCCGGAAGAGAAGACGCCTATGTCGCCACGCTTCCGCGGCCTGCACGCACTGCGCCGCTATCCGAATGGTGAAGAGCGCTGCATCGCCTGCAAACTGTGCGAAGCAGTGTGCCCGGCGATGGCGATCACCATCGAATCCGAGCAGCGCGACGATGGTTCGCGCCGCACCACGCGTTACGACATCGATCTGACCAAGTGCATCTTCTGCGGTTTCTGCGAAGAGTCGTGCCCGGTTGATTCGATCGTTGAAACGCACGTGCTGGAATACCACGGCGAGAAACGCGGCGATCTGTACTACACGAAAGAGATGCTGCTGGCCGTTGGCGATCGTTACGAAAACGAGATCGCCGCAGCCCGCGCAGCGGACGCTCCTTACCGCTGATGAAAGGCGGGCTCCGGCTTCGGCCGGCCCGCCGCAGCGGTGTGTTGATCAATAAACTGTACATCTCTTGGGTTAGTTATGGAATTTAAAACTGCTTTGTTCTACGCCTTCTCAGCCATCATGATATTGGCTGCGACGCGCGTTATCACGGCCCGCAATCCGGTCCACGCCGCACTGTTCCTGGTGCTGGCGTTCTTCTCGGCTGCCGGCATCTGGATGCTGCTGGAGGCTGAGTTCCTCGCCATCGTGCTGGTTCTGGTCTACGTTGGCGCCGTCATGGTGCTGTTCCTGTTCGTGGTCATGATGCTCGACATCGACACCGACAAGATGCGCGAAGGCTTCTGGGGCTACCTGCCGCTGGCGTCCTTCGTCGGCGTCATCATCGTGCTGGAAATGGCCGCCGTGCTGTGGCGCTCCTTCCTGTCGTTCGACCAGCAGGCGGTCAACGCCGGCAACATCGGCGGCACCAAGGAACTGGGCATCCTGATCTACACCAAATACATCTACGGCTTTGAGATCGCCGGCGTCATCCTGCTGGTCGCGATCATCGCCGCCGTGGCGCTGACCCTGCGCAAGCGCAAGGACACCAAACATTTCGACCCGGCTGACGCAGTGCGCGTCAAACGTAACGACCGCCTGAAGATCGTCAAGATCGCTCCGGTCACCACACGCGGCCAAGATGCTGCAGGGTCGGCAGAAGTTAAGGAGGCACCATGACTTTATCGCTCGCTCACTACCTCGTTCTCGGCGCGATACTGTTCGCGATCTCGATCGTTGGTATTTTCCTGAACCGCAAGAACATCATCGTTCTGCTGATGGCCATCGAATTGATGCTGCTGGCAGTGAACATGAACTTCATCGCGTTCTCGCACTACCTGGGCGATGCGGCCGGGCAGATCTTTGTGTTCTTCATCTTGACCGTGGCGGCTGCTGAATCGGCAATCGGCCTCGCGATCCTGGTGGTGATGTTCCGTAACCTGGACACCATCAACGTTGAAGACCTCGATAGCCTGAAGGGTTGATCCCGTGGCTAAAGTTCAAACCTCGAAAAATAACGATTAAGGTTCATCATGGCGGTTACACTTAACCCTAATCTCCTGCTAGCCGTACCCTTGGCGCCGCTGGCCGGCGCCGCGATTGCGGGCTTGTTAGGAACTCAATTCTTCGGCAACGTCGTAGGTCGCAAGACCTCGCACACCGCGACCATTTTGGGCGTGCTGGTTGCCTTCATCCTGTCGGCGCTGACGCTGAACGACGTGGTCAACGGCGCCTACTACAACGGCACCGTCTACAACTGGATGACCGTCGCCGGCCTGAAGCTGGAAGTCGGCTTCCAGATCGACGCGCTGTCGGCGATGATGATGTGCGTGGTGACCTTCGTGTCGCTGATGGTGCACATCTATACCATCGGCTACATGGCGGAAGACGAAGGCTACAACCGCTTCTTCGCCTACATCTCGCTGTTCACGTTCTCGATGCTGATGCTGGTCATGGCGAACAACTTCCTGCAACTGTTCTTCGGTTGGGAAGCAGTGGGCTTGGTTTCCTACCTGCTGATCGGTTTCTGGTACACCCGCCCAACGGCGATCGTGGCCAACATGAAGGCTTTCCTGGTCAACCGCGTCGGCGACTTCGGTTTCATCCTGGGTATCGGCCTGCTGCTGGCCTACGCCGGTTCGATGGACTATCAGGAAGTGTTCCACAAGAAGGAACAGCTGATGGCGATGACCCTGCCGGGCACCGACTGGGCGCTGCTGACCGTCGCCTGTATCTGCCTGTTCATCGGCGCGATGGGCAAGTCGGCGCAGTTCCCGCTGCACGTCTGGCTGCCTGACTCGATGGAAGGCCCAACCCCGATCTCGGCACTGATTCACGCCGCGACCATGGTTACCGCCGGTATCTTCATGGTGACCCGCATGTCGCCGCTGTTCGAACTGTCGGACACCGCGCTGTCCTTCATCCTGGTCATCGGCTCGATCACCGCGTTGTTCATGGGCTTCCTGGGCATCATCCAGAACGACATCAAGCGCGTGGTCGCTTACTCGACCCTGTCGCAGCTGGGCTACATGACCGTGGCGCTGGGTTCGTCCGCTTACTCGGTGGCTGTGTTCCACCTGATGACCCACGCATTCTTCAAAGCGCTGCTGTTCCTGGGCGCCGGTTCGGTCATCATCGGCATGCACCACGACCAGGACATCCGCAACATGGGCGGCCTGCGCAAGTACATGCCTATCACCTGGATCACTTCCTTGCTGGGTTCCCTGGCGCTGATCGGCACCCCGTTCTTCTCGGGCTTCTACTCGAAGGATTCGATCATCGAAGCCGTCGCCGCGACCCATATCTGGGGCGCAGGCTTCGCTAACTTCGCCGTGCTGGCTGGCGTGTTCGTGACCGCGTTCTACTCGTTCCGTATGTACTTCCTGGTATTCCACGGCGAAGAGCGTTTCGGCAAGGCCCATGCGCATGACGACCACCATCATGTTCCGGCAGCTGCCCACGACGATGGCCACGGTCACGACGACCATGGTCACGACGAGGAAGACGACCACGCACACCATGGCCTGGCCCCAGGTCAGAAGCCGCATGAATCGCCATTCGTGGTCTGGTTCCCGCTGGCGATGCTGGCCATCCCTTCGGTCATCATCGGCTACCTGACCATCGGTCCTATGCTGTTCGGCGACTTCTTCAAAGGCGTGATCGCCTTCGGTGAAAACCATCCTGCGATGGAAGAACTGGCGCACGAGTTCCACGGCCCGATGGCGATGGCGATGCACTCGCTGACGTCGCTGCCGCTGTGGCTGGCCATCTCCGGTGTCGCATCGGCGTACTACTGCTACATGATCAATCCACGCGTACCGGCCTGGTTCTACGCCAAGTTCAAGTTCCTGCACACGCTGCTGGAGAACAAGTACTACATGGACAAGTTCAACGAGGTCGTATTCGCCGGCGGCGCGCGCATGCTGGGCAATGGCCTGTGGAACATCGGCGACAAGACCCTGATCGACGGCTTGCTGGTCAACGGCAGCGCCAAAGTAGTGGCCTGGTTCTCGTCGCTGACCCGCCTGGCGCAGACTGGTTACATCTACCACTATGCGTTCGTCATGATCCTCGGCATTCTGGGGTTCCTGGTCTACTTCCTGCCGTTTTGGCACGCTTAATTAGCTGATACGCAAAGAGATAACGATAACCATGATGCAGTCAATTACATCCTATCCTCCGTTCCTGAGCCTGGCGATCTGGCTCCCGATCCTGTTCGGCCTGATCGTGCTGGCCCTGGGCCGCGATTCCAATGCGGGCCTGGTCCGCGTTGGTTCGCTGATCGCTTCCATCGTCAGCTTCGTCGCCACGCTGCCGCTGATCGTCCACTTCAACAACGCGGCCCACGGCATGCAGTTCGTCGAGAAGTCGCCGTGGATCGAGCGCTTCAACATCTACTACTCGCTGGGCATCGACGGCCTGTCGCTGTGGTTCGTGCCGCTGACCGCCTTCATCACCGTGATCGTCGTGATCTCGGCCTGGCAGGTGATCCAGAAGCGCGTCGCTCAGTACATGGGCGCCTTCCTGATCCTGTCCGGCCTGATGATCGGCGTGTTCTGCGCCATGGACGGCCTGCTGTTCTACTTCTTCTTCGAAGCCACGCTGATCCCGATGTACATCATCATCGGTATCTGGGGCGGCGATAACCGCGTGTATGCGTCGTTCAAGTTCTTCCTGTACACCTTCTTCGGTTCGCTGCTGACGCTGGTCGCCATCATCTACCTGTACAAGGTATCGGGCGGCAGCTTCGACATCCTGATGTGGCACAAGATCGCCCTGACGATGAAAGAGCAGATCTTCATCTTCATCGCCTTCTTCATGGCCTTCGCCGTTAAAGTGCCGATGTTCCCGGTCCACACCTGGCTGCCGGACGTCCACGTGGAAGCGCCTACCGGCGGTTCCGCCGTGCTGGCCGCGATCATGCTGAAGCTGGGCGCTTACGGTTTCCTGCGATTCTCGCTGCCTATCGTGCCGGATGCATCGCACTACATGGCGCCGTTCGTCATCACCCTGTCGCTGATCGCCGTGATCTACATCGGCCTGGTCGCGCTGGTCCAGAAGGACATGAAAAAACTGGTCGCCTATTCGTCGATCGCGCACATGGGCTTCGTCACCCTGGGCTTCTTCATCTTCAATAACATCGGTGTGCAGGGCGCCATCGCACAAATGATCTCGCACGGCTTCATCTCCGGCGCGATGTTCCTGTGCATCGGCGTACTGTACGACCAGGCGCACTCGCGCCAGATCGCCGATTACGGTGGTGTGGTCAACAAGATGCCGAAGTTCGCCGCGCTGTTCATCTTCTTCTCGATGGCCAACTGCGGTCTGCCAGCGACTTCCGGCTTCGTCGGCGAGTTCATGGTGATCCTGGGCGCGACCCAGTACAACTTCTGGATTGGCCTGCTGGCCGCGACCGCGCTGATCCTGGGCGCAGCCTACTCGCTGTGGATGGCCAAGCGCGTCATCTTCGGCAAGGTCGCCAACCACCATGTGGCTGAACTGGTCGACGTCAACGGCCGCGAATTCCTGATGCTGGGCATTCTGGCGGTCGCTGTTCTGTTCATGGGCCTGTACCCAGCGCCATTCACCGACACGATGCAAACCTCGGTTGCAGACCTGCTGGCTCACGTTGCACACAGCAAGCTGCCTTACTGAAAACGGAAACACATAAATGACTACTCCACTTCCACAAACAGTTATCGACATGGTGCCGGTGTCCGCGGAAATCGCTCTGCTGGTCGGCACCTGCGCGATCCTGTTGATCGATATGTTCCTGTCGCAGGGTAAGCGCTCGGTGACCTACGTGCTGTCGCTGCTGACGCTGCTGGTCTGCGGCGCCTTGAGCTACCACGACTTCGCGGCCGGCACCACGGTCTACACCTTCAACGGCATGTTCGTGTCCGACCCGATGTCGAACCTGCTCAAGCTGTTCACCTACCTGGCCGTCGGCCTGACCCTGGTCTATTCGCGCCAATACGCGGACGACCGCGGCATGTTGAGCGGTAACCTGGGCGGCGAGTTCTATGTGCTGGCGCTGTTCGCCACGCTGGGCCAGATGGTCATGATCTCCGGCTCCAACTTCCTGTCCGTGTACCTGGGCGTGGAACTGATGTCGCTGTCGCTGTACGCGCTGGTGGCGATCCGCCGCGACAACCACAAGGCTACCGAAGCCGCGATGAAGTACTTCATCCTGGGCGCGCTGGCCTCCGGTTTCCTGTTGTACGGCATCTCGATGCTGTACGGCGCGACCGGCACGCTGGACATCGCCAAAGTGGCTACCGCTGTTGCAGCCGGCACCATCAAGCCGACCATCCTGGTCTTCGGCCTGGTGTTCCTGGTCGCCGGCCTGGCGTTCAAGCTGGGTGCGGTACCGTTCCACATGTGGGTACCGGACGTGTATGAAGGTTCGCCAACCGCAGTGACCCTGCTGCTGGGCGGCGCACCGAAGATCGCCACCTTCGCCATCTGCATCCGCCTGCTGGTGGAAGGCCTGCTGCCGATGGCAGTCGATTGGCAACAGATGCTGATGGTGCTGGCGGTTATGTCGCTGGCCATCGGTAACCTGACCGCGATCGCGCAGACCAACTTGAAGCGCATGCTGGCTTACTCCACCATCGCGCAAATGGGCTTCGTGCTGCTTGGCCTGCTCGCTGGCGTTGCCGGCACCACCGACCGTACCGGCGCCGCCGCTGCCTACAGCGCCGCGATGTACTACACCATCACCTACGTGCTGACCACCATCGGCAGCTTCGGCGTGTTGATGCTGTTGTCGCGCGCCGGCTTCGAAGCGGAAAACCTGGCCGACTTCAAGGGCCTGAGCAAGCGTAACGGCTGGTTCGCGGCTGTGATGTCGATCCTGCTGTTCTCGCTGGCCGGCGTGCCACCGATGATGGGCTTTGCCGCCAAGTTCTCGGTGCTGACCGCGGTGCTGGGCACCGGCCAGATCTGGCTGACCGTGCTGGCGGTGATGTTCTCGCTGATCGGCGCGTTCTACTACCTGCGCGTGGTCAAGATGATGTGGTTCGATGAGCCGACCGACAATGCGCCGATCGTGGTCAAGGGCGACATGAGCTTTGCACTGAGCCTGAACGGCATCGCCATCATCGCTCTGGGCTTGCTGCCAGGCCCGCTGCTGGCGGCCTGCCTGAAAGCCATCACCCTGACGCTGAACACCTGATGGATGTTTCCGTCGCAAGCTGGTTGGTGATCGCCGCTGCACTGGTGGCCGCCAACCTGCCGTTTTTCAATGACAAAGTATTCGCGCTGGTGGCCATCAAGTGGCCCCGCAAGCCGCTGTTCGTGCGGCTGGCGGAAATGGCGGTGCTGTACTTTGTCGTCGGCGCCATCGGCTTCGCCCTCGAAGCGCAGATCGGCAACCGCTTCCCGCAAACGTGGGAATTCTACGCAATCGCCGCCTGCATCTTCATCGTCCTGGGCTTCCCGGGATTCATTGTCCGCTACCTGCGCAAGCGTCACGGCTGATACACTATCGTTCTTCAACGACGTGGAGCAGGCATGGACAAGCATCTGACAGAAACCCGTATCGACGGTGAATTGGTCTACAACGGCCACTTCCTCAAAGTCCAACGCGACACCATCGCTCTCCCTGACGGCAAGCACACCGCGCGTGAATACGTGCTGCACCCTGGCGCCGTGGTGATCCTGCCGCTGCTGGACGACGGCACGGTGCTGATGGAACGCCAGTACCGCTACCCGCTGCATCAGGTGTTCATCGAATTCCCGGCCGGGAAAATCGACCATGACGAAGACCCTCTGGCGAGCGCCAAGCGCGAACTGGAAGAAGAAACCGGCTACACCGCCAGCGAGTGGCAGTTCGTCAGCACCATCCACAACGCCATCGCCTATTCGGACGAGCACCTGGACCTGTATCTGGCGCGCGGCCTGAAAGCCGGCCCGCAGAAGCTGGACGAAGGCGAGTTCCTGGAAACCTTCACCGCCACCATCGACGAGCTGCTGCAATGGGTGCGCGAAGGGAAAATCACCGACGTCAAAACCGTCATCGGCATCTTCTGGCTGGACAAGCTGCGCGCGGGCGACTGGAAGCTATGAAGCTCCTCATCCTCGTCGGACTCGGACTCTGTCTCGGCCTGCTGGCCAGCGGCACGGCAAGCGCCGCCGCGCAGCGCACGCCGTTCCAGATCCGCTGCGAGGATACGATAGCGAAAACGGTGTCGGTGCTGTCGGCCAAACAGAACGGCTACACCATCAACAACCAGCTGCCATACCGCGCGTTGACCGCGAAGTCCGGCAACATGGACAACAAGATGGTGACGCTGGGGCTGACCGTGACCAAGGGCCAGTATTCGGTCGACCTTGGCGGGCCGGTGCTGCAGGATCCGGTCAGCGGCTACGAATGCATCGCGCCGCGCGTGGACCTGAAGCTGAATTATTCGCCGGTGTTGATTTATGTCGGCAACGAGTTTGCGCCGGGCACCTGCGCGTACCAGGCGATCCTCGAACACGAACAACGGCATCTGCAGGCCTACATGGAAAACCTGGCCCGCGTGGAGCAGGTGGTGCGCGAGGCCTTGAACAAACGCTTCGAAGCCAAGCCGCTGTATGCGCCGTCGGGCACGGCGATGTCGGCGCTGGAGCACGAGATCAACGGCACCTGGTTCCCCTTCATCCGCGATGAATTCGACAAGGGCAGGGCCAAACAGGCGGAGATCGATACGCCGGAAGAATACGCCCGCATGGGTAAGGTCTGCGATGGCGAGATCGCCGCCATCCTGCTGCGTCGCCATAAATAACTGAACACTATGACTGCACCCAAACACACACCGCGCTACTTTGCATTGCTGCCCGCCGCCGGCGTCGGCGCGCGCATGGCGGCGGACGGACCCAAACAATACCTGACAGTAGGCGGCAAGCCGATGCTGCGTCACGCGGTGGACGCCTTCCGCGCCAGCGAACTGGTGGCGCATACTTATGTGGTGGTCAGCGCTACCGACGGCCAGATCGACGGCGTGCTGCCGGCTGACCTGGACGGCGTGACGGTGCTGCGCTGCGGCGGCGCCACCCGCATGGACACGGTGCTCAATGCCCTGCGCGAGCTTCAAGGCGTAGTCGCCGGCGGCGACATGATCATGGTGCACGACGCCGCGCGCCCCGGCCTGACGCCGGCCCTGATCGCCAAGCTGATAGTCGGTGTGGGCGACGATGCCGCAGGCGGCCTGCTGGCGCTGCCGGTGGTGGACACGGTCAAGCGCGCGACCGGCGTGGTGCCGGTGGCGGCGACGACGGTGTCGCGCAACGGCCTGTGGCTGGCGCAGACGCCGCAGATGTTCAGCTACGAGCTGCTGCTGCGCGCCCTGGGCAGCGCGCCGGACGCCAACGCCATCACCGACGACGCCAGCGCCGTCGAGATGCTGGGCCTGTCGCCGCGGCTGATCGAAGGCCATCCACGTAATTTGAAAGTCACGCTGCCGGCCGACATCCGCATCGCGGAAATGTACCTGGCCGCCGGCGAATAACACAGGATAGAAAAATGACCAAACTCCCATTCCGCATCGGCCAGGGCTACGATTGCCACGCACTGGTGGAAGGCCGCAAACTGATTATCGGCGGCGTCGATATCCCGCATCATGTGGGTCTGCTGGGTCACTCGGACGCCGATGTGCTGCTGCACGCGATCACCGATTCGATACTGGGCGCCGCGGCGCTGGGCGACATCGGCAAGCACTTCCCGGACACCGATCCGCAGTTCAAGGGCGCCGATTCGCGCACCTTGCTGAAGGAAGCCGCGCGGCGCGTGGTGGCCACCGGCTACAGCATCGGCAACATCGACGCGACCATCATCGCGCAGCGGCCGAAGATGGCGCCGCACATCGCCAGCATGTGCGCCAACATCGCGCAGGATCTGGGCGTGGCCGTCGGCCAAGTCAACATCAAGGCCAAGACCAATGAAAAGCTGGGCTACCTGGGCAGGGAAGAGGGCATCGCGGCCGAGTCCATCGCTTTGCTGATTTCCTCGTAAAACAAGGTCGCCTCTGACTCGAGTACGCCGATAGCCAAGTCACGGGACACCGCGGGATAGTCCGTTAAAAACTCGTCCATTGTTTTTTTTCTCAGTAGATAGTCGAACATACGTTTGATTGGCACGAGTGTGTTTTTAAATACGGGCATACCGCCCAAAATAGCCGGTTCCATTTGAACCAAAGGCGTTAGCGATCTCATGAAGGCAAGCACCTCAGGGTCATACGGATCGGTGGGCGACTTTCGCGGCGGAATAATTCTCCCGTTAAACCGATGTATCGGTTCTGAGTAGACGCCGGATTCCAAAGGAGGGCAATCTTCATCATATTCGATCTCGTCTTCGGGAATAGGCATAACGCTCGTCCAGTCACCATCATTTTCCGAACAGGGTCCGTCTTTCATGGCGATTTGCTTTCCGAAATGAGATAAGTCTGATTTCATCATCGTGCTCCGTATAGATAACTGCAACTTCGCGGCCGGCGAAATGTCCAATCGTAATAAAACGCTGTTCGCCATAGTGAAAACGCGTGCCCTCCGCCGTATAGCATTCCGCGCCAAACACGGTATGTGCGTCGGCGAAATCCAGGCCGTGCTTGCGCAGGTTGCTCAGGCGCTTGGCTTCGTCCCACGTGTACGTAGTCATTTCAGTGTAGTGGCTTAAAGACATCCTTCAAGCGCCACCGAAAAAAAATGCCAGGTCGCCAGGACATCGTTTCGATATCCTGTGCCTGGCATTCTCAACCGTCCTTCGATTAGATCAATAGTGCGCCGCCGTCGACGACGTGAACCTGTCCGGTGGCGTAGCCGCTGCTCATCAGGAACAGGTAGGCGGCGGCGACGTCTTCCGCTGAACCCACTCGCCCTACCAGCAGCGCCTCACTGACGTCGGTAAACAACTGCTCGCGCTGCGCTTGCGCCATGTCCGCCCACAGATTCGTTGCGACCACCCCCGGCGATACTGCGTTGACCCGCAGCGGCGCCAACTCCACCGCCAGCGCCCGCGTCAGCGACTCCACCGCGCCGCACACGCTGGACATCAGCGACCATCCGCTCTGCGGACGCGCCGATGCGATGCCGGTCGTGAAGGTGATCGAGCCACCCGCCCGGATATGGCGCGCGCCGTATTTGGCCGCCGCCAGCGCGCCCCAGTAGCGCAAGTCAAACACCGAGCGCGACGCCGCCAGGTCGAAGCCGGTCAAGGCGCCGATCGTGAGCGCGTCGCCCGCCGTATAAACCAGATGATCGAATTCGCCGACGGTGGCGAAGAAGCGCTCGATGGCCCGCTCATCGTGCAGATCCAGCGCGCAGCCCTGCGCCTTGCCGCCGAGGTAGTCCAGCGCCTTCTCGATGCGCGAGATCTGGCTCGACACCACCAGCACCTCAGCTCCCTCGCGCACGGCTTCGCGCGCCACAGCCAGTCCGATACCGGAAGAAGCGCCGAGCACAATCACACGCTGTCCAAGCAAGCGGCCGCTCGTGCCTGATTTCATATCGTTCGTTGCATGCATCGTGATCTCCTTGAATGAGGCGGAAAGTCCGCATGCAAGAATTTTGCTGCAAAACTGTCTATACTCCGATAGCATGGAACTCATATCATTCATGACAAATCGGCATACATCATGGCGTTCGACGAACGGGTAGTAAACGGCATGCGCGTGCTGGCGGCGATCGTCGATGCCGGCAGCTTCGTGCGCGCGGGCGAGGCCTTGGAGATGTCGCAGTCCGGCGTCAGCCGCGCCATCGCCAAGCTGGAGGCGCGGCTCAACATCCGGCTGTTCGACCGCACCACGCGCAAAGTATCGCTGACGGACGAAGGGCGCCGCTTCTACGCGCAAATCGGGCCGCTGCTGGCGGGGCTGGAGGAGGCGGTGGCCTCGGCGGGAGAGGGCGCGGTCGTGGTGCGCGGCCGCCTGCGCGTCAACATCGAGCCGCTATTGGCGCGGCTGCTGCTGGGCCCCAAACTGGGCGCCTTCCTGAAGCGGCATCCGGAGCTGGATCTGGACCTGGTGGCGCGCGACCAGTTGGGCGACATGGTGGGCGATGGCTTCGACCTGGCGATACGTTTCGGCGATCCGCAATCGTCGTCGCTGATCGCCCGCAAGCTGATGGACACGCGCGTGCTGACGGTTGCCACGCCGGCCTACCTGCGCCGCCACGGCGTGCCGAAGAAGCCGTCCGACCTTGAAAGCGAAGACCACACCTGCATCCATTTCCGCAATCCGGCGACGGGCCGTCCCTACGATTGGGAGTTCCATCGCGGCGGCAAAACCACGGTGGTCAACCCGCGCGGCCAGCTGACGCTGAACGACGCCGGCACCATGGAAAGCGTACTGCTGGCCGGCTACGGCCTGGCGCAGGTGATCGACCTGGCGGTGGAGCCGCTGTTGCGCTCAGGCGCGCTGACGCCGGTGCTGACGGCATGGCCGGACGAGCGCTTCCCGATGTATGCCTACTACCCGTCACGCTATCATCCGCCGGCGAAAACGCTGGCCTTCCTGGAGTTCGTCACTTCGCTGGTGCGATAGCCAGTATCGATAAACGATCTGCTACCATGGCGCTTTTGACGGCGAAGGATGGACGATGGCGCGTGATATCTACGCTTATCGGCAGGTGGCGGTGCATTCGGTGGAACGGGCGGGCAGGGTGGAGATTCATCCGGTGCCGGGACAGGCGTTCTCGCCGGAGCTGCATGTGCAGTGTTCGCGCCGCATGAGCGACGAGTACCCGCTTGGCACCTGCTTCCTGCTCGACGCCAAGTTGACCGACCGCCTGGGCGGCACGCCATATCTGTACGCCTGGCACGGCGACGAAATCAAGGTGCTGTCGGCCAGGGAGACCAAGGCCTTCCTGGCTGAATTCAGACGCGGCCGGATCTGATCAGTGAACCGCGTGCAGCTTGGCCAAGGGTTTGCCGTCGTCCCGCGCCCACGCCGCGATGACGGCGGCCATCGCCAGCGCAAACACGCCGCCGACCACCATCGCGCTCGACACGCCCAGATAGTCGACCGACACTCCGCCCACCAGCGCGCCGCTGGCCAGCGAGATCTGCGCGGTGGCGACGAACACCGCGCCGCCGCTCTCCATCGCATCCGGCGCGGCCTTGAACATCCAGGTCTGCACCGAGATCGGCATCATGCCGAAGGCCAGACCCCAGATCACGATCAACACCGTGGCGCCGGCGGCCGTGGCGCCGAACAGCGGCATCGCCGCGGCGGACAAGCCCATGACCACGCCGGTGGCGATCAGTGAATTCTTCACGCTCCGGGCCACCGCCCAGCCGCCGATCAGATTACCGACGAAACCTGCCGCGCCGTAAATCAGCAGCAGCACGCTGATGGTCTTGGCGCTCAAGCCGGCGACCTGGCTCAGGAACGGCGTCACATAAGTGTAGGCGGCGAACTGGCCGATGAAGATCAGCAGCGTGGCCAGCATGCCCAGCCGCGCCTTCTGCACGCGCAGCAGCGCCGGCAGCTGGGCGAAGGTCAGGGCCGACGTGGTCGGCAGCCGTGGCAGCAGCCACATTTGCGCCGCCAGCACCAGCAGCGACACCGCGCTGGCGGTGAAGAAGGCCATGCGCCAGCCGACCATCTCGCCGATCATCGCGCCGGCCGGCACGCCGGCCACGGTGCCCAGCGAGATGCCGGCAAAGATGATCGAGGTGGCGCGCGCGGCCGACGCTTCCGGCACCAGCCGGTTGCCCAGCGCGCCGCCGATGGCCCAGAAGCCGCCGACGCCTATGCCCAGCAGCGCGCGTCCGGCCAGCACCAGCGGATAGCTGTGCGACAGCGCGACGATCAGGTTGGAGACGATCAGCGTGGCGGTCAGGGCCCAGATGACGTAGCGGCGGTCGGTCTTGCCGACGCCGATGGTGACCAGAATGGCGGCGAACGCGGCCACCAGGCCAGGGACGGTCACCATCATGCCGGCGATGCCTTCGGTCACGCCCAGTTCGGCTGCGATGGACGGCAGCAGGCCGACCGGCAGGAACTCCGTGGTCACCAGCGCGAACGAGCCGACGGCGACCGACAGCACGGCCAGCCAGGCGGCGCGGGTGGGTGTGGAAATGGGCGAGGGCGCGTCGTCAGGCAGGACGGCCTGGGCGTTGGTGTGGTTTTGCATATGAGTTATTCCCTATGAGCTGTAAAAATACTTGAGTTTTTTACTGATCGGTTCATAATGAAGTCCGCAAAGAACTTTGTCAATGAATTTTTAACCGATCGGTATGAAAGATATTTCCGCAACAGCTCGCAAGTCCGGCCGCCCGCGCACCTTTGATGCGGAGACGGCGCTGGACAAGGCCATGAAAGTGTTCTGGGAGAAGGGCTACGAAGGCAGCTCGCTGCCGGAGCTGACCGAGGCGATGGGCATGAACCGTCCCAGCCTGTACGCCGTGTTCGGCAACAAGGAAAACCTGTTCCGCATGGCGCTGGAGCGCTATGGCGCTTCCCACGATCCGCTGTTCAACGCGGCGCTGGAGCAGCCGACCGCGCGCGCCGTGGTCGAGCATTTTTTGCGTGGCAATGCCGACGCCCAGACCGAATCCGAGAACCCGCACGGCTGCCTGGTGATCAACGGCGCGCTCGCTTGCAGCGACGATGCGTTGCCAATACGCGACTCTTTGATCGAACGCCGCGCCGCCAGCGAGGCCAAATTGCGCGCGCGCCTGGAGCGCGCCAAGGCCGACGGCGACCTGCCGGCCGACAGTTGCTCGGGCCAGTTGGCGCGCTATGTGATGACCGTTTCCAATGGCATGGCAGTGCAGGCGGCGGCCGGCGCCACCCGCAAACAGTTGCAGGAAGTGGTGGACCAGGTGCTGCGCGGCTGGCCTTCTTAGGCTTCTGAAAATATTGCCTAAGAAATATATTCAGTATCAAAATGAAATTTTAGTTGTGTCTTTGAAATTAATAGGTAGAATAGCGTCATTGAGTCGCCGTTCCCTCCTTTTTGAAAGTCACAACATGAAAATGTCCAAACTGATCCTGGCAGCAGCCATTGCCGCAGCAAGCGTTTCGGGCGCCGCATCGGCCGCCAACCTGATCCAGAACGGCGACTTTGAAATCGCCAGCGGCGTCAATCTGAACAACTACGTCCGAGTGGGCGCAGGCGAGAGCGCGATTGCCTTCTGGACCGTCGGCGGCAACTCGGTCGACGTCATCAACAACAGCTACAACTCGATCTCGGGCAACAGCATCGACATGCTGGGCACGCCAGGTCCGGGTGCACTGTCGCAGTCGTTCACCGCAGTCGCCGGCGCCACCTACACACTGTCGTTCGACCTGACCCACAATCCCTACTCGCACGGCGCCGGTCTGGACGTGTTCGTTGGCGGCAACCACTACGCGTTCGATGGCAGCACTCCTGTCACCAACTACAGCTTCAACTTCACCACCGCCGGCGGTTCGCAAGCGCTGGTGTTCAGCAGCGTTGGCGGCGACGGCTACTCGGGCGCGGTGCTGGACAATGTGTCCGTCACCGCCGCCGTACCTGAGCCGGAAACCTACGCTATGATGTTGGCCGGCCTGGGCCTGGTAGGCGCCATCGCCCGCCGCCGCAAAGCAGCCAAGTAACAGACAGCAAGTAAAAAAAGCCCGCCGGCACTGAGCGCGATATGAAGCGCGTTCAGTCTGGCGGGCTTTTTTATCCGGGGTCAGATCTGACCCCGGGGTTATTCGTTGCCGTCGTCGTCGTCGGTTTCCGGCGTGCCGTCCTTGACCGCGCGGACGCGGGCGGCGTCGGCGCCGGTTTTCAGCTTGGCGGCGTCGGCCATGAACTGGTCGACGCTGCGATCGGGACTGTGACGGACTTCCGGCGGCAGCAGCACCGACATGTACAGCTCGTCCGAGGCGCGCCCCGTGCTTTGCAGATTGGTCATCAGCATCAGGCCGGCGCCGCCCACCAGCATCACCCAGCAGCTGATCGCGAAGCGACGCGGATGGTGGGGCTTGATGGTGATCAGGTGGAAGAACAGCATGCCGCAGGCGATCGCCAGCGTGACCAGGTTGCCGTAGCGGGTGAACGCTTCGGCCGACCACGCATACGCCAGCGCCGCGCCGCCGACCCGCCATACACCCAGCACCGCCAGGCCGCTGCCGAGGATGAACAAGTGCCGGCCCAGCCGCGCGTGGCTGCCGAACAGGCGGTTGGCCAGCGCCCACACGCCGCTCCACAGCAGGCCGGCGGCCAGGCTGCTGGCCAGCACCAGCAGGTAGCGTATCAGCGCGAACGGCTCGACGTCGGACAGCCAGGTTTCCGCGCAGGTGAAGATGGCGATCAGCGCCAGGCCGATGGTGGCCGGCGCCGCGCCTTCCCAGCCGTGCATGGTGGTGTCGGCCAGTTCGTCGGCGACCGGAAAGTCGGCCGCGCGCACCCGCAGCCGCGTGTGGCCCAGGCGCACCATGGTGTCGCCGCCCAGCACCACGCTGGTCTGGCGCTTGCCCTGCAGGTAAGTGCCGTTCTTGCTGCCCAGGTCGCGCAGCACCAGCTCGCCTTGTTCGTTGGCGTCGACCACCGCGTGGGCGGCGGCGCTGTGGGCGTCGTCGAGGATGACGTCGTTGTCGTAGCTGCGGCCCAGGCGGATCGGCAGCGCATCTACCTTGTGACGATGCAGCACGTCGCCGTTGCGGGCCAGGATCTCGATGAAGTAGGGGGCTTTCATTGCTTGCCCCCCTTAGCCGGAACGGCCGCCACGGCGGGCTTCTTGACCACCGGCGCCAGGCCCAGCGATTCGATGAACACGCGCGACAGGCGCAAGCCGTTTTCATACGAGACGCCGCGCGCGTCGAGCCGGCTTTGCAGGCTCATCAAGCCTTGGTCGGTGCTGGCGGTCAGCAGCGCGAAGTCGTACAGGCCGGCGAACTTGCGGTAGGCGCGCACGCACAGCACGGCGCGCAGCGGCAGGTCCTTGCTCTTGACGAAGTCCTCGGTGCACTGCGGGCCGGTCAGGCGGGTATCCTTGTTGGTGCCGAAATGCTCGTTCTTGAACGAGGAGCTGGCCAGTTGCGCAAAGCGCAGCTTGTCCAGGCCGGTGCTGCGCAGGTACTGGTGGCGTATGCTCAGCTGGCCTGTCTGCAGCGAGCCGCTGACGAAGATCGCCGACTCCATCGCGCAGCTGGCGTCGTCCACCGTGAACGGCTTGTCGGCCTTGACGTTGGAGCGGCCCCAGCAGCGCATCTGCTCGGACTCGCGCACCGGCACTTGATACGGGCCCATCGGTTTCAGGCTCAGCGGGCTGGCCAGCAACTGGTCGACCATGGCGCGCTGATGATTCAGCAACTGGGCGGCGACGACGGCGGTGAAGTCGGTCGGGGTTTTCTTTTGCTGCTCGACGCGCTTGAGCAAGTCCTGCGCGAAGCGGGCCGGCACCAGGAAGCTGACCAGTTCGCCATCGAGGCGCTTGGAGACGTTGACGCCGGCCACCGCGCCATCGACCGTCACGCTGGGGCCGCCGCTCATGCCGGAGTTGATCGGGCCGGTGAACATCAGCTGGTCGTAGAAGCTGCGCGCGATCACGCCGTTGTAGGCGCCTTCGGAAATGGCGAAGCCCAGGTCGAGCGGATTGCCCAGCGAGTACAGGTACTGGCCCTGGGTCAGCTTGGCCAGCTGCTCGGGGATCTTGAAGAAGCCGGTGCCGTTGCGGCTTACGCGCAGCACGGCCAGGTCGTGCAGCACGTCCACCGCCAGCAGTTCGACGTTGCCGCGCTGGCCGCTGGTGTCCACCCATTCGCCGACGTAGGTGTCGGGATCGAGCGCGAACTGAGAGACCACGTGGTAATTGGTGACCACCAGGTTGCTGGTGCCGATCAAAAAGCCGGAGCCGACCGACGATTGCGTGCGGCCGCTCTTGAGCAGCGAGCGCACTTGCAGGATGTCGTTTTTGGCGGAACCGTAGAGATGCTGGGCCGCGGTGGAGGGCGGAGGCAGCGGGGCGGCGTCGGCGTTGTCGGCAGCGGCGGCGGGCGCCGAGGCCTTGGCGGAAGACTGCGCGGCCGCCAGTTGCGGCGGCGAGGGCGGCGCATTCGCGGCCGATGCCGCCAGCGCGGCGGTGTTGGCCCAGCTCAGGGCGATGGCAATAGCAAGCTTGTTAAATTTCATGCAGTCCTTAAAATCAAGCTTTAAAAACCAAACTTACAGCGCGCCATCCTCCACCGGCGCCGGCGTCAGCGGCGTCATCATGTGGCCCAGCTTGGCTGCCTTGGTGTTCAGGTAGTGCTGGTTGAAGGCGTTGCGGTTGACCAGCAGCGGAACGCGCTCGGCCACCTCGATGCCCAGTTTAGTCATGGCATCGATCTTACGCGGATTATTGGTCATCAGGCGTAAGCTTTTGACGCCGAACTGCGCCAGCATCGGCTGCACCAGGCCATAGGTGCGCTGGTCCGGCTTGAAGCCCAGCTGCTCGTTGGCCTGCACCGTGTCGGCGCCGGCTTCCTGCAGGCGGTAGGCGCGGATCTTGTTGATCAGGCCAATGCCGCGGCCTTCCTGGCGCAGGTACAGCAGCACGCCGCGGCCTTCGGCGGCGATCTTCTTCAGCGCGCCTTCGAGCTGGGCGCCGCAGTCGCAGCGCTGCGAGAACAGCACGTCGCCGGTCAGGCACTCGGAATGCACGCGCGCCAGCACCGGCTCGCCGTTGCCGATGTCGCCCAGCACCATTGCCAGGTGCTCCTTGCCGGTTGCCTTTTCGACAAAGGCGTGCAGCGTGAACTGGGCCCAAGGGGTCGGCAGGGCGCAAGAAGTCATGTAATCCAGTTCGTCTGTTGCCGGGGTTGCTGCGCTCTGCGACATAGCTATGCTCTTCAATTAATGGATATTCAAGGTAAAAAAGGCGCGCCGGGCTGTTCGAACAGACCCGGCGCGCCCTTCATGATACCAAAACTGGCGGAAAGTTTTTTTAGGCCGGCCTCTAGCTTACGAAGGCAGGTCGAACACCAGTACTTCGGCCGCTTTGGCGTCTTGCAGCGTCACCAGCGTTTCCCCGCTGATTTTCAGCGCATCGCCGCCTTTAAGCGCCGTGCCGTTGACCGTCACCTCGCCACGGATCACGTGGACATAGGACTGGCGTCCCTGGGCCAGTTCATGCTTCAGACTGTCGCCCGCCGTCATGATGGTGGCGTAGATCGCCGCATCCTGATGAATCAGCACCGAGCCTTCGCGGCCGTCGTTGGAGGCGATCAGGCGCAGCTGGCCCAGCTTGCTCTCCGGCGTGAAGTGCTTTTCCTCGTAGCTCGGCGGAATGCCGGTCTGGTTGGGCTGGATCCAGATCTGCAGGAAATGCACCTGTTCGCTCGGCGAGTGGTTAAACTCGCTGTGACGCACGCCGTTGCCGGCGCTCATGCGCTGGACGTCGCCGTAATGCAGCACCGAGCCGGTGCCCATGCTGTCCTTGTGTTCCAGCGCGCCGCTGAGCACGTAGGAAATGATTTCCATGTCGCGGTGGCCGTGGGTGCCGAAACCCTGGCCGCCCAGCACCTGGTCTTCGTTGATGACCAGCAGCGGGCCGAAACCGGTGTGCTTCGGATCGTGATAGCTGCCGAACGAGAAGGTGTGGCGCGATTGCAGCCAGCCGTGGTTGGCGACGCCGCGTTCTTCACTTTTACGAATTTGCAACATGGTAGGGCTCCGTTTCTTGTAAGTTAATGTGCGATAATTTTGAAAGCTGTTTTCTTATCGCTGCATCCATGAATCACAGTATAAACGGGTGCTGCGGAATAAAAAAACGGAAAATTTACCGCTTTACTATCGAAAAAATCGAATGCTCAGACTCAGCCTCGAAGCCCTGCAAATCGTCGACGCCATCGACCGCCGCGGATCGTTCTCCGCCGCCGGCAAGGAGTTGCACCGCGTGCCCTCGACCATTTCCTACACCGTCGGCAAGCTGGAGGACGACCTCGGCGTGCAGGTGTTCGAGCGCAACGGCCCGCGCGTGGTGCTGACGGCGGCCGGCGTCGAGCTGCTGAAAGAAGGGCGCTACCTGCTCAAAGCCGCGCAAGACCTGGAGCACCGCGTGCGCCGGGTGGCCTCCGGCTGGGAGACCGAGCTGGCGGTCGGCATGGATTCGATGTTCTCGGCCTGCATGTTCCACGACGATATCCAGGCCTTCTACCAGGTCGCCCAGCAGACCCGGCTGCGCATCGTGCAGGAAGCCCTGTCCGGGGCCTGGGAGGCGCTGCTGGACCGCCGCGCCGACCTGCTGGTGGGCGTGGCGGGCGACGGCCCGGCCGGCGGCGGCTACGTCTCCCTGCCGATCGGCAAGATCGGTTTCGTGTTCGCGGTGGCGCCGTCGCATCCGCTGGCGGCGGTGCAGGGCAGGCTGGACCGCGTGCAATTACAGCAATACCGCGCCGTCAGCGTGGCCGACTCGGCGCGCCAGATGGCGCCGCGCACCGTCGGCCTGCTGCTGGGCCAGGACACGCTGACCGTGCCCGACATGGCGACCAAGTTCCAGTTCCAGCTGGCTGGCATGGGTTTCGGCTTCCTGCCGGAGCCGTGCGCGCGCGCCGCCATCGCCGCCGGCCTGCTGGTGGAGAAGCAGGTGGAAGAGCCCAAACCGGCCGAAACCTTCTACCTGGCCTGGCGCAGCGGCGAGCACGGCGCCGCGCTGCAGTGGTGGCTGGACCGCATGAAGCAGCCGGGACTGTTCGAGCGTCTGCTCGGACATTTGCCACACCGTTTGATATTGCCCGGCTCGCCAGCATAATGTTGGCCGACGCCAATAATTTCGGAGTACCATAGCGGGATCACCGACCGCTTACGCTGGACACGCTCAATGACCGCTACGACTGCCATGCCGCCTGTGTTTTTGCATCCTTTGGCCGACCGCAACGGCGTGCCGTCGGCGTTGCTGCTCGATGCCAGTGGCTTGCAGGTCGATACGGTGCCGGCCAGCGTCCTGCAGGAGCTGGCCTCCGGCAGCATGAGCTGCTACTACCGCCTGCGCCTTGGCGCCGGCCCGGCCGACGCCAAGGCGCAGGCGGTCCATCAATTGCTGGACGAGGCCGGCTGGAAAGCGCTGCCCGCCGACAAAGTCCACCATAGCGATGGCGCGCTGGCCGCCGAGCTGCCCACCGGCGTATCGTGGATCGAGGGCGACTGGTTCCTGGCGCCGCCGCCCAAGCCGGTCGGCAACCAGGCCGCCTCGCGCGCGCTGGCGCTCAAGCTGGTGCAACTGGTCTCGGCCGACGCCGACACCCACGAAATCGAAGCGCTGCTGCGCCAGGATCCGACGCTGTCCTACCACCTGCTGCGGCTGGTGAACTCGCTGGGCATGGGCACCGGCCGCCGCGTCACCAGTTTTTCGCAGGCCATCTTGATTTTGGGCCGCTCGCAGCTGCGCCGCTGGCTCAACCTGATGCTGTTCTCGTCGCGCGAGGCCGACCAGCGCTCGGCCATGCTGCTGGCGCGCGTGTCGGTGCGGGCGCGGGCGATGGAGCTGCTGTCCAAGGCCGCCGGACAAGACAAGCCGCACCAGGAGCAGGCCTTCATGGCCGGCATGTTCTCGCTGCTGGGCGTGTTGTTCGGCATGCCGCTGGCCGAGGTGCTGAAACCGCTGACCATCAGCGAAGCCGTGCAGCAGGCGCTGCTGTCGCGCGAAGGCGAACTGGGCCAGCTGCTCGGCGTGGTCGAAGCCGCCGAACACGACGATGTCGCGGCGCTGACGCAAGGCTTGCAGGCGCTACAGATCGACAACGCCAGCTTCAACCAGATCCTGGCCGACGCCTACTTGTGGATGCAGGGCGTATCGGCGGGCAAGGCGGGTGCTCCCCATGCATGACGCGATCGAGCGTTGCCTTGCGCTGAGCCGGCAGGCGCGCGGCGAATCGGGCGAGGCGCTGGCGGCGACGCTGGCCCAGCTCGATGCCGCGCTGGCCGCAGCCGGCGTTGGCGCGGCCTCCAAGTCAGCGGCCCCGGTCGATGCCGAACTGGAACTGGACCTGGCCGGCTACCTGACCGGCTGGAACGCCGGCGCCCAGCAGATGTTCGGCTACACCGCCGCCGAGGCCGTGGGCCAGCACGTGCTGTTCCTGTACGCCGAGGGCGACGACGACGGCAACATCGCCGAGCTGTTCTTCGAGACCGACGGCAACCCGGCCGGCGGCGCGCACACCGAGGTGCGCCGGCGCAAGAAGAGTGGCGAGCTGATCTGGGTGAACCTGCACATCCTGCTGCGCCACGACGACGGCGGCGATCCGGTCGGCATGCTGATCAAGCTCAGCAAGGTCAACGAAGCCTTGTCGGAGGAGGACAAGCTCAACCTGCATGCCCGCATCATCGAGGACAGCGACCAGGGCGTGCTGATCACCGACGCCCACGAGCGCATCGTCTCGATCAATTCCTCGTTCACCCGCATCACCGGCTACACGCCGGAAGAATCGATCGGCAAGACGCCCGACCTGCTGCGCTCGGGCGTGCACGACGCCGAGTTCCGCGCCAAGGTGCGCTCGGCCATGCAGGGCCAGGGGCCGTGGCGCGGCGAGATCATCGGCAAGCGCAAGAACGGCGAGCTGTTCCCGCAGTCGGTGACCATCAGCGTGGTGCGCGACGAGCAGGGCAAGATCAGCCACACCTTCTCGCTGTTTTCCGACATCAGCGTGCACAAGGACGCCGAGGCGCGCATGCAGCGCATGGCCAACTACGACACGCTGACCGGCCTGCCCAATCTGTGCCTGCTGAACCAGCTGGTCGGCCAGGCGCTGACCGAGACCAAGCGCTCGCAGGAACACGGCGCGCTGCTGGTGATCGAGATCACCCGCATCGGCGCCATCAGCGACACGCTGGGCCACGATATCGGCAACGGCCTGCTGTGCGAGATCGGCCGCCTGTTCCGGCTGTCGCTGCGCGAGGCCGACGTGCTGGCGCGGCTCGACGGCAACAAGTTCGCGGTCGCGCTGCTGCACATCGAAAAGCGCGAACACGCCGCCATCGTCGCGCAAAAGCTGTTGGCCGCGCTGGTCGCGCCCATCGTCATCGGCGGTCATCGCCTGCAGGTCGGCGCCCACATCGGCATCACCGTGTACACCGAGGACGGCACCGAGGTCTCGACCCTGATCCGCTACGCCGACGTGGCGATGAGCAAGGCCGCGCAGAATATCGAATCGGCCTTCCTGTTCTACAGCGAGGAGATGAACCAGCGCGCCAAGGAACACCTGCGCATCGAGAGCGAGCTGCGCCAGGCGCTCAGCAACAACGAGCTGATGCTGTATTACCAGCCCAAGGTCAGCTTGCGCAGCGGCCGCATCGTCGGCGCCGAGGCGCTGCTGCGCTGGCGCCATCCGGTGCGCGGGCTGGTGTCGCCGGGCGTGTTCATCCCGGTGGCGGAGGAGACCGGCCTGATCCTCGACCTCGGCAGCTGGGTGCTGGAAGAAGCCTGCCGCCAGGTGCGCGAGTGGAAGGACGCCAACCTGATCATGCCGCCGATCGCGGTCAACCTGTCGGCGCGCCAGTTCGACAACCAGCTGCCCAAGCGCATCGCGGCGGTGCTGGAGCGGCACGGCGTGCAGCCGGACCAGATCAACCTGGAGATCACCGAGAGCCTGCTGGTGCGCGGCACCGACAATGTGATCGCCATCATGAACGAGCTGGTGGCGATGGGCATGGCGCTGGCGCTGGACGACTTCGGCACCGGCTATTCCAGCCTGGCCTACCTGAAGAAATTCCCGATCAGCACCCTGAAGATCGACCGCTCCTTCGTCATCGGCCTGCCGTACGAAGAAAACGATTGCGCCATCGCGCGCGCCATCGTCACCATGGCGCAGCAGCTGCGCCAGGAGATCGTGGCCGAGGGCGTGGAGACGGCCGAGCAGATGAGCTTCCTGCGCGAGCTGGGCTGCGACCAGCTGCAAGGCTATCTGTTCAGCCAGCCGATCCCGGCGGCCGACTTCGCCGGCATGCTGCGCGAAGGCAAACGGCTGGCGTTCGGCGGCCGCTGACACGCGGCCTGATTGGCCTCCTGAAAAATCCCGCGATTGGCATCCCGCCGCCGGGCCGTCGGCGTGCACAATACAACCATGATAGATCTCTACTACGCCGCCACCCCCAACGGCTTAAAAATGACCATGTACCTGGAAGAGGCCGGTCTCGACTACCGGCTGATCCGCGTGAACATCGGCAAGGGGGAACAGTTTGCGCCGGAATACCTGCGCATTTCGCCGAACAACAAGATCCCGGCGCTGGTGGACCACGCGCCGGCCGACGGCGGCGCGCCGCTGAGCATGTTCGAGTCCGGCGCCATGCTGCAATACCTGGCCGACAAGAGCGGCTTCGGCCTGCCGCGCGATCCGCGCGCGCGGCTGGAGGCGCTGCAATGGCTGACCTGGCAGGTGGCCGGGCTGGGACCGATGGCGGGCCAGATCGGCCACTTCAACATCTACGCGCCGGAGACCGTGCCTTACGCCATCGACCGCTACACCCGCGAGACCAGCCGCCTGTACGGCGTGCTGGACAAGCAACTACGGGGCCGCGACTTCATCGCCGGCGAGTTCTCGATCGCCGACATCGCCTGCTATCCGTGGATCGTGCCGCACGAGGGGCACGGGCAGACGCTGGCCGATTTCCCCGACCTGCAACGCTGGTTCGAAGCGATGCGCGCGCGGCCGGCCACCGTCAAGGCCTACGACGGCGTGGAGAACGTCTACGCCCGCAAGGAGCGTAGCATGTCGGCCGAGGAGCGCGCCATTCTGTTCGGCCACGCCCGGCCCGTTTGATACGGATGGGACAAAGCACGAAATCCCGGAAGATGACAGAATAGGGACGGCCATGGTGATTATGGCAACCTACAGCTCATTCATTTTTTTCGGAGACTTCCATGCAAAAACGTACTTTCCTGGTCCGTAGCACCGCAGCGCTGATGTTCGCCGGCCTGGCGCTGGGCGGTTGCACCACCACCACCACGGCCGGCAAGGCCGATTCGGCCGCCGTGCGCACCGAGATCGAACAGGGTTCCTACTCGACGCTGGAGCGCCTGTATTCGGAAGTGAAGGGTTCGCGCGAGCTGGTGCGCAAATCGGCCGGCGTGCTGGTGTTCCCGCGCGTGCTGGCGGCCGGCCTGGTGGTGGGCGGCGAATACGGCAAGGGCGTGTTGCGCAGCGGCGGCCAGACGGTCGATTACTACAGCGTGGCTTCGGTGTCGGTCGGCTTCCAGGCCGGCGCGCAGTCGAAGGCCGTGGTGCTGCTGTTCATGACCAGGGAAGCGCTGGATAAATTCCGCGCCAGCAAAGGCTGGACGGCCGGCGTCGACGGTTCGGTGGCGCTGCTGAAAGTAGGCGCCAACGGCGAGATCGACACCACCACCGCCAACAATCCGGTGCAGGCGCTGGTGCTGACCAACGCCGGCCTGATGGCCAACCTCAACCTCGAAGGCACCAAGATCTCCAAGCTGGAGCTCTGATCCTGCATGGTCCTTTGCCCCCGGCGCGGAAAAGGCTATGCCGCCGCGCCGGTTGCGGCTACTCTTACGCTCATCAATCATTCATGAGGAATACCGATGAGCCGTAACATCCTGGACGAAGCCCACATCCACCCAGCCGTGCGCGAGCGCGTGAGCGGCTATCACCGCGACCTGGTGGCCGAAGTGCAGGCCGCCGTGGCCGCCAACACCGTGGTGGTGGTCGGCATGGGCTTGAATCCTTTCCCGCGCAAGGCCCGCAAAATCCTCGACGGCCTGGGCACTCCCTACCAATACCTGAGCTATGGCAGTTACCTGTCCGAATGGCGTCCGCGCACGGCGCTGAAGATGTGGACCGGCTGGCCGAGCTTCCCGATGATCTTCGTGAAGGGCACGCTGATCGGCGGCGCCGACGACCTGCAGAAGCTGGTCGAGCAGGGCGAATTCGCGCGCATGGTGGCCTGATGCAAACGCTGGCGTTGCGGCTGGCTCCCGGCGACGATCTGCGCGCGGCGGTGGTGGCGGCGCTGGCCGCCAGCGGCCATCAGGCGGGCTTCGTGTTGCAGGGCATCGGCAGCCTGAACGTGGCGCAGTTGCGCTACGCCGGTGTGCCGCAGCCGGACGAACTGCGCGGCGACCTGGAAATCCTGACCTTGGCCGGATCGATCTCGGCCGACGGCGCCCATCTGCACATGTCGGTGTCAGACGCGCAGGGGCGGGTGCTGGGCGGCCATGTGTGCGCGGGCTGCATCGTGCGCACCACGGCGGAACTGCTGCTGGCGCTGCTGCCCGGCCAGCGCTTCACGCGCGAGCTCGATCCGCGCACCGGTTATCCGGAATTGAAGATAGGCTAGTCGGGATCGGCTTCGGAGAGCTTGTCGGTCAGTTCCTTGAGCGGCGCCGGCGCGGCGTCCAGGTGGTAGCGGATGCAGTGCGCCTGCTGGCCCTGGTCCACCTTGAGGTCGTACAGAAAATCCGACGAGCATGGCGCTGGCTTGAGCAGCTTGTCCGGCAGCGCGAAGAAGTCGCTGGCCGTCAGCAGGTGCTCCAGCTCATGCGCCTGATGCGGCGGCAGCAGCGACAGATCGACGGTGCGCGTCTGCGCGCCGGCCGGGCCGGTAAATCCTCCGGTGCATCGCAACGATAATCGTGTCATATCATTCTCCTAAACGACGCCGACGCCTTTCCAGGCCGCCTGCACCGCATGCTGCTCGGCCGAATCGGCGCCATACAGCAGCACGGCCGCCTGCGTGGTGGCCTTGGCCATGTCGGCAAAGGTGGCGTTGGACGTCAACAGGCCGAGCGCCTTGTACCAGATGGGGCCGGCCTTGTCCCAGGAGTTGCCCTTGAGTCCCATGGCCGCCGCGTGAAAAGCATGGTTGGGGATGCCAGAATTGGTGTGCACATCGCCGCCGTCCACATATCCTGCCATGGTTTTCGGTTGATCGTCGCCCGACCAGGTTAATTCCTTGTTGCCGGGATCGGCCATCGAGCGCAGCGCCTTGCCGACGCTGGACGCCAGGATGCCGGCGCCGATCAGCCAGTCGGCCTGGTCGACGCTTTGCTTGAGCTTCCATTGTTTGACGATACTGCCGAACACGTCCGAGATCGATTCGTTCAGCGCGCCGCTCTGGTTTTCGTAGACCAGGCCGCCGGGAACGGCATGTTGGGTTACGCCGTGGGTCAGTTCGTGCGCGATGACGTCGAGTGCGCCGGTGAAGCCGAGGAACAGTTTGCCGTCGCCGTCGCCGTAGACCATTTGCTGGCCGTTCCAGAAGGCGTTGTTGAACTTGTTCAGGTAGTGGACGGTGGAATCGATGCGCAAGCCCTTGTTGTCGATGGAGTTGCGCTTGAGGACTTCGCGATAGAAATCATAGGTGGCGCCGGCGCCGTCGTAGGCCTGGTTGACGGAGGCATCGGCCACCGCCAGGCCACCTTCGCTGCGCGCCAGCTTGCCGGGCAGGGTGGATTTGTGGCGGGCGTCGAAGATGGTGCGGCGCTTTTCACCGACCGAGGCGATACCGGCCGTGACCGGTGCGACCGAGCGCTGGCCGCGCAGATAGGCCGAGCTTTCGCACTGGTCCAGCAGCAGGCAGCGTTCCTCCGGCGAGGCGGCGGCGTCGGCCAGCTTGCGCAGCATGCTGGCCGGGATGATGAAGCAAGTGCAGCTGTGCGGCTGGTTCGCCATGACGTTCTCCTTCGGAATTGCAATAGTGTCTTCTTTATACACTTGTTTGCTGGGGCAGCATGTCACGATTGCCATGGATACGGAGACGGCCAAATATTTTATAAAAATGATATTCTTGCATGATGTGCCAGCAGTCAATGCAACCATCAGGAGGATATTTTGCCATCGATTACCTTTTCGACTTATGCCGCCGTATTCGATTTTAAACAGACTGATCCGGAGAGCGGCGACGAAGGGCTCTTCATTGAAGATGCCGCCATCCTGAAAACGCTGGACGGCCTCTCCTACGACGAGGAAGTCTTTTCAGACTATCTGTTCGACGGCGAAGCTGCGGGTGAGCTGGAAGACGCCGGCATCAGCGGCGGCAGCCTGGACTTCACATTCGACAGCGCCACTGGCCGACTGATCGGCCGTACCGAGTACCAGCTTGAGCGGGCGCTGAACCCCGACCAGATCGCCGTGCTGAAGGATTACACCGTCGGCCAGTGGAGCGACGGCATCGGCTCCAATTTCTTCCAGGAGCGCATGAGAAAAGGCCTGGCGCCGCAGTTGCTGGTCGCGGATGACAGCGCGGTCCAGGTCGAACAGCGGGCGCACTAGCATGTCCAACTTCAGCATCATCTCGTTTGTGTTGGTTCTCTTGATGGCAAACGTTCCGGCACAGGCCGAGACCTGGCAACCGTCGCCGGGGCAGGTGCAGGTGCCGATCTGGCCCGGAGCGGTTCCTGATGCGATAGCCGCTCCCAAGGCGGAGTCCGTCGGCCCCGGCGCCGGACACGGAGGGTGGATCCAGGCCCGCGATGTCAGCCAGCCGACCATGACGGTGTACGCGCCCAAGGGCTGGAACACCGAGGCGGCGGTCGTGGTATTTCCCGGCGGCGGATTCAAGGTGCTGGCCATGGACTTGGAGGGCACCGAAATCTGCGACTGGCTGACATCACGCGGCATCACCTGCGTGCTGCTCAAGTACCGCGTCCCCAACGGCAATCACTACTGGGACGAGAAATGCCAATGCCACGTGACGCCCAGGATTGCGCGCGCGTTGCAGGACGCGCAAAGAACGATCAAGCTGGTCCGATCCAGGGCTGCGGAACTGCACATCAATCCCGCCAAAATCGGCGTGATCGGCTTCTCGGCCGGCGGCTATCTGGTGGCGCAGACCAGCAACATATTCGCCCCGGCGTACCAGCCGGTCGATGCGATTGACAAGCTCAGCAGCCGCCCCGACTTTGCGATTGCGCTGTATCCGGGCCACCTGTGCCGCGCTGGCGGCAAGTTCGATTCCGGCATCCACGTCACCGGGCAAGCGCCGCCTACGTTCCTGTTGCAAGCCTGGGACGACCCCGTCGACCCCATCTGCAACAGTACGCTCTACGCGCAGGCGCTAGGCCAGGCAGGCGTATCGGCGGAGGTCCATCTGTTTGCCAAGGGTGGGCACGCCTTCGGCCTCAGGGACAAGCAGCATCCGGTGTCGTCCTGGCCGTCGCTGATGGAAAACTGGCTCAAGGATATCGGCATCCTGTCCGCTCCCTGAACGCATGGGCCGCTCAGCGCGACCGGGCCTGGCGCAGCGGATCGAGCAGGCTGCGCAGGTCGTTGTGGTCGAGCTCGTACATCAGCGCGATCAGGCCGCCCAGTTCGCCGGAAGGAAAGCCCTCGCGCGCGAACCAGCCCAGGTAGTGGCCGGGCAGGTCGGCGATGACGCGGCCTTTGTATTTACCATAGGGCATTTCACGCGTCAGCAGCAGGGCAAGTTTTTCGGAATTCATCGTTGAGCTACAGTACAATCGGATTGCTATTTTAACTATCTTAACGCTGATCGAAGAGGACTGTCATGTCATTCAAATCCGTTTTTCTGCTGTGCGCGCTGGCCGCGCCAATGCTGGCGCAAGCCGATCCACAGCCTGTCCCGGCCGCCAAGCGCGCCTACATCGGCGACTGGAAGGGCAAGGACATGGAGCTTAACATCGAAGCCGGTGGCAAGCTGCATTACAAGCGCAACCAGCCAGGCAAGAACCTCGATCTCAACGTCGACATCCTGGAGTTCAATGGCGATAACTTCGACGTTGGCGTCGGCATCATCCGCAGCACCTTCGTCGTTACCCAGCCGCCCCATCTGCAAGAAAAGAAGATGAAGATGACGGTCGACGGCGTCGAGCTGACCAAGGTGGAATAAGGTCTCGGCCAATTTTGCCTAAACATTACGAATTGTAAGCGGGCCTGCGTTTTGTGCGTGAAAGGTTTCCAACCTTTGTACAATGGCGGGTATGAAAAATCTGCTACCCGCACTATTCACCGCCATCTGGATCGCGGCGCCCGTCCATGCCAGCGTCGGCCCGCAGCCCGCACCGGCCGCCGCCCAGATTGAAACGCCGCGCGACCGGCCTTTTCGCGGGGTCATCCAGCTGAAGGTCGATGCGACCGATACCGTCCACAAGATATTCCGCGTGCGTGAAACCATCCCCGTGCAAAAGCCCGGCCCGATGACGCTGCTGTATCCGCAGTGGGAAACCGGCAGCCACTCGCCGACCCAGGAGGCCGCGCCGCTGGCCGGTCTGGTGATCAGGGCCGGCGCGCAGCGGCTGGACTGGCGGCGCGATCCGGCCAACCCGTTCGCCTTTCACATTAACGTGCCGGCGGGTGTCAGCGAGCTGGCCGTCGAATTCCAGTTCCTGCCTGGCTTGTCCGGCCCCAAGCTCATTTCGCCGCAGATGTTGACGCTGCCCTGGCACAAGGTCGCGCTGTATCCGGCCGGCTGGTTCATCCGAAATATCGCGGTCGACGCGGAACTGACGCTCCCCAAGGATTTCCAATACGCCACGTCGATGGAGACGGCGCAGGCCGCAGCCAACCGGATCAGTTTCAGGCAGACGAACTTCGAAGATCTGGTCGATGCCCCGGTCTACGCCGGCCTGCACTACAAGCGCATCGACCTGGCCTCGGCGCCAGCGATACCGGTACGCCTGAATTTGTTCGGCGACTCCGACGCGGCGCTGGAATTGTCGCCCGAATGGCTGGCCCGATTCAGCAAGATGGTCGGCGCGGTACCTCAGCTGTTCCGCTCGCAGCACTATCGCCATTTCGATTTCCTGATGTCGCTGTCGGACGTGATGCAATCCGGCGGCGGCTATGAACACCAGGAGTCGACCGAGATTAATGTGTCGGCCGGCTATGCGCATAATCCTGGCGAGCAGATGTTCCTGGCCAACCTGATCGTGCATGAGTTCACGCATTCCTGGAACGGCCGCACGCTCCAGCCGGCCGACTTGTGGGTGCCGAACCTAAACTTGCCGATGCGCGGCAGCTTGTTGTGGGTCTATGAAGGACAGACCGAGTTCTGGGCCCACGTAATGACGCCACGCCTGGGCATGCGTACGATGCAGCAAAGCCTGGACGCGCTGGCGGTGGACGCATCGCTGATGAGCGAGCGCAAGGGAAGGCAGTGGAAATCGCTGCAGGACAGCACCATCGACGCGCTGTACATGCCGGGCAAACCGGTGAACTGGCGCGACTGGCAGCGGCGCGAAGATTACTATCCCGAAGGCGTGATGTTGTGGCTGGACGTGGACATGCTGCTGCGCGAACTGAGCAGCGACAAGAAAAGCCTCGAGGATTTTGCCGCCGTGTTCTTTGGCGCGGGGCAGAGCAGCCGCGTGATATCGACCTACACCTTCGAAGATGTCTGCAATACCCTGAATCGCATTGCGCCCTACGACTGGACGGCGTACTTCAACAGCCGCTTGAATGCGCATGACGATACTCATCTGCTGGATGGCCTGAAACGTGGCGGCTATCGTCTTGTGTACGGTGACCAGCCCAGCGAGTTCTTTGTGCAGCACGAGGCGGACCTTGGCGGTGCGGATCTTTCCACTTCACTGGGCGTGGTGATGGGGCGGAATGGCGCGGTCAAGAGTGTCGCATGGGACAGCCCGGCTTTCCGCGCGGGGATCAGCATCGGCGCCAGGCTGCTGACCGTCGGCAAGCAGGCTTATAGCGATGAGGTCTTGAGACAGGCTATCCTGTCGGCCGCCGCCACCAGGCAGGCCATAGGGTTGACCTTTGCCGCGGATGGCACGGAACACGCTGCGAGCATCGACTATTTCGGCTCGCTGCGCTACCCGAGGCTGGAGCGTATTCCGGGCTCCGTCGACCGTCTCACGCGCCTGCTGGGCAAGGAAAACTGACGATTGTTGACTATAGGGAAAATATGTTTGGTATTTTGAGGTCTTTTTCTCATTAAAGAAAATCCCGATACTGCATGACATCAACTTTTCAGGAGTGAATGTCATGCCTATTGCCTTGCTGGCGCTGACCATCAGCGCTTTTGCCATCGGGACCACCGAATTTGTCATCGTCGGCCTGCTGCCGACCATCGCCGCCGATCTGGGCGTGAACCTGCCGTCGGCCGGCCTGCTGGTCAGCCTGTATGCGCTGGGCGTCGCCGTCGGCGCGCCGGTGCTGACCGCGTTGACCGGCAAAGTGCCGCGCAAGGCGCTGCTGGTGTCGCTGATGGTGCTGTTCACCCTCGGCAATCTGCTGGCGTGGAAAGCGCCCGGCTACGAATCGCTGGTGATCGCCCGCATCCTGACCGGCCTGGCACACGGCGTGTTCTTCTCGATCGGTTCGACCATCGCCACCTCGCTGGTGCCGAAGGAGAAGGCCGCCAGCGCGATCGCCATCATGTTCACCGGCCTGACCGTGGCGCTGGTGACCGGCGTGCCGTTGGGCACCTTCATCGGCCAGCACTTCGGCTGGCGCGAGACTTCCTGGCCGTGTCCGCGCTGGGCGTGCTGGCCTTCGTCGGCAGCCTGCTGTTCGTGCCGTCGACCATCAAGCACAGCAAGCCGGCCTCGCTGCTGCAACAGGTCAAGGTGCTGGGCGAGCCGCGCCTGCTACTGGTGTATGCGATCACCGCGCTGGGCTACGGCGGTTCCTTCACCGCCTTCACCTACCTGGCGCCGATCCTGCAAGACGTCACCGGTTTCAGCGCCAACACCGTGGGCCTGGTGATGCTGGTGTACGGCGTCTCTGTCGCGGTGGGCAATATCTGGGGCGGCAAGCTGGCCGACCGGCGCGGCCCGGTCGGCGCGCTGAAGATCATCTTCCTCGGCCTGGCCGCGGTGCTGTTCGTGCTGAGTTTTGCCGCGCCGTACAAATGGCTGGTGCTGGCGACCGTGCTGGCGTGGGGCGCCGTGGCCTTCGGTAATGTCGCCGGCTTGCAAGTGTACGTGGTGCAGCAGGCCGAACACTTCACGCCGCGCGCCGTCGATGTGGCCTCGGGCCTGAACATCGCCGCCTTCAACGTCGGCATCGCCGGCGGCGCCTGGGGCGGCGGGCTGATCGTCGATCACTTCGGCCTGGTGCATACCGGCTGGGTCGGCGGCCTGGTGGTGTTGGGCGCGCTGGGCCTGACTGTGCTCAGCGGCCGCCTGGACCGCCTGAATCCGCGCCCCGCCAGCATCGGCGAGAAATCGCTCCAGGCGCTGGCCCACTAGCAGAAGGTGGACTGAACACCGTCAGAAGGAGTGACGCACGCCGAGATTGGCCGCCTTGCTGCCAGTCCCCTTGTCGGTCGCGTTGCCGACCTTGTAGGCGGCGCCGTGGCGATTGCGGATGGTAGCGTAGGCCGTGTATAAATCGGTGCGCGGCGACAGCGCGTGAAAGTATCCTATTCCCCACTGCGTCGCGTCCTGAGCGGCAGGGGTGCGATCGGCATGCCGCACGCGCGACAGCAGCAGTCTGTCGGCGCCCAACGGCACCGTCGCTCCGGCCACCAGATCCCTGCTGTCTGCCGTGCCAGTCCCCTTGTTGACGGCGACCGCCGCGTGCAGGATCAGCGCGCCGGCGTCGTAGCTGGCTGCGAGCAAGGTGTTGCTGGCGTGGTCGGTGGCGGTTGCATTGTTCAGCTGATGACGCGCCAACTGCACGCGCAACGGCCCGCGCCCATAGGCCAGCGCAGCACTGAGCGCGCGATTGCCTGCGCTGTCGCCGGCCGTCTCGCCAGCGACATAGGCCAGGTCGGCCTGCAGCCCCATCGTGTTGGGTGTGATGTACTCCACCGTATTGTCCACGCGCGTATTGGTGGCCATGATATTGCCGGAACGGCCAGCCAGGTTGACCGCGCCGAACGGATCGCCGACATCGCGCAATGCCTTGTAGTAGGGCGAGTACTGGCGTCCCAGCGTCAGCGCGCCGAAGCCGCCGCTCAAGCCCGCATAGGATTGCCGTCCAAACAGCAGTCCGCCTTGTCCGGCCGCGCCGGTATCGGCGTTAAAGCCGTTCTCCAACACGAAGCTGGCCTTGATACCGCCGCCCAGGTTTTCGCTGCCCTTGAAACCGAGACGCGAGCCGGAAGCGATACCGCTGTTCAAATTGGTGACGCTGCCTTTCGGCGCATCGCTTTCACGCACCAGGCCGACATCGACGATGCCGTACACGTTCAGCTCGGTTTGCGCCTGGGCCGGGGCGCAAGCCATCAGCGCCAGTGCCGTCAGCAGCGGCGCGCAGTTATTTTTTTTCATTGTGGTCGTCTCGTTGTTGTTATGGCTGTCGCGCGCTCAGGCTTGCGTCGGCAATGCTTGCTGGCGTGTCTGGTGATAGCGGTACAGCTTCAACGTTGCAGCCAGGCTGCAGGCGGCTGCAAAACTCAGCCACAATGCCGGAGCAGCCTTGTCGCCGCTGGCTTCGATCAGTGCCGTGGCGATGGCCGGCGTGAACCCGCCGAAGACCGCCGTGGCCAGGCTATACGCCAGCGAGAAGCCGGCGGTGCGCACCGACACCGGCATCACCTCGGTGAGCGCCACCACCATCGCGCCGTTGTAGCTGCCGTACAGGAAGGACAGCCACAACTCCACCATCAGCATCCGCTCGAAGCCGGGATCGGCCACCAGCCAGCGCATCGCCGGATAGGCGCTGGCCATGGTCAGCGCGGCAAACACGATCAGCAGCGGGCGGCGGCCGACGCGGTCCGACAGCGCGCCCATCACCGGCAGCCAGATGAAGTTGGACAGGCCGACACACAGCGTGACGATCAGGCTGTCGCCGGTGCTGAGCTTGAGCACCGTCTTGCCGAAGGTCGGCGTGTAGATCGTGATCAGGTAGAACGACACGGTGGTCAGCGCCACCAGCATCATCCCGGCCAGCACCAGGCCCCAGTTGTCCAGCATCGAGCGCAGGATGGCGCGCAGGTCCGGCTTATGGGTGCGGCGCTTGAATTCCTCGGTCTCCTGCAGCGAGCGGCGGATCACGAACAGCACCGGCACGATCAGGCAGCCGATGAAGAAGGGAATGCGCCAGCCCCAGGCGCCCATTTCGGCCGGCGTGAACCACAGGTTCAAGCCATAGCCCAGCGCCGCCGCCACGATGATGGCGACCTGCTGGCTGGCCGACTGCCAGCTGACGTAAAAGCCCTTGTTGCCCGGCGTCGCCATCTCGGACAGGTAGACCGACACCCCGCCCAGTTCCGCGCCGGCCGAGAAGCCCTGCAGCAGGCGGCCGGCCAGCACCAGCGCCGGCGCCAGCGCGCCGATGCTGGCGTAGCCGGGAACGCAGGCGATCAGCACGGTCCCCAGCGCCATCAGGGCCAGCGTGACGATCAGGCCCTGGCGGCGGCCGACCCGGTCGACATAGGCGCCCAGGATGATGGCGCCGAGGGGACGCATCAGGAAGCCGGCGCCGAAGGTCATCAGCGTCATCATCAGCGACGCCACCTCGTTATCGGCCGGGAAGAAGGTCTTGGCGATGGCGGTCGCGTAGAAACCGAACAGGAAAAAATCGAACATTTCCATGAAATTGCCGCTGGTAACACGCAGCACCATACCGACGCGGGACGGCGTCGCCATTGATTGGGCAGTCATCGTAGTATCTCCGGAGGGAAGGGAAGGACGGGCTTAGCGCGCGGCGGCTGTGGCGGCCGGGACCGGATCGAGACCGCTGCCGGTGACCGCGTCGCGCGACTGCGGCGACGCCAGGAAGTCCAGCAGGCGGCGCGCCGCCTGCGGATGGCGCGCGCCGACCGGAATGCCGGCCGCAAAGCGGGTGACGCTCTGCACCGGTTCCGGCAGGCGGGCGACGAAGGTGGCGCCAGGCACCGGCAGGATTTCGCTCACCTGCTGGAAGCCCAGTTCATACTTGCCCTCGGCCACCGTGACGGCGACCGGGGTCTTTTGCACCATGTGCGCCTTGGGTTTGACGGCCGCTTCGATGTCGAGCTTTTTCAGCAACTCACGCTCGATGTAGACCCCGCTGGCGCTGTCGGAATAGGCGATCGACTCGGCCTGCAACATCGTCTGGCGCAGCGCCGCCACGGTGGAGATGTCCGGCAGCGCGTGGCCGCTGCGCACCACCAGCCCGATGCGCGAGTCGGCCAGTTCGGTGCGGCTGGCGCGGTCGACCTTGCCCTCGGCGATCAACTGGTCCAGCGCGTAGCCGACCATGATGACGACATCGGCCGGCTCGCCGCGCGCCAGGCGATTCGGGATCGCCTCCGGCGCCTTGCCCATCGACGGACCCCAGGCGGTGGTTAGCGTGTCGCCGCTGGCCGCTTCGTAGCGTGGCTGCAGCGCTTTGTAGGCGGCGGTGAAACCGCCCGAATTCATGACGTCGATTTGTTCGGCGTTGGCGGCCGATGCGGCCAGCGCGAACACGATCGATACAGCGGTGGCGGGGATGGTACGGCGATGCATGCTGGTCTCCTGATTGGTTTAACTCCATTTATCAGGCGATTATCTGGGCTTGCACAGATAATGTATATTGCATAATTTATTGCAACTGATCAGCTAAACGCATCAATGGGATTTGCTTGCCAGCTCCTCCTTCAGCAGTTCATACAGGCGCTGCGCGGCGGGCGAGAAGATGCGGCCGGAACGGCGGATCACCCCCAGCGTGCGCTCGATGCCCTGGCCCGCCAGCGGTACCGCGCGCAGCATGGCGCCGGCGGCGCCGGCCGGCATCGACAGCTGCGGCACGACCGCGATGCCGAGGCCCGAGCGCACCAGCTCCAGCAAGGTGGAGACGTGGCGCGCCTCGATGAAGGAGCTGGGGCGTTGCTCGGCCGGCGCCATCGCCTGGTCCAGCACCATGCGGTTGCCGCTGGATTTGGCGACGGTCATATAGGGGTGCTTGCCGATCTCGTCCCAACTGACGCTGCGTTTGCGCGCCAACGGATGGGTGGCCAGGCAGGCCAGCACAAAGCGTTCTTTCAGTATCGGCTCGAAATCGATGCCTTGCTCGCCGTCGCCCAGGAAGTTGATGCCGAAATCGGCGTCGCCGCGGGCGACGATGTTCAGCACTTCATGTGCGCCTTCGTCGGCCACGCGCAGGCGGATGCCGGGCAGCTCGCTGTAGAAGCGCTGCAGGATAGGCGGCAGGAAGTTGTGCGCGACCGACGGCACGCAGGCGACGGTGACCTGGCCGAAATGGCTGCGCGAGATGTCGCTGATCTTGTGCAGCGAGCGCTCCACGCCGTCCAGGATCTCGACCGCCTTGGTGAAGAACTCTCGGCCCATCAAGGTCAGCGCCACGCGCCGCGTGCTGCGTTCGAACAGCTTGACGTTGAGCGCTTCCTCCAGCTTGCTGATGCGGCGCGACAGCGCGGGCTGCGACAGGTTCATGGTGGCGGCCGCGGCGCGGAAGCCGCCTTGTTCGACCACGGCGACCATGGCCTGCAAATCGTTCAGATCAAACCGCAGTTGGTTCATAGTGTCGTATCAATGATAAAGAGCGCGCAGCCGGCTGGCGAGGCCAATCATTGTACCGGTCGCTGCGGCAGGTGTATATTGGCGGCGAATTGAATCATTGGATCGCCCCCTCATGTCTGCTGTTTCCCTGTTTTGCCTGGTCTTCGCCTATTTCGCCTTGCTGCTGGCCGTGGCCTGGCGCACCTCCCGCAACGCCACCAACGACAGCTTCTTCATCGGTAACAAGCGCAGCAACTGGATGCTGGTGGCGTTCGGCATGGTCGGCACCACGCTGAGCGGCGTCACCTTCATCAGCGTGCCCGGCGCCGTCGGCCGCGACGGCTTCGGCTACCTGCAAGTGATACTCGGCTATGTGCTCGGCTACATCGCCGTTGCTTATATTCTGCTGCCGCTGTACTACCGCCTCAAGCTGACCTCGATCTACAGCTATCTCGACCAGCGGCTGGGCCATCGCTCCTACCAGAGCGGCGCCGCCTTCTTCATCCTGTCGCGCACCTTGAGCGCGTCGGCGCGGCTGTACCTGGTGGTCAACATCCTGCAGGCGACCATCCTCGACAGCCTGGGCGTGCCGTTCTGGCTGACCACGCTGGTGATCCTGGCCATGATCCTGCTGTACACCTACGAAGGCGGCGTCAAGACCATCGTCTGGACCGACACGCTGCAAACCGCCGGCATGCTGCTGGGCCTGGTGATCTGCGCCGGCTGGCTGCTGGGCCAGCTGGACCTGAGCCCGGCAGCCAGCCTGGCGGCGATGGCAGCGCGCGGCCTGACCCATGTCGTCACCAGCTCGGTCGACAGCCCGGCGTATTTCTGGAAGCAGCTGCTGGCCGGCTTCTTCATCGTGCTGGCGATGACCGGCATGGACCAGGAGATCATGCAGAAAAATATCTCGGTGCAGACGCTGCGCGATTCGCAAAAGAACATGCTGCTGCTGACCGTGATCCTGACCGGCGTGCTGCTGCTGTTCATGTTCCTCGGCGGCCTGTTGACCTTGTACGCGCCCACGGTGGGCCTGGCGGCGAGCGGCGACAAGCTGTTTCCGGCGGTGGTGATGCAGCACATGCCGGCCGCCGTGCAGCTGATCTTCTTCATCGGCCTGGTCTCCGCACTGTTCCCCAGCGCGGACGGCGCCATGACCGCGCTGACCTCCAGCTTCTGCATCGACATGCTCGGCATGCAGCGCCGCGCCGACCTGCCGGAAGCGGCCAAGGTGGGCCTGCGCCACCGCGTCCACCTGGGCTTCGGCGCGCTGTTCCTGCTGCTGGTGCTGCTGTTCAAATGGCTGGACAACGCCAGCATGATCGGCCTTGTATTGAAGCTGACCGGCTATACCTATGGACCATTGCTTGGCCTGTTCGCCTTCGGCATCCTGACCCGCCGCAGCGTGCGCGACCGCTGGGTGCCGCTGGTGGCGCTGGCCGGTCCGGCCCTGTGCTATGTTATTGATTACAATCAAAAATTGCTGTTCGGCAGCTATCGTCTGGGCCTGGAGCTGCTTACCATGAACGGATTGCTGGTGTTCACCGGGCTGCTGCTGATCTCCAAACCGAGACAGTAACGATGGCATGCAGTATCATTCTTGCAAATTACGCAATCACCTGGAGTACAAATGAGCAGATCCCCGTTTTCCTACATTCGTAGCGGCTTCGCCTTTTGCTGGCGCGCGCTGGACACCGGCCGCCGCGCGTTGCTGAACCTGCTGTTCCTGCTGATGCTGATCATTCTGCTGTATGCCATCTTCGGCGGCGGCGCCAAGCCGCTGTTGCCCAAGACCACGCTGGTGCTGAACCTGAAGGGCCAGCTGGTTGAACAGTCCAACAACAACGCGCGCGACGCACTGCTGACCAGCGTGCGCGGCGGCGAGACCCACAAGATGATGCAGCTGCGCGACGTGCTGTCCGTGCTGGAGACGGCCGCCAAGGATCCCGAGATCACCGGCGCCGTCCTGCTGACCGACGAGATGGAGGGCGGCGGCCAGGCCATGCTGCGCGAAGTGGCGGCCGGCATCGAGCGCTTCAAGGCTTCCGGCAAGCCGGTGGTGGCCTGGGGCGCCAGCTATGACCAGCGCCAGTACCTGCTGGCCGCGCATGCCAGCGAGGTGTATCTGCATCCGATGGGCATGGTGCTGCTGGAAGGCTTTGGCCGTTATCGCAACTACTACCGCGATGCGCTCGACAAGCTGGGCGTGACGGTCAACTTGCTGCGCGTGGGCACCTACAAGAGCTTCGGCGAACCGTACATCGCCAACGGCCCGTCGCCGGCGGCGGTCGAGGCGGAATCGTATCTGAACAACGCGCTGTGGGCTTCCTACACCGGCGACGTCGAGAAGGCGCGCAAGCTGCCGCAAGGCCAGGTCATGAAGACCATCAACGACCTGCCGGCGCAAGTGGCCGCCGCCAACGGCGACCTGGCCAAGGTGACGCTGGCGGCTAAATGGGTAGACGGCCTGAAGACCAAGGACGAAGTGCGCGACATGATGATCAAGCGCGGCGCGCGCGACACCGAAGGCAAGAGCTTCCGCCAGATCAGCTTCGACGACTACCTGGCCCGCGTGCACACCAAGTTCACCGGCGACGCCATCGGCGTGATCGTGGCGCAGGGCGAGATCAGCGACGGCACCGCCGGTCCGGGCGCCATCGGCGGCGACTCCACGTCCAAGCTGATCCGCGCAGCGCGCGAGGACGACCATATCAAGGCCGTGGTGTTGCGCGTCGATTCGCCTGGCGGCAGCGCCTTCGCTTCGGAGCTGATCCGCCGCGAGCTGGAACTGACCCGCGCCGCCGGCAAGCCGGTGGTGGTCTCGATGGGTAATGTCGCCGCATCCGGCGGCTACTGGATCTCGATGTCGTCCGACGAAGTGATCGCCGACCCGAACACCATCACCGGCTCGATCGGCGTGTTCGCCATCCTGCCCACCGCCGACAAGGTGATCGACAAGCTGGGCATCCACACCGCCGGCCAGCCGACCACCTGGCTGGGCGACGCCGGCAATCCACTGCGTCCGCTGGACCCGCGCTTCGGCCAGGTGATCCAGGGCAGCATCAACCACATCTACGCCGAGTTCACCGGCCGCGCCGCCAAGGCCCGCAAGACCACGCCGGAGAAGATCGACGCCGTGGCGCAGGGCCGCGTATGGACCGGCGCGCAAGCCAAGGAACGCGGCCTGGTCGATACGCTGGGCAGCTACAACGACGCGCTGAAGTCGGCCGCCAAGCGCGCCAAGCTGACCGACTACCGCGTGGTCTATATCGAACGCGAAGCGAGCAAATTCGACCGCGTGATCGAAATGGTGGGCGGTTCGGCGGCGCAGGCGGTGGCGCAGGCAGTGACGCAAACCATCGGTGCGCAGGTCAAGCTGGGCATGACCGCCAGCACCGGCCTGCCGCCTAACGCGGCGGCCGGCATCGTCAACGACCTGGGTTGGTTGTCGGAGATTACGGCGGCGCACAAGCCGTTCACCGCGATCACCCACTGCCTGTGCGAATCGCCTTGATAATGAGATGGGTTGGCGATAGCGGCTACGACGACATCATGCTGGCGCCGTCGCCAGCGGCAGCGTAATCTCGAAACTGCTGCGGCCATCGGGCATCAGCACGCAACGGGCCTCGCCGCCGTGACGGCGGGCGATCTGGCGCACCAGCGCCAGGCCGAGGCCCGCGCCGCTGTTGTCGCGCGTGCCGCGCCGGCGATAGAACGGCTCGAACACCCGCTCGAACTCCGCTTCCGGTATCCCCGGACCGCTATCCCATACTTTTAACGTCGCCAGCCTCTCGTCGCACGAGATGCTGACATGCGCCGGCGGCACGCCGTGGCGGTGCGCGTTCTCCAATAGGTTGCGCAGCAGCCGGCGCAGCAGGCGCGGGTCGCCCTGCATCACGGCGGAGGCGCCGTTGAGCACCGCGTCGTCGTAGCGCGCGCATTCCTCGGCGGCCAGCGCCAACAGGTCCAGCTCTTCCAGTTCGGCGTTGTCGCAGACGGCGCCGAGGCGGCTGGCCAGCAGGATCTCGTCCAGCAGGTCGTTCAACTCGGCGATGTCCTGTTCCAATCCGGCGCGGCGCTTCGGATCGACGCCATCCTTGATCAGCTCCAGCGCCAGGCGGATGCGCGCCAGCGGCGTGCGCAGCTCGTGCGAGGCGTTGGCCAGCAGCGTCTTGTGCGCGCCCACCAGTTGCTCGATCTGGTCGGCGGCGCGGTTGAAGCTCTGCGCCAGCCGCGCGATTTCGTCCTTGCCTTCGACCGGCACGCGCGCCTTCAGGTCGCCTGCGCCCAGCGATTCCACGCCTTGCTGCAAACGCTCCAGCCGCTTGGTCAGCCGCCGCACCAGCGGGAAGGCGGCGATGCCTATGCCGAGCGCCAGCAACAGCAGGGCGTTGTGCAGCATGGCCTTGGGCCGCGTGAAGCCCAGCGGCTCGCTCGACAGCAAGCGGCGGCCGTCCGGCAGGTGCACATAGGATTCGGGTGGCGGTCCGCCCATGCCGTGCTGCTGCCAATGATGCGAGGGCAGGGGCATGCCGACCATGGCCAGCGGCTCCCAGTTGCGGCTGAACAGCGTCATGTGCGCATGCAGGCCGGCGGCCATGCGCTCCAGCGCGGCCTGCTGTTCGGCCGGCGGCGCGTTGGCCGGCGCCAGCGAATTCTGGATCACCATTGCCAGCGTGGCGTTGGAGCGCTCCAGCGGCCCACCGCTGCGGTTCCACACCAGCACCACCGCCAGCGCGAACAGCAGCAGGCTGAAAAGCAGGGCCACGTAAAAGCGGAAGTAGAGGCGCGGCAGGCCCCAGCTGAAGCGCGGGGCGGCCATCAGTCCTGCACCTTGGCGAACAGGTAGCCGGCGCCGCGCACGGTGATGATGCGGCGCGGTTTCTTGGGATCGTCCTCGACGGCGGCGCGGATGCGCGACATGTGGACGTCGATCGAGCGGTCGAACGCTTCCAGCGGTTCGCCCTTGAGCAGGTCCATCAGGCTCTCGCGCGACAGCACGCGGCCGGCGTGGCGGGCCAGCACCAGCAACAGGTCGAACTGATAGGAAGTCAGTTCGCAGGAAGCGCCGTCCAGCCGCGCGGCGTGGGCGGCCGGATCGATCTCCAGGCGGCCGAAGCGCAGAAACTCGGCGTCGCGCTGGGCCGCGCCGTCGGGCTGGTGGCGATGCTCGACGCGGCGGCGCAGGATGGCGCGCAAGCGGGCCAGCAGCTCGCGCGGTTCAAAGGGTTTGGGCAGGTAATCGTCGGCGCCGATCTCCAGGCCGATGATGCGGTCGATGGCGTCGCCGCGCGCGGTCAGCATCAGTACCGGAATGTCGGACACGGCGCGCAGCTGGCGGCAGACATCGAGGCCGTCCATATCGGGCAGCATCAGGTCCAGGATCACGGCGTCGACGTCGCCGGCCGTGATGTGCTCCAGCGCCGCGCGGCCGTTGGGCGCGTGGGTGACGCGAAAAGCCGCCTGGCTCAGGTACTCGGTGAGCATCTCGGCCAGGCGCGGGTCGTCTTCGACCAACAGAATGTGATCAGCCATGCGGGTCAGCCATTAGGTTTATGTATGAGGTTCATTCGGACCATTCTACGGACAGGCGACCCGCTTCACAAGACGGCTTAGCCGTGATGGCCACGGCGTTCGTGCATCTTGCCCAGGTGGTCGGCCAGTTTCTGGCGCTGCGCCGGGGTAAGGGTGTCACCTACGTCGGCCAGCAGCTGCACGATGCGCTTCGACGCCTGGTCGGCCAGCGCCAAGCCTGAGGCCCGGGTGGTTTCCAGCGCCGAGCGGTCGATGGTGGCGGCGGACATCTGCTGGATCAGCTGTGCATGCAGCTGGTGTACCTGCTCGTGCAGAGGCTTGATGTCGGCCATCGCGGCCTTGAGCAGCGGTTCGATCTTGGCCTTCTGCGCATCGGTGGCGTCGACTTCGACGTACAGGTGCTTGAGCATGTGGTCCATATGGGCGCTGCTGTCGATGGCGGCGTGCGGCCCGGCCATGCCCATGTGGCGCTCGACAGCGAAGGCCCCGACGCCCACGACCAGCGTGGAGCCCAGCAGGAATGCGGCGACGGTTTGGCGGTTAAAGATACTCATGGTTTATCCTCGTTGGGTGAATGTGGGAGACAACGAGGCCAGTGTGCGCCGCCCGCGTGAAGCGGCGATGTCGCGCCGGTAAAGATATGTAAAGCTACCTTAACGCTATGTGCGCAAAGTCCTTGATTTGTATCGAGTTTGTAACCTCCGGGGGGCCGCGACTGACAGCGGCAGGGTGCGTGTGCTAGAGTCCACGCATTGATCGCCGTGGTGTATTTGCCATGGACACGCACGCATAAAAAAGGACCAAGATGGAATCGCAAGCCAAGCCGAGTTTGAACGCCACCCCACCGCAGCGCAGTCGTCGTTCCAAGGTCGTCGGCAGCGTCATCGCCGTCGCCGCCATGGCGGGGTTGGGCGGCCTGGCGTGGTACCTGACGCACCAGGCGCCAGGCACCGGCGCACCGGGTGCGCCAGGCGCAGGCGGTCCTCCCGGTCCGGGCGGCCCCGGCGGCGCTGGCGGCCGACGCGGCGGCCCGGCCACCACGGTAGGCGTGGCAACGGCCGACAAGGCGGACATCCCGGTCACGCTGGAGGCGCTGGGCACGGTGACCGCCGCGGCCACCACCACCGTGCGTCCGCAAGTGTCGGGCATCCTGCAGCAGGTGCTGTTCAAGGAAGGCCAGATGGTCAAGGCCGGGCAGGTGCTGGCGCAGATCGATCCGCGCCAGTTCGAAATGGCGTTGTTGCAGGCTTCCGGCCAACGCCAGCGCGACGAGGCGCAGCTGGAAAACGCCAAGCTGACGTTGAACCGCTATCGCACGCTGCTGGGCCAGGACTCGATCGCCCGCCAGGACGTCGATACGCAGGCGGCGCTGGTCAAGCAGCTGGAAGGCACGGTCATGACCGACCGCGCGCAGGAAGGCACGGCCAAGCTGAATCTGGGCTACACCAAAGTGATCGCGCCGATCACCGGCCGGGTGGGCTTGCGCGTGGTCGATATCGGTAATCTGGTGGGTTCCGGTGACGCCAACGGCCTTGCCGTGATTACCCAGCTGTCGCCTATCGACGTGGAATTCTCGATCCCGCAGGACAGCGTGCCGATGGTGATGCAGCAGGTGAACGGTGGCGCGCAGCTGCCGGCTATCGCGCTGGACCGCACCCGCACCAATGCGCTGGACAACGGCAAGTTTGCCGCCATGGACAACCAGGTCGACGTGCAGACCGGCACCGTCAAGGCCAAGGCGCGCTTCGCCAACGCCAAGTCGACGCTGTTCCCGAGCCAGTTCGTCAACGTGCGGCTGGAACTGCGCACCATCAAGGACGCGGTCATGGTGCCGGTGACGGCGGTGCGCCACGGCGCCAGCGGCGATTTCGTCTACGTGCTCAAGGAAGACAAGACCGTCACCGTCCGTCCGGTCACGCGCGGCCAGGCCACGGTCGACAAAGTGCAGATCGCCAGCGGCCTGCAAGTGGGCGAGCAGGTCATCACCGAGGGCGGTGACCGCCTGAAGGAAGGCGCCAAGGTTACGTTGCCGGGCGCCGGCGGCAAGGGTAAACGCGACGGCGCTGCGGCGGCCGATGGCGCTTCCGCCTCCGCTCCGGCGGAAGGTGAACGCCGTCATCGTCGCAAAGAACAGGGCGCGGCACAATAATGAGTCCATCAGCACCATTCATCCAGCGGCCGGTAGCGACATCGCTGCTGATGCTGGCGATCGTCCTGGCCGGCATCGTCGGCTTCAAGTTCCTGCCGCTGTCCGCGCTGCCGCAGGTTGACTTCCCCACCATCCAGGTGCAGACGCTGTACCCCGGCGGCAGCCCCGAAGTGATGGGCCAGACCGTGACCGCGCCGCTGGAACGCCAGTTCGGCCAGATGGCCGGCTTGCAGCGCATGAGTTCCACCAGCGCCGCCGGCGTCTCCATCATCACCTTGCAGTTCGGCCTGGGCCAGACGCTGGACGTCGCCGAGCAGGAAGTGCAGGCCGCGATCAACGCCGGCGCCTCGCTGCTGCCGACCGACTTGCCGGCGCCGCCGGTGTACGCCAAGGTCAACCCGGCCGACGCGCCGGTGCTGACGCTGGCCATCACCTCGGACACGATGCCGCTGACCGAAGTGCAGAACGTGGTCAACACCCGCCTGGCGCTGAAGATCAGCCAGGTCTCCGGCGTAGGCCTGGTCACGCTCAGCGGCGGCCAGCGTCCCGCCGTGCGCATCCAGGCCGACACCAACGCGCTGGCGTCCTACGGCCTGGGGCTGGACACGCTGCGCACCGCGATCACCGCCGCCAACGCCAACGGCGCCAAGGGCAGCTTCGACGGCCCGACCCGCGCCTACAGCATCAACGCCAACGACCAGTTGGTGACCGCCAAGGATTACAAGGACCTGATCCTGGCCTACAAGAACGGCGCCCCGGTGCGCCTGGCCGATGTCGCCACCGTCAAGGACAGCGCCGAAAACGTCGAACTGGGCGCATGGTCCGGCAACAAGAAAGCCATCATCCTCAACGTGCAGCGCCAGCCTGGCGCCAACGTCATCGCCACCGTCGATGCGATCAAGGCCCGCCTGCCGGAACTGCAAGCCGGCCTGCCGGGCGCGATGAAGGTCGAGGTGCTGAGCGACCGCACCACCGGCATCCGCGCCTCGGTCGAACACGTGGAGATGGAGCTGCTGCTGGCCGTGGTGCTGGTGGTGCTGGTGATCTTCGCCTTCCTGCATAGCCTGCGCGCCACCGTGATCGCCAGCCTGTCGGTGCCGATTTCGCTGATCGGCACCTGCGGCGTGATGTATTTGCTCGGCTATAGCCTGAACAACCTGTCGCTGATGGCGCTGACCATCGCCACCGGCTTCGTGGTCGACGATGCGATCGTCATGATCGAGAACATCGCCCGCTACATCGAAGAGGGCGAAACGCCGATGGCGGCAGCGCTCAAGGGCGCCAAGCAGATCGGTTTCACCATCATCTCGCTGACGGTGTCGCTGATCGCTGTGCTGATCCCGCTGCTGTTCATGGGCGACGTGGTGGGCCGCCTGTTCCGCGAATTCGCGATCTCGCTGGCGATCACCATCCTGATTTCCGCCGTGGTGTCGCTGACGCTGGTGCCGATGATGTCGGCGCGCTGGCTGAAGAGCCACGCCGAGGAAAAGCCGAGCCGCTTCGCCCGCCGCTTCCAGCAGTTCTTCGACTGGGTGATCAACCACTACGACCGTTCGCTGACCTGGGTGCTGAACCATGCCGGCCTGACGCTGCTGGTCGCATTGGGCACGATGGCGCTGACGGTGCTGCTGTACGTGGTGATCCCGAAAGGCCTGTTCCCGACCCAGGACACCGGCCAGCTGCAAGCGCGCCTGGAAACCGGCAAGGCCGTTTCCTACGCCAAGATGGCGGACCTGCAGCAGCAGGCCGCGCGCCTGATCCTGGAAGATCCGGACGTCGGCACGCTCAGCTCCGTGGTCGGTGTGGACGCCGCCAACAACACCATGCTCCACACCGGCAGCATGCTGATCAACCTGAAGCACCAGCGCACCGGCAGCCAGCAGGAAACCATGGACCGCCTGCGCCAGCGCGTGGCGCAGATCCCCGGCCTGACCTTGTACCTGCAACCGACCCAGGACTTGACCATCGACGCCGAATCCGGCCCGACCCAGTTCCGCGTGTCGATCGAAGGCGCGGACAACGCCACCGTCAACCAGTGGGCGACCAAGCTGGCGGAGCAGATGCGCACCAAGCACGAGCTGCGCAACGTGGTGTCGGACGTCGGCGCCAGCGCCAACGCCGCCTACGTCAGCGTGGACCGCGACAGCGCCTCGCGCATGTCGATCACCGCCGCCTCCATCGACGACGCCTTGTACAGCGCCTTCGGCCAGCGCATCGTCTCGACCATCTTCACCGAGACCAATCAGTACCGCGTGATCCTGGAAGCGCGCCGCGACGACATCACCACCCCGGCCGACCTGGGCAACCTGCAGATCCGCACCGGCTCCGGCAAGGCCACGCCGCTGTCGGCGGTGGCCACCATCAGCGAGCGCGCCGCGCCGTTGCAGGTGACCCACGTGGCGCAGTATCCGGCCACCACGCTGGGCTTCGACACGGCGCCCGGCGTTTCGCTGGGCACGGCGGTGGACTCCATCAAGCAGGCCGCCGCCGAGATCAAGTTCCCGGCCTCGGTCACGCTGACCTTCCTCGGCGCGTCCGGCGCCTACCAGGCCTCGCTGTCGAATCAACTGTGGCTGATCCTGGCCGCCGTGATCTGCGTCTACATCGTGCTGGGCGTGCTGTATGAGAGCTACATCCATCCGCTGACGATTTTGTCGACGCTGCCGTCGGCCGGCGTCGGCGCCTTGCTGGCGCTGCTGGTCAGCGGCCAGGACCTGGGTGTGATCGGCATCATCGGCATCATCCTCTTGATCGGTATCGTCAAGAAGAACGCCATCATGATGATCGACTTCGCCATCGAGGCGGAGCGCGAGCAGGGCAAGCCGCCGCGCGAGGCGATCCACCAGGCCGCGCTGCTGCGTTTTCGCCCGATTTTGATGACGACGCTGGCCGCGCTGTTCGCCGCCGTGCCGCTGATGCTGGGTTGGGGCGAGGGCGCCGAACTGCGTCGTCCCTTGGGCTTGGCCATCTTCGGCGGATTGATCGTCAGCCAGATGCTGACGCTGTTCACCACGCCGGTGATTTACCTGGGCTTCGACAGCCTGGCGCGCCGGGTCCGACGCAGGATGGGAAACCCGCCAGCGCAAGTTGAAGGTGGCGCGCTGTGAATCTGTCGTCACCCTTCGTCAAGCGGCCGATCGCCACCGTCCTGTTGACGTGTGGCCTGGCGTTGGCCGGCATCGGTGCGTTCTTCGTGCTGCCGGTGGCGCCGCTGCCGCAGGTGGATTTCCCTGTCATCTCGGTCAACGCCAATCTGCCGGGCGCCAGTCCATCCACCATGGCCACCAGCGTCTCCACGCCGCTGGAGCGCCACCTGGGCGTGATCGCCGGCGTCAACGAGATGACGTCGCAATCGAATACTGGTTCGTCCAGCGTGACCTTGCAGTTTGACTTGAACCGCAACGTCGACTCGGTCGCGCGCGAGGTGCAGGCGGCGATCAACGCCAGCCGCGTCGACCTGCCGGCCACGCTGCGCAGCAACCCGACCTACCGCAAGGCCAATACCTCCGGCATTCCGGTGATGATCCTGGCGCTGACGTCGGACACCCGCACGCCGGGGCAGATATTCGACGCTGTCTCCAACACCGTGCTGCAACGCCTGTCGCAGGTGACCGGCGTGGGCGACGTGGAACTGGGCGGCAGCTCGCTGCCGGCGGTGCGGGTCGAACTGAATCCATATGCATTGAACCGCTACGGCCTGTCGGCGGAAGACGTGCGCGCGGCGATCCAGGCCACCAACGCCAACCGTCCGCGCGGCGCCTTGCAGGGCAACGGCCGCCGTTTGCAGATCTATTCCGTGTCGGCCAACGCCAGCGGCGGGCGCTCCGCCGCCGACTACCGCAACCTGGTGGTCGGCTGGCGCAACGACACCGCGATCCGCTTGCAGGACGTGGCTCAGGTGATCGACGGCGTCGAAGACAACAACAACCTCGGCCTGTTCAACGGCAAGCCGGCGATCATCGTCATCCTGCGCTCGCAGGCCGGCGCCAACGTCATCGAAACCGTCAACAGCGTGCGCGCGCAGCTGCCGCTGTTGCAGGCGCAGTTGCCATCGGACGTCAAGATCGACGTCGCCAGCGACAGCACCAATTCGATCCGCTCGTCGCTGCACGAGATCGAGATCACGCTGATCATCTCCATCCTGCTGGTGGTGCTGGTGGTGAGCGCCTTCCTGCGCAACGTGCGCGCCACCATCGTGCCGGCGGTGGCCACCATCGTCTCGCTGCTGGGCACCTTCGGCGCCATGTATTTGCTGGGTTTCAGCCTGAACAACCTGTCGCTGATGGCGCTGACGGTGGCCACCGGCTTCGTCGTCGACGACGCCATCGTGGTGCTGGAAAATACCACCCGCCATATCGAGGCCGGCATGGACCGCTTCGAGGCGGCGCTGCTGGGCGCGCGCGAGGTGGGCTTCACCGTGCTGTCGATCAGCCTGTCGTTGATCGCCGTGTTTATTCCGCTGCTGTTCATGGGCGGCCAGTTCGGCGCGCTGTTCAAGGAATTCGCCGTCACGCTGTCGGCGGCGGTGATGATTTCGCTGGTGATCTCGCTGACCACCACGCCGATGATGTGCGCCTGGCTGCTCAAGCCCGGCCATGTCCACGCCAAGCCGCCGGGCCGTATCGCCCGCTTCTTCGAGCGCGGTTTCGACTTCATCCTCAAGGGTTACGAGCATAGCCTGGACTGGGCGCTGTCGAGCGTCTGGCTGGTGATGCTGAGCCTTGTGTTCGTGATCGGCCTGAACTTCTACCTGTTCGCGGCGATACCGAAGGGCGGCTTCCCGCAGCAGGACACGGGCCAGATCAACGGCGGCATCCGCGCCGACCAGAGCATCTCGTTCCAGGCCATGCAGGGCAAGCTGAAACAGCTGGTCAACATCATCAAGGACGATCCCGATGTCGCCACGGTGGTCGGCTTTACCGGCGGCCGTCGCGCCGGCGGCGGCTTCATGTTCATCAACTTGAAGCCGGCCAACCAGCGCACCGTGGCCGGGCAGGCGGTGATCGCGCGCCTGCGTCCCAAGCTTGCCAGGGTGACCGGCGTGAGCCTGTTCCTGAGTCCCGTGCAGGATCTGCGGGCCGGCGGACGCCAGGCCAATTCGAACTACCAGTACACGCTCAAGAGCGACAACCAGGTCGACTTGAAGAAGTGGGCCAGCCGTCTGGCCGATGCGATGAAGGGCCAGAAAGCGCTGACCGACGTCGACACCGACCAGGCGGACAACGGCGTCGAGACCTTCGTCACCATCGACAAGAACAGCGCCTCGCGCCTCGGCCTGTCGGCGCGCGACGTGGACAACGCCCTGTACAACAGCTTCGGCCAGCGTCAGGTGGCGACCATTTACTCGGAGCTGAACCAGTATCAAGTCATCATGGAAGTGCCGCGCGAGTTTGCCAAGAGCCCGGAGGCGCTGAACGATGTGTATGTGCCGTCGAAAGGATTGCCTGCGCCGAGCGCCAGCAATCCTAACGGCGCACCGGTGGCGGTGACGGTGGCTGCCACCGGCGGTGCCGGAACCAGCACGAGCAGCAGCACTAGCACCACCAGCGCCACCCCGGCCAACGTGGCCGCGCCGGCGGTCAAGGATGCGTCGTCCGGCTCCGCGCTGAGCACCAAGGCCACCACCATGGTGCCGCTGTCGGCGCTGGCCAGCTTCGCCGAAAGCTCGGCGCCGACCTCGATCAATCACCAGGACGGCGAACTGGCGACCACCATCGCCTTCAACCTGCAACCGGGTACCAGCCTGTCCGATGCGGCGGAGCAGATCAAGGCTGCCGAAGCGGAAATCGGCATGCCGAACAATGTGCGCGGCAGCTTCCAGGGTTCGGCCAAGGCCGCGCAGGACAGCAACAAGTCGCTGCCGCTGCTGATCCTGGCCGCCATCGTGGTGATCTACATCGTGCTCGGCATCCTGTATGAAAGCCTGGTGCACCCGATCACCGTGCTGACCACGCTGCCGTCGGCGGGCGTGGGCGCGGTACTGGCGCTACTGATCTTCAAGATGGAGTTCTCGACCATTTCGCTGATCGGCATCTTCCTGCTGATCGGCATCGTCAAGAAGAACGCCATCCTGATCATCGACTTCGCGCTGGAGGCGGAACGCTCGCGCGGCCTGACGCCGTTGCAGGCGGTGCGCGAAGCGTGCCTGCTGCGCTTCCGCCCGATCCTGATGACGACGCTGGCCGCCGCGCTGGGCGCGCTGCCGCTGGCGATCGGCTTCGGCGAAGGTTCCGAGCTGCGTCAGCCGCTGGGCGTGGCCATCATCGGCGGTCTGATTGCCAGCCAGGTATTGACGCTGCTGACCACACCGGTGGTCTACATCCTGATGGACAAGCTGCGCCGCCGCGGCGCGTCCGAACAACATTTAAGCCGCATCCACAGCGAAGCGCCAAGCACACCATGAACAACTACGCACCAACCTTCCGTTACTCCCTGATCGCCATGGCGGTGCTGCTGGCCAGCGGCTGCGCGGTCGGCCCGGCATACCAGCTGCCGTCCACGCCGCAGCCGTCGGCCTACAAGGAAACCGCCAGCGAGGCCGAGAAGGTCGCCGCCGGCTGGACCGCCGCCGCGCCGGCCGACACGCTGGAACGCGGCCCTTGGTGGCAGCTGTTCGGCGATCCGCTGCTGAACCAGATGGCCGACAGCATCGAAGTCTCGAACCAGAACGTGGCCGCCGCCGTCGCCAACTACGCGCAGGCCCGGGCGCTGGTCGAGCAGCAGCGCGCCTCGCTGTTCCCGTCGGCGACGCTGAACGGCAGCGCCAACCGCTCCGGCGGGGGAGGCGACACGCCCACCGGCAACCAGTACCGTGCCAACATCGGCGGCAGCTGGGAGCCGGACGTCTGGGGCAAGCTGCGCGCCGGCGCCAGCAACGCCAAGGCCGGCATGCAGGCCAGCGCCGCCGAACTGGCCGCCGCGCGCCTGTCGGCGCAGGGTGAGCTGGCCACCAACTACTTCTCGTTGCGCCAGACCGACGCCCAGAAGGCGCTGCTGGACGCCACCACCGAAGGCTACGCGCGCGTGCTTCAGATCACGCAGAACCGCTTCGACGCCGGCATCGCCGCCAAGTCCGACCTGCTGCAGGCGCAAACCCAGCTGGCCAACGCCCGCATCGACCAGGTGACGCTGGGCCGCCAGCGCGCCACGCTGGAGCATGCGATCGCGGTCCTGCTGGGCAAGGCCGCCAGCGATTTCACGCTGCCGCCGGCGCCGTGGACGGTGGTGGTGCCCGACGTGCCGACCGGCGTGCCGTCGACGCTGTTGCAGCGCCGTCCGGACATCGCCGCCGCCGAGCGCCGCGTGGCCGCCGCCAATGAGCAGATCGGTGTGGCCCGCAGCGCCTACTTCCCGAGCCTGAACCTGACCGGCTCCTTCGGTTACGGTTCCAGCTCCACCGGCGGCTTGTTCAACGCCTCCAACAACCTGTGGTCGCTGGGCTTGTCGGCGGCGCAGACGCTGTTCGACGCCGGCGCCACCAGGGCCCGCGTCAGCGGCGCCGAGGCCGCGCGCGACGCCGCCATCGCCCAATACCGCCAGACGGTGCTGAGCGCCTTTGCCGACGTCGAGAACCAGCTGGCCGCGACCCGCGCGCTGGCCCAGCAGCAGGACTTGCGCAAGATCGCCTCCGAGGCGGCCGACCAGGTCGAGGCGCAGATGCTCAACCGCTACCGTGCCGGCCAGGTTGGTTACAGCGACGTGGTAACCGCGCAGAACACCGCGCTGGCGGCGCGCCGCGCGCTGGTGCAATCGCAGGCCGACCGCCAGACCACGGCGGTGGCGCTGATCCAGTCGCTGGGCGGCGGCTGGCATGCTGCTAGCGAATAAAGCGGTGTAGCGCGGGCGACACAGTTTGGTTTTTGGGCGCGGTGTTTGTATAATCATCTGGCAAGATGTCAACAATTGCCACTTTTCCGAGACGCCTGACCGCCGGTGCAGGGTTGTTCCGGCGGTCGCCAAGCCACAATGACGAAACAAACCGCTCATGCAGCCGCTGTCGCCGCCATCGATATCCCGACGGCGAAGTCCTCCCTCGGCCTGGTGCCGGTGGTGGGCATCGGCGCGTCGGCGGGCGGTCTCGATCCGATCTGCGAATTCCTGGTCAGCGTGCCGCCGGCCAGCGGCTTCGCCTATGTCGTCGTGCAGCACCTCGATCCTACCCACAAGGCCATGCTGCCGGAGCTGCTGCAACGGGTCACGCGCATGCCGGTGCACGAGATCGAGGACGGCATGGCGGTCGAAGCCGACCATGTGTATGTGATCCCGCCCGGCCGCGACCTCGGATTCGACGGCGCCAATTTCGCCGTGCTGCCGGCTTTCGGCGAGCGTGGCCACCGCTTCCCGATCGATAGCTTTTTCAAGGCGCTGGCTGCGCGCAGCCGCGAACATGCGGTGGCCGTGGTATTTTCCGGCATGGGCTCCGACGGCACACTGGGCATGACCGCGGTGCGCGAGGCCGGCGGCCTGACGCTGGCGCAGCGGCCTTCTTCGGCGCGCTTCGATCCGATGCCGCTCAGCGCCATCGGCGCCGGCGTGGTCGACGTCGTGATGCTGCCGGGCGAGATGGCGGCCCACATCGCCGGCTGGTGGAGCAGCCACGAAACCAGCCTGCTGACCCAGGCGATCGTCCAGCGCGACGCGCTACGGCAGCTGTTCCAGGTGCTGCTCAAGCAGACCGGCGCCAATTTTTCGGACTACAAGCTGAGCACCGTGCTGCGCCGCATCGAGCGCAGGATGAAGGTGCGCCAGCGCCAGACGCTGGCCGACTACGTCGTCTTCCTGCGCGCCAATCCGGCCGAGGTCGAACTGCTGTTCAAGGAACTGCTGATCGGCGTGACCAACTTCTTCCGCGACCCCAGGGTGTGGGACTACTTGATGGCGACTGCCTTGCCGCAGCTGCTGGAAGCGCATCCGGACGGCGCCACCTTCAAGGCCTGGGTGCCGGCCTGCTCGACCGGCGAAGAGGCGTATTCGCTGGCGATCGCCTTCAACGAGGTGCTGGAGCGGCTGCGGCCGACGGCGCACTACACGCTGCAGATCTTCGCCACCGATCTCGATGACGACGCCATCGACCGCGCGCGCCAGGGTGTGTTTGGCGCGGGGATCGAGGCGGAAGTGTCGCCGGATCTGCTGCGGCGCTACTTCATGCCGGCCGAGAAGGGCGGCTACCGCGTCCGCAAGGATGTGCGCAACACCATCATCTTTGCGCGCCAGAACATCATTTCCGACCCGCCGTTCACCAAGCTCGATATACTGTGCTGTCGCAATCTGCTGATTTATTTCACGGCCAAGCTGCAGGAGCAGTTGATCCCGCTGTTCCACTATGCGCTGAAACCCGAGGGACTGCTGATGCTGGGCAGCGCCGACACGCCCGGCAATTTTCATGAGCTGTTCGCGCCGACCACCAGCGCGGGCCGCATCTATCGGCGCCTGGACGCCTCGGTGCACCGTGTCGCCAACTATTTTCCGACCCGCGTCAACAGCGTGTCGCTTCCCACTGCCAGTGAATCCCAACCATCATCCATGAACGGTAATCTCCAACTCCAGGTCGAACAGCAGCTGCTCAAGAAGCATACGCCGGCCGCCGTGCTGCTCAACGCCCATGGTGACATCCTGTACATCCATGGCCGCACCGGGGCCTATCTGGAACCGGCCGCCGGCAAGGCCAACTGGAACATCCATGCGATGGCGCGCGAGACCCTGCGGCACGAGCTGGCCGACCTGCTCACGCGCGCGGCGCAGGGCGAAGGCCAGATCGCCGTGCGCGGCCTGGTCCAGAACGACGACGCAGGCAAGCCCTCGCAGGCGCTGGACCTGACGGCCGAGCCTATGCCCGACAACGGCCCGCTGGCCGGCACCATCATGCTGACGCTGACCAGCGCGCCGCTGCCACCGAAAAAGCGCCGCACCCGCTCGAGCAATCCGCAGGTGCTGGAACTGGAGCAGCAGCTGGCGCAGGCGCGGCTGGAGATCCAGGCGGTGCGCGCCGAGATGCAGGCCTCGCGCGAGGAGCTCAAGTCGGCCAACGAAGAGCTTCAGTCGACCAACGAGGAGCTGCAATCGACCAACGAGGAGCTGACCACCTCCAAGGAGGAGATGCAGTCGCTGAACGAGGAGCTGTACACCGTCAACGCCGAGCTGCAATCGAAGGTCGACGACTTGTCGGTGGTGAACGGCGACATGAAGAATCTGCTCAACAGCACCGACATCGCCACCATCTTCCTCGACGGTGAACTGCGCATCCGCCGCTTCACGGACCAGAGCAAGCAGATATACCGGCTGATACCGAGCGATATGCACCGCCCGCTGAGCGATATCGTCAACGATTTGCAGTACCCCGAACTGGAGGCCGACGCGCGCGAGGTGTTGCGCACGCTGGTGTTTCGCGAGCGCCAGGTGCCGACCAATGGCGGCGGCTGGTACACGGTGCGCATCATGCCTTACCGGACCGTGGACAATGTGATCGACGGCGTCGTAGTCACCTTCATCAACATCACCGAATCGAAACAGCTGGAGGCTCAGCTGCGATCGATGCAGAAAGGATAGGTCCAGCATGAAAAAGCGCCAGCGCCCCGAACTCGATCCTGTCCAGTTGCGTGAGATCGCCGAACTGACGGTGGCGGCGCTGCCGAAAGTGAAGCCGCCGGCCGACGGCGCCGGCAGCGATGAGCTCAAGCGCTGGCATGAGCTCCAGGTCAGCCAGATTGAGCTGGATATGCAGAACCTGGCGCTGGCCGAGCTGCAGATCGAGCGCGACCAGGCCGAGGAGGGCCGCGACAGCTACGCCGCGCTGTACGACCAGGCGCCGGCCGGCTACTTGTCGCTCGATGCCGACGGCCGCATCACGCGCGCCAACCAGGCCGCCGCCGTGCTGCTGGCGCGCCCGCAGGGCGATTTGCCGGGCCGGCGCTTCGAGCAGTTCGTGGCGCCGCAATCGCAGGCGCTGTTGCGCGGCTTCCTGCTCGACCTGATCGACAGCGGCGGGCGCGGCGTGCTGGAGGCGCCGCTGTTCGATTCGTACACGCGCGGCGCCATGCGCGGACTGCGCCAGGTCCGCATCGAAGCCAATATGGATGCGGCGGGGCGCTCCTGCCGCATGATCCTGACCGACATCGGCACCGAGGATGTGCGCGAGGATGCGCGGCGGCGCGCCTTTCAGGTACTCGACAGCATCAACGAGGCGGTGCTGGTGTGCGACGCCGGGCAGAACATCGTGTTCGTCAATCCCGCCTTCACCATGCTGACCGGCTACGCGGTGGAGGAGGCGCTGGGCCGCAATCCGCGCTTCCTGGGCCGCCCCGGCGCCCACCCGGTCGGCTATCACGCGGAGGCGCTGCGCTGCCTGCGCAGCTACGGCAAATGGCAGGGCGAGGTGTACAACCGGCGACGCGACGGCACGCCGTATGTGGCCTCGATGTCGCTGACGGTGGTGCGCGATGATGATGGTTCGATCAGCCATTTCATCGGCGTGTTCTCCGACGTCACGGCGCGCCAGCAGGCCGAGGCGGCGTTGCTGAAACTGTCGCGCGAGCTCGATGCGCGGGTGGCGGCGCGCACCGCCGAACTGACCGAGGCCAATCGCCAGCTGATGCTGGAAGTGGTGGAGCGCAAACGCACCGAGGCGGCACTGCACGAATCGCGCGAGCAGTTGCGCAAGCTGGCCGAGCACATGGAGATGGTCAAGGAAAACGAACGTACCCGCATCGCGCGTGACATCCACGACGAGCTGGGACAAAACCTGATGGCGCTGCGCATCGATATCTCCATGCTCAGCGCCCGCACCAGCGAGCGCCACGCGCGCCTGCACCAGCGGGTCGACGCGGTGCTGGAGAACGTCGACACCACCATCAGCAGCGTGCGCGGGATCATGAACGAGCTGCGGCCGGCGGTGCTGGACCTGGGCTTGCAGGCGGCGCTGGAATGGCAGGTGGGCGAGTTCCGCAAGCGCAGCGGCCTGGCCTGCGCGCTGACGCTGCCGGACGACGCGGTGTTTGCCGCGATCGCGCCGGAGATGGAGATTGTGCTGTTCCGCAGTTTGCAGGAGGCGCTGAGCAATGTGCGGCGCCATGCGGGCGCCAGCCGGGTCGAGGTGCTGCTGGCGCGGCGCGACGGCCGCCTGGTGTTCAGCGTCAGCGACAACGGCGTCGGTATCGCGCCGCATCACCGCGACAAGAGCGACTCCTTCGGTTTGCTAGGCATGGCGCAGCGCGTGGAATCGCTGGGCGGCCGGCTCGATATCGGCCAGTACGCGCCGGGGCGCGGCTGCACGCTGACGATGGACTTTGTGCTGCCTGTTTAAAGTTTGGAGCTTATGCGTATGGGTGTTGAATATAGACATTTTATGGTGGTGGACGACGCAGACTGGCGTCCCCAAAGCGACACAGCGGCCAGAGTCGAAGCGGTATTGCGCGACTGGTCGCTCATAGACGGGGCAGGGCACACGATAGACTTCTCGGTGTCTCAAGAAAAGCGGGGTGGCAGTTCGAACAGTGCGGCTTCGCCGGGCCCGGGAGTCGCCGTTGTCTATCCTGGCGCAACCGGAGCAGCGATAGAGGTTGTCGCGGGGCCTTCTTTGTTTGCCGATATGGCATCGGATGACCGTTACCTGATGAGAGCGACGTTGGTCATTGGAGACGACTTCCGGGTGCAATGGAGTTCGGACAGCGTCTATTTCGAGCTTGTGTCGCCACCTCTGGCCAATGGTGTGCCGATTGAAGGGGAGGATGTGGATTTTAATGACAGCCTGTTTGCAGCGTCCTTCCCGTCCGAGGGCGCAAGCTCGCCTCCGGTCGTAGTTGCACACATAGAGGATCGCGCCAAGTCGAGTGTCGCATGGGACTCCTGCCTTGGTTTCTGGCGAGGTGCGCTCCTGCTGACCTTTGGCAAGGACCTCCCTGCGTTTAGCGAAAAGGTGCAAGCTCTTCCCTCCCGCGAATTTGTCGCCGCGATCAGTGCGGCGCTGCGCGGAAGGCTGGTCGAAATTGGAGAGTTTTACTAACCGTTTCCGCGTTGGCGAGGACGGCGGGTTTATTCGATGTGCCCTCAAATCCGAGCGGGCTTGGAATATGTTATCTTGTCAAATTGGCAGCCCTGATTACTGTGGAGAGATAACAATGTCGGTAGCGAAATCGTGTACGGAATGTGGCAATCACGAGCATTTCTCGAAGGAAGTCGCTCCCGGTGAGCTACTCCCGATAGGCGGTCTGCATGGCGCTAAATACCGGGTCGTTGTCTGCGGAGCTTGTGGATTTACTCGATGGTTCGTCGCCGAGCGATTTCTGCCGCTTGTAAAAGAAAAATTTGAAGCATTGCAATGAGTATTCTGCCGTTTCAGCCGCCTTCGGTACGGGAACCGACCCCGAGTTTCGTCGATATTTTATTACCTTGTTTTGATCGGCCCAACAGGAATGACACTGCAATTTTTAAATCACTCTATCCCTGACATCATTTTCACTTTGTACTTGCTGGTGTATTTTCCTGTCGATAGCATTTGGCGCAGTTTATCCACGACGCCGCCCAAGCCAAAACTGCCCAATTTACAGAGCTACTGGCGGCAGGGGTGTTTTGTTCTGGTACTCCTCGCTGCGTTTATGCTGGTGAAGTGGTCGGGAAATTACTCTGCCAATCAGCTTGGCTTGGATATTCCGCTGTCGCCTGGCGGGACTTGGGGGCTGGTGATCGTTACCGTTCTCATTGCGGTGATGCATGTTCTGGGCAAGCGGGCGGAATCCAAAATGACTCCGGAAGATCGCCTCAAGCAAGAGGACAAACTACGAGAGTTGCAGATTTCAATGCCACAGACGCGCATTGAAATCGCGGCGTACTTCGTGACCATGGTCGGCATGACCGCGACTTGGGAACTGTTATTCCGGGGCTATTTGCTGCTTGTGCTCACGCCCCTCACCGGATTGCCGCTCGCAATCGCACTGGCCGCTATGTCTTATGGGGCCGGACACGGTTTTAAGAACTTCAAGCAATTCTTTGCCTCTATCGTTGTAGCCTTTGCGTTCACAATTGGATATGCGTTGACAGGTAGTTTGTGGTGGCTGATGGTGCTGCACGCAGCTGTGCCGATAACGATGTTCTATAGCGCGCGTAAGTTGGGGCCCTCCGAACAAAAGCATTTTCAGCTTTCCCCATAAGGAATATACTGCCGCCAGAACTCAAACTGGGGTGTATATCTTGTTAAAATATCTAGTACTTCCGGTGGCCCTGATGGGCGCCGCTGCGGCCCAGGCCGACGAAGGTCAATGGCAGCCGTACCAGCTGCCACAGCTGAAATCCGAATTGAAGCGCATCGGCATCACCATCCCGGCAGAGAAATTGTCCGATCTGTCCAAGCATCCGATGAGCGCCATCGTTTCGCTGGGCGGCTGCTCGGCGTCGTTCGTGTCGGACGCCGGCCTGGTGGTGACCAATCACCATTGCGCATATGGCGCGATCCAGCGCAACGCCACCCCTGAACACAATTACATCGTCGACGGCTACCTGGCCAAGACCCGCGCCGAAGAGCTGCCGGGCGGCCCGAACACGCTGGTCTATGTGACCGACAAGGTCGAAAACGTCACCGACCGCGTGCTCAAGGGCGTGAGCGACACCATGAGCGGCAAGCAGCGCCACGAGGCCGTGGAAAAATCGATCAAGGCGCTGATCGCCGAATGCGAGAGCGACAAGTTCTATCGCTGCTCGGTGCCGGCCTTCCACCGCGGCCTGGAGTACTACCGCATCCGCCAGATGATGATACGCGACGTGCGGCTGGTGTACGCGCCGGCCGACATGATCGGTAACTTCGGCGGCGACATCGACAACTACGAATGGCCACGCCAGGGCGGCGACTACTCCTTCCTGCGCGCCTACGTGGGCAAGGACGGCCGCCCGGCCGATCCGTCGCCGGACAACGTGCCTTACCACTCCAAGGACTTCCTGGTGGTCTCCGCCGCCGGCCTGAAAAACGGCGACCCGGTGCTGCTGGCCGGCTATCCTGGCCGCACCAGCCGCTACAAGCTGCCGTCGGAAATCCGCGCCGCGCGCGACTCCGCCTATCCGGCCAAGGTGGCCGAGATCCAGGCCGACCTGGACGTGATCGCCGCCGCCACCAAGGGCAATGCCGCCGCCGCCGTGCGTTACGCCAGCGTCGACAAGGGCATGAACAACGTGATGAAGAAAACCCAGGGCCTGCTGGACGGCTTTGCGCGCAAGGACATTGCCGCCATCAAGGACGCGCAGGATGCGCAGTTCCGCGCCTGGTACGCCAAGCAGCCGGGCGTATCGAAAACCCTGCTGGCCGAACTGGATGCGGTGATCGCCGCCGACCTGGCGCTGAGCGACGAGGAATTCGGCTACAGCGTCGCCACCACCGGCGATCTGCTGAAGAGCGCGAACACCCTGTACCGCCTGGCGCGCGAAAGCGCCAAGCCGGACGCGGAACGCGAAACCGGTTACCAGGAGCGCGACCTGACCTTCATCAAGGCCCGCCTGAACCGCCTGGAGCAGTCGTATGTGGGGAGCGTCGACCAGGCGCGCCAGGTGGCCGCCTTGCAGCGCTACGCCAAGCTGCCGAAGTCCATGCACGTCCTCGGCATGGATGCGTTGCTGCCGGCCGTCGAGACGGTGCCGGCCCTGTATCTCAAGTCGTCGCTGGGCGATACCGCCAAGCGCCTGGCGTGGGTGGGCAAGGACGCCGCCGCGCTGGCCGCGTCGGACGACGCCTTCCTGCACCTGGCCGTCAAGCTGGACGGCGTGACGCAGTCGTTGATCGAACGCCGCAAGGAACTGGACGGCAACCTGGAACGCGTGATCCCGCAATACATGCAGGCCGTGATCGCATGGAAGAAGTCGCAGGGCAAGCCGGTCTATCCTGATGCGAATTCGACGCTGCGCGTGACCTACGGCACGGTGTCGCCTTACTCGCCGAAGGACGGCATCACCAAGGGCCCGTTCACCACGGTCGAGGGCATCGTCGAGAAGAACACCGGCAAGGACCCGTTCAACGCGCCGCAAAAGCTGCTCGATGCGATCAAGGCCAAGCGCTACGGCCAGTTCATGGATCCTGTGCTGGGCACGGTGCCGGTCGATTTCCTGACCAGCGCCGACACCACCGGCGGCAATTCCGGCTCGGCGGTGATGAACAAGAACGGCGAGTTGATCGGCCTGAATTTCGATTCGACCTACGAGTCCATCACCAAGGACTGGTACTTCGACACCGCCATCACCCGCGCCATCCACATGGATATCCGCTATATGCTGTGGGTGATGGCCGAAGTGGACCATGCTGATAACGTGCTCAAAGAGCTGACCATCAAGTATCCGGCCAAGAAAAAATAATGAACGAGCTATCGGTTCTATTGGGGTACCTGAACATGCCGTGGCACCTGGCAGGCGTGGCCACGTCCCCGCTGGAACTGGTGTCCTTCGTTTTGTCGGTGGCCACGGTGTGGCTGAACATCCGCCAGAGCCATTGGGGCTGGCTGTTCGCCATCATCTCGTCGGCCACCTACGGGCTGGTGTTCTTCGGATCGCGGCTGTATGGCGACATGGGGTTGCAACTGGTGTTCATCGCCGTGTCGTTCTTCGGCTGGTACCAGTGGCTGCACGGCGACGACAGTCACGAGCGGCTGCCCGTCTCCACGCTGGACGCGCGCGGCCGCTGGTGGGCCGCAGGCGGCTGGCTGGCCGGCTTCGCGCTGTTGGCCTGGTTCCTCAAAACCTATACCGATACCGACGTGCCCAACTCCGATGGTTTCCTGACCGCCGGCAGCCTGGTCGGGCAGCTGCTGCTGTCGCGTAAAAAGGTCGAGAACTGGCATGTGTGGATCATCGTCGACGTGCTGTACGTGGCGCTGTACCTGCACAAGCACCTGGTGCTGACGGCGGTGCTGTACGCGGTATTCGTAGGCATGGCGGTGATCGGCCTGCGTGCCTGGAGCCATGACACCACTGACGGCGGCAACGGCCGCATGGCGCTGGAATGAGCGCGCGCGCGCCGCTGCGGGTGGCGATACTGGGCACCACATCGTCCGGCAAATCGACGCTGGCGGCCGCGTTGGCCGAGCACTATCAAACGCTGTGGGTGCCGGAGTATCTGCGCGAGTTCGTCGACACCGAGGCCAGGATACCGGTGGCGGCGGACCAGTTCCACATCGCCGAGACGCAGCGCGACCGCGAGAATGCGGCCGCGCCGCGCGCCAACAAGTATCTTTTTTGCGACACCGCACCGCTGATGACAGTGGTCTACGGCCGCCATTATTTCGGCGGCATCGACGACCAGTTGGCCGCGCTGGCGGCCAGCCACCAGCAGGACTATGCCTGCACGCTGGTGATGGCGCCGGACATCCCCTGGGTGGCCGACGGCTTGCAGCGTGAATCCGAAGAAGTGAGCGTCATCATCAACCGCATGCTGCTGGACGAGCTGGCGGCGCGTGGGATACCCTATCTGCTGGTGTCGGGCGATCCCGGCGAGCGACTATCCCAAGTGGAGCGGCATCTACCATGAAGCAACGGCTGGCGGCGATATTGATGTGCGTGTCCCCGCTGGCGTTGGCCGATACCGGCTACTACCTGGTCTCCACCTACGACGTGGAAGGCCAGGCATCCATCGATTACAAATACTGGAACGCCCACTACAAGGGCTTTACCGTGGCGGCGCCGGAAATCGGCGTCGGCTACGGCGTCACGTCGCGCTGGTACAGCGAGGTGTACGCCAAATGGACCAAATTCAACGGCGGCGCAAGCCACTGGGTGGAGACGGCCTGGCAGAACGATTACCTGCTGACACAAGGTCAGTACGACTTCGACCTGGCGCTGCACACCAAAGTGGAAAAGGCGCGCGACAACGCCGGCGGCTACGCGCTTGAATGGGGCCCGGTGCTGCAAACGGAAATCGGCCGCACGCAGTTCAACGCCAACCTGTTCTTCCAGCGCGACTATGGCGTGGCGCCAGGCGGTGGCGAGCATCCGATGGAGCTGACCTACCAGCTGCAAGTCAAACATAACTGGAAGCCGTGGCTGCAGCCCGGCGTGCAGGCTTTCGGCGAAGTGGGGAAGTGGAACGACTGGCTGCCATACCGGCAGCAGTCGCACCGCGCCGGGCCGGCGGTGTTCGGGCACCGCGATATCGGCCGGCAGGAGATCAAGTACGAATTCGCTTACCTGATCGGCAGGAATTCGGCACGCGCAGCGAAGAGTTTTTCGATGCGCGTGCAGCTGGTCTTTTAGGTCTTTTACCCCACAAGGCCAATGGGGTCAGACCCCGTCCGGGGTCTGACCCCTATGCGGCGCGGCTGGCATATCGCTCAGGGATGCGGGGTTAAAAGTCCATCTGGGCCGACACGCGGAAGGTGCGCGAGGCGCCCGGCATCAGGTAACCGCCCAGTTCCGGCGTGACGTCGCGCCAGTAGAACTTGTCGAAGGCGTTGTCGATGCTGGCGCGCAGCGTGGTTTGGACGCCGCCGATGCGGGTGGCGTAGGCGCCGCCCAGGTTCATCACGTGGTAGCTCGGCACGAACACCTGGTTCGCCTTGTCGAACGCCTTCTTGCCCGAGTAGATCCAGTTCGCGCTGACCGACAGGCCGGCCACTTGCGGCACCGCGTAGTCGGCGTAGACGGTCGACTTGAAGGCCGGGACGTCGGCCACGCGCTTGCCGTCCAGTTCCGCCGAGCCGGTGTCGCGCTGCTGCGAGTTCAGCGCCATGGCCGATACGCCCACCGTCAGTTCACGCGAGGCGCGGCCGTTCAGCGCGATTTCCAGTCCGCGATGGCGGGCCTGGCCGTTGCGTACGAAGTAGTTCTGGGCGTCGGTGTATTCGAGGCCTTTGCGGATCTCGAACAGGGCCACGCTGGCGCTCAGGTCGGGATGGACGTCGGCCTTGACGCCCACTTCGGCCTGCTTCGATTTGCCCGGCGCCATTGCGCGGCCGGGGTTCTTGGTGCCGATCGGCGCGAGGCCGCCATGCTCCAGGCCCTGCGCATACGAGGTGTAGACCGAGACGTTGGGACGCAGGCTGTACACCAGCGCCACATTCGGCAGCCAGAAGCCGACGTCGGTGCGGGCGTCCGGCAGCAGAACGTCATTTTCGTCCTTGCCGACATATTCGACGCGCTTGACCTGCACATAGCGCGCGCCGGCGTGCAGCTTGAGCTGCTCGTTGATGCTCAGGATGTCCTGCGCGAACAAGGCGCGTTCGTTGTCGCTGCGGCGTTCGGAAACCGGGCCGCTGGTGCCGCCGTTCGGCGCCACCATGATCGGGTGATAGATGTTGCTGAACGCGTCGCCTTTCGGGCCGGCCTGGGTGTACAGGTAATCGCCCCATTTCTCGCTGTTCTTGAACAGCGATGCGCCGCCGGTGAACTCATGCTTGAGCGAGCCGGTGCTGAACTTGCCCTGCACCAGCGCCTGCACGGTCAGCGGCGATTTCTTCTCGCCCAGGCTGACGTAGTCGTAGACGTCGTAGTCGCCGTTGCCGCAGTAGCCGGGGTACAGGCCTTGCGCGCCGCAGCCGTAAGGGAAGGCGGTGTAGTCGTCACGCTTGAACTGGTGCTGGTTGGCGCTGACGGTGGTGCTCCAGTCGGGCGTGAACTTGTATTCGAAGCGGGCGCCGATATTGCTGCTGGTGGTCTCGACCGGACGACTCCACGGCTGGTTGTTGAGCATGGTGTCGGCCGGGATGTTCGGCAGCGTTGTGTTGTTCAGCAGCTGGAAGCCGGGCGCGGTCACTTGCGATTTCTTCTGGTAGTCGGCGTCCACTTGCAGCAGCGCCTGCGGCGAGATCTTCCAGTCGAAGGCGGCCGAGACGAACTTGCGGTTGCCGTCGGCGCCCTTGATGTAGGAACGCAGGCGCTCGGCGGCGGCGTTGAAGCGGTAGCCGAAGCGCTGGTCCTCGAAGCGGCCGCCCAGGTCGACGGCGCCGTACAGCGTGCCGCGTTCGCGTTCTTCCAGCACCACCGTGCGCACCGGCGTATCGGTCGGGCGTTTGGTGACGTAGTTGACGATGCCGCCCGGCGCCGAGACGCCCGATTGCAGGCCGGACAGGCCTTTCAGCACTTCCAGGCGCTCCTTGTTTTCCAGCGGAATCTGGGTGTCGGCCGAGATGGCCATGCCGTCCTTGCGGTAGCTGGAGGCGTTGTCCAGCTTGAAGCCGCGGATCGAGAACTGTTCCGAGTAACCGACCGCGTTGTAGGAATCGCCGATGCTGGCGTCGTAGCGGGCGGCGTCGGTGGTGGAGCGGATTTGCAGGTCCAGCATCTGCTGCGCGGTTAGCACGCTGACCGAGGCCGGGGTTTCCAGCAGCGGCGCGCTGGAGAAGCCGGCCACGCTGGCGCGGCTGGCCTGCGCCTTGGCGCCGGTGATCACCACTTCGGGCATGGCTTGCTCGGCGGCGGAGGAGGCAGCGACGGCGGCGCCAGGAAAAGCCTGTAACACCGCCAGGGCGATGACGGAAACTGCAAATTTTGGTGTGGACATATGGACTCTCTACGTGTTCGGCTGGGAGCCGCGAGGAGAGCCATCAAAGGAGGGGAGAACCACTTTGCGCTTTCCTTCGCTGGCATTATCCAGATCAGGTACGAAGGGTATCTCTCACCCGGAAGCAAAGCTCCAGGACCCCTAGCGAGGCGCTAGTGTAGCACATGCGGTGCCGTGCGCCGCGATCCGCGCCGCGCCGCTACACTTGCGTTTTGCGCCGCAGGGCGCCAACGAAGCAGACACAGCTTTTAACGGAGGCGCCATCATGTCAATACATTTTGGCGACACTCTGCTGCATCGTGCAAGTGAAAGGGCAGGAATGAGGCAGTCGTATCAAGAGGGAAGCTGGTTTGCCATACCGTTGCTGGATGGCGGCTATGGCTGGGGTCTGGTGGCGCGTTTGTCGCCGGGCAGCAAGATCATGCTGGCGTATCTGTTCGGTCCCAAGCTGCCGCGCTTGCCGTCGCTGGAGGAGCTCAATACGCTGCAACCGCAGGACGCCGTCAAGGTGCTGCGGGTGGGCGACATGGCGCTGGCCAGTGGCCATTGGCGCGTGCTGGGCGATATCGCCGACTGGAATCCGGCGATGTGGCCGATGCCGCAGTTCCTGCGCCGCGCCGACGCGCTCAAGCGCGCCTGGCGCGTGACGTATTCGGATGCGGACCCGAGCCGCTCGGAGCGCGAAGAGTCCGTGCCTTACGACACACAGGGCCTGGAGACGGATTCGCTGTACGGCTACGGCTCGACCGAGCTGCTGCTGACCCGGCTGCTGGAGCCGCAGGACCATCCGATCAACCGCGGCAGCGGTAGCGGCAGTAGCGGCAGCAGCGGCAGCGTCAGTCGCAGCTGACGTTCCAGGCCGCATACTCGCCGCGGTGCTTGCGCACGGCGACGCGGGCGATCGTGTCGCGGTCGCTCTCAAATACCAGACTGAACATGACGGGCGCGCCGGACGCTGGCGGCGCCGGTGCGATCGCGCGCAGCGTGAACGGCAGCGCGCGCTGGCGGATGCATTGCGAGTTGCCGGCGAACAGCAGGCGCGCGCGGCTCAGCAGTTCGGGATACTGGCGCAGCAGCGCCACCACGTCTTCCGGCGGCAGCGTCTGGTCCATCAACACCGTGTGCGGGGCGGCGGTGCAGATGGTCTTGGGCTGGGCCAGCCATACATGCCAGCTCGGCGGCTGGGCCGATTCGGTCCAGCGGCCATCCCTGGGCGCCTTGGCGTCGTAGACAAAACTCGAACGGATTTGCCGGCACAGGTCGACCGCCGAATGGCGCGGCGCCGAATCGACGCGGGCGATGACCTGCCACGGCTTGCCGCGCTGGCGCTGGATGTCGAAGTCCGGCGCGAACAGCGGCGGCACCGGACGCGCGCCCCGGGATTCGGCCAGCATCTTCTGGCGGAAATAGTCGTCGAAGGAGTTGCGTTCCTCGTCGCTGGGGGCGCGTTGTTCGATGGGCGGCGGCGCGGACGGTTTGGCCGGCTTGGCGGCCACGGCGGGGCCGGCGGCAGCCAGCAGCACTGCAAAATACATTGCCCGCATCAAGCCGCCTTCATCACGATCTGGATCAGCAGGCCGCCGCCGTCGCGGTTGCGCACGTGCAGCTCGGCGCCGTGGCGCAGCATCACGCGGTCGACGATGGCCAGGCCCAGGCCGGCGCCGTTGGCCTGGCCGCGCGCGCTGTCGAGCCGGGTGAAGGGCTTGAGCAGCTGCTCGATCTGGTCGGCCGGCACGCCGCTGCCGTGGTCCTGCACCTCGACGATCACGCGGCGCGAGGTGTGCATGCCCTTCATGCTGCACTTGATGTCGATCTCGGTCAGCTCGCTGCCGGGCGTCTTGCCGTAGCGGCGGGCGTTCTCGATCAGGTTGTTGATGACGCGCTTGATGTCGGTGGCGTTGCCCATCACGTGGGCGTTGGCGACGATGTCGGTGCTGATGCGCACGTCCGGCAGGCGGCCGGCTTCATGCGCGGTCTCCTCTAGCAGTTCGCTGAGGTCGACGTTGATGAAGCTCGACACCTCGGTCGGCTTGGCGTAGTCGAGGAACTGGCCGATGATGTCGTCCATCTGGCCGATGTCGGACTGGATGCCTTCGCGCGCCTCGTTCGACAGGTTGGCCATCTCCACCTCCAGCTGCATGCGCGCCAGCGGCGTGCGCAGGTCGTGCGAGATGCCGGCCAGGATCACGGCGCGGTCCGACTCCACCTGCTGCAGCTGCACCACCATCTGGTTGAAGCTGCGGTTCGCTTCCATGATCTCCATCGGGCCTTTTTCTGGCAGCGGGTCGGGACGCTTGCCCTGCGCGAAGGCGCGCGTGGCTTGCGTCAGGCGCCGCAGCGGCAGGTTGATCAGGCTGGAGATGAAGGCCGCGCCCAGCAGCGACACCACCGACACCACGCTGGCCCAGCCCAGCCACTGGATGCCGGTCAGGCCGCGGATGCGTTCGCGTTCCAGCATCAGCCAGTAGGCGTCGTCGTCGATCTTGAAGCTGACCCAGAAGCCGGCCACGCCGTTGACGCGCGCCGAGAAGCGGGTATCCTCGCCCAGCTTGGCCTTGACCAGCTTCTGGATGTCGGGCATCAGCGCGTTGTCGGGCGGCGGATCGACCTTGTCGTCGTCCTCCAGCGTGAACACGCGGATGCCTTCGTTGGACACCAGGTCGAACAGCAGCTCGCGCCGCAGTTCGGGCGCCGAGTGGGTGAGGGCGGCGTGGGTGATGGTGACCACCGAGATCACCTGCGAGGAGATCTGCTGCACCTGCGGCTCGTGCTGCACCGCGCTGATCATGCCGACCCAGGCGGTCATGCTGGTGGTGGTCAGAGCGCCCAGCAGGAAAAAGGTGCGCCAGAACAGGCCGCTTTTCAGGCTGGCGGCCCTGAACGTAAACGGAAACTTCGACGGAAACTTCGATGGAAACTTCATGCGCACGCCCGCGCCTTAGCGCGGCTGCCCCTCCGGAATGAACACATAGCCCAGGCCCCAGACGGTCTGGATGTACAGCGGGCTCGACGGATCGGGCTCGATCAGCTTGCGCAGGCGCGAGATCTGCACGTCCAGGCTGCGGTCGAACACTTCGTATTCGCGGCCGCGCGCCAGTTCCATCAGCTTCTCGCGCGACAGCGGCTGGCGCGCGTGGCGGGCGAATACTTTTAGTACCGAAAATTCGCCGGTGGTCAGCGGCACGGTCTCGCCGGCCTTCTTCAGCGTGCGGGTCCCCAGGTCCAGTACGAACTGGCCGAACTCGAACGACTGCGGGGTTTCCGACGGCGCGCCGGGGATCTCGTCCGGGCCGCGGCGGCGCAGCACGGCGCCGATGCGGGCCACCAGCTCGCGCGGGTTGAACGGCTTCGGCAGGTAGTCGTCGGCGCCCATTTCCAGGCCGACGATGCGGTCCACGTCTTCGCCCTTGGCGGTCAGCATGATGATCGGCGTCTGGTCGCCGGCGCCGCGCAGGCGGCGGCAGATCGACAGGCCGTCTTCGCCCGGCAGCATCAGGTCCAGCACCAGCAGGTCGTAGCGTTCGCGCAGCCACAGCTTGTTCATGGCCGTCGCGCTTTCGGCGGTGAAGACGTTGAAGCCTTGCTCGGTCAGGTAGCGGCGCAGCAGGTCGCGCAGCCGCACGTCGTCGTCCACTACCATGATCTTGGCCTGATGGCCATGCTGGTTGGCGGAAGTGTTGCCGGATTCAGTCGTTGTGCTAGTCATTTGCCTGCCAGATTTGTCATATTCATGTTGCTATGGTAACGTCATATTCGCATTGCGAAAACGTCTGTGACAACCCATTACAAAGTGTTACAAACTTTACCCAATTCGTCTTACCCCCTCAGGTAAAGCATCATACACTCTGGGCATGGATTCAGCTTTTTAGGAACGTCATGGGCATCGATCACAAAAAAAACTACGCGGCAGCAGGCGCAAATTTTTGCGTGCGATCCCTCTTGGGCGTTCTGTTGCTGAGTGGCGCCGCGATGGCGCACGACGGCTCGTCTGAGCGCGACGCGCCGCGCCGCGAAGAGCCACGCACCCTGCCTGCGCGCGATGCGCAGCCGGTGCGCCAGGCCGATCCGCGCCAGCTCGATCCGCGCAGCTATGAGGCCCGCGCCGAAGAGCAGCGCCGCGCCATGCAGGAAGCCGGCCGCAACGCCGAAATGAATCGTCGTGCCGGCCGTCTGACGCCGGACGAGCGCCGCGACCTGCGCCGCCAGATCAACGAAGTCGGCCAGGATATCTACGCCAACCCACCCCGTCACTAAGAAGTCGTCTCAAAAAGACCGCGGCGTCGTTGCGGTCCCTCGCCGTGCATTCGCACTGGTTTCGGGACCGCGCCTGGCCGCGCTCATTTTGAAACAACTTCCCAGGAAGTATGGCTTTGTTATTGATTCAACATTGATCTGTAGCAATAAGTTCACAGTTGTGTCGCGCACGCTACGAAAATCGCTTTCTTTTCCTTATTCCAAGTGTAATATTCGTTAATTACACGCAATGCCCTTTGGCCGCGTGTCGTTCGGAGGAAGATGGTGGTTCAAGAGCTTGCCCCTGCCGTGCAAGGCCAGGAGTCCCACGCTCCGGGGAGCGGCTTGCCTGTCGGCTTGCTCAAGCGCCCGGACGGCATCTATATCGACCTGTCGCTGTCGCCGCTGACGCTGACCGCCGCCATCAACGAAGTCTTCCATTCTCACTGCTATTTCGCCGGCCTGAATTATCCCTTGCTGGTCAAGGCGCTGTACGGCGTCGGCCCCGATGCCGGCGTGCCGGGCCCGGCGCGGCTGGCGGCCGAGTTGCGCGTGATGGAGCCGGAGCGCATCGCGCTGTACAAGAATCCGAAGATGGGGCGCGGCTACGCCGAATACTATTTCGAGACGTTGTACCTGGATGCGATGACGCTGCCCGACGGCACCGAGATCCCTGAACGGCCGACGCGGCTGGACGTCGACGAGTTCGTGACCGAGATGTGGAACAAGGGCATCCTGTTCGGCATCGAGGTGGCGGCCGTGGCGGCGGCCATCGCGTCCACCAAGGCCGACCGCATCACCGTGGCCACCGAGCTCGAGCCCGAGCCGGGCCAGGACGCGACGGTGGTCGAAGTGTCGTCCGACCTGCACCGCAGCGACGCGCCCAAGACCAAGGCCGACGGCCGCATCGACCTGGGCAGCTTCCAGAACCGCTTCCCGCAGATCAAGGCCAATGTGCGGCTGCTGAAAAAGCTGCCCGCCGTGCCGGGGCAGCCGGGCTTCGACCTGGCCGGCCGCATGACGCCGGCCGAGACGCCCAAAGACCTGACGCTGCGCTTCTTCGCCGGCGACGGCACCGATGTCGTGGTGGTGGACAACGACGAGTACCTGGTGTCGACCCGCGAAGGCTTCCTGAATGTCGATTCCAAGTCCAACCGCATTTCCATCACCGATAAAATCGTCAGCAAGGACGGCGTCAGCGGCCGCACCACCGGCAACCTGGAGCTGGCCGGCGCCTACGAGGAATTCGGCGACGTGCAGGAGCAGCGCGACGTCACCGGCGGCGACATCACGGTGCACGGCAACGTCTACGGCAATATCCATTCGCGCGGCGGCACCGTGGTGCTGGACCAGAACCTGGTCAGCGGCAGCGTCGCCAACGTGGCCGGCAACATCACTATCACCGGGGTCGCTTCCGGCTCGGTGATCTCCACCCGCAGCGGCGCGATCCACATCGGCCGGGCCGAGAACTGCGTCATCTCTGGCACCATCGTGACCTTGGGCGAGGCCTCCAACTGCGAGATCATCGCCGAGGAAATCCGCATCGAAGTGGCCGAGGGCTGCGCGGTGGCCGGCCGCAACGTCGAAATCGAAAACGCCGGACCGCGCCGCCGCACCGAGATGGTCATCTATGTGCTGGTGAAGGATGTCAGCCAGTTCGACCAGGAGATCGCCGACCTGGAGCTGCGGGTGGCGGGCTTCGAGGCGGCCAACCTGGCGGCGCGCGAAGAGGCCGAGCGCATCGCCGCGGTGCCGGACGTGCGGCGCTACCTGGCGCTGGCCGAAAAACTGCGGGTGCAGGAACTGCAACTGACCGCCGACCAGGGCCAGCTCCTGCGCAAGATCGCCGGCGCGGTGGCGACCGAGTTGCAGGCCATCGCCAAGCTGCGCACCGATCTGCAGGCAGGCCAGACGCAGCAAAAGCTGTTGCAGGATAAGCTGGTCCGCGTGTTGGAACAAAAGGCGGAAGCGGCGGGCATCGCGCGCTGCGGCCTGCACCTGGTCAGCGGCGACACGATGGTGCGCACCATGCCGTTCCAGGCCGATGTCGCGGCGCTGATCCAGCTGCCCGCCAAGGATATCAAGCAGCGCCTGCGCGGCACGCCGAGCGGCGGCGAGGTGCTGTTCAGCGACAGCGCCGGTTCGCTGGACTGGCACCTCAACGCCCGGCAGCGGCCTGTGGCTGGGTAGCCCAGGTGCGCGCACAATGCCTGCGGTTCATGCTAATCTAGATTCAACATTACAAAGTGAAGAAGCGCTGCCTGGCCGGGCGGCGTTTCGACGTACATTTTCCTGGGGATTACTGTGTCAGATGACGCGACGGCGCTGGATTTAAACGCGGAGAGCGAGCTGCCCGCAGCGATCGTCAAGCGCGCGGACGGCGTCTTTTTCGCCGCCGACGCCTCGGCCGTTTCCTGCCTGGCCGCGGTCAGCCAGGTGTTCCTTGGTAGCGCCTATTTCGCCAAGCTCGATTACGCGGTCTTCATCAAGCTGCTGTACAACTGCGGCCCGGACCTGCCGGCCAATGTGACCAGCAAGCCGCCGATACGCTTTGCCGACTCCATCGAGCCGTTCCACCCGCCGCGCCGGGCCTTGTACAAGTCCGTCAAGATCATCAACGGCGAGGCCGAATACTATTTCGAGCCGGTGTTCTTCGAGGTGCCGGACATGCCGCCGCAACCGGCGCGCCTGAATTTCGACGAATTCGTTTCCGACATGTGGGTCAAGGGCATACGCTTCGGCATCGACGCGCCGGCCGTGCGCGACGTGATCTCCAGCGGGCGGCTGGCGCGCATCATCGTCGCCCGCCGGCTCAACGCCACGGCGGGACGCGACGCCAGCATCGTGGAGGTGTCGCAGGAAATCCATCGCAGCAACGCGCCGCGCGAAAGGTCGGACGGCAAGCTCGATTTGCAGGCCTTCCAGAACCGCTTCCCGCAGGTCAAGCCCAACGTCAAACTGCTGCGCAAGGTGCCGCGCACGGCGGGCGTACGGGGCTATGAACTGTCGGGCATCGTGCTGGAGCCGCCGGTCCCGCGCGACATCGAATTGAGCAGCGTGGCCGGCGAGGGCACGGTCATCGAGAACCTGCGCGACGGCGAGTTCCTGGTGTCGGCGGTGGAGGGTTTCCTCAGCGTGGACCCGGCCAGCAAGCGCCTGTCGATCGGCCCCAAGATCATCAGCCGCGAAGGCGTCAGCGCGCGCACCACCGGCAATTTACAGCTGACCGGCGAGTACGAGGAATTCGGCGACGTGCAGGAACAGCGTTCGGTCGAAGGCGGCAACATCACCATCCACGGCGACGTGTTCGGCATCATCACCTCGCGCGGCGGCGATATTGTCCTGAGCCGCAACCTGATGGGCGGCACCATCACCAACGCCGACGGCGGCATACGGGTGCAGGGCGTGGCCTCCGGCTCGGTGCTGCAGACCAAGCGCGGCGAGGTGACGCTGGCGCGCGCGGAGAGCTGCATCATCTCCGGCACGCGGGTGGTGATCGGCGAGGCGAGCAACTGCGAAATCATGGCCGAGGAAGTGGTGATCAAGGTGGCCGAGGGCTGCGCCATCGCCGCGCGCAAGATCGAGATCGCCAACGCCGGGCCGCGCAAGCAGAACGAGATGCTGCTCTACACGCTGGTGCCGGACACCTCCAAGTTCGACAAGAAGATCGCCGAGTTGCAGCCCCGGGTGCAGCACGCCGCGCACGAGGCCAATATGCGCAAGGTGGAGATCGACACCATCACCGGCCAGACCGAGGTGCGCAACTACCTGACGCTGGCCACCCGCGTGCGCAAGCGCGAGGTGATGCTGACGCCGGAGCAGGAACCGCTGTTCCACCGGATGGCGGCGGCGGTGGGGCCGTCGTTGAAGGCGGTGGCGAAGATTTCGCTGGCGATGAAGGCGGCGCAGGTGCAGCAGGAGCAGGCGCAGGAAGAGGTCAACCAGGTGCAGCGGCAGAAGAGCGCCGTGATGCGCGGCTCGCGCTGCATGGTCGAGACCTTGACCGGCGACGTGCTGCTGCGGACCATGACCTTCGTGCCGGACGGGCCGCCGGCGCATGACCGGCCGGCCAAGGAGGTCAAGGCCAAGGTGCGCACCACGGCGGCCGGCATGACCACCATCTACTCCGGCAGCGCCGGGCCGATCGCCTGGGCGCCGGAAACGGATTAAATCACAAGCTGATTTTGCCGCGCAGTTGCTTGCGTTCGCCGTCCTTGGTCTTGCCGTCCAGGCGCTTGCGCTGCGAGCTGCGGGTGGGCCTGGTCGGACGGCGCACGGTGGGCAGCACGGCCACGCTGTCGACCAGTTCCTGCAGGCGGCGCAAGGCTTCCTCCTTGTTGGCCTCCTGGCTGCGCGACTGCTGCGCCTTCAACACCACCACGCCATCCTTGGTGATGCGCTGGTCGCGCATGGACAGCAGGCGTTCCTTGATATGCTCCGGCAGCGACGAGCCGACGATGTCGAAGCGCAGGTGCACCGCGCTGGATACCTTGTTGACGTTCTGGCCGCCCGGGCCCTGGGCGCGGATGGCGTTGAACTCCACTTCGTTCACATCGATCACGGCGCAAACCTCACCGGCTGCGCCACCGACCACGACTCGCCTTCGGTGTCGTGCGGGCGGCGGCTGACGATGTCGCGGAACAGCGGATGCCGCAGCGCTTCCTCGGTGCGCAGCACCGGCGAGACGCAGCAGTCGGCGGCGGCGAAGGCTTCGGTCCACTGCGCCAGCGTGCGGGTGGCGAACAGCGCGTCCAGTTCGGCCTTGAGCGCCATCGCATCCTCGCCGCCGACCTGCTGGCCGAGCTGCCAGTGGCGCGGCTTCAGGTCCGGCCGTTGCAGCACATCGCAGCAGCCCTGCCAGAACTTGAGCTCCAGTGCGCCGACCGCCATGTAGCGGCCGTCCGCCGTGCGGTAGACGTTGTAGCAGGGGACGCCGCCGGTCAGCAGGTCGCGGCCCGGCGCGGCGGGGGCGCCGTTGTTAACCGCCACCAGCGGCATGATGTTATGCGCCATCACGGCGGCCGTCATCGAGACGTCGACGAAACGGCCGGTGCCGCCCATCTTGACCGCCACCAGCGCCGCCAGGATGCCTTGCAGCGCCGATTGCGCGCCGCCCAGCAGGTCGCCCACCTGCAGGTTGGGCAGCGCGGGCACGCCGTCGGCGCCGGCGTTCTGGTCCAGCATGCCGGCGTAGCCGATGTAGTTGATGTCGTGCCCGGCCAGCTGCGCAAAGGGGCCGTGCTGGCCGTAGCCGGAGATCGCGCACATCACCAGCTTGGGGTTGCGCTGGCGGAGTGTCTGCCAGCCCAGGTCCAGCTTGTCCATCACGCCGGGGCGGAAGCTTTCGACCAGCACGTCGGCCGTCTCCACCATCGCCAGCAGCTGCTCGCGGTGCGCGGCGTCCTTCAGGTTCAGCCGCATCATCCGTTTGCCGCGGTTGACGGCGACGAAGAACTGCGACACTTCGTTGCGCACCGGTCCCATGACGCGCGCGTAGTCGCCGGGACCGGGGTCTTCGATCTTGATCACTTCCGCGCCCATGTCCGCCAGATGCATGGTGGCGACGGGGCCGGGCAGCAATCGCGTCAGGTCCAGCACGCGGATGCCGCTGAGGGGGAGCTGTGTATTCATGAAGGCATTGTAGCAAACCAGCCACTGCGAGCCCGGCGAATGTTGACGCCGCTCAACGACCACCGGGAAGGGCAAAGGTAGGATGGCACATGCCTGTTACCGCACGTTCCGGACGAAAGGATCATCATGCCTTCATTGACAACGCAAACCACCAGCGCAGACACCACCGCCGCGCCGGGCCAATATCTGGTGTTCCGGCTGGGTGGCCTGGACTACGCGCTGGACTTCAGCAAGGTGCAGGAGCTGCGGCCCTTGAAGGCGCTGGAGCGGTTTTCATCGGAGGGCGAGATCGTGGCCGGGGTGGCGGTGTCGCGCGGCGTGATCATGCCGATCGTCGACATGCGCATCGCCTTCGGCCCACGGCCGCCGGAGCACGATCCGTTGACGGACGTGATCATCCTCAAGCTGTCGAGCTGCGTGATGGGGATGGTGGTGGATGGGGTGACGGATATCGTCCAGCTGACGCTGGGGCAGATCCAGCCGATTCCCGGCGCCAGCGCGGTGGAGTACCTGGTCGGTATCGGCGAAGCGGACGGCCGCCGGCTGATCGTGGTCGACATCGATAAGCTGATGTCGATCCAAAAAATACAGGTCGGCGCCCGCCAGGCAGCTTAGGCTTAGGCCAGCGCTTCCAGCTGTTCCTGCAGTTCCAGCCACTCAGCTTCGAGCTGGCCGAGGTCCTTGGTGAAGAAGGTCTGATCGGCCAGCAGCTGTTTCAGCTTGGCCTTGTTGGCGGCGTCGTAGATCGACGATTCGCCCAGGGCTGCATCCACATCGGCTTTCTGTGCGCTGCGCTTGGAGATCTGGTCGTCCAGGCGCTTGATCTTCTGCTCCAGCGGCTTGCGCAGCGCGGCCAGGCGCTGGCGGTCTTCGGCCTGCTGGCGCTTCTGGTCCTTGCTGACTGCAGCCGGCGCGGCGGCGGTCGGCGGCGCGACCGGCGAGGTCACAGGGAAGTCGGTCTTGTTGGCCTTGCCCGCAGCCGGCAGCACGTCGGTGCCCTTACCCAGCTTGGTCTTGAACAGCCAATCCTTGTAGTCGTCCAGGTCGCCGTCGAACGGCTGCAGCTTGCCGTCGGCGACGATGATGAATTCGTCGGTGGTGGCGCGCAGCAGGTGGCGATCGTGGGAGACCACCACCAGCGTGCCTTCGAACTGCGCCAGCGCTTCGGTCAGCGCCTCGCGGGTTTCCAGGTCCAGGTGATTGGTCGGTTCATCGAGCAGCAGCAGGTTGGGGCGTTGCCAGACGATCAGGGCCAGCGCCAGGCGGGCTTTTTCGCCGCCGGAGAACGGCGCGATCGAGCTGGTGACCATGGTGCCCGGGAAGTTGAAGCCGCCCAGGAAGTTGCGCAGCTCCTGTTCGCGCACGGTCGGCGCGATCTTGGCCAGGTGCCACAGCGGCGATTCGTCGTGGCGCAGCATCTCCACCTGGTGCTGGGCGAAGTAGCCGATGTTGAGGCCCTTGCCCATGGTGGCGTCGCCGGTCAGCGGCGACAGTTCGCCGGCGATGGTCTTGATCAGCGTCGATTTACCGGCGCCGTTCACGCCCAGCAGGCCGATACGCTGACCGATCTGCAGCGAGAACTTGATCTTGTTGACGATGGTCTTGTGGGTGATCTCGCCGGTTTCTTCGTTCTCGATCTTGTAGCCGGCGTCGACGTCTTCCATCACCAGCAGCGGATTCGGAGCGCTGAGCGGCTCGCGGAATTCGAACGAGAATTCGGCGGCGGCGCGCAGCGGCGCCAGTTCTTCCATCTTGGCCAGCGCCTTCATGCGGCTCTGCGCCTGGCGGGCCTTGGAGGCCTGCGCCTTGAAGCGGTTGACGAACGATTCCAGGTGGGCGCGCTTGCGCTGCTGCTTTTCCAGCGCGCCGGCGGCCAGGATCATCTGCGCCGCGCGCTGACGTTCGAAGGACGAGTAGTTGCCCGAGTAGCGTTTCAGCTTGCGCTCGTCGATGTGCACCACCACGTTGACCACTTCGTCGAGGAAGTCGCGATCGTGGGAGATGATCAGCAGGGTGCCGGCGTAGCGTTTGAGCCAGTCTTCCAGCCAGATGATCGCGTCCAGATCCAAGTGGTTGGTCGGTTCATCGAGCAGCAGCAGGTCGGAAGGGCACATCAGCGCCTGCGCCAGGTTCAGGCGCATGCGCCAGCCGCCGGAGAAGCTGGCCACCGGCTGCTGCATCTGGTCGATCGAGAAGCCAAGGCCCAGCAGCAGCTGTTCGCCGCGCGACTGCACGGTGTAGGCGTCGGCGTCGGCCAGCGCGCTGTAGATCTCGCCGATGGCGATGCCGTTCTCGGATGTTTCAGGCTCCGATTCCAGCCGCGCCAGTTCCGCTTCCAGCTTGCGCAGGGTGACGTCGCCGTCGATGGCGTAGTCGAGCGCCGCGCGGTCCAGCGGCGGGGTTTCCTGCGCCACGTAAGCGACGCGCCATTTGGCCGGGAAGTCGATCTCGCCCTGGTCCGGGTGCAGCTCGCCGCGCATCATCGCGAACAGGCTGGATTTGCCGGCGCCGTTGGCGCCGATCAGGCCAATCTTGTCGCCGGGGTTGAGGGTGACATCGACCTGTTCCAGCAGCGGCTTAATACCGCGCATCAGGCTTACTTGAATAAAGCGAATCATCTTGGTCTTTGATAGTTAGCCGGTCATTCCCGCGCAGGCGGGAATCCATACTCAGCATGGGTCCCCGCTTGCGCGAGGACGACGCGCGGCGGTTGTTACAGCTTCAGCTGGTCTGCGGTCAGCAGGAATACCATGTCGTCGCCGTTGCTGGTGGTGAGCCAGGTCAGGCCCAGTTCACCGAAGGCCGCTTCGGCGAATTCGCGCTCGTTGCCGATTTCGACGATCAGGATGCCGTCGTCGGTCAGGCGCTCGGCGGCGCCGGCGACGATCTTGCGCACCAGGTCCATGCCGTCCTTGCCGCCGTCCAGCGCCAGTTCAGGCTCGGCGCGGTATTCCATCGGCAGCTTGCTCATCGACGACGAGTTCACGTACGGCGGGTTGGTGATGATCAGGTCATACTTCTTGTCCGGCACATTGGCGTACAGGTCGGACTGGATCAGCGTCAAGCGGTCTTCCAGCTTGTAGGTGGCGACGTTTTTCTTCGCCACTTCCAGCGCGTCGGCCGAGATGTCGACCGCGTCCACGTGCGCATCCGGGAAGGCGTCTGCCAGCATGATCGCCAGGCAGCCGGAGCCCGTGCACAGTTCCAGCACGTTGCTGACATTTTCAGGTTCGTTGACCCACGGCGCGAAGTACTGCGGGATCAATTCCGCGATGAAGGAGCGCGGCACGATGGTGCGCTCGTCCACGTAGAAGCTGTAAGTACCCAGCCACGCCTCGTTGGTGATGTAGGCGGCCGGCACGCGTTCGTTGGTGCGGCGGTCGATGACGGCCATGACGGACGCGATTTCCTCCGGCAGCAGCTTGGCGTCCAGGAACGGGTCCAGGTGGTCCAGCGGCAGCTTGAGCGTGTGCAGGATCAGGTAGGCCGCTTCATCGAAGGCTTCGACACTGCCGTGGCCGAAGAACAGCTTGGCGGTGTTGAAGCGGGTGACGGCGTAGCGCAACAGGTCGCGCGGCGTGGTGAAAGGAGTCGTGTTCATGGCTATCTCGGTAAAACGGTAATCGGTTTGCGCACGCCGCGCCGCCTGTCTGCCGGCTATCAGGCCAGCAGGTTTTCCAGTGTACGGCGATAGATATTCTTCAGCGGATCGACAAAACGCAGCTCGATATGCTCGTCGATCTTGTGGATACTTGCGTTGGGAGGCCCGAATTCTATCACCTGAGGGCAGATCTGAGCGATAAAGCGTCCATCCGAGGTGCCGCCGGTGGTCGACAATTCGGTGGTGACGCCGGTTTCCGACTTGATCGCGGCCGACAGCGCATCGCTCAAGGTGCCGCGCGGCGTCAGGAACGGCAGGCCGCTGAGCGCCCATTTCAGGTCGTAGTGCAGGTTATGCTTGTCCAGGATGGCGTGCACGCGGCGCTTGAGCTCCTCGTGGGTGCTGGCGGTCGAGAAGCGGAAGTTGAAGTCGATGACCATCTCGCCGGGGATGACGTTGTTGGCGCCCGTGCCGCCGTTAATGTTGGACATCTGCCAGGAGGTCGGCAGGTAGTACTCGTTGCCTTCGTCCCAACGTTCCGCCACCAGCTCGGCCAGTGCGGGCGCGGCCAGGTGGATCGGGTTCTTGGCCAGCTGCGGGTAGGCGATGTGACCCTGCACGCCCTTGATCGTCAGCTTGCCGGACAGCGAGCCGCGGCGGCCGTTCTTGATCATGTCGCCCAGGGTTTCGTCGGAAGTCGGCTCGCCGACGATGCAGTAGTCCAGCGTTTCGCCGCGTTCCTTCAGCATATTGCAGACGATGACGGTGCCGTCGATGGCCGGACCTTCCTCGTCGCTGGTGATCAGGAAGGCGATCGAGCCCTTATGGTCGGCGTGGGCGGCGACGAACTCCTCGCAGGCCACCACGAAGGCGGCGATCGAGGTTTTCATGTCGGCCGCGCCGCGGCCATACAGCTTGCCGTCGCGGTGGGTCGGGTTGAAGGGCTCCGAGCGCCATTGCTCGACCGGGCCGGTCGGCACCACGTCGGTATGGCCGGCGAACACCAGCAGCGGCGCGGTGGTGCCGCGGCGCGCCCACAGATTGGTCACGCCGTTCGATTCGATCACTTCGCAGGCGAAGCCCAGCGGCGACAGCAAATCGATCAGGTGCTGCTGGCAGCCTTTATCGTCCGGGGTAACAGAGGAGAGGGCGATCAGTTTTTCGGTCAGCGCCAGGGTCTTGGATGGGGTCATTTTTATTTGTCGAAGATTTGTTTGTACTGGGCGTCGGAGAAGGAAACGGCGAAGGTGCCGTCCTTGTCCAGCACCGGGCGCTTGATCACGGACGGATTTTCCAGCATCAGGGCGATGGCGCTTTCGTCGTCGACGATGGCGGCCTTGCGCTCGTCGGGCAGCGCGCGCCAGGTCGTGCCTTTTTTATTGACCAGCACATCCCGGGACAGGTGTTTGAGCCAGCCGGCGACGATTTCGCGGCTCAGGCCCTGCTTTTTAAAGTCGTGGAAGACAAAATCCTGCTGCTGGTCGGCCAGCCAGACGCGGGCTTTTTTGACGGTATCGCAGTTCGGGATGCCGTAGAGGGTCGTTTTCATGTGCTTGGACGCGGAGACTAGTGTTTTGAACGGAGGGCGACAGAATACCATGGCTGGCCCGCAGGGTGGCAACGCCGCCACGACGCCCCAGCTTTCGCCCCACATCCTCCTGCTTTGCGCTTACAATTCCAATGAAGATCATTCTTTGTGGAAATACCAATATTGGGGCCCTGCGGCGCCGCCGCGCCCCTTGCCGCCTACGCTGCCGACTGCACCCATGACCGAGTCTGAAGCCTCTTTAGCCCCTCCCGCCGATTCGCTGGTACGGCGCCTGACCCGCATGAATTTGCAGCTGCTCAGCGTGACCATGCTGCTGACCTTCGCCCTGCTGGCGACGGCCACCTGGTACGTCGCGCGCGGCCGCCAGGTGCACGCGGCGCAGCTGAGCGCACGGCTGCTGGCCAATAGCGTCTCGCCGATGATGGTGTTTGACGACCGTCCCGCCGCGCAGGTCGAACTCGAAGCGTTTTCCCGCCGCAGCGATCTGCTGTTGGTACAGGTGCAAACGCCGGCCGGCGCGGTGTTCGCGCAGTGGCAGGCCGGCGCCGGCGCGCCGACGCCCCGCATTGTGCCGCCGCTCGCCATGGAGCAGCTGGCCGACGCGGCGTCGGTAACGATGCAGGAACTGGAAGTATGGGCGCCGATCCGCCTGAAGGATGAGGTGGTCGGCGTGCTGGTGCTGCGCGAAAGCCTAGCCGGCCTGCGGATAGCGGTGCTGACGCTCAGCGCGGCGTCGGCGGCGTTGATCGCGGTGGCGATCCTGATTGCCTGGCGCGGGTTGTTGCTGGTGCAGCGCCGCGCATTGGCGCCGCTGGTGGAGTTATCCCGCCTGGCCGAGCACATCGCCCGCGAACGCGACTACGGCAAGCGCGCGACGGTCTACCGGCGCGACGAAGTGGGTCGGCTGACCGAGCATTTCAACGACATGCTGAAGCGGATCGAGGTATGGCAGGCCGACCTGCACCTTCAACTGGAGCAGGAACAGGAGGCCGGGCAGCAGTTCCAGCAGCTGGCCCACAAGGACAGCCTGACCGGCCTGCCCAACCGCCTGTTCTTCCAGGGCGAGTTGCAGCGCTACCTGGCGCTGAGCGAGGAGCGGGGCGAGCTGATGGCGCTGATGTTCATCGACCTGGATAACTTCAAGACCGTCAACGACAAGCATGGCCACGACGCCGGCGATGAGGTGCTGTGCGAAGTGTCGCGCCGCATGGCCAGCGTGGTGCGCTCGCGCGATGTGCTGTGCCGCCTGGGCGGCGACGAATTCGCGCTGATCCTGCCGGCGCTGCCGGACCAGGCGGCGGCCGAGCAGCTGGCGCAGCGCCTGATCGACGCGGTGCGCGTGACGATGACGATACGTGGCCAGGTCATGCCGGTCGGCGCCACCGTGGGCCTGGCGTTCGCGCCGCTGGACGCCAGCGACGCCACCGCCTTGCTCAACGCCTCGGATGAAGCCATGTATGAAGCCAAGCGGGCCGGTAAGAACACCTTCAGGAGAGTGCGGCATGCGGGTGCGTAAGATCGGCATGCTGCTGGCTGCCGCTTGCTGGGCGCCGGCGACGCTGGCGCAGCAGCAGGCGCCAGCCAGCCTGGAAGAGCTGCTGCGGCAAACCCCGACCGACGTCACGCGCGACGTCGAGGAATCCACCTCGTCGCGATTTGCGCAGAGCGCTTCGCAGGCGCCGTCGGTCACCTACGTGGTCACGGACGCCGACATCGCCCGCCATGGCATGCGCAATATGACGGACATCCTGCGCAGCATGCCCGGCCTGTATGTAACCGGGGACGGCAACTTCAGCTACGTCGGCGCGCGCGGCCTGGGGCGGCCGGGCGACTTTAATGCGCGCCTGCTGTTCCTGATCGACGGCATGCGCATCAACGAGAACATCTACGACGCCGGCCTGCTGGGCTCCGAGTTCTTCGTCGACGTCGACCTGATCGACCGGGTCGAATACGCGCCGGGGCCGGGCTCCGCGCTGTACGGTAACAACGCCTTATTCGGCGTGGTCAACATCATCACCAAGGGCGCCGATAAGCTGAACGGTCTGCAGGTGCGGGCCAATGTGGATTCCGACCGCAAGCGCGAGGTGCGCGCCAGCGTCGGTCACCGTTCGGAGCAGGGCTGGGAAACGTGGCTGGCGCTGAGCGCCTTCAGGCAGGACGACATCGCCGCACCGTTCTCCGTGCTGCCGGAATACGAGGCGCCGTTCAAGGATTACAACTGGGACCGCGGCCAACGCTTGCTGGCCATGGCCCGCTACGGCGGCTGGACGCTGCGAACAGGCCTGAGCCATCGCGAGCAGGGCTCGCCGCGCATCTTGCCGCCGGAGGCGCCGGTGCCCATGGTCCAGAACCGTAACGTCTACAACAATAACTTCCTGTCGGCCGAATATCGGCGGGACCTGGGGAATGACTGGAGCCTGTATGGCGCCGTGTCTTCCAAACGCAGCGATTATCTGAGCATTTACCCCTTTGTGCGCTTGGACGCGACGACGTTCGAATTCGACAATCTCTCGCTGGGACGCTGGTACAACCTGGACCTGCGCATCAGCACCCAGCGCTGGCGCGATCATGAATTGATGGCGGGCTTCGAATACCAGTACGACCGCACGCAGTCTATCGTCGCAGGCCCGGTGGGGCAGGAGCCGGACGCCGCTTTCTACGGCGATAACCGGCGGCGCGGCCTGTTCGTGCAGGACTCGTGGCGCCTGAACGATACGCACCGCGTGACGCTCGGCCTGCGCCGCGACAGCACCATGGTGGGCGGCACCAACACCAATCCGCGCTTCGCCTGGATCTGGAGCGGTGTGCCCGATGCGTCGCTCAAGCTGATGTACGGCAGCGCCTACCGCGAGGCCAACCTGTTCGAGTTTCAGGTCAACGCGCCGTGGGGCGTGCCGCTGCCGTCGCCGGAGCGGATACGCACGCTGGAACTGGCGTGGGAGCAAGCGCTAAACCACAATTTCCAGTACCGGGCCTCGGTGTACGCGTCGCGCCTGCGCGACCTGATCAGCATCAACCATGAAACCGAGGTATTCGAAAACAGCGGCAGCATCCGCAACGTCGGCGCGGAGCTGGGACTGGAGCGGCGCTGGAGCGGCGGCCAGCAATTACAGGCGGCGCTCTCCCTGCAGCGGACCACCGATGCGGCGGGACGGCGCCTGGATAATTCTCCGCGCGCGCTGGCCAAGCTGCTGTACAGCCAACCGTTGCAAGGTGACAGGCTGCGGCTTTCGTGGCAGGTGCTGGGCCAAAGCCGCCGCGCTATCGGACCCATGGCCTTGCCGGGTTATGCACTGTTCAACACCACCTTGTTGTGGCGTCCCAGCGTGGGTACCGACATCGCAGTCTCGTTGTATAACATCGGCAATGTACGCTATGACGATGCGCCGTCCGGCGTTGGTGAGCCGTTCAGGCAGGAGGGGCGTGTGCTGCGCTTCTCGTTGACCAGGCAGTTCGGCCTATGAAACCGCTGCGCCAGGCCTGGCTGCTGCTGCCGATGCTGGCCGCGCTGGTGGCTCCCGCGCGCGCGGGACAGGATCAACTTCAGTTGAAGGCGGCGTTCATCTACCGCTTCGCCCAGCTGACCCAGTGGCCACCGCCGCCGCAGCGCGAGTTCACCTACTGCGTGGCGGGTGACGCGCCCTTGCAGGATGCGCTGCGTACATTGATGCTGGCTACGCCGAGTGGCGTGATCGTGCATACCTTGCAGCTGAACGAGCCGCAGCGCGCGCCGCAATGCCAGCTGCTGGTGCTGGGCGCGGGCGTGCGCGGCGATCTGCGGCGCTGGCAGGAGGTGCTGGCGGATGATCCGATACTGGTGGTGGGCGACAGCGCGGAATCGTTTCGTAACGGCGCCATCATCGGGCTGGTGATCGAACCGAACGGCCTGGCCTTCCGCATCAATCAAACGGAGGCCAGGCGGCGCGGCCTCGCGCTCAGCTACCAGCTGCTGAAGCTGGCGCGCGAGGTGAAGTAGGGCGCTTCAGGTGTTGAGCGTGAACTCGGTGAACGACGCCTCGTCCGGCGAAGACTTGGCTTCCGGCTCGGCCTGGGCGTTCTTGCTGTCCGGGCCATTGTTCAATAGCCACAGCAGGTTGGTGGCGGAATCGGCGTTGGCCAAGGCTTCGTCCTGGCTGATCAAGCCATCCTGCACCAGCTTGAGCAAGGCCAGTTCGAACGACTGCGAACCGGGCGACATGCTCTTTTCCATCGCTTCCTTGATCTGGCCGATTTCGCCTTTTTCGATCAGGTCCGAGATGTAGCGAGTGTTGACCATCACTTCCACCGCCGCCGTGCGCGTGCCGCCGTTGATCGAGCGGACCAGCCGCTGCGAGACGATGGCTTTGACCGTCGACGACAGATCCTGCAGCAGCGCGGCGCGGTTTTCGATCGGGTAGAAACTGATAATACGGTTTAGCGCGTTGTAGCTGTTGTTGGCGTGCAGGGTCGCCAGCACCAGGTGGCCCGACTGCGCGTAGGCCAGCGCGGCGGCCATGGTTTCCTTGTCGCGGATCTCGCCGATCAGGATGCAGTCCGGCGCCTGGCGCATGGAGTTGCGCAGCGCGGTGTAGAAGTCCTTGGCGTCGCTGCCGATCTCGCGCTGGTTGACGATGGATTTTTTATTCTTGAACAGGTACTCGATCGGGTCTTCCAGCGTCAGGATATGGCCGGAGCGCAGTTCGTTGCGGTGGTCCAGCATCGAGGCGATGGTGGTGGACTTGCCGGAGCCGGTCGAGCCGACCAGCAGCAGCAGGCCGCGCTTTTCCATGATCAGGTCCGCCAGCACCGGCGGCAGCTGAAGGTCGGCCAGCAGCGGGATGGTGGCCGGCACGAAGCGGAATACGGCGGAGATGGTGCCGCGCTGCTTGAACGCGGAGAGGCGGAAGCGGCCCATGTTCGGCACCGATACGCCCATGTTCAGTTCATTGGTCGCGGCCAGTTCTTCCATTTGCGCGGGCGTGGCGATTTCCGCCAGCAGCGAATGGATGTTGTCCGGCTCGAGCTTTTGCTGATTGATGGGGATCAGGTTGCCGTTGATCTTGATGTGCACCGGCGAATTCACCGCAAAGAACATGTCCGACGCGTTCTTTTCCTTCATCAGCTGGAACAGGCGTTCCATGGCCATGGCACTCTCCTCAGTTTTACCCCAGAACCTTGATGCCAGGGGCGGACCCCTAATGGGGTCCGACCCTGTTTGGCCGTGCGGGTTTAAATACCGCGCAGCAGTTCGTTGATGCCGGTCTTGGCGCGGGTTTTTGCATCCACGCGCTTGACGATGACCGCGCAGTACAGCGAGTACTTGCCGTCTTCCGAAGGCAGGTTGCCCGAGACGACCACCGAACCCGCAGGCACGCGGCCGTAGGTCACTTCGCCGGTGGCGCGGTCGTAGATCTTGGTCGACTGGCCGATGTACACACCCATCGAGATCACCGAGTTCTCTTCGACGATCACGCCTTCGACGATTTCCGAACGGGCGCCGATGAAGCAGTTGTCTTCGATGATGGTCGGATTGGCTTGCATCGGTTCCAGCACGCCGCCGATGCCGACGCCGCCGGACAGGTGGACGTTCTTGCCGATCTGTGCGCACGAACCGACGGTGGCCCAGGTGTCGACCATCGCGCCTTCATCGACGTAGGCGCCGATGTTGACGTAGGAAGGCATCAGCACCACGTTCTTGGCGATGAAGGAACCGCGGCGCGCCACGGCTGGCGGCACCACGCGGAAGCCGCCCTTGATGAAGTCTTCGGCGGTGTAGTTGGCGAACTTGGTCGGAACCTTGTCGTAGAACTGCATGGTGCCGTCGGACGGCATTTGCACGTTGTTCTCCAGGCGGAAGGACAACAGCACGGCTTTCTTGACCCACTGGTTCACAACCCAGTCGCCGGTGGTTTTTTCGGCCACGCGGATGGTGCCGGCGTCCAGGCCTGCGATCACGTGCGAAACCGCGTCGCGCAGTTCGGCGGTGCCGTTACCCGGGTTGATGTTGGCGCGGTCTTCCCATGCCTGGTCGATGATGTTCTGGAGTTGTTGGCTCATGTTGGACTCAATTATTTGTTAAGGGTTTTGCAGAATTGGACGATGCGCTGCGCAGCTTCCAGGCCTTCTTCCGTCTCGGCGACCAGCGCCATGCGGATGCGGCTGCGGCCCGGATTGGCGCCGTGGGCGTCGCGCGCCAGGTAGCTGCCCGGCAGTACCGTGACATTATATTCGGCATACAGGCGCTGGGCGAATTCGGTGTCCGACAAGCCGGTCTGGCTGACGTCGGCCCACAGGTAGAAGCCGGCGTCCGGCAATTCCACTTGCAGCACTTCCTGCAGCAGCGGGGTGATGGCGGCGAATTTGGCGCGGTATTTTTCGCGGTTCTGTTCGACGTGGGTTTCGTCGTTCCAGGCCGCGATCGAAGCAGCTTGCACGGAAGGGCTCATGGCTCCGCCGTGATAGGTGCGGTACAACAGGAATTTTTTCAGGACGTCGGCGTCGCCGGCCACGAAGCCCGAGCGCATGCCCGGCACGTTGGAGCGCTTCGACAGGCTGCTGAACACCACCAGGCGCGCGTAGGGCTTGTCGATCGTGGACAGGCCCAGCGTGTGGGCCGCTTCCAGCGCGCCCAGTGGCGCCTTGTCGCCGTGGTAGATCTCGGAGTAGCACTCGTCGGCGGCGATGACGAAGTTGTAGCGCTCCGACAGGGCGAACAGGTTCTCCCAATCGGTCAGCGTCAGCACGGCGCCGGTCGGATTGCCGGGGGAGCACAGGAACAGGAGCGACACGCGCTCCCATACCGAGGATGGAATGCTGTCGTAGTCGCAGCCGAAGTTGCGGGCCGGGTCGGAGTTGACGAAGTACGGCTCGGCGCCGGCCAGGTAGGCCGCGCCTTCGTAGATCTGGTAAAACGGGTTCGGGCTGACCACCAGCGACTTGGCGGCAGGGTCGATCACGGTCTGCGCCAGCGCGAACAGCGCCTCGCGCGAGCCGTTCACCGGCAGCACCTGGGTGGCTGGATTGAGCTTGGGGATGCCGTAGCGGCGTTCCAGCCAGCCGGCGATGGCGCCGCGCAGCGCGTCCGAGCCGATGGTGGTGGGGTAGCTGGCCAGGCCATCCACGTTGTCGATCAGCGCCTGCTGGATGAACTGCGGCGTAGGATGTTTGGGCTCGCCCATGCCCAGGCTGATGGCCTTGTGCTGTGGGCTGGCGGTCACCTGCGCGAACAGCTGGCGCAGTTTTTCGAACGGATAGGGTTGCAGCTTGTCGAGATGTGGATTCACTTGGCGGACCGGGTGCGGAACGTTGAAAAAAGAGCAGCGTAGACAACCATTATAGCGCCTCCGCGCAGGCCTCGTCATACGACGGTGAGTAGGCCGGTTATCAATGCCAAATAATAAACATGTGAGATACTTCGGCCCACGGTTCACAAAGAGGTAAGGCATGGAACAGGATGAAACGACGATGGAAGTGGACGTCAGCCGGCAGGTGATGGCGCTGCGGCTGGCGACCGGGCTGGCGCAGGGCGCGCTGCTGTATTGGCTGTACCAGGCCGACCGGGGCGGCTGGTGGCCGGCCGGGACGCCATATGTGATGACGCCACTGCTGATGGCCTGCGCGCTGCTGCCGGCGATGCTGATATCGGCCATGGGCCACATGGCGCCGAAAAAGGTGGCGCAATGGATGGCCGCCGCCGCCGGCGTGGTGCTGATCATGGCGTTGCATGCCGTCAGCCGCGAGGCTAGCGTGGTGCGGGGCGCCGGCGAGCTTGGGAAGGGCGCGTTCACGTCGATGTCGGGGCCCGTGATGGTTTTCGGCGCGGTCTTCATGTACATCGCGCATTCGCTGGTGATGGCGGGGGCTGCGGACCAGCGCCGCATCGCCAGCTACGACACCTATTTTGAGCTGGCCTGGAAGCTGGCGGTGCAGCTGATGTTCTCGGCCTTCTTCGTCGGCGCGCTGTGGCTGGTGCTGCTGATGGGCAGCGGCCTGTTCTCGATGGTGAAGCTGGACTTCCTCAAGCATATGATGGAGGAGTCGTGGTTTGTGGTGCCGGTGATCTGCTTCGCCTGGTCGTGCGCGATGCACATCACGGACGTGCGGCCGGCCATCGTGCGCGGCATCCGCAGCCTGCTGCTGGTGCTGTTGTCGTGGATACTGCCGGTGGCGGCGCTGATCATCAGCGGCTTCCTGTGCGCGTTGCCGTTCACCGGGCTGGATGTGCTGTGGGCGACGCGGCATGCGACGTCGCTGCTGCTGGCGGCGGACGCGGTGCTGATCATGCTGATCAACGCCGCCTTCCAGAACGGCCACGCCAAGGCGGCGCTGGCGGTGCGGGTGAGCGCGCGCGTGGCTTCGCTGTTGATACTGCCGCTGACCGCCATCGCGATTTATGCCTTGGGCTTGCGGGTGTACGACTACGGCTGGACCTCGGACCGCGTGATCGCCGCCGCCTGCCTGGTGGTCGCCAGTTGCTACGCGCTGGGTTATGCGTGGGCGGCGCATCGTTACGAGACCTGGCTGTGCCCCATCGCCAACGTCAACGTGGCGGCGGCCTTCGTGGTGCTGATCGTGCTGCTTGCCTTGTTCACGCCGATCGCCGATCCGGCGCGCCTGTCGGTGAACAACCAGATGGCGCGGCTGGAGAAGGGCCGTACCAAGGCGGCGCAATTCGATTTCCATTATCTGCGATTCGAGGGGCAGCGCTACGGGCAGGAGGCTTTGACGCGCCTGTCGCAGCAAACCACCGGCCCTGACGCGGCATTGATACGCGACCTGGCAGCCAAGGCGTTGAAGGAGACGAACCGCTGGCAACCGGGATCGCAGTTGGCGGCGGTATCGATCACCGACAACGTCAAGGTGTGGCCGTCGTCCACCAAGCTGCCGGCCAGCTTCGCGGCCCAGAAGTGGAGCCCGATCGAAGACGCGACTGTCCTGCCATGCCTGTTAAGCCGTGGCAGTAGCTGCGACGCGCTGGTGCTCGATGTCGATGGTGACGGCAAGCCGGAAGTCCTGCTGTTCAACGCCGGCCGCTACTCGGCGGCGCCGCTCTACACCGAACGCGCCGACGGCAAATGGGTGATGGCCGGCCATCTCGATGCGAGCGGCAGCGATTGCGCTCCGCTGATCGAGAAGCTGAAAGCGGGCCAGTACACGCTGGTCGCACCGCGCATGAAGGCGCTGGAAGTGGCCGGGCAGTTATTGCAGTTCCAATCCGAGTTCGGCGCTGACGACTGTAAACTTATCAAGGCGGCAAAATAGGTCGCCTCAGGTCATGGCGATTGTGGCCGTTTTGGTTCTAATCTCCCGGTATCTTATGGTCATTGAGGCACTATTCCGCTTCGCGGCGAGATGCTGCTGACATGCCGGGAGCCCCGCGTGCTATTGTAGAAACAGGTTACAGGTTTTATCTCCACACTTCGCGAAGTCCCATCATCCAGCCCACGCACCTTCGTGGGTTGCCTCGACCTCCCACCGCCTAGCTGTCGCTCATAACGCGCTGCATCCCGTGACATCCGCCGCGCATCGCGACGGGTGGCGGACGTACGTGCCAATTCAATGTGACATCCGGGAGAATATTTTGATCATAGACCGCTCGCTGTACGATGGGCAACTGCTATTGAAGGCGGGCGCACTGCAAGACGCCATTTTCAACAGCGCCAATTTTTCCAGTATCGCCACCGATGCCCAAGGCGTGATCCAGATTTTCAATGTCGGCGCCGAGCGCATGCTGGGTTATAAGGCAGTCGACGTGATGGACAAGATCACGCCGGCCGATATTTCCGATCCGCGCGAACTGATTGCCCGCGCCAACACGCTCAGCCTGGAATTGGGCACCTCGATCACGCCGGGCTTCGAGGCGCTGGTGTTCAAGGCATCGCGCGGCATCGAAGACATCTATGAGCTGACCTATATCCGCCAGGACGGCAGCCGTTTCCCGGCGATGGTATCGGTCACTGCGCTGCGCGACGACAAGGACGCCATTATCGGCTATCTGCTGATCGGCACCGACAACACCGCGCGCAAGCGCGCCGAGGAGGCGCTGCAGAAAGCCGGTGCGCTGCAAAACGCCATCTTCAACAGCGCCAACTTCTCCAGCATTGCCACGGACGCGCACGGCGTGATCCAGATTTTCAATGTCGGCGCCGAGCGCATGCTGGGCTATAAGGCGGCCGACGTGATGGACAAGATCACGCCGGCCGATATTTCCGATCCGCGCGAACTGATCGTGCGCGCCAACGCCCTCAGCCTGGAATTGGGCACGTCGATCACGCCGGGCTTCGAGGCGCTGGTGTTCAAGGCGTCGCGCGGCATCGAGGACATCTATGAGCTGACCTATATCCGCCAGGACGGCAGCCGTTTCCCGGCGATGGTATCGGTCACCGCTCTGCGCGACGATCAGGAAACCATCATCGGCTATCTGCTGATCGGCACTGACAATACCGCGCGCAAGCGCGCCGAGGAGGCATTGCAGAAAGCCGGCGCGCTGCAGAACGCCATCTTCAACAGCGCCAACTTCTCCAGCATCGCCACGGACGCCCATGGCGTGATCCAGATTTTCAATGTCGGCGCCGAGCGCATGCTGGGCTACAAGGCCTCGGACGTATTGAACAAGATCACGCCGGCCGATATTTCCGATCCGCTGGAGGTGATCGCACGCGCCCATACGCTGAGCATCGAACTGGGCACGTCGATCACGCCGGGCTTCGAGGCGCTGGTGTTCAAGGCTTCGCGCGGCATCGAGGACATCTATGAGCTGACCTATATCCGCCAGGACGGCAGCCGCTTCCCGGCGATGGTGTCGGTGACGGCGCTGCGCGACGACCTGGAGCAGATCATCGGCTACCTGCTGATCGGCACCGACAACACCGTGCGCAAACAGGTCGAGGCCGAACAGGCGGTGCTCGATCAGCGCTTGCGCGATCAGCAGTTCTACACCCGCTCGCTGATTGAGTCGAATATCGACGCGCTGATGGCGACCGACCCGCGCGGCATCATCACCGACGTCAACCAGCAGATGGAATCGCTGACCGCTTGCACCCGTGATGAACTGATCGGTGCGCCGTTCAAGAACTATTTCACCGACCCGGACAGGGCTCAAGCCGGCATCTCGCGCGTACTGCGCGAAGGCAAGCTCACCAACTATGAACTGACCGCGCTGTCGCGCGAAGGCTCCGAGACCGTGGTGTCGTTCAACGCCTCAACCTTTCACGACCGCGACCGCAAGCTGCAGGGTGTGTTCGCGGCGGCGCGCGACGTCACCGACCGCAAGCAGTTCGAGCATATGCTGCAGGAAAACAATGTCGAACTGGAAAGTGCCAAGGCGGCGGCGGAAATCGCCAACCTGGCCAAGTCTGAATTCCTGTCGAGCATGAGCCATGAGTTGCGCACACCACTCAACGCGGTAATCGGCTTCGCGCAACTGATGGCGTCGGATATACCGCCACCGTCCACCGCGCAAAAAACCTCAATCGATCAGATCCTGCAGGCGGGCTGGTATCTGCTACGCCTGATTAACGAAATACTCGATTTGGCGATGATCGAATCGGGCAAGGTCAGCCTGTCCAAGGAGACGATGTCCTTAACCGAGGTGTTGCTTGATTGCAATTCCATGATGGCGCCTCAGGCTGAGCAACGTGGCATCGCCATGAATTTCCCGAGCTTGGAACAGCCGTTCTACGTGCACGCGGACCGGACCCGGGTCAAGCAGGTCATCGTGAACCTGATGTCGAACGCCATCAAATACAATCGCCCCGGCGGCGCCGTGACCGTGAACTGCGAGCATGAACCCGACGGCCGCGTGCGCGTCAGCGTGATAGACACCGGGGAGGGCCTGCAGCCTGACAAACTGGCGCATCTGTTCCAACCGTTTAACCGGCTGGGGCAGGAAGCCAGCGCCGAGGAAGGCACCGGGATCGGATTGGTGGTGACCAAGAAATTGATCGAACTGATGGGCGGAACCATCGGTGTAGACAGCACCGTCGGCGTCGGCAGTAAATTCTGGTTCGACCTGCTGGCGTCGGATGCGCCAGGACTGGAAACTGAAATGCCGGGCCTGTCGCCGGCCCGGGGGGACGACCAGATCGCCCAGACGGGGGTGGACCAGCGCCGTACGCTGCTGTACGTCGAGGATAATCCGGCCAATCTGGCGCTGGTTGGGCAGTTGATCGCGCGCCGGGACGATCTGCAGTTGATGACCGCGGTGACGGGGCATCTCGGCGTTCTTCTGGCCAAGCAGCATCAACCCGATTTGATACTGATGGATATCAACCTGCCGGGCATGAGCGGCTACGGCGCGCTGAAAATCTTGCGCGATGATCCCGCTACCGCGCGTATTCCGGTGATCGCCTTGTCGGCCAATGCCATGCCGCGCGACATAGAAAAAGGCATTGATGCCGGATTCTTCAACTATCTGACCAAGCCTATCATGGTGCGCGAGTTCATGGATGCGCTGGATGTGGCGCTCCGGCATTTCGCTGAGGTCAACGGGGCTGTAGACGTCAAAACTGTTACTCAGGAGTAGTCTGCAGAGGCCAGGCTTGCATGTTCTCGTTCAGCCTGCAGCGCCTGCTGCTCCGCAATCGTTCGTGCCTTGCGGATAATTCTGTTTGCGCGGGCACCCTTGGCAGGCCAAATTCCACGCGGGGTTGACTGGGAACTCCCCCGGTTGAGTAAGGTGCGAGCTTCCGAGTGGACACTTGCTGACACTCGCCCAAGCAGAGGCCCACCTTCCTGCCTGGGCATGTTTCTCACCACCGATGCTGATTAATTTTCGATCTAGCGCGTCAAGCATGCGTGAGAGCGCGTATTGTTTCGGATGGTAAGCATTTCTGCGGATATTCATTTCTTTTCCTTGGGGGGCGGCGCGCATCAAGTTATGAACCAAGATGTGGCTGAATTAGCACTGTTTCTCAGCAGATAAGTCGATTGCTAACGAGCGCATTCTGGTCGTAACGGGGGTCTCAGATAAAATGCGCACTAATGCGCTTATGGCATCTCTGCATTCTATTTCGCCAGCGTATCCGGAGCTGCTGGTCGCAATCACCTCGCCCGACTTCCTGCGCAAGCGCCATCGCCAGGGGTGTGGCGCGAATTGGCAGGAATCCTGAAAGAGTTCAAACCACATGCTAGCCTCCAACGGCGGGGTAAAAATGATGAGAATATAACGATAATCATTTCAGATGCGCCGCTAAGGATTGATGAATATCAAGTTGTGAAAGGTTGTCTTGGGATAGGTTGGCACGTTCCCTTGATGGGTGCAGGACGTACTGTGGTTGGAAGATTGCGAGATGCAAGTTTGAATTGTTGTCCAGTACAGACGGTTTGCATGAGCTATGGAAACCTTTCATTGGGGGCAGGGGGAGCTCAGACCGCGGACGACGCCAAGCGTAGCCGAAAAGCTCTAGGAATCTGAGTTGGCCTGCAACGGGCAAGCCTGCATGTCCTCACCGAGTCTACGCGCCAGTTCGCCGCGCAGGGCGTGCAGGCCTTCGATGCGCCGGTCGATATCTTCCAGCTTGCGTTCCAGCGCCGCGCGCAGCTGGGGCGCGGACGATTCCGGCTCGGCCAGCAGCGGCAGGTCGGCTTCGATTTCGGCCAGCGTGAAGCCCAAGGTCTGCGCCAGACGGATGTAGCGCAGCCAGTCCATCGCTTCCGGCGGATAGTCGCGGTATCCGTTGGCGCTGCGGCGCGCGCGCAGCAGGCCGCGCTTCTCGTAAAAGCGCAAGGTGTCGCGGCTTAGCCCCGTGGCGCTGGCGATTTCTCCGATTTGCATACACAGGCTCCAAATATCGTTTGACCTTGGAGTGTACTCCAGGCTTTAGCATGGCTCCACCTTATTCCAGGAGACGTCATGCTCGCACCATCCACCTTCCGCAAAATTGTCCTCGGCAGCGCCATCTACGATCTGATCGTGACGGCGCCTTTCGCCACGCCGTGGAGCTTCGCCTTCGCCCGCGCGCAGCTGGACGGCATCAACCAGGGACTGGGCGGGGCCGCGTTGCCCGCGTTCGAGCCGTTCCACGTGCTGTTCGCCTGCCTGCTCGGCAGCGTGGTGCTGGTTTGGTCGCTGCTGCGCATCAGCGATCCGCAGCAGCGTTTCGGCCGTTTCGACGGCATGGCGCGGCTGCTGTTTTCGACCTGGATGATCTGGACGCTGGCCGCCACCGGCGCACCGCTGCTTTGGCTGTTTATCGTGCCGGAGATGGCTTTTTGCGTGGCGCAGTGGCTGCCGGTACGCTCTCCGCCAGAAAGTCGATGAAGGCGCGCACGCGGGCCGGCTGTTGCTGCCTGCTCGGATAGTAGACGTACAGGTCGGCCGAGGGCAGTGTGTAATCGGCCAGCACCACTTGCAGGCGGCCGCTGTCGAGATACTTGGCGGCGTCCCACTCGGAGCGCAGCAGGATGCCGTGGCCGTCCAGCGCCCAGCCCAGCACCACGTCGCCGTCGTTGCTGGACAGGCTGCCGTGCACCTTCACCGTCTCGGACTTGCGGCCTTTCCCCAGTTTCCAGGTGCTGTGCGTGTCGTTGTTCTGGCGGTGCAGGATGCAGCGGTGCTGCGCCAGATCCTGCGGCAGGCGCGGCGCGCCATGGCGTTTCAGGTAGGCCGGCGAGGCGCACAGGAAGCGCTGGTTGGACAGGATCTTGCGCGCGCCCAGCCGCGTATCGGGCAGCTCGCCGAAGCGGATGCCCAGGTCGTAGGCGTCCTCCACCAGATTGATGGCGCGGTCGGTCAGTTGCAGCTGCACTTCCACATCGGGGTAACGGCGCGAGAAGGCGGAGACCAGCGGCGCGATGGTGGTGCGGCCGAAGCCCAGCGTGGCGTTCACGCGCAGCAGGCCTTTGGGCGCTGCGCGGCTGCTCGACACGGATTCCTCCATGTCGCGGATATCGCCAAGGATGCGCACCGCCTGCGACAGATAGGTTTCGCCCTCGCTGGTCAGGCTGGCGCGGCGCGTGGTGCGGTTCAGCAGGCGCACGCCGAGGCGCTGCTCCATCAGCATCAGGCGCTTGGTGACGGCGGGCGGTGTGATGCCCAACTCGCGCGCGGTGGCGGACAGGCTGCCCAGCTTTGCCAGCAGCACGAAGAAGGACAGTTCGGAGACGATGTCATTATTCACTTGAAGTGTATAAAGGAGTAAATGTCGGTGAATTATACGACTGGTTTTCAAGAGTAAGCTTGCTTCCATTCTTAGCCCACTGGAGACAGCACCGTGAAAATCGTCGAAATCCGCGAAAAGACCGTCCCGATCAGCTCCCCGATCCGCAACGCCTACATCGATTTCAGCAAGATGACTTTGAGCCTGGTGGCGGTGGTCACCGACGTGATCCGCGACGGCAAGCCGGTGGTGGGCTATGGCTTCAACTCCAACGGCCGCTATGGCCAGGGCATGCTGATGCGCGAGCGCTTCATTCCGCGCATCCTGGAGGCCGATCCGATCTCACTGATGAACGACGCCGGCACCAACCTCGATCCGCACAAGGTATGGGACTGCATGTACACCAACGAGAAGCCGGGTGGCCACGGCGAGCGCTCGGTGGCCATCGGCACCATCGACATGGCGATCTGGGATGCGGTGGCCAAGATCGAAGGCAAGCCGCTGTTCCAGCTGCTGGCGGACCGCTACGGCAACGGCACGCCGGACAAGAAGATCTTCGTCTACGCGGCGGGCGGCTACTACTATCCGGGCCAGAGCCACGATGCGCTGAAGGACGAGATGCGCAGCTATATCGACCGCGGCTACACGGTGGTGAAGAAGAAGATCGGCGGCGCCTCGCTGGACGAGGACCTGCGCCGCATCGATTCCATCCTCAGCGTGCTGGGCGATGGCCAGAAGCTGGCGGTGGACGCCAACGGCCGCTTCGACCTCGATACCGCCATCGCCTACGCCAAGGCCTTGTCGCAGTACGATCTGTTCTGGTACGAGGAGGCGGGCGATCCGCTGGACTTCGAACTGCAAGCCACGCTGCGCAACTACTACGACAAGCCGATGGCCACCGGCGAGAACCTGTTCTCGATGCAGGATGCGCGCAACCTGATACGCTACGGCGGCATGCGCGCGGACCGCGACTGGCTGCAGTTCGACTGCGCGCTGAGCTACGGCCTGGTGGAGTACCTGCGCACGCTGGACATGCTGCACGAGCATGGCTGGTCGCGCAAGCGCTGCATCCCGCACGGCGGCCACCAGATGTCGCTGAACATCGCGGCGGGGCTGGGCCTGGGCGGCAACGAGTCCTATCCGGACCTGTTCCAACCCTTCGGCGGCTTCCCGGATGGTGTTCGCGTCGACAACGGCTACATCACGATGCCGGACCTGAACGGCATCGGCTTCGAGGGCAAGGCCAACCTGTATGCGGAGATGAAGGCGCTCAGCGCTTGAGAAGCATCGTTTCCAGTTCATCGGTGCCGCGCACGTGGCCGATGAAGGGGAAGATGTTCTGCATCGCGAACTGGTGCATCTCCGCCTTCAGGCTGGACATCGCGTCATGCGCGAACACCAGTGCGTAGCCCCGGTCAAAGGCTGCGCGGGCGGTGGATTCGACGCCGAAGTTGGTGGCGATGCCGCCCATGATGAGCGTGCGGATGCCGCGCCGGCGCAGTTGCTGGTCCAGCTCCGTGCCATGGAAGGCGCCCCACTGGCGTTTTGCAATCACGATGTCGCCCGCCTGGCAGCCTGCCTGCTCGACCAGTTCAGACGCTTGCGGCGGTGGTGGCGGGGCGGCCGGATCGCGCGCCAGCGACACATCTGCCGGCAGGCGCAATAGCTCGTTGACCAGCACGCGGACATAGATCACCGTTCCTCCGCTGCGGCGCATGGCGTCGGCAAGGCGGGCCCCATTGGCCACTACCTGCTGCGCCGTATGCGGCGCCAGCTCCCGTGCGACGTTGCTGTGCTGTAGATCGATCAATACCAAGGCCGTGCTGGAAGGTTCGAGATTCATTGTTGGCTCCGTTAATGTGAGGGTATCCTCAGATAATTATATGCCCAATTCGTTTATAATGTGAGGATGCCCTCAGATATCGAAAAAACCACCAGGCGCAAGCCGCGGCAACTGCGCGGCGAACAGCGCATGGCTGCCATGCTCGATGCCGCCGCCGCCGTCTTCGCGCAAGCCGGCTACGACGCCGCCACCATGACCGCCATCGCCGAGCGATCCGGTTCGTCCATTGGCGCCCTGTACCAGTATTTCCCCAACAAGCTGGCCTTGGCGAAGGCATTGCGCGAGCATTACGGCGAGGAGATGGCGCGTCGCTGGACGACGCTGATTGCCGATGCCTCGTCCCTGAGCATCGCCGCGCTGGTGGACCGGATCTTCGATCTGATGATCGGCTTTTTCGACGAACACCCGGCCTATTTCGCGCTGCTCAATGCGACGCTTGGGTATCAGCGGGATGCGGGCGCGCGCCAGCGGCTGCGCTCCAGAATAGGCGCCGCGCTGAGGGGGAAACAGCCGGAATTGGAAGAGGGCGAGGCGCTGCGGCTGGCCACTGTGTCGCTGCAAATCGTAAAGGGACTCAATCCCCTGTATGCCGAGGCGGCGGCCGCCGAGCGGAAGGAACTGGTGGCGGAATTCAAGCTGGTGCTGGTCAGCTACCTGAAAGCGCGCCTGCGCAAATAATCAGGCGGCTTTCAACAAGGCCAGCGGCTTGCTCCAGACCTGCTGCGCCACGCGCATCATGTTGCGGCCCATGACAAGCTCGGTCTCGCTGTCGGTCATGCCGACATTGCGCAACGCGGCGGCCAATTGGCGCCAGACTTCCGGCGGCGTGAAGGTCGGCGGACGGCTGGCGCTGTAGCCGGCGGAGGCGGGCCACCAGTAGCCTGGGTCGAAATCGCCGGGCGGCGTGTCGTCCAGGCCGGGCTGCTGGAAGCAGATATCGAGGCCGATGCCGACGTGCGATACGCCCACCAGGTCCGCGACATAGGCCGCGTGGCGCGCGACGTCGTCGGCGCCAGGATGCTCCTTCCCCAAAAACCACGACAGGCCTGACACGCACACCACGCCGCCGGTGACGGCGCAGGCGCGGATCTGTTCATCGGTGACGTTGCGGCCGTGCTGCACCAGCGCGTACGGATTGGCGTGGCTGAAGATCACCGGCTGCGACGACGCGGCCATGATATCGAGGCTGCACAGACGGCCCGTATGCGAGCAGTCCATCAGGATGCCGGCGTCGTTCACGGCGCCCACCATGCTGTAGCCGAGCGGCGTCAGGCCGCGTGGCAGGTCGTGGCAGCCGTCGGCGACGTTGTTGTTGCGGTTGTAGGCGAAGTGGATCTGGCGCACGCCCAGCTGGGCATACAGGGCGATCATCTCAGGCTGGTCGAGCAACGGCATCGCCCCTTCCAGGTCGAAGCTGATGGCGATGCGGCCGTCGGCGGCGGCCTGGATCACGTCGTCCACGCTGGAAACGAGGACGTAGCGGTCCGGGTCGGAGGCGATGGTGGCGCGGTAGCCGGCGATCACGGACATCACTTGCGAGATCGGGTTCATGTCGCCCCCGACGTTGAGCGAGACGTAGTTCACCCCGGCGGCGTGCAGCTTTTGGACGGGCGTGAAGTCGGCCTGCGGATGCTGCGGCAGGCAAGCGTGGGCGTCCCAGTTGATCATGGTTGTAGGCTTTGTCAAAAATGCTATGTTCCCACGAATGCGTGTCCAGGGCAAATCGGCGCGGCCGGGGTGTGGCGCGCATGCTTTATACTGGCGGCACTGACTCAATTCACACTATTAAGGCCAACATGTCTTTTTCTTCGCTGGGCCTTGCTCCCTCACTGATTAACGCCGTGACCGAAATCGGTTACCAGGAGCCGACCGCCATCCAGAGCGCCGCCATTCCCGCCATTCTGCGCGGGGAGGATGTGCTGGGCGCGGCGCAGACCGGGTCCGGCAAGACCGCCGCTTTCGCGCTGCCGCTGCTGCAATCGCTGCTGGACAATCGCAACGGCCCGCGCCAGCTGCATGGCCTGATCCTGGTGCCGACGCGCGAACTGGCGGCGCAGGTGGGCGAGTCGATCCGCAAGCTGGTGGCGCATTTGCCGATGCAGGTCAAGGTGTCGATCGTGTTCGGCGGCGTATCGATCAATCCGCAGATGATGGCGCTGCGCGGCGGCGCCGATATCGTCATCGCCACGCCGGGCCGGTTGCTGGACCTGATCGACCACAATGCGCTGAAGATCTCGCGCACGGCGATGCTGGTGCTGGACGAGGCGGACCGCCTGCTGGACCTGGGCTTCAGCGAAGAACTGAACCGTATCCTGGAGCTGCTGCCGAAGCAGCGCCAGAACCTGTTCTTCTCGGCGACCTTCCCGCCGGCGGTGCAGGCGCTGGCCGACGGCATGCTGCATCAGCCGACGCGCATCGAGGTGTTGTCCGAACCGCTGAGCAAACCCGATATCGAGCAGCGTGCGATCATGGTCGATGTGCCGCGCCGGACCATGCTGCTCAAGCATCTGATCCAGGAGCACAAGTGGAGCAGGGTGCTGGTGTTCGTCGCGACCAAGTACGCGGCCGAGCATGTGGCCGATAAGCTGAACCGCAACGGCATCCGCGCCGGCGCCTTCCATGGCGAGTTTAGCCAGGGCGCGCGCACCGAAGTGCTGGGCGACTTCAAGGCCAGCCGCTTGCAGGTGCTGGTGGCGACCGACGTGGCGGCGCGCGGTATCGACATCGCCCGTTTGCCGGCGGTGGTCAATTACGACTTGCCACGTTCGGCGGTGGATTACACGCACCGCATCGGCCGCACCGGCCGCGCGGGCGAGAGTGGCGTGGCGATCAGCTTCGTCAGCGCGGAGACGGAGCAGCATTTCCGCCTGATCGAAAAGCGTCAGGAGATTCTGCTGCCGCGCGAGCAGATCGCCGGCTTCGAGCCGGAGGAGACTTTGCCGCCAGTCGCCGCCAATTCGGTGACGGACACCGTCAACGGCGGCATCAAGGGCAAACGCAAGAGCAAGAAGGACAAGCTGCGCGAAGCCGCCGCAGCGGCCGGGGAGTAAGCTCCCGCGCCGTCAATCCAATACGGTGGAGCGGTACAACTTGCGATACTCTGACGGCGAGGTCCGCAACGCCGCCCGGAAATGCTGGCGCAGTGACAGCGCGGAACCGAATCCCGCCTGCTGTGCCACCATCTCGATCGATACTTCGCTGCTCTCCAGCAGATGCTGGGCGTGGGCCAGGCGCTGGTTGAGCAGCCATTGCTTGACCGAGGTGCCGGTGGCTTGGCGGAAGTGGCGGGTGAAATTCCGGCGGCTCATCAAGGCGCGTTCGGCCAGCGCGTCGATGCTGTGGTTCTGCGTCAAATCCTCGCCAACCCATGCCAGCACCTGAGCGAAACGGTCGTCGCTGCCGCTGACGGGCAGCGGACGCTCGATGAACTGCGCCTGTCCTCCTTGCCGGTGCGGCGCGACCACCATTTGGCGCGCCACGCGATTGGCGATCTCCGCGCCGCACAGCTGCCGCAGCAAATGCAGGCAGCAATCAAGGCCCGCCGCCACGCCGGCCGACGTGACCACTTTCCCTTCATCGACATACAGGACCTCGCGGTCGACCCGGACCTTGGGGTAGCGCTCGGCCATGATGTCGGCGTTGGCCCAGTGTGTGGTAGCCGTGTGGCCGTCCAGCAGGCCCGCTTCCGCCAGCGGAAACGCACCTATGCAGAGGCCCACTACCTGCGCGCCGCGCTGGTGGGCTTTGCGCAGGGCTTGCAGCAGGCTGGCGGGCGCCGGGCGACAGTCGGAATGCCACGACGGCAGGATGACGATATCCGCGCGGGTCAGGGCGGCAAGGCTGTGGGGCGCGACGATTTGGAAGCCGGCGGTGGTGGTCAGCGGCGCTCCCGCATCTTCCGCGCATACCTTGACGTCGAAGGTCGCGCTCTCGCAGTCGGCGCGCTGGGCGCCGAATACCTGGCACGGCACCGACAGGTGAAAAGGATTGATGCCGTCGAAGGCGATGACGGCGATGCGGAATTTCTGGATGGGCGAGGTGCGTGCGGACATGGCCTGATTATATCGCATGGTGGCCTTCGGGCCACTTTTGAATAACAGCACGGCGACGGACAATGTCACTCACCGGGCGCTTCCGCCTTATCCTACAGGAGAAAATCATGACCGCAACCCCACGCCGTGCCTTGATCGTCATCGACGTACAAAACGAATACTTCACCGGCCAGATGAAGATTGAATATCCGCCGGTTGAGACCTCGCTGCCGAATATCGGCCGCGCCATGGACGCCGCGCGCGAGGCGGGCATCCCCGTGGTGGTGGTGCAGCACGATGCGCCGGAAGCTTCGCCGATCTTCGGTCTTGGCTCGGACGGCTGGAAGCTGCATCCCGCGGTGGCACAGCGTGCGCACGATCATTTCATCAACAAGAAGATGGCGAGCGTGTTCGCCGGTACGGACCTGGCCGAATGGCTGAAGGAGCGCGCCATCGACACGCTGACCATCGTCGGCTACATGACGCACAACTGCAATGCGTCCACCATCTACGAGGCGAAGCATCGCGGCTTGCAAGTGGAGGTTCTGGAAGATGCCACCGGTGCGCTACCGTACGAGAACGCGGCCGGCAAGGTTAGCGCGGAAGAGATTCACCGCGTGTTCAACACGGTGTTTCATTCCAACTTCGGCGCGGTGGTGAGCACTGAAACGTGGCAAGCCTCCGTGCGTGACGGCAGCAAGCTGGAGGGCGACAATATCTATCTGTCGAACCAGCGCACCCGCCAGTGAACTAGCCGCCGGTGCGCTTGGCTTGGTGGCCCTGTTTTTTCAGGGCTTCCATCACCAGGTCGCAGTGGTCGCCCTGGATTTCGATGACGCCGTCCTTGACGGTGCCGCCGGAACCGCAGGCGCTGCGCAGCTGCTTGCCCAGCAGGGCGAGGGCGATGGCGTCCAGCGCCAGGCCTTTCACCAAGGTGACGGTCTTGCCGCCGCGGCCCTTCGATTCGCGCGATACGCGCACGACGCCGTCGCCGGCGGGTTTGGATTTGGCTGCGGCTTTGCAGCGGCAATCGGCGACCGGCTGCCCGCAATCGGGGCACATGCGGCCGGTTTCAGTGGAGTAGACGAGTCGGGTGTTCATAGTGCCGAGATTCTAGCAGAAGCCGGCCTACAGAAAACGCGCATTCCTCAGCGATGCGGGCACTATGAGCTTATGCATCGGCGTAACGAACAGCATGTAGACGCGGCCCAGCAGGTTGTGGATGTGGACTACGGTACTGACGGCAATCTTGTCCTGCAGTTTGCATACGGAGACTTCGACGTGCAGGTGCTTGTCGGTATCGCCGAGGATGACTTCCTGCTCGCTGATGTAGCGGATCGAGAAGATGCCGACACGGTCGCCGACGCGATAATCGCTGGCCGGCTTGGTGGGGTTGAAGTCGCCAATGCCCCCCAGATTCTTCAGACCGACTAGGCTCACCACGCGATTACGCAGCGCCATCAAGGCGTTGATCCATCCCGGCGTGCCGGCCATCACCTGCAAATACAACGCCAGCGCGGATTGCGCGGTGGGTTTGATCGCCGTTTCGTAGCAGTCGTAGTAGTAGGCGTCGTCCAGGTGGCGGGATATTTCACTTTGCGGCGGGATGTCGATGGCGGAAATCATAGAGCTCTGGAGGCGCGAAAGAATATGTCAAAACATTATCACATACTGCTTGAGCGCGCTGACCGCCGTACAAAAGCAGATATGGCCTTTGCCGAGTCTTCTGCTGCAGCCTGAAGGAGGCAGTGTGGTCCGTCGAGTTTTATCAGCTGCGTCGCAGGATAAAGTTCGGTGATATGGTCTCCCGCGCTAGACGGCACGACGCGGTCTTGTGACGCTTGCAGGTAGAGCAGCGGCAGCTCCACTGTCCTCAGTTTGGCCGAAACATCGACCGTCAATACAGCGCGCAAACGAGCTTGCAGCACGCGGCCCGCGATGGTGGCGATGGATGTGGTTAGTGCGGAGCGCAGGATCGCGGTGGCGTGGCGACCTAGGAGAACATGGCTCATCAGCGCCGCAGGCACCAACTTAATCGGCAGAGCGGAGGCCAACGTTCCGATAGCTCTGAGCGCTGGCACCGGGCTGCGTGCAAAGGTGCAGCAAAGGATGATGCCGACTAGTCCGGGCGGCGGGGAAGCGGCGATCGAAATGGCTATCGGTCCCGAAAAGGACTCGCCAAGCAAGATGAATTCGCCAGCGACCGGCAATGCATCACGCGCGATTGCTTCCAGTTCGAGATAGTTCAGTGGCTCTTGTGTCGGATAGCGAACGGTGAAAATTGCGAACTCGCCGCCCAGTGCCTCGATGATCGGGGCGAACAAGTCCCCCGTGCCGTCCATACCGGGCAATAGCACGATGGTCAGCATCGTCTATGGCTTTTCGCTGACCAGATCGATGCGGCGCTGGAGGCGTTGGACTTCGGCGGTGTCGCCCGCCTGCGTGGCGCGCATGGCCTGGACGCCCAGCCATGCCAGCAGCGGACGTCGCCAGCCTTGGGCGGAGGCGGTGTCCACGGCGCCGCTCAGGACCTGCGGCGTGGCTTTGCCGGCGCGCAGCAGCACGCCGCTGGCCACCAGCTTGGAGAGCGGATCGGTGATGGCTTGCGTGGCGCTGGCGGCGGCTGCGTCGCCTGATGCGGAGGCGACCGTTTGGTGCTGCGCCGGCAGCAGCGCGGCGTCGGCTGCGGTGGCGCGGCCGGAAAGGTAGGCGGCGTAGGCGCGGTCGGCCGGGCTGGCGTCCTGCGACAGTTTGTCATAGCCGGCGCAATCCTCGAACACCAGCGAGGCGACGTGGGCGGCGCAGCGTATCAATTCGGCGCGTATCATCAGGTCGATCTTGCCGGTGCTGGCCAGCGCTTCGCGGGCGCGCTTGTACTCGGCCGCTTCCACGCGCGCATTACCAGACATGTAGGCGGCGGTTGAACGTTCGATGGAGCTCTGCGCGTTCATCTGCCAGTCCGGCACCGGCGGGTTGTTGCCGCAGGCGGCCAGCAGCGAAGCGGCAAGCAGCGTGGTGAGCAGTGTCGCGATCAGTGGGGCGTTGGTCTTCATGGGAGTTTGATTTCCGTATCGCGTTTGAACGGCCATTTGCGGTTGATCTCATTGACCAGCTGTTCGACCCGGCGCAAGCTGCTTTCCACTTCGCCCCGCAGCGTGCCCAGATCGGCCGTGGCTTCCTTGGCATTGGCGCCGACGGCCTGCGCTTCGATCAGCACCGCGTCCATTTTCTTCAGGCTGTTGCGGGCGTCCGCCAGCAGGCCATTGAGCTGCACGATGGTCGCTTGCGCGTCCGTTATCACGCCTTGCTTGCCGAAGACTTGCGTGTCGGCGTGGCCGATCAGGCTATCGGCCTTGGTGGCCAGCGCGTTCACGGTGATCAGCAGCTTGTTGGCGCGCTCCGCCAGTTGTTGTGCGTTCTTGTCGTCGCCGGCGATCAGGCCCATGGCGCCGTTGGGGCCATTCAGTTTTCCAGTAACGCCCTGGACGTTGGCCAGGGTCGAGGCCAGTGCGGAGTTTTCCGCCGTCAAAGCGCTGAGGTGTTCCAGCAGGTCCTTGGCGGCGGCCAGCAGCCGTGGAATCTCTGCGCCGGCGTCGCCGACCAGCAGCGCGCGGGCGGCGCCGTCTTCCAGCGGCGGATCGGTCGGAATGCCGCTGAACGCGCGCAGCTTGGCGCCGCCCACCAAGCCGCGTTCCAGCGTGAAGATGCTGGAGCTGCGCAGCCAGTGCGCATCGTCGCGCGGCACGTCGACGATGATGCGCGCCTTGCCGTCCTTGCCCAGCTCTATGCGGCGCACGCGGCCGATCGGAAAGCCGGCAAAGGTGACGTCCATGCCGACGGTGACGCCTTCCGAGTCGTCCGCCTGCAGCACCAGCGTCTGCGTCGATTCGAAGGCGCCGCGCGCGTACATCAGGTACAGCGCCGAACCGGCCACCAGCACCACCATCAGCACCAGCAGCAGGGCCGCCTTGAATTCCGCGTTGCGCACCGGCGCCGCTTCGTTTGTTTGTTCGGTCATTGTTCCATTCCGCTCAGTAGTAGTTGCCCATCAGCGAGGCGATTTCGATCAACAGCATCACGGCGAACAGCCGCACCATGTCGTACAGGCCGTGCGTTACCTTGGCGCGGTAGCTGGCGCCGAAGTAGAAGGAGGAGGCCATCGGTATCAAGCCAACCGCAAAGCTGAAGAAGACGATCTTCAGCACCAGGATCAGCGCCACCGCCGGATTGAAGACCTGGCCGACCACGCGTGTGTAGCCGGGCAGCGCCCAGGGCGTGAAGCCGTACAGCGTCAGGTAGGCGAGGACCAGCGTCATCACGCAGCTGACGGCGGCCAGCATCCAGACGGCGAACACGCCCGCCGCCACGCGCGGGAAGAATTCCTGATGCAGCTCGGCCTCGCTGGTGTTGGCGGCGTTGCTGCGGCTTTGCGAGAATTCCAGCGCGGCGGGCAGGGTGGTGCGCAGCGCGACGAAGGCGGCGGCGGTCAAAGGGATCAGCTCCAGCACCAGCACGCGCACCACCATCTCCAGCGCGAAGCGCGACAGGCCGTAGCTCTGCGAGGTGACCACCACGATGCGGATCAGCACCAGGCTGACCAGCGCCGACAGCACGCCATACCAGGCCAGGTTGGCTGCGGTGTCGCGCACGATGTGGCGCGCCAGCAGGTTGCGGTTGGCGCCGCCGTAGCTGGCGGGGCTGAACGCCAGCGACAGCATCAGCACCGCGAATTGCAGCAGCCGCCACCAGCTGTTCAGCCAGGCGGCGGTTGCATGGATCAGGCGCTTCAGCGCCGACGGGATAGCTGCTTCTATGCTCATGTTGGCATCTTAGCACCGTGGCCGCGTCGCCGGGTGTCCGCCACGGGCGCCTACTCTTCGGCGAAGGTGGCGATGATGGCGTCGGCGGCGGCGCGCACGCGGGCGCTGCGACTCAGGTCGCTGTGCATCACCAGCCAGACATCGTAGTGGTCGACGCGATCGGGCCAGACGCGGGTGAGCTGGGGATCGCCGTCGGCCATGTGGCAGGGCAGTTCGGCCACGCCCATGCCGCGCCGCGCGGCGTCCAGCATCACCATGCCGCTGTTGACTTCAATCGCCACGCGCGCGTTGGCGATCGGTTCCATGCACAGCTTTTCCATGTGGCGCGGCGCCACCGCTCCCTGGTAGATGATGATGTCGTGGCCTTGCATGCCGTTGCCCTGGACCGGCACGCCGCGTTCGGCCAGGTAGGCGGGCGTGGCGTACAGGCCCATGCTGCGCCGGGTCAGGTGGCGCGAGATCAGGTCGGGACTGGTGGGCTTGAGCGTGCGCACCGCCAGGTCGGCCTCGCGTCGGGTCAGGTTGCTGATCTCGGTGCTGGTGCTGAGGATGACGCGTATTTCCGGATGCAGGATGTGCAGCCGCTGCATGGCGCCCAGTACCGAGTGGCTGGCGATGGTGTCCGAGGTGGCGACGCGCACGATGCCGGACAGGCGGTTGTCGATGCCCTGCATCTCGCGCTGGAACTGCAGGGCCGCGCGCTCCATCAATTCGGCGGCGGTGACGGCCAGTTCGCCGGCGGGCGTGGCCAGGTAGCCTGACGGCGTGCGCAGGAACAGGCGCGCGCCCAGCGACTTTTCCAGCGCGTTGAGGCGCCGGCCGACGGTGGCCTGGTCGATATCGAGGGCGGCGGCGGCCGAGCGCAGCGTGCCTTTGCGGTAGATGGCGAGGAAAATCCTGGCGTTGTCCCAATCCATGTGGCTATCCGGTGGTGATGCATTTTTGCATCGTAGTGCCGATGTTATGCGTATTTACTGCATCATGCAAGGAGGCTAACATCTCGGCATACTCACTGAAGGATGCATCATGACTAGCCCCAGTACCGTGGCGCCGGCGATCCAGCCGCGCCAGATTCCCGCCTTGCTGGTGTTGATGACACTGGCCATAGGCTTCGTGATGGCGATGATCGACGTCACCGCCGTCAATACCGCCTTGTCCGATATTTCTGTCAACCTGGGCGTGCCGCTTACCGGCCTGGTTTGGGTGGTGGATGGCTACACGCTGACTTTCGCGGCGCTGCTGATGGCGGGCGGCGCGCTGGCCGACCGTTATGGCCCCAAGAACGTCTACCAGGGCGGCTTGAGCGTGTTCATTCTGGGTTCGGTGCTGTGCGCCGTGGCCCCCAGCGGCAACGCGCTGATCGCCGCGCGGCTGCTGCAAGGCGCGGGTGCCGCATTGTTCATGCCCAGTTCACTCAGTCTGCTGACGCACGCGTACGACGACCAGGCCACCCGCGCGCGCATGCTGGGCACCTGGTCGGCGATCGTCGGCTGCGCTTCGGCGGCTGGTCCGCTGGTGGGCGGGGTGTTGGTGCACGAATTCGGCTGGCGCAGCGTGTTCTGGGTGAACGTGCCTATCGGCCTGCTCGGCATCGTGCTGACGCAGGTGGTGGCGCCGGCCACGCCGCGCCTTGAACGTGCGCTGTCGATGCTGAGCCATCTGCTGGGCGTAGCCGCGCTGGCGGGACTGAGCTTTGTGCTGATCGAAGGTCCGGCATTGGGCTGGGGCTCGGCGCCGGTGTTGGGCGCTTTCGTGGCGACGGTGTCCGCTGCGTTCCTGCTGGTTCGGCGCGAGCGCACCGGCGCGCATCCCTTGCTGCCACGGGCGCTGTTCGATACGCCGACCTTTGCGGCGGCCAACGGTGTCGGCTTCCTGATTAATTTCGCGGTGTTCGGCCAGTTGTTCCTGCTTAGCCTTTACATTCAGCAGTCCGGCGCGGATGCGCTGCACACCGGCTTGAAACTGATACCGATGATGGCCGCGTTCGCGGCCGGCAACCTGACTTCGGGACGCATCACCGCGCGGGTCGGCACGCGGCCGCCGATGATGTACGGCCTGATGGTGGGCTTGGGCATGGCGTTCCTGATGCTGGTCGGCCTGACGCCGCAAACGCCTTACTGGTTGCTGGTGCTGGCCGCCGTGGCGATGAACTTCGCCATCGGCATCGCGATACCTGGCATGACGGCGACGGTGATGCTGGTGGCCGGCAAGGCGCACGCCAACAGCGCCGCCGCCGCGCTGAACGCCAATCGTCAGATCGGCGCCCTGGTCGGCGTGGCGATGATGGGCACCGTGATGCACATGGTGCCCGAGTGGGCGTGGCGTCTGCCGCTGGCCTTCGGCCTGATCACGGCGGCCTACACCGGCGCGCTAGTGCTGGTGTACCGCTACGTCAAGCTGGGCAAGCCGGTTTGATGCAACCCCGTGTGCCTTCAGCGATACGCTCGCGGCACCACTTAGGGGTCTGACCCCGGCCGGGGTCAGACCCCGCCTGGCAGTGCGGGTTAAAGACCGTGTTTGGTGCGCCATTCGATCATCTCGGCGATGGTCAGGATGGGCATGCCGTGCAGTTCGGCGAATTGCTCGATGTCGGCGCCGCGCATCATGGTGCCGTCCGGGTTCATCAACTCGCACAGCACGGCGGCCGGATTGAGGCCCGCCATGGTCGCCAGGTCCACCGAGCCTTCGGTGTGGCCTTTGCGGGCCAGCACCCCGCCCGGCGTGGCGCGCAGCGGGAACACGTGGCCGGGATGGACCAGGTCACGCGGTTGCGCGTCCGCCGCGATGGCGGTGCGGATGGTGGTGACGCGGTCCGCCGCCGAGACGCCGGTGGTCACGCCTTCGCGCGCTTCGATCGATACCGTGAACGGCGTGCCGTAACGGCTGCCGTTATCGGCGGCCATCATCGGCAGTTCCAGCTCGCGCACCTTGTCGGCGCTCAGGCAGAGGCAGACGATGCCGCTGCATTCGCGGATCATCATGGCCATCGACTGCACGGTGATTTTTTCGGCGGCGACGATCAGGTCCGCTTCGTTCTCGCGATCGAAATCGTCGAGCAGGATCACTGGCACGCCGGCGCGCATGGCTTCCAGCGCCGCTGTTATGCGGCCTTCCAGATCGTCCGACACCAGGGAATAGGGGGATACAGCAGATTGTTGGTCCAACATGTGAAACGCTCCTCGCAAATAGGCGAAAAACGCGACAGGGCAAGCGAATACGCGCGGCCCGCCGCACCGATCGCTCGGGCAGGAGGCCGCGTCACCGCACATCTTCTTTCATCCGGACTATACCGTCGGCTTTGGAATCACACCAAATCTGCTGACCCTTCGTGAGAAGGCGCTCGCGGGCTTGGCCATTGCTGGCTTTACCGCCGGTGGGGAATCGCACCCCGCCCCGAAGACGTCGTTAAATCCTGCCGGCTGGCAGGCGAGCAAGGATTCTAGCCCAAATTAAGAATTTCAGTGTAAGGTAGCTTTTTCCTTCCTATTAATGCAACAGGTATGAAGCTGATGACTATGCGTAGCGCCTCCGCCGCCGTTCTGCTGGCGTGTTCCTTCATGGCGCAAGCCGCCGATCAGCCGCCGTTGAATTTGAACGATCCGATACCGGTCGGCCCGCAGGTCAAGGTGGGCCGGCTGGCCAACGGCCTCACTTACTACGTGCAGAAGAACACCCGTCCCGAAAAGAAGCTGGAGCTGCGGCTGGTGGTGAAGGCCGGCTCGATACTGGAGGACGACGATCAGCAAGGCCTGGCGCACTTCACCGAGCATATGGCCTTCAACGGCTCGACGCATTTCAAGCGCAACGAGCTGGTGTCCTATCTGCAGTCGATAGGCGTGAAGTTCGGCGCCGACCTGAATGCCTACACCACCTTCAACGAAACCGTCTACATCCTGCCGATGCCGACCGACAAGCCGGAAGTGGTGAAGCAGGGCTTCCAGGTGCTGGAGGACTGGGCGCATGGCCTGTCGTTCAACGACGCCGACATCGACAGCGAACGCGGTATCGTGCTGGAGGAGCTGCGGCTCGGCAAAGGCGTGGACGACCGCATGAACAAGGTGCTGCTGCCGAAAATACTGAACGGTTCGCGCTACGCGCAGCGCATGCCGATCGGTAAAGAGGACATCCTCAAGAGCTTCAAGTACGACGCCGTCAAGCGCTTTTACCGCGACTGGTATCGCCCGGACTTGATGGCGGTGGTGGTGGTCGGTGATATCGAAGCGGCCGATGCGGAAAAGCTGATAACCCAGCATTTCGGCGGTTTGAAAAATCCACAGAACGAGCGTGCGCGCGAATACGCCAAGATCCCTGAGCGTGCGGAGTCCGAGGGCGTGGTGTTCACGGACAAGGAGATCGGCGCGAACTCGGTCTACATCCGCTACCCGATCCAGGAGTGGCCGGCCGGTACCACCATCGCCGACTATCGCCAGAAGCTGATCGAGAACATGTACAGCTTTATCCTCAGCCAGCGCATGCACGAGCTGACGCAGCAAGCCAATCCGCCGTTCCTGCAAGGCGGCAGCGGCATGAGCTCCGTGATGCGCGGTTACCGTTCTTTCGGCGCCGGCGCTGTGCTGGGCAAGGGCGGCGCCACGCCGGCCATCAATGCGCTGGTGCAGGAGGACCAGCGCGCGCGCCAGTACGGCTTTACCGCGTCCGAAGTGGAGCGCGCCAAGAAGGGCATACTGCGCAACTATGAGCGCATGTACAACGAGCGAGATAAATCCGATTCTGCCGGTTACGCCGCGGAGTACATCCGCAATTTCCTCGACAAGGAGTCCATCCCCGGCATCGCGATGGAGTACCGCTACGCGAACGAGCTGATACCGGGCATCGCGCTGTCCGAGGTGAACGCCGCCGTGCGGGGGGCTATCCCGGATAGCCAGAACAAGCTGGTGATCTACACGGGTTCCGAGGCGGCGGGGGTGCCGGCGCCCAAGGCCGACGAGCTGCTGGCCACCGCCAGCGCGGCCGAGAAGATCAGCGTCAAGGCGCAGGAAGAGAAGGTCTATTCCAGCCAGCTGATGGCCGCGCCGCTCAAGGCCGGCAGCATCGTCAGCGAAAACGTCAACGCCAGGCTGGGATTGACGGAGCTCACGCTGAGCAACGGCGTCAAGGTGGTGCTGAAGCCTACCGACTTCAATAACGACCAGGTGATACTGGCCGGCCTGCGTTACGGCGGCTGGTCGCTGTTCGGCGATCAGGATCTGTTCAACGCGCGCTATGCCAGCAACATCGTGCACCAGATGGGCGTGCGCGACTACACGCCGAGCGATCTGGTGAAGGTGTTGGCCGGGAAGACGGCGGGCGCCAACGCCAGCGTCAGTTCGATCAACGAGACGGTCAGCGGCGGCTCCGGCAGCGGCGACGTCGAGACCATGCTGCAGCTGGTGTACCTGAACATGACCCAGCCGCGCAAGGATGCGGCGATCTACAGCGCCTACGTGGACCGCCAGCGCGAACTGGCGAAGAATAATATGGCGCGGCCGGAGTCGATCTTCAGCGACACCATCACGGCGACGCTGTACAACAACAACCCGCGCGTGCAGCGGGCGCCGAAGCCGGCCGACTTCGACCAGCTGGGCATGGACCGCGTGGTCGATATCTACAGCAGCCGCCTGGCCAGCGCCAAGGACTTTACCTTCTTCATGGCGGGCAGCTTCGATGTGGAGAAGATCAAGCCGCTGCTCGCCACCTATCTGGCCAGCCTGCCGGTGGGTGAGATTCCGGTGGCCTTCAAGGATGAAGGTGTGCGTCCGGTGCGTGGAGTGATCAAGAAGGAGGTGCATGCGGGTTCCGAGCCGAAGAGCACGATCTCGCTGTCCTTCACCGGCGAGGCTTCGTTCTCGGCGCGGGAGCGCATGCGCTTGCAGGCGCTGATCGAGGTGCTGAACATCAAATTGATTGAAGTGCTGCGCGAGAAGATGGGCGCGATGTACAGCGGCGGCGTGCGCGGCAACATGGAGCGCATCCCGTACCAGAACTATTCGATTACGGCCAACCTGCCGTGCGCGCCGGAGAACGTCGACAAGGTGCTGGCGGCGACCTTCGCGGAGATCGACAAGATCAAGGAGAACGGCGCGGAAGATGCGGACCTGGCCAAGGTAAAGGCTTCGTGGGTCGAGAACTACCGCAAGGGCCTGCGTGAGAACGGCTACTGGATGGCGGTGTTGATGAACGCCTTCTTCAACAAGACCGATCCGGCCGATGTGCTGACCTACGAATCGCGCGTGGGCGCGTTGACGGCGGCCGAACTGAAAGACGCCGCCAGGCGCTACTTCGACACCAACAACTATGTGCAGGTGGTGCTGTATCCGGCGAAGTAATCGGGCCGCCTGTTACACTGGCGGCTTGTATCCATCACGATGTAGAGAACTATCATGGCAAAGAAAAAAGAAGAGCTGGACCCGGAAACCCTGGAATTGATCCACTGGTGTATCGAGGTGGAGGGCTTCCTGGTGAAGGGCGGCGCCACCCAGGAGCAGGCGCAGGAACATATTGAAGAGCAGGTTGAGTGGTTCACGGACCTGTTCTACGACGGCTTGACGCCGGAGCAGGCGGCAAAGGAAGCGCTGGCCTGATGTTAAAACCCTCAGGACAATCACGATGAAAATGCACGCTCTTGTTTTGCTGTTCGCGGTCACGCTGTACCCCAACGTCAACGCAGAGGATTGTCCGAGCGGGAAGTCTTACGAAGCGGCGAGGGCGGTCGTGAGCGACCTCCAGCGCATCGTCACGCCTGCCGGCATCGAGGAGTCCTACACGACAGCAATCGGCGGCATCAAGCAATGGATCAACGTGCGCGGGCATGACAAGGCTAACCCCGTCATCCTGTTTCTGCACGGCGGTCCCGCCGCGCCTCTGACGCCGAGCATCTGGGAGTTCCAGCGGCCGATCGAGGAGTACTTCACCGTCGTCAATTGGGATCAGCGTGGCGCCGGCAAGACTTTCCTGGAAACCAATCCGGAAGAGATCAGCGACAGTATCCACATCGACCGCTACGTCAAGGATGCCATCGAGGTTGCCGAGTACATTCGTCGGCGCTACGGCAAGGACAAGCTGATCCTGATGGGGCACAGCTGGGGAACGGTCGTCGGCATGAAGGCCGCGCTGGTACGTCCCGATCTGTTTTACGCCTATGTCGGCATCGGCCAGGTGATCAATACGCGCGACAACGAGCGGCTCAGTTTCCAGTACGGCCTGGATCAGGCCAAGGCGCATCACAACGCGGAAGCCATCGCAGAGTTAAATTCCATCGCGCCGTATCCGGGCGATACGCCGATCACTCGCGAGCGCATCATCATTGCGAGGAAATGGGCGCAATTCTACGGCGGGCTAAGTGCGTATCGCGATGGCGGCGCAAAGTACTACTTTGACGCGCCGTTGCTGTCGCCGGCGTACGACTGCAAAGCCGCCCGCGCGGTCGACCAGGGCAATATGTTCACCCTCGGCCGGATTTTGCCTGAATTCCTGCAGGTCGATTACAAGCAGGTGCACAAGTTTCCGATTCCGGTGGTGATGTTCATGGGGCGCTACGACTACACAACACCGTCAGCCCCCACCGCTGCGTGGCTTGAGCAAGTGGACGCGCCCTATAAGAAGGGAATCTGGTTCGAAAACTCTGCGCATATGATGCCGTGGGAGGAACCGGGTAAAACGCTGACTAGCTTGTTGGAATATGTGCGGCCCCTGGCAATTCGTGCTGGGCGTTAGCGGCCGTCCACCCCGATCCCCTGGGCGGCTGCCGCTCACCTCACGTCAGGCATCATGAACTTTCGAATGCTTCGCATAGCCGCCGTTTTTGGAACTGTCTTGTTTTTCGCAAGCCTGTGCTTCCCCGTGTTCGACTGCAGGGGATTTTCAAGTTACATGGGCTATGAGGTCGGTGAGGTTGGGTGGTTGGCCATCTTGACGCTGGACCCGAGATGGTTTGCGAATCCGCTCGCCTTGCTCATCGTAGTCTCGGTGGTTCGCGGCAGGCCGCTACGACGTGCGTCGATCTACGCAGTCATGATTCTGCTGGCAGCGTTGTCGTGCCTTATTGTCCCGGCAATGGCTTGTGGCTCTGGAGCAGGTGGGCCGGAGCCTTCTACCGGAATAAGACTGGGTGCTTATCTATGGATCGCCGCAATGACTGTCCTGGCGTTCGTTGGCTTCGCGTCGCAAGGCGCCGGCCAAGAGAATGGCGCCTAAGAGGACGCAGAGGGCGGGGTCAGTTCCGGCAACGCGCCAAATGGCACTTTGCCGGAACTGACCCCGAAGCGCTTCGAGCGCTCGGGAACTGACCCCGAAGCGCGAAGCGCTTTTAACTCCTTACCACATGATCACGCGCTGCTCGGGCGGCAGGTACATCGGATCGCCCGGCTTGATGTCGAAGGCCTGGTAGAAGCCAGGCTGGTTCATCACCGTGCCTTTGGCGCGGAATTCGCCCGGCGAATGCGGATCGCTCTTGATTTGGGCGATCGCCGCTTCAGGGCGCAGCTTGGCGCGCCATTTCATCGCAAAGCCGATATACAGGCGCTGCTCGCCGGTCAGGCCGTCCAGCACCGGCGATGGCTTGCCTTGCAGCGAACGCTGATACGCCTGGTAGGTGATCGACAGGCCCGAATTGTCGCCGATGTTTTCACCCAGGGTCAGCTCACCGTTGATGAAGTAGCCCGGCACCGGGCTGTAGGCGCCGTACTGCTTGACCAACCCCGCCGCACGCGCCTTGAAGGCGGTACGGTCTTCCGCGGTCCACCAGTTGCGCAGGCGGCCCTTGGCGTCGTACTGGCTGCCGGAATCGTCGAAGGCGTGGCTGATCTCATGGCCGAAGGTGATGCCGAGCAGGCCGTAGTTGACCGCATCTTCGGCTTTCACGTTGAAGAACGGCGGCTGCAGGATCGCGGCCGGGATCGTGATCGCGTTCAGCGATGGGCTGTAGCTGGCGTTGACGGTTTGCGGCGTCATCGACCATTCATCACGGTCGACGGTTTTGCCCAGCTTCTCGAGGTTGCGCTGGCGGCTCCAGGCGCGCGACGCGCGCACGTTGGCGATCAGGTCGTTCTTCTGGGTTTTCATGGCGCTGTAGTCGCGCCATTTATCCGGGTAGGCGATGTTCGGCTTCAAGGCCGCCAGCTTGAGCTGGGCCTCCTTCTTGGTCTCCGGTCCCATCCAGTCGAGCTTCTCGATGCCGTCCTTGAACGAGGCCACGAAGTTGTTAAACATGGCCATCACGCGCGGTTTGGTTTCGGCCGGCAGATACTTCTCCACATACAGCTTGCCGACCGCGTCGCCCAGGGCGCCGTCGGTAAAGCGCAAGGCCAGTTGCCACTGCGGCTCGCTTTGCGGTACGCCGCGCAGCACCGTGCCCTCGAAGGCGAAGCGCTCCTTGACGGCGGCGTCATTCAGATAGGTCGCATAGCTTTCGATGATGCGCCAGTTGAAATAGCTCTTCCACGCATCCAGCGGCACATTGGCCACGGTCTCGGAGAAGCCGCCGAAGAAGCTCGGTTGACGCACCACGGCCGACGATTCTTTCGGCGCCAGGCCGGCGGCGGTGAAGTAGGCCTTCCAGTCAAAGGCCGGCGCCAGCGTGGCGAATTTGTCGAACTCGACGCGGTTGTAGGACTTGACCGGATCGCGCATCTGCACGCGGGTCCATTGCGCGGAGGCCAGGCGGGTCTCGATGTCGAGGATCTGGACGGCGTGGGCGGCGGCTTCCTTGTCGCCGCTCATGGTCAGCATGGTCTCGATATGCTGCTGGTATTTGGCGCGCACGGCCTTGAGCTTGGCGTCGTCGTCCTTGAGGTAGTAGTCGCGGTCAGGCAGGCCCAGGCCGGACTGGCTGATGTTGATGGTGTAGTGCTCGGGATCCTGCGCGTCGGCCGCGATGTAGGCCGAGAACGGCGTCTGGATGCCATTGCCTTGCAGGTAGGCGAACAGCGCCGGCAAGTCCTTCTTGTCCTTGATGGCCGCCACGTGGGCCAGGTCGGCCTTCAGGGGCTTGAAGCCGGCGGCATTGCGCGCCTTGTCGTTCATGTAGCTGGTGTACAGGTCGGCGATCTTGTGGGCGTCGCTGCCTGGCTTGCCGGGATTCTTGAGCGTGGCGTCGATCACGGCGCGCAGCTGGCCTTGCGCGGTTTCGCGCAGTTCGATGTAGGTGCCCCAGGTCGATTTGTCGGCCGGGATCTCGGTGTTGCGGGTCCAGACGCCGTTGACGTAACCGTAGAAGTCATCCTGCGGACGTACCGCCGGGTCCAGGGTTTTCAGGTCGATGCCGGATACCGGCGCGGCAGCCTGGGCGTACAGCGATGGGGTGGAGCAGACGAGCAAGGCGCAGCAGGCAGCGCTGATCAGAGAACGATACACGAAGAGTCCTTTAATTTTGATTGGTGCATGCCGGAGTTGCGGTTGTGACCCAGCATGCGAAGCAAGATTATACCCGTCGAAAAGTTGTCGCAATGCAGCAAAATTCCTACTCGGCGTCGTGGCAAACCACACAGAGTTTGTTCCCCTCCGGGTCGCGGAAGTAGGCGCCGTAGTAGTTGGCGTGGTAGTGGGGCCGCAACGCCGGCGCGCCCTCGCACACGCCGCCATGGGCCAGCGCGGAGGCGTGGGCGCGGTCGACCGCGGCGCGCGTCGGCGCCATCAAGGCCACCATCTGGCCGTTGCCGCAGGCTGCCGGCTGGCCGTCGTACGGTTTGCCGATGATGAACAAGGGCCGCGCGCCTTCGGCCGGCTGCCATGCGGCCCACGGCTTGGCGGCGTCGCTGAAGCGCAGGCGCGTGCCCAGCTCCGTCATCACCGCGCTGTAAAAGGCGAACGCTGGTTCGAACTGGTTAATTCCCACATAGATATGCGATAGCATCGGTTTCCTCGATTGAGTGAGTATATCGTCAACATTTCGGGGTATAGTGTACGCGGAGACTTAATCAAATGGGGAGCACCATGGAACTGACGTCCGTCGCGCCGCCGCAGCTGCGCAGCCTTGCCGATTTGCCTGGACCGAAAGGGCGGCCGTTGTTGGGGAATGTCCGCGATATCAATCGCCGCCCCCTGCACCAGGCGTTGGAGGACTGGAGCCGCGAGTTCGGCACCCTGTACAAGTTCCGCATCATGCGCAAGGAGATCATCGCCACGTCTGACCGCGACCTGATCGCCAGCCTGCTGCGCGACCGGCCCGACGCGATGCGCCGCTCCGGCCGCACCGCCGAAATGTTGAACGAGGTCGGCACGCGCGGCCTGTTCACGGCGGAGGGCGACGATTGGCGGCGCCAGCGCAAGCTGGTGATGCGGGCGCTGACGCCGGAAGTGATCCATAACTTCTTCCCCACGCTGACGGCGCTGACCGAACGCCTGCGCCTGCGCTGGGACGCGGCCACCGCCGCCGGCAAACCGGTTGACGTGCTGCGCGACCTGAAGGCCTATACGCTGGACGTGACCATCGGCCTGGCGATGGGCCAGGACATCAATACGCTGGAGCTGGAGGAGCACCCGCTGCAGCGCGATATCGAATTCCTGTTCAAGCTGGTGGCCAAGCGTCTGACGTCGCCGTTTGCCTACTGGCGCATCGCCATGCTCAAGCGCGCCGACGACCACGAGGCCATCGCCGCCGCCGCGCGCATCCAGCGCGCCATCTTCGGCTTCATCGCCGAGGCCCGCAAGCGCATCGAGGCCAATCCGGCATTGCGGCAGAAGCCATCGAATATGCTGGAAGCGCTGATCGTCGCCCGCGACGAGCCGGACTCCGGCCTGACCGACGAGGCGGTCGTCGGCAACGCGATCACCATGGTGTTCGCCGGCGAGGACACGACGTCGAACACGACGGCCTGGCTGATCGATTTTCTATCGACCCATCCGCAGGCCGCGCGCAGCATGGCGGCGGAGACGGAACAGGTGCTTGGCGCCAAGGCGGTGCTGGACGACTATCATCTGCTGGACCGCCTGAAATACATCGACGCCGCCACCCGCGAGGCGATGCGCCTGAAGCCGGTGGCGCCCATCATGGCGGCGCAGCCGAACGACGACGCGGTGGTGGGCGATCTGCTGGTGCCGGCCGGTACGGTGATCTTCCTGCTGCTGCGGCAGGCGTCCGAGCGTGATTGCGACCTGGCGCAGCCGGAAAGCTTCCAGCCGGAGCGCTGGATGGAAGGCGCCCACGGCAGCGGCGACGATCCCGCGCGCAAGCTGTTCCCCTTTGGCGGCGGGCCGCGTTTCTGCCCCGGCCGTTATTTGGCGATGGCGGAGATCAAGATGGCGATGTCCATGCTGGTCAAGAATTTTGCGATCGAGCGCGTGCCGGGTGCGGCGCCGGTCGAGGAGCGCTTCACCTTCACGATGACGCCGAGCGCATTGCCGGTGCGACTGATCAAAAAAACATGATAGGCTAGACGCGCGTCTTAAAAAAAGGGAGAAATCATGCTGAAGAAGATCGCCATCGGTGTCGTCGTTCTGGTTTTGATTGTGCTGGGCCTGGCCGCGATGCAGCCGGACAGTTTCCGCGTGCAGCGCACCATCGCCATCAAGGCGCCGCCGGAGAAGATCCTGCCGCTGATCAGCGATTTCCACAACTGGACCTCATGGTCTCCCTGGGAGAAGCTGGATCCCGCAATGAAACGCACCTTCAGCGGCGCGCCCAAGGACCAGGGCGCCATCTATGCATGGGAAGGCGATGACAAGGTCGGCTCCGGACGCATGGAGATCACCGGCCAGGCGCCCGCCAAGGTGGATATCAAGCTCGATTTCCTGAAGCCGTTCGAATCGCACTGCCAAACCGAGTTCACGCTGGAACCCAAGGGCGAGCTGACCACTGTGAGCTGGACCATGTCCGGCCCGAGCAATTTCATGACCAAGCTGATGGGCCTTGCGGTGAGCATGGACAGCATGATCGGCAAGGACTTCGAAGCCGGCCTGGCGAACATGAAGGCGGTGGCTGAAAAATAGCGTGAGCGGAGGTGGGCCATGAACATGCGTCTGAGGCGGGCGGTGGCGATGCTGGCGATTCCGACTGTGCTGATGGCGCCGGCCGTCGCCGAGCCGGCGCTGCGTCAGAGCCATCCCGTGATCGGCACCTGGCGGATCACCATGCCGGACGGCTCGTGCAGCGAAACCTATCGCATCCGCGCCGACGGCACCACGCTGGTGTTCAGCAACGAGGAGGTGGCCGAGTCCACCTTCGCCATCAGCGACCAGCCGGACAAGCAGGGCTTCTACAAGGAAGTCGACACCATCGTCAAGGATAACGGCAAGCGCGATTGCCTCGGCGATGTGACCGAGGTTGGGCGCGCCGTCACCAGCTATCTGCTGTTCCACCCCAGCGGCGACATGTTCCTGATGTGCGTGGAGCGGCGCACCGACAAGTGCATCGGCCCGTTCGTGCGGGTCAAGGGCAACGCGATCTAAGATCGATATGCGCCGGGATTGACGCCCGCCCATTCCTTGAAGGCGTGGTTGAAGGCGCTCTGCTCCTGGTAGCCCAGCAGGAAGGCGATATCCACCAGGCTCAGTTCCGGCTGGCGCAGATAGTCCTTGGCCAGCGCGAAGCGGGCCTGGTCCAGTATCTGCTGGAAGGTCGCGCCGGCCTCGCTCAACTTGCGTTGCAGCGTGCGCGGCGACAGTTTCAATTCTTCGGCGATGGACGCCAGCCGCACCTGGCCGTGCGCGAGGTTGCGGACGATGGCCGCGTGCACCTGCTGGGCGATCGAGTTGTCGGGCTGCGCGCGCTGGCGCAGCAGCTGCTCGGCGTGCTGTTGCAGCACCGGGTAGAGGCTGACGTCGGCGTTCGGGACCGGAAAGGCCAGCAGGGCGGCGTCGAAGCTGGCGACGTTGGCCGGCGCGCCGAAGCTGGGCATGGCGCCCAGCACGCGCACATATTCGTCGCGGGCGTTGGCGGCGCCGCCGTCGTGCATCAGCGCCAGCTGCGCGGCCGGCAGCGTGATCCCGGCCAGCCAGTTGCCGAACACGCGGATGCCGGCGAACACGCTGTCGGCCAGGTGGCGCTGGGCCGGGCCGTAGTTGCTGTGCCAGGTGTAGTGGGCCACGCCGTCCGCCACCGTCAGCGTGGAGCGGCCCAGATCGTGCGCCAGCTGTTCGTAGCGCATGGTCTGCTCGAAGGCCTGGCCGAAATCGCGGCAGCTGAGCAGGATCAGGCCATACACGCTGTAGGTGCCCAGCTTGACCCGTTCGCCCACATGCAGGCCGAAATGCGGATCGGCCGCCAGTTCGGCGCCGATGTCGAGCAGGCGCACGTAATCGTCGGCGGGCAGCGAGTCGGGCAGCGGTTGCAGGGCGCCTGCCGCCATGCCGGCCGCGCGCTCCAGCGCCGCGGCCGTGACGCCGCGCGCGGCCGCCGCTTCGAGCAGGGGCTGCAGGTAGGAGCCGGCCACGCGGCGCGACAGGTCAGCGGGCGTGCTTGGCATGATCGAACAAGGCGTGTGTCATAAAAGCGCAATACCAGGTTGGTTCGTTATCTTATTCTGTTGTCATTCAAACTCGGTGCGCGCCAGTATAGCAAGCGCTCCGCTACGCAGACAGGAAAACAATGAGACGCTGGAACGGTTGGGGTGACGATACGATAGAGTTTGCGCTGAACGAGGATGCGCTGGGCTTTCTGGCGCAGCGCGTCGGCGCCGGCAGGCCGGTGGCGGATGCGGCGTTCGAGCAGGCCTGCGCGCGGATCGCGCCATCGCGGCTGCCGCCGCATGCGCTGATCGATGGGCTGATCGATACATCGGCCGAGGTCCGCTTGCGCAATGCGCTGGGCCAGAGCCTGCCGGACTGGCTGCGCCTGCGCTATGGCGTGATCGAGACGGCGCCGGACGGCGTGGCCTATCCGGAGAGCGCGGAGCAGGTGCGGGCGTTGATCGATTATGGGCAGCAGTTCGGCGTGGCGCTGATACCGCAGGGCGGCGGCACCAGTGTGGCCGGGCACCTGACGGCGCCGGCCGGCGCGCAGCCGGTGCTGGCGGTGAACCTGACGCGCTTGCGGCAGATGTATTTCCTGGATACGGAATCGCAGCTGGCGACCTTCGGCGCCGGCGTGTTCGGGCCGGACCTGGAGGCGCAATTGCGCGCGCGCGGCTATACGCTGGGCCACTTCCCGCAGTCGTTCGAATATTCGACGCTGGGCGGCTGGGTGGTGACGCGGTCGTCCGGCCAGCAATCGCTGCGCTACGGCCGTATCGAGCAGATGTTCAAGGGCGGCAAGGTGGAGACGCCGGCCGGCACGCTGGATATCCCGACCTTCCCGGCATCGGCGGCGGGTACGGATCTGCGCGAGATGGTGCTGGGCTCCGAGGGCCGGCTGGGCATCCTGACCGAGGCCACGGTGCGCGTGACGCCATTGCCGGAGTACGAGGCCTTCCATGCGGTGTTCTTCCCGAGCTGGGAGGCGGCGGAGACGGCGGTGCGGCAGGTGGTGCAGGCGGGGTTGTCGCTGTCGATGCTGCGCTTGTCGAATCCCTTGGAGACGACCACCATGCTGGCGCTGGCCGGCCACAAGAAGCTGATCTCCGCGCTGGAACGTTATCTGTCGTGGCGCGGCTGCAAGGATGGCAAGTGCATGCTGATGATAGGCGTGAGCGGCCGCAAGGCTGCGGCCAAGGCGGCATTGAGCGATGCGCTGGCGCTGGCGGCGCCGCACGGCGGCGTGCACATCGGCCGCAAGATGGGCGACAAGTGGAAACAGAACCGCTTCCGCAATGTCTACCTGCGTAACGCGGCCTGGCAGCATGGCTATGCGATCGATACGGTGGAAACGGCGGTCGACTGGCCGCGCGTCGGCACGATGATGCGGGCGCTGGAAGCTGCCGCCACCGAGGCGCTGGGGCAGCATGGCGAAAAGGTGCACGCTTACACCCACTTGTCGCACTTGTATGCGCAGGGGGCGAGCGTCTATTCGACCTTTGTGTACCGGCTGGCCGGCGACTATGAACAGGACCTGGCGCGTTGGCGCACGCTCAAGCATGCGGTCAGCATGGCGATCGTGGAAAACGGCGGCACCATTAGCCATCAGCATGGCGTGGGCAGCGATCATGCGCCGTACCTGGTGGCGGAGAAGGGCGAGTTGGGCCTGTCGGCGATGCAGGCCTTGTTTGCGCATTTCGATCCGCAGCAGATCATGAATCCCGGGAAGCTGCTGCCATGACGGCGCTGTGGCGCAGTGGCGGGCGTTCCGGCTTGACGGAGGTGCTGGGGCGCGAGTGGGATTTGATCGTGATCGGCGGCGGCATTACTGGCGCGGGGATTTTGCTGGAGGCGTCGCGGCGCGGCTTGAAGGCGCTGCTGGTGGAACAGCGGGATTTTGCCTGGGGCACGTCGAGCCGTTCGTCCAAGCTGGTGCACGGCGGCTTGCGGTATCTGAAGGAGGGCCAGTTTGCGCTGACCCGCGAGTCGGTGCATGAGCGGGAGCATTTGCTGCAGCAGGCGGCGGGGCTGGTGGAACCGCAGAGTTTTGCGTTCGGCGAGTTTGAGGGCCGCAAGCCGGGCAAGCGCATGTTCCTGCTTGGGCTGGCGATCTATGACCGCATGGCGGGGCAGAAGGCGCGCCATTATTTCGGCCGGGACGAGTTCGAGGCGCTGGCGCCGAACGTATCCACCAAGGGGCTGAAGGGGGGCATGGTCTATACCGACGCCAAGACGGACGATGCGCGGCTGGTGATGCGCGTGTTGCAGGAGGCGCAGCAGCATGGCGGCGTCGCCGTCAATTACATGGCGGTGGAATCGCTGCTGCGGGCGGATGGCGGCGTGCGCGGCGTGTGTGGAACCCGGCTGCGCGACGGATTGAGCGGCGCGCAGCATGAGGTGCGCGCGCGGCTGGTCATCAGTGCCACCGGCGCGTGGGCGGATGGCTTGCGCCTGCACGGCGATGCGGCGGCACGCGGCGCCAAGCCGCGCCTGCGGCCTTTGCGTGGCAGCCATCTGGTGCTGCCGGCCTGGCGTTTGCCGCTGGCGCAGGCGATCAGTTTGATGCATCCGCAGGACGGCCGGCCGGTGTTCGCTTTTCCGTGGGAAGGCGTGACGCTGGTAGGCACGACGGATGTCGACCACAAGGGCGACCTGTCGCGCGAGGCAGCGATCACGCGCGCCGAAGTCGATTACCTGATGGCGGCCTTGCATGACCAATTCCCGCATTTGGGCTTGCGCGAGAGCGACGTGATTGCCAGCTACGCGGGCGTGCGTCCCGTGATCGATAGCGGCAAGGCCGATCCGTCGAAGGAAGGGCGCGATCATGCGTTGTGGCTGGAGGATGGATTGTTGACGGTCACCGGCGGCAAGCTGACCACGTTCCGCGTGATCGCGCTGGATGCGCTCAAGCTGGCGGCCACCTTGCTGCCGGACTGGCGCGACAAGCTGGAGCCGCAACCGGTCTTTGGCAACGCGCCGGGCAGCCGCTTGCGTTACCAGCGCCATCTGCCGGCGGGCCAGGCGCTGCGCCTGCAAGGGCGTTACGGCGCCTGGGCGCAGCATTTGATCGAGGCTGCACAACCGGGCGAACTGGCGCTGATCGCGGGCACGGAGACCATCTGGGCGCAGCTGCGCTGGGCGGCCCGGTGCGAGTCGGTGCAGAAGCTGGAGGACTTGCTGCTGCGCCGCAGCCGCATCGGCATCCAGCTGCGCGGCGGCGGCGTCGATATCCTCGGCCGCATCCGCGCCATCTGCCAGCCGGAATTGGGCTGGAGCGACGAGCGCTGGGACGTCGAGCAGGCTGCCTATCTGGCATTATGGAATACCCACTACAGTTTGCCCGCATAAGTACGGGCACACACTACGAGACTAGAGCGACATGGCCGATCAATACCTTCTTTCCATCGACAACGGCACGCAGAGTGTGCGCGCGCTGCTGTTCGATTTGAACGGCAACCTGGCCGCCAAGGCGCAGGTGCATTTGCAGGCTTACTTCTCCGATTATCCCGGCTGGGCGGAGCATGACGCCGACGGCTACTGGAGGGCGGTCGGCCAGGCGTGCCAGCAGCTGTGGGCTTCGACCGATATCCCGCGTTCGGCCGTCAAGGGCGTGGCGGTGACGACGCAGCGCGGCACGGTGGTCAACCTGGACCGCGACGGCAAGGTACTGCGGCCGGCGATCACGTGGCTGGACCAGCGCCGCGTGGGCAAGCAGAAGCCGCTGAGTTTTTTGTGGCGCACCGCGTTCAAGCTGGCGCGCGTGTCCGGCACCATCGAGTACTTCCGCCGCGAGGCTGAAATCAACTGGATCGCCGAGCACCAGCCGGAGATATGGGCCAAGACCGACAAGTATCTGCTGCTGTCGGGATTCCTCAATTTTCGTCTGTGTGGGCGGCATGTCGATTCCGTCGGCTCGCAGGTGGCCTACCTGCCGTTCGACTACAAGAGGCACAAGTGGGCCGGCGCGCGCGACTGGAAATGGGAGGCGCTGGCCGTGAAGCCGGAGATGCTGCCGGAGCTGGTGGCGCCGGGCACGGTGATCGGCGCGATCACCGCCGCCGCCGCCGAGGCGACCGGCATCCCGGAAGGCACGCCGCTGGTGGCCGCCGCTGCCGACAAGGCCTGCGAGGTGATCGGCGCCGGCGCGCTGGAGCCGCACATCGCCTGCCTGAGCTACGGCACCACGGCCACCATCAACACCACGACAAAAAAATACGTCGAGGTCACGCCGTTGATACCGCCTTATCCGGCGGCCGTTCCCGGCGCCTACAGCACGGAGGTTCAGATCTTCCGCGGCTACTGGATGGTGAACTGGTTCAAGGAGCAGTTCGGACACTTCGAACAGATGGCCGGCCTGGAGCAGGGCAGGTCGCCGGAGGCGATGTTCGATCTGCTGGTGAACGAGGTGCCGCCCGGCTCGATGGGGCTGATGCTGCAGCCGTACTGGAGCCCCGGCATCAAGACGCCGGGCCCGGAGGCCAAGGGGGCGATGATCGGCTTCGGCGACGTCCACACGCGCGCCCATATGTACCGGGCGATCCTCGAAGGCCTGGCCTACGCGCTGCGCGAAGGAAGGGAACGGATCGAGAAGCGCAGCGGCGTGCCGGTGACGGAGTTGCGCGTGGCCGGCGGCGGCTCGCAGAGCGATGCGGCGATGCAGCTGACGGCCGATATCTTCGGCCTGCCGGCGGCGCGCGCGCATGTGTACGAGACGTCGGGACTGGGCGCGGCCATCGCGGTGGCGGCGGGACTGGGTCTGCACAAGGACTTCGACAGCGCCACGCGCGCGATGACGCGACCGGGCCGCGTGTTCCATCCGATCGAGGCCAACCGGCAGATCTACGACAAGCTGTATCGGCGCGTGTACCTGAACATGTACAAGCAATTGCAGCCGATGTATCAGGACATCGCCGACATCACGGGTTATCCGGAACAGCTTTGAAATCTGGTTGTGGCATAATGTATTTTCGATAATATTATGTTTGCCATATGATGCGGATGCCCGTCTTACTTGTCGCGACGCTGTTCTCCGTCGGCACGGCCGTCAATGCTATCGGTCTTGATGAAACGCTGTTGGGTTGTTGGCGCAGCCAGCAGGTGCAGGTGACGCTTGCCGACCAGTCGCGCAATGACCAGAATGGTGATTGCGTGTCTGAATACGATGCGGAATATGTGCGCTCGCGCTGCTACGGCGCGTCCGGCCAGACCGAGACTTTGTCGGCCTACCAGCGCATTGGCCAGGACACGCTGCGCGTGACGCTGCTCGATCCATCGACGCGGGTGGCCAAAGGCGCGCCGGCGGAGATTCGCTATCGCATCGAAGACGACTGGCTGCTGTTCGAGCGGCAGTTTTCCGCTGGCGGGAGCGGGGCCAGGCAGCCGCGCAACTTGAAGTCGGTCTCGGTGCGGGTCCGGCCCGACGCCACTAGTCACACTTTGAATTGCGCACCGCGCGGCGAGAGCAAACTGCGAACAGGCCGCGCGCCTGTCAGCTCGTTGGCGCTTACGCTGCCGCCCGGTTGGGAGCCATTGCTAATCGACCCATCTGCCAATGAGGCGCTGCGTTCGGCCGTCAACACCAGTCTTTTTATTGGCGCGTTTGTTCCGGCCGGTACCACCGAATCGCAGTCGAAACCAGTCCAGATGGTGCTCGTCCTCGACGACGTGCGCTATGGGCCGAATCCCATCCGGCCGAAGGATTTTGGCGTCGTCAAGAAGCGCTTCGCCTCCGAACTGGGCACCGTTAAGCTGACCTGCGACGAGCCGGACAGCGTATGCGCATTGCTGCGCGGGGCCAGCGGCAACGAGACATACACCGAACTACTCAACGTGAACGGACGCGTCGCGATGGTGATCAGTTCCATGGCGCGCGCACAAGATGACGCCTTGCCGGTATTACGCAGTTCTGCACAGGCCTTCATAGCGCGGCTTCGGGCCGACAATGCCAATTGACGCAACTTTAGGGAGCAATGAAATGCTAGTGCACATTTTTCGAGGTCCCGGTCGGGTGTTTGGCGTTACCGAGGACGAGAACGGGGCGAATCTGCCGGCAAAGTTTGCGCCGTGGGTTCGCTTCAAGCCGGTGGAGTTGAACCGCGATGTCGCGACCCCGGGGCTTGATGCGAACCAGTGTCTCGATGACATCGCGCAGCATGGGTTCCACATCACCGACGCGCATGTGCGCATCACAGACTCTGTCATCGCATGACGGGCAAAAATTCGTCCCGCTTCGAGACGCTCGGGCAATGGCACGATTTCTGGGCCTCGCTATTGCTATCAGCACCGGACAACTTCCGGGAATATGACACGCAGCAGAGCAAGTTTGTGCGCGTTGCCGACCAAAGCGAGGCGCTGACGGCTGCGTTCGATACCTTGCGGTCGGGGCTCCATTTCGCGGAGCGCAAGCTTAAAGACGACGCTCTGATGCGAATTATCCGCGAGCTTATTGAGATGTCGTTCGAGGCCTACTGCGCAGGCGAGGCGAAGATCGGTGCCCATACGCTGCAGGAATGTGAGGGGATGATCTGGACGGGACGCCAGTTCCCACCGAAATATGCAGTGGAGGCTGAGCGGCGCGCTTTCGGGGAAAATAAACGTTATGCAGGCGTGCGCATTTCTCCTTATCCCTTCGAAGGAAGCAGCAATGACCTCGGCAGCGCTCAGCGAGTCCTGCTCGAGATGGCCGAGAAACGATGCCGCCAATTCTTCATGGAAAAGAAGGTATTCAAATACTTTGCGTACGTCCGGCAAAACGACGCGGTTATTGCCGAGGTTGCCGCAGCTTCGAGAAAGAAGTTACTTCAAAGTCTGACTGAACGCGCCGCGCAGCACGACATTGACGGGGCCGTTGTTGCCGAACTCGTGGTGAGCGCGGTTAACGGACTCATTGTCTTCAACCTTCACCAGCGAGGGCATCCAAGAGTCGAGGCGATTTCGAAGACCAACAATTGGGCGTATGGCGACCTGCGTTTCCATCTGAACGACCCCACCATCTTTTAGCAGCGCTGCCGATATTCCGTCGGACTCATGCCTTCGGTCCGTCGGAACGCGGCGGCGAAGGCGGATGGGGTCTGGTAGCCGACCGCCAGGGCGACCTGGGTCAACGGCATCGAAGGATCGGCCATCAGGGCGCGGGCGCGCGCCATGCGCTGGGTTACCAGCCACTGGTGCGGCGTCAGGCCGGTGCTGCGGCGGAAGGCGGCGCAGAAGTAGAAGCGGGACAAGCCGACCAGCTGCGCCAGATCATCCAGCCGGACCTCTTCTTCGAGCCGCTCCTGTAAATATTCGGTCACGCGGCGGACCTGCCAGTTCGCCAGGCCGCCTTTGGCGCCCGGGCCTTCGGGCCGGCAGGTGGTCGAGTGGCCGCGCACCAGTTGCATGCACAGCAGGTCGATCGCCTGCTCGATAAACAGGCCGTTGCCGGTGTCGTCGCGGCAGGCTTCGGAAGAGAGGATCTCCAGCAAGGCACTGGCGGTGGGATCGGGTAGCGCCACCCGGTCCAGCAGCTGCACGGCGGGACCGCGATGGCCGGTCGCCTCGGCGCAGGCTTGCAGGCGGACGTCCGAAAAATAAACATGTGACACCTCGATGGCGCCGGCGATCATCCATGCGGCCTCGTGGCCGCTGGGGATCAGCGTGATCGACTTCTGCCGCGTGACGCATTGCTGGTAGCGGCCGCCGTCGCGCCATTCGATCCTGCGCGGCGCGCCGTAGTAGGTCATGACCACATGGTCCGCCATCGGCTCGACATGGGACGTGAAGCCACTGTGCGCCCAGCGTTCCGTGATGCAGGCGCCGCTGCCGCAGACGTCGGCGCGCAGGCGCGGGGCGACATCGAGTACGCGATTCATTTCCTGCATGGCGCTGCGGTCGAGCATGGCCTGATATCTCCATTGGCAATGACCGCGTAAGGATATCATTGTTTTACCCCGATCCAGCGCAGGCGCGACGCGGCACACGGCTCCAGCATCAGCAGCTCCGCCTGCGTATTCAGTGCGGCCTCGGTGGCGCACAGGGCCGGATGCAGGGCGGCCAGCGCCTGCATGTCCTGGACGATGCCTATCCAGGCGACGCAAGCGACGTCGACAGCCTGCAGCAGGCCCGCCTCCACCACGCCGGCGCCTCGGTAGCGGCCTACAAGTTCGTCCACGTGCCCGAAGTGGGCGCCGTGGAACAGGTGAACCAGCACCACGCCGCGAGTGCTGCGCGGTGCGTGCGGCGCGACGCTGGGCGGCAGGAGCGGGAGCGCGTACATGCTGTCCGGCGCCTGCAACAGCATCGTGCGTTCGGTTTCCGGCGTCCTTGCCTGCGCGATGCGCGCCTTCGTCATGGTCGGATAGGCCCGCAGTGACAGATGGTTGCCGTGCCGGCCGGCCTCGCGGAAGCAGCCGAGGGCTGCGCCGTTGTGGCAGGGCTGCAACCGTGGCGGACCACGGCGCAGCATGACCACGCCGCCGGTGTTAAACCGGGTTTTTTGTTCCATGCTGTGCTCCTGAATTGGGTGGAGGATTAGGTTGCGTGGAGATTTTCACGCTTCCCGGGCTACCCTGCTGTTCAGGAGTTGTTGGAATTATTCCGAAATTGCCGCGTCGGTGAGCTGGTCCAGTGGATGGGCCGCTGGGACGCGATCCTGTTGCCGCTGCCGGCGCTGGCGGGCGGCGTGCCGCCCGGGCGCAAGGCCCTGCGCGGCCATGGCCGAATCAGCGCATCAGCGGCGCAGGGCAGACTTGCCGACGCCGCGCCACGTCGACTTAACCGGCAAAAATGAAGGGGAAGCCCTGGCCGATCACCGGCAGTAGCGCCGCCTGATTTTCGGCGCTCTCGCTGAAGCCGTTCAGTACATCGGCGCGGTCTACGCCGTTGTGCAGAACATTGAGCCAGAATTCGAAGCCGCCCGGGTCGGGCGCGCGGTGCAGGATATTTTTGTACAGGTTGGTGGCGAAGTCGTGATCGCTGAGGTTGTCGCCATACAGTTGCTTGAATTCCGCGCTGATGAGGAAGCTATGTGCGACCTCTTTCTGCGAAATGCCCTTGTCCAACGCATTGATCCAGAAACCGACTCCGCCCAGATCCGGCGTGCGGTCGAACGCGGCCTGGTACAGCCGGTAGGCTTGGCCGCCATGGCCATCGATATCGAGCGCTAACGCATGATCGGGAAACAGCAATCGTTCGATGCCGGTCAGCGTGTCGCCAGTGGCGGCGCCATGTAGCGAGACGGTGGCCTGGCCTTTCTGCAGCGAGATGTCCAGCGGGCCCTTGCTATCGTCGTAGAACACCGTATCGATGCCGCTGCCGCCGTCGATTTTCTTGCCGGTCGCGCTGCCGGTGAACAGGTCGTTGCCGCCGCTGCCGGTCGCCGCCGGCGCCACCGTGGTAAAGCTGTAGCTGGCATGGCCTGCATAGCGGTTGCCGGCCAGGTCCAGCACGCTGCCCTGCGGCAGTGCCAGCGTGTAGGTCGTGCCGGGACGCAGGTTGATGTGCGGGTCGAGCTGCAGCGCGTTGCCGCTGGCGCCGAACAGCGCCGCGCCGCCGGCCGCGGTGACGGCCACGCCGTGGTCGTCGGTCAGCGTCAGGCCGGCGCCGGCCGCAATCGCTTCGTTGAAGGTCAGCGTGAGTTTGGGATGGAGCGCGACGCCGGTGGCGCCGCTGACGATGGATGCTGTGCTCAGCAGCGGGGCGGTGATGTCGCCCGATCCGAACGTGGCCTTGATTTCATAAGCGGCCGGCACCGGCTTGTCGGCCGGGGTGCCCAGCATCAGGTAGTAGTCGCCGGCTGCGCCCGCCGCGTAGCGTGTGACCGTATGGCCGGCATCGACGCTCTGGCTGATCGCTTGGATTGGGTCCAGGGTTTTGCCTGCGAACACGCTCAATGTTACCGCGCCGTCGGATGCGCCCAGGTCCACGGTGAGCACGCCGCTCTCGTCGACGTGCACCTTGAACGTATCGGTGTCGAAGAGGCTGCTATGGATCTGGCTCTTCACCAACTGGCCGAGGGCCAGCGCGCTGGCATATTCCCGTTGACCGCTGATGTCGTCGCCGGCAATTCCCAGTAACGCTTTCAGCGTGTAGCTGGCCGGCGCGGGCGCGGCGCCGGCATTGACGACCTTGACGTAGTAGTCGCCGTAGGCCCCGGACAGAAAGCCCAGGCGGAGTTCCTGCGGGACGCTGGCGTCGGCATACGAGCGCAGCGCCTTGCCGGCGCTGTCGACGATTTGCAGTGTCGGGCCATTGGCCTGTTGGTCAGCGGCGCCGCTCAGTTGTGGCGAGCTCAAATAGATAGAGAACGACTCGTCCGCATGCAGCGTGATTTTGAATACGTCGGAGGCGCCGGCCGATGCCAGTGTGCCCTGTACCTGTTGGCCGTAGGTGAGCGCGCCGGCATGGGCGTTATCGTTGTCAGGGACGGGGGCGGGGGCGGCGACCGCCTTGGTCAAGTGCAGCTGGTAGGTGCTGCCCTTGGCTTCGCTGGCGGAGGCCACTTCGATATAGTAGGTGCCGCTGGTGGCGGGCGTGTATTCTGGCAGCCTGGTATGCGGCGGCGGACCGGCGAAGTTCAGGGCGAAGCCGTTGGCGAGCTCGGTGCCGGACGCATTCTTCAGGCGCAGTTGGACGCTGCTGTCGGCTTCGAGGTCGACCACATAGGCGGTGCCGGCTTCCAGCGTGACCGCTATCCAGTCGCGGTCGCCGCCGCCCTGGCCCAGCATGCCCTTGATGGCGCCGCCCGCCGCCAGCACGCCGGTGGTGCTGGTGTCGGCGCTGTAGTCGTCGTCGGCGTCCAGACTGGTCTTGATCGAATAGCTGCTGTTGGCTGGCGTGTCGGTGTTGGAAGAAAACGCGGCGCTTGCCGCCAAGTAGTAAGTGCCGCTGGCGATTGGCGTCATGCCGAACGAGATGGCGCTGCCGCTGCCTTTGTGGACGACGGTGCCATCGGCTGCATACAGGGCCACCTGCACATTCGACGCGGTATCGGATGGCGCTGCGAACGCATAATTGAGGCCGGCGGTCAGCTCCAGCTTGACCATGTCGACATCGCGCGCCATTTGCAGCTTGCCGCTCATGGTGGCGCCGACGGCCAGCTTGGTGGCGGCGTCCCTGGTGTCGGCGTAGTCGTCCTCTGCGGCCTGGGCGCTGAGAGTGTAGGTGCGCGATCCGGTCTGCGGCGTCGCGTTGTTGGCGTCGCCGACGTCCAGCGTGTAGGTGCCGGTGCTCTTTGCCTTCATCGCAAACGAGAAGATCTTGGCCGTGCTGCTGATGGCGCCGTAGTCAAAGGCGTTGTTGCCGGCGGGGTCGCGCAGCAGCAGGCTGGCCGAGTGGCCGCCGGCGACGACGCCGGTATTCTGGATAATCACCGAGTAGATCGTGCCGGCCACCATGTCCAACGTGAACCGGTCGACGTCGCCGTCGTATTGCAGCGCGCCTTTGGCCGGTCGGTCCACCGCCAGGTGGCCCGGCTGGCTGTCGTTGCCGCTGTAGTCGTCGACCAGCGTGGTCGCGCTGGCGGTGTAGGCGCCGGAGCCGTGCGCGGTCACGGCGACGTAGAAGTCGGCGTCGGTGGCAGATTCGATCACGCCGGCGTTGGTAGGCAGAAGCTTGCCGTTGGCGTCGTAGGCTTGCACCGAGCCGTAGCTTCGGTTGTCGTCGCCGTTGGCCTTGATCTGGTAGTGCTGGCCGGCTTCGGCGTGGAATTTGAACCAGTCGACATCGTCGGCGCGCTCGAACACGCCGCGGCCCGGGACGCCGGTGCTGATGACGCCGGTGGTGGCGGTGCTGGCCGGCAGATCGTCGGCGGCCGGATAGCTGGCCGACACGGTGTAGCTGCCGCTGAGGTAGCCGGTGAGGCTGGCTTCCAGATAGTAGACGCCGCTGACCGTGGGCGTGAACTGCGTGAGCGGCGGCAGGTAGTAGCGGGCGGAGCCCAAGCTCGCTTGCGCCTCGCCGGCGCTGTTGAAGAGGTTCAACGACGAATACGAATAGTCCGCCAATGTACCCGCGCCATCGGCCTTGCCGGTGAGCGTGAATAAATAGGTGGTGCCGGCCTGGAGCGAGATCTTGAACCAGTCCCGGTCGTGCGTCACGTAGCCGCCGCTTGGGGCCTCGAAATTCCCGGTGGCGGAGCCGCCGGCGGTCAAGAGGCCGGTGGTGCTGGTGTCGGAGCTGTAGTCGTCGGTCATGCGGGGTCGGCGGAAGGGGCGGACCGGCATTGTAACAATATTTCCAAATGGAAAACTATCCGATTATCACCCGCCGCCCGGCTAGCGCATCACCAGCGCCTTGACCGCCTCCATCGCGGCGCTGCCGGTCTGGGTGGCCTGCACCTGGTTGCGGCCGCCTTCCTTGGCGACGTACATGGCGCGGTCGGCGGCGACGAACAGCGATTCGGTGTTGTCGAGCTGGTGCGGGGTGATGGTGGCCACGCCGATGCTCACCGTCAGCCAGGCCGAGGTGGTCGAGCGCGGGTGCGGGATTTGCAGCGATTCGACATGGGCGCGGATCGATTCGGCCAGCAGGTAGGCCGAGTCGCCGTCGGTTTCGGCGAACAGCAGCACGAATTCCTCGCCGCCGTAGCGCGCCGCCAGGTCGGTCGGGCGCAGCGCGTGCGAGGCGATCGCCTGCGCCACCTGCTGCAGGCAGGCGTCGCCGGCCGGATGGCCCAGGGTGTCGTTGTACAGCTTGAAGTGGTCGACGTCGAGCACCACCAGCGACAAGGGCTGGGCGCTGCGCATGGCGCGCTGCCATTCCTTTTCGAGGAAGGTGTCGAAGTGGCGGCGGTTGGCGATCTTGGTCAGCGGGTCGACCATGGCGGCCCGTTGCAGCGCGTCTTCCGACTGCTTATGGTGGGTGATGTCGTGCAGCAGGCCGATGAACAGCGGCTGGCGCAGATACATCGGCGTCAGGGTCAGGTCCATGCACACCGAGCTGCCATTGCGGTGGCGGATGATCACTTCGCGCGTGCCGTGGCTGTGCGCCGTCTCGGGCGCGGCGGCGTAGCGGTCGAAGTAGTCCAGGTATTCCTGCGCCACCAGGGGGTTGAGCAGGTCGCCGATGGCGCGCCCGGCCAGTTCGTGTTCCTGGTAGCCCAGGTATTTGTCGCAGGCCGGGTTGGTGAACTGGATGCGGCCGTCCGCCTCGATGATCAGCAGGCCCTCGGCCATGTTGTTGACGATGGTGCGCAGGCGCTCGGCCTGTTCCTCCTGGGTCTCGCTCTTGCTGCGGATGTGCAGCTGGGTGCGCACGCGGGCGCACACTTCGGCCATGCGCAGCGGCTTGCCGATGTAGTCGACCGCGCCGATGTCGAAGCCGGCCACCACGTCCTCGGTCTCGGTGCGGGCGCTCATGAAGATGACCGGGATGCGCTGGGTGGCGGCGTGGCTTTTCAGCTGGCGGCAGGTCTCGAAGCCGTCCATGCCGGGCATCATGACGTCGAGCAGGATCAGGTCGGGATGGACCCGGCGGGCGATCTTCAGCGCCCGCTCGCCGGAGGTGGCGACGAAGGTCTGGTAGCCCTGCTGGACCATCAGCTTGCGCAGTGCGCTCAGGTTCTCCGGCGCGTCGTCCACTATGAGTATCGCGGCATCGCGCCGCGTGGCAAGGATGGGATGGGGAACTGGGGTGAACAAAGGCTGGCCTGATCTGAAAGTGACTATCCGTTCAAATCATAACGCTTCAGCTCGGCTGCGGGTGAAAAAAAATCCGCTGTTATTTGAGGATTTCTTCGGAAGTGACGGGGATGCCACACCAACGGGGCACTGGCCCGCTTATTGTTGATGGGATGTTACTGCTTGGCCCGGTTTTCGTTACTTTTGGTGATAAAGTTGGCGCGGGGATGTGGGCGGCGAGCGCCGCCCACGAAGGTACGATGACTTGTGCGATGACTTAGATCTTGGCGGCGATCAGCTTGCCCAGGATCTCGATGCCGGTGCGGATGCGGTCCGGCGCCACGGTGACGAAGGACAGGCGCAGCGTGTTGGTTTCCGGTTCGTTGGCGTAGAACGGCGAACCCGGCACGAAGGCGACCTTCTGGGCGATCGCTTCGTCCAGCAGCTTCATGGCGTCGATGTGCTTGGGCAGCGTGACCCAGATGAACATGCCGCCTTCCGGCTTGGTCCACTCGACGCCGGCCGGGAAGTGCTGGGCCATCGCGTCCAGCATGACCTGGCACTGGTCGCCGTACAGGGTGCGGATTTTCGGGATGTGGCGGCCCAGGAAGCCGTCCTTGATCACTTCGTGCACGACCATCTGGGTCAGCTGCGAGGTGTGCAGGTCGGCGGCCTGCTTGGCCAGCTCCAGGCGGCGCACCAGCGGCAGCGGGGCGACCACGTAGCCCAGGCGGATGCCGGGGGTCAGCACCTTGGAGAAGGAGCCCATGTAGATCACGCCGTCCGGGTTCATCGCCACCATCTTCGGCAGCGGGTCGCCCTTGTAGCTCAGGGCGCCGTACGGATCGTCCTCGATCAGCGGCAGGCCGTGGCGGGCGCAGGTTTCCACCAGCTCCAGGCGGCGCTCGACGGACAGGGTGCGGCCGGTCGGGTTCTGGAAGTTCGGCAGCGCGTACAGCAGGCGCGCGCCCTGGGCGACGGCGTCCAGCGACGACGGCACCAGGCCGTGTTCGTCGGTGGCGACCGATTTGAATTCAGGACGGTAGACCGAGAACGCTTGCAGCGCGCCCAGGTAGGACGGCGTCTCGACCAGCACGCGGCTGCCTTCGTCGATCAGCACTTTGCCCAGCAGGTCCAGCGCTTGCTGGGAACCGGAGGTCATCAGCACCTGTTCCGGCACGATTTTGGCGCCGTTGGTCGACAGCGAATCGGCGATCCACTGGCGCAGCGGCAGGTAGCCGTCGGTCGGGCCGTATTGCAGGGCGACCTTGCCGTTTTCGCTGAGCACCTTGTCGAAGGCGGCCTTCATTTCGTCGATCGGGAAGGTCAGCGGCGATGGCAGGCCGCCGGCGAAGGAGATGATCTCCGGTTGCTGGGTGATCTTCAGGATCTCGCGGATGAACGACGATTGCAGCTGGTCGGCGCGTTCGGAGAAGCGCCACTGGATCGGATTAGGGTTTTCGATTTTCATACATGTCTCACTAGAGGATGCCGGCGCTGCCGGCTATTCAACAAGCTCGCTTGTGGCGTGCTCTTATAAAAGGAACGACCCCGGATAAGAGGCCGCCCGCTTACGCGACTTCCGCGATCAGTTCGATTTCGACGCAGGCGCCAAGCGGGATTTGTGCGACACCAAAGGCCGAGCGGGCGTGCTTGCCGGCTTCGCCGAAGACTTCGCCCAGCAGCTCGGAGGCGCCGTTGGTGACCAGGTGCTGTTCGGTAAATTCAGCCGTGGAGTTCACCAGGCTCATGACCTTGACGATGCGCTTGACGCGGGTCAGGTCGCCGCCGACGGCCGCCTGCAGCGTGCCCATCAGGTCGACGGCGATGGCGCGCGCGGCGGCCTTGCCTTCGGCGGTGTCGATGTTCTTGCCCAGCTGGCCGACCCACACGCTGCCGTCGGCGCGCTTGGCGATATGACCCGACAGGAACACCAGGTTGCCGGTTTGGGCGTACATGACGTAGGCGGCGGCCGGGGTGGCGGGTGCGGCCAGGGTGATATCGAGCGCTTTCAGTTTTTCGTAGACAGACATGTGGTTATCCAAAAAGTAAGGGGAATGCGTTAGGCTAAGACCGATATTGTACGTCAGCGGCAGGGCGTGCCCACAAACGCGGCAAAATCAAGATAGTCTACGGTTTTAGCCCCGTTTTACCTGCATTTTGCGGCCGGCACCCACCACGGCGATGACGGCAATTGCAAAAACGACAGTGGGCCATTCCAGCGCCTCGCCCAAAACCACCGCCGCGCCGAGCAGCGACAGGAAGGGCTGGACCAGCTGCACCTGGCCGACCCGGGCCACGCCGCCCAGCGCCATGCCGCGGTACCAGAAGAAGAAGCCGATGAACATCGAGAACACCGAGACGTAGGCGAAGCCGGTCCAGGCGGCGGCGCCGGCGGCGGCCAGCTGCGGGCCTTCCTGCCAGCACAGCCAGCCCACCAGCGGCAGCAGCAGCGGCGCCGACAGCACCAGCGCCCAGCAGATGGTGTGCTGGCCGCCCAAGGTTTGCGACAGGCGGCCGCCGGCGGCGTAGCCCATGGCGGCCAAGAGCACGGCCAGGAAGATCGCCAGGTCGGCCAGGTGCAGGCTGCCGCCGCTCTGGCCCAGCGCGAAGCCGACCACCAGCGCCGAGCCCACGCTGGCCATGATCCAGAAGCCGGCCGACGGTTTCTCGCCGGCCAGCAGGGCGCCGAAGACGGCGGTGGCCAGCGGCAGGATGCCGACCAGCACGGCGCCGTGGGCGGCCGGCAGGCTGCGCATGGCGATCGAGGTCAGCCACGGGAAGCCGATGATGCAGCCGATCGCCACCATCGCCAGCGGCAGCAGGGCGGAGCGCGGCGGCAGCGGCGCGCGCTTCCAGGCCAGCCAGCCGCCGGCCAGTACGGCGGCCACCAGCGCGCGGCCGAGGGCGACGAAGGTGGGGGACAGGCCCGCACTGAGGCCAGTACCGTGGCTGAGCTGCGCGCCGCCGACCGCCAGCCGCGTGAACGGCAAGGTCAGGCTGAAGATGGCGACCGCGATCAGGCCAAGCAGCATGCCGGTGGTTTCGTCGCTCAGCCCCGGGCGGGTGGCGATGGTGACGGCGGCGGATGGCGGGGCGCTGTGGGTCATGCGGGTCTCCGGTGGCGTTATCAATATGGTTATAAGCGGTATGGATGTATGCTACGTGACAAAACCAGTACAGTGCCAGTACACTTGCACACATAATTTCTCATACTGTGACGGTAAAATGACCAATACACGTTCGCGCACTTCACTCTTGGGCGCCGCCGCGTCGGCTGCGGCGGAGGCGGTGGCCGATGCGCTGGCGGCGGCCGACGCGCGCGCGGCGGCCAAGGCGGCTGCGGCGCCGGGACCGGCCGTGACGTCGGTGGCCGTCGCGCCATCGAAGGCTGCGAAGACGGGGACGATGGTGGGGCTGCTGTCGCGCGAGTCGGGCGAGACGCTGATCGACCAGATCGTACGCTCGGTGACGGCGCGCATCGACGACCGCCTGCTGCGCGGCGGCGCGCGCATGCCGTCGATCCGCGCGTTCGCGGCGGCGCACGGCGTATCGGCGTTCACGGTGGTGGCGTCGTACGACAAGCTGGTGGCCTCGGGCTACCTGGAGTCGCGCCGGGGCGCCGGCTTCTTCGTGCGCGAGCCGGCGGCGATGGAGTTGAACCTGGCGCAGCGGCGTCCGGGCGCGCGGCGCCGCTCGGCGGAAGGGGAGCGCGAACACCCCGGCGCCAAGCCGATCGACGTGGTCTGGCTGGTGCGCAATATGTTCCGCCAGATGCCGTACGGGCAGATGCCGGGCACCGGCGTGCTGCCGCCGGACTGGCTGGACGGCGCCGCCATCGCCAACGCGCTGCGTTCGGTCAGCCGGCAGCACCCCAACCTGCTGGTCAGCTACGGCGTGCCGCAGGGCTTCCTGCCGCTGCGCCAGCAGTTGCAGCTGAAGTTCGCCGAGATGGAGATCGCCGCCGCGCCCGAGCAGATCGTCACCACGGCCGGCGTGACGCAGGCGCTGGACCTGGTGGCGCGCGAGTTCACGCGGCCGGGCGACACCATCTTCGTCGACGATCCGGCCTGGTTCCTGATGTTCGGCTCCTTCGCGGCGCTGGGCGCCAAGGTGGTGGGCATACCGCGCCTGGCCGACGGCCCGGACATCGCGCAGCTGGCGGAGCTGGCGGCGCTGCACAAGCCCAAGCTGTACATCATCAATTCGGTGCTGCACAACCCCAGTTCGACTTCGCTGTCGGCGGCCAAGGCCTTCCAGGTGCTGCGGCTGGCCGAGGAGCACGATTTCATCATCGTCGAGGACGACATCTATTGCGACCTGCATCCGGGCAGCGCGGTGCAGCCGGCCACGCGGCTGGCGGCGCTGGACCAGCTGCAAAGGGTGATCTACCTGGGCGGCTTTTCGAAGACGATGGCGGCCAACCTGCGGGTGGGCTATATCGCGGCGTCGCCGGAACGGGCCGAGCGCCTGGCCGACCGCAAGATGCTGACCATGCTGACCACCAGCGATATCGGCGAGCGGGTGGTGTACAAGGTGCTGTCGGAGGGCTTGTTCCGCAAGCACACGGACCGGGTGCGCGCGCGGCTGGACGCGATCCGCGCCAAGACCATCCGCCAGATGGAGCGGGTCGGATTGAAGGTGGATGTGGCGCCGCCGGCCGGGATGTTTGTCTGGGTCGATGCCGGCTGCGACACCAATGTGCTGACCGAAAAGGCGATGGCGCACAACATGCTGCTGGCGCCGGGCAGCCTGTTCTCGCCCAAGCAGCTGCCGTCGACCCGCATGCGGCTGAACGTGGCGGCGGTGCAGGAGCCGGCGGTGTGGCGTTTCTTTGAACGGGAGTTGGGGCGCTCTTGAAAACTCTCTTATAATCCCCACTTTCGTCAGACCCTTGCATCAACCACAAGACTATTAAGGCTCTTAAAATGGCAGACAACGACAAGCAAACCCTGGGTTTCCAGGCCGAAGTGAAACAGCTGCTACAGCTGATGATCCACTCGCTGTACTCGAACAAAGAGATTTTCCTGCGCGAGCTGATTTCGAACGCGTCCGACGCGTCCGACAAGCTGCGCTTCGAGGCGATCAACAACGACGCCCTGTACGGCAACGACCATGAACTGAAGATCAAGGTATCGTTCGACAAGGCCGCGCGCACCATCACCATTTCCGACAACGGCATCGGCATGAGCCGGGACGAGGCGATCTCGCACCTGGGCACCATCGCCAAATCGGGCACCAAGGAATTCTTCGGCAAGCTGTCGGGCGACCAGCAGCAGGACGCGGCCCTGATCGGCCAGTTCGGCGTGGGCTTCTACTCGGGCTTCATCGTCGCCGACAAGATCACCGTCGAGACGCGCCGCGCCGGCGCCGCCGCCTCCGAAGGCGTGCGCTGGGAATCGGCCGGCGAGGGCGATTACTCGGTCGAGCAGATCGAGAAGACCGGCCGCGGCACCGACATCATCCTGCACCTGCGCGAAGGCGAGGACGAGCTGCTGTCGTCGTGGAAGATCAAGTCCATCATCCGCAAGTACTCGGACCACATCTCGCTGCCGATCGTGATGGCGAAGGAAGAGTGGGACGAGGAGAAGAAGGAAACCGTCGTCAAGGACGAACTGGAAACCATCAACCAGGCCAGCGCGCTGTGGGCCCGCAACAAGGCCGACATCACGCCGGAGCAGTACGAGGAATTCTACAAGCACGTGTCGCACGACTTCCAGGCGCCGCTGACGCATACGCACAACCGCGTCGAAGGCCGCAGCGAGTACACGCAGCTGCTGTACATTCCGGCCAAGGCGCCGTTCGACCTGTGGGACCGCAACAAGCGCGGCGGCATCAAGCTGTACGTCAAGCGCGTGTTCATCATGGACGACGCCGAGCAGCTGATGCCGGCCTACCTGCGCATGGTCAAGGGCGTCATCGATTCGGCCGACCTGCCGCTGAACGTGTCGCGCGAGATCCTGCAGGAGTCGCGCGATGTGAAGGTGATCCGCGACGGCTCGACCAAGCGCGTGATCGGCATGCTGGAGGAGCTGGCGAACGCCGACGAGCAGGAGAAGAAGGACAAGTACGTCACCTTCTGGAAGGAATTCGGCCAGGTGCTGAAAGAGGGCATCGGCGAGGACGCGACCAACAAGGACCGCCTGGCCAAGCTCCTGCGCTTCGCGTCGACCGCCAACGACAACGACGAGCAGAGCGTCTCGCTGGAGCAGTATGTGGCGCGCCTGAAGGAAGGCCAGGACAAGATCTACTACGTCACGGCCGACAACTACGTCGCCGCGAAGAACTCGCCGCACCTGGAGATCTTCCGCAAGAAGGGCGTGGAAGTGCTGCTGCTGACCGACCGCGTGGACGAGTGGATGCTGTCCTTCCTGACCGAGTTCGAAGGCAAGGAGCTGGTGTCGGTGGCCAAGGGCGGCCTGGACCTGGGCGCGCTGGAAGACGAGGCCGAGAAGAAGGAGCACGAAGAGACCGAGACCTCGTACAAGGATTTGGTCGGCAAGATGAAGGAAGCCTTGGCGGACAAGGCCAAGGACGTGCGCGTGACGTTCCGCCTGACCGATTCGCCGGCCTGCCTGGTGGCGGACGAGCATGAGCTGTCGGGCAACCTGCTGCGCATGCTGAAGGCCGCCGGCCAAAGTGCGCCGGAGTCCAAGCCTATCCTGGAGATCAACCCGAACCACCCGCTGGTGACGCGCCTGAAGTACGAGGAAGCGGGCAGCGCCTTCAGCGACTGGGCCAACATCCTGTTCGACCAGGCTTTGCTGGCCGAGGGCGGTTCGCTGAGCGATCCGGCCACCTTCGTCAAGCGCCTGAATGAAATGCTGTTGAGCGGCGCGAGCAAGTAAAGTAAGTTGGTAGGACCCGTCCCGGGAGTTGTGCTATTTTTAGGTTTCACTGGCACAATTCCCGGGATACATATGAACAAGATCGTATTGGCGCTGACGGGCGCCTTTGTTTTATCCGCGCAGGCCGTCCTGGCCCAGAATACGCTGCCGGCATCGACGCCGGGCGTCGCGGCCACACCCCTGTATCCCGCATTGCCGAGTGAGACGCCTGATGAGTTCAAGGCGCCGATCGACGGGCTCGACTACGTCAAGCGCAGCGTGATGGTGCCTATGCGCGATGGCGTCAAGCTCAATACCGTGGTCATCGTGCCGCGCAAGGCGCGCAACGCGCCCATCCTGCTGACCCGCACGCCCTACAACGCGGCCGAGCTGACCAGCCACAACGAGAGCTCGCAGATGGAGTCCATCCTGCAGGGCTATGACAATGCGGCCGACGTCATCGCCGAGGGCGGCTATATCCGCGTGGTGCAGGATGTGCGCGGCAAGTACGGCTCCGAGGGCGACTACGTGATGAACCGGCCGCTGAGCGGCAGCGCGCTCAATCCGACGCCGGTCGACCATGCCACCGATACCTGGGACACCATCGATTGGCTGGTCAAGAATATTCCCGAGACTAACGGCAAGGTCGGCATCATCGGCATTTCCTACGACGGCTTCCTGCCGCTGATGGCGCTGGTCAATCCGCATCCGGCGCTGAAGGTGGCGGTGCCGATGAACCCGATGGTGGACGGCTGGCGCGGCGACGACTGGTTCCACAACGGCGCGTTCCGGCAGATCAACCTGTCGTACGTGCTGGAGCAGGTGGTCACGCGGCGCAACGAGGCCAAGTGGTACAGCAGCCATTTCGACGATTACGATACCTTCATCCGCGCCGGGTCGGCGGGCGAGCTGGCGCGCCAGCGCGGGCTGGAGCAGAGCGGCTTCTGGCGCAAGATTGTCGCGCATCCGGCCTACGACGCGTTCTGGAGCGCGCAGGCGATGGACAGGATCCTGGCCCGCCAGCCGGTGACGGTGCCGACCTTGCTGGTGCACAGCCTGTGGGACGCCGAGGATATCTATGGCGCCATCGCGGTGTACAAGGCGATCAAGCCGCTGGACAAGGACAACAAGGTGTTTCTGGTGCTGGGGCCGTGGAACCATGGCGGCGGCATCGGCGACGGCAGCCGGCTGGGCGCGCTGCGCTTCAACAGCGACACGGCGCTGCACTTCCGGCAGGAGATACTGCGGCCGTTCCTGGACCGCTATCTGAAGGACGATGCGCCGGCGGGCGCGCCGGTGGCCGCGCAGTCGAGCGCCATCGCGCCGGTGTCGGCGTTCGAGACCGGCACCAACAAGTGGCGTTCGCTCAATAGCTGGCCGAGCGGCTGCGTCAGCGGCTGCGCGATCGCGCCGGCCAGCTTGAAGCTGGCGGCCAATGGCCGGCTGAGCCTGACCAACGAGGCGTCGCGGCCGGCCTCGGCGCCGGCGCAGCGCAGCGCGTTCGACGAGTATGTGTCCGATCCGGCCAAGCCGGTGCCGTACCGCGCGCGGCCGATCGCGCCGTACGGCTACGACGAGGCCAAGGGCCAGACCTGGCCGCGCTGGCTGGTCGACGACCAGCGCGAGGCGTCGGGCCGCACCGATGTGCTGAGCTACACGACCGAGGTGCTGACGGCGCCGGTGAAGATCAGCGGCGAGCCGGTGGCGCACCTGCTGGCCTCGACCAGCGGCAGCGATGCGGACTGGGTGGTCAAGCTGATCGACGTCTACCCGGACCAGGTGGCGGCGCAGCCGGAGATGGGCGGCTACCAGCTGATGGTGTCGGCCGACATCTTCCGCGGCCGTTACCGCGAAAGCCTGGAGACGGCCAGGCCGATCGCGGCCAACACGGCCTTGCCCTACACCTTCGCCATGCCGACCGCGAACCACGTGTTCCTGCCGGGCCACCGCATCATGGTGCAGGTGCAGTCCAGCTGGTTCCCGCTGTATGACCGCAACCCGCAGACCTTTGTGCCGAATATCTTCTACGCCCAGCCGTCCGACTACAGGAAGGCGACCCAGCGCGTCTACCACGACAGTTATATCGAGCTGCCGCTGGTTGGCGCGGCGCGCTAGCTAGCTCCGGCGGCGGCGCCGCGCCATCAGCAGCACGGCCGGCACGCCCAGGCCCAGCATGCCGAACATGGCTGGTTCGGGCACCGGCGGGGTCGTCGACGTCAGGAAGCCGCGTATTTCTCCGCCGGGATAGAGGCTGCTGTGGATGTTGAGATAGGCTTCGCCGCTGGCCAGGCCGGCGGCGAAGGCCGATTCGGCGCCGGCCGTGGTGCCGCCGTGGCTGCTGACGAAGGCCGGGTTCCAGCTGGCCATCAGCGAGGTGTCGTAGGTGTGGGCGTAGGCGCCGCTGGTCACGCCCAGCGGGAAGCCGCCGAGGGTCGGCGTTTCCGTGGCGATGCCTGCGATGCCGGCGCCCGGCGTGGCGGTGCAGCAGTGGATGTGCGAGGCGGTGGTGGTGCCGAGCAGGCCACCGAAGGCGACGTCCACTTCAAGGACGTGGGTCGTGGCGTCGAACTTGACGAACGCCGCGCCCATGCCGGTTGAGCTGTTGGGGGGGGATTCCTTCGGGCCGGTGAGGATGGCCGAATAGTTGGCGGCACTGGCCGTCACGACGGTGAGCAGCAAGCCCGTGGCTGCCGCGCAATTGCGGATACGCTGGTTCATTTTTCTTCCCTCCTTGGTGCGTGATGCAAAGGTTAGAGGGCCGGACCCGCGCCAGAGTTCCGTCAGCGTTGCAGCCTGGCGCAGAAATTGAGCAGCATTTGCTCGCCTTCGGGCCAGGGGCCGTAGCCGGCGTCGCCGTTGATGTGGCCCGCATCGCCGATCTCGACGTAGTCGCTGCCCCAGGCCTGCGCGAACTGGCGGGCGCGTTGCGGCGTGACGTAGCGGTCGTCGCTGCTGGCGATCACCAGGCTGGGGAAGGGCAGGCGCTCCAGCAGCATGGGCTGGAAGCCGGTGGTGCAGTCGGGGTAGCTGGGGGCGTCGGTGTCGCTGGGGGCGACCAGGAAGGCGCCGGCGATTTTCAGCGGCGAGCCGGAGGCGGCCCAGCGGCCCACCAGCGAGCAGCTCAGGCTGTGCGCGGCCAGCACCGGCGGGCGTTTGCACCGGGCGATGGCGGCTTCCAGGTCGGCCACCCAATCGTCGCGGTCGGGCGTTTCCCAGTCGCGGTGCGGCACGCGGAACCAGTTCGGGTGCCTGCCTTCCCACTGCGTTTGCCAGTGGGCGGGGCCGGAGTTCCACAGGCCGGCCAGGGTCAGTACTTCGTAGTCCATGCTTGATCCTTGCTGAATAAGTTGGGGTTTATCTTACTTCAGCGCGGCGGGAATATTTTGCTGGCGACGGCAGTTTGCGCAGGCGTGGACAATCGTCTTCAATCGAAAGCGACGTCTTCAAGGCGGAAGCGGTATTTTCTGCGCTCGGGCTCAGTCCAGCCTTGGCCGGGGGCGGTGTTGCGAGGCGGGGGCGGTGACGATGGGGCAGCCTCAGGCGGCGCTGCGCACGGCGCGCTGGCAATGAGTGAGGGCGGCGCGGCCGCTGGAACGCCGGCGACTGCGGGCATGGGCGGCGGCGGTGGCGCTGTGGCTCGCGCCAGTTCGCGGCGGCGCACGCCGGCCAATTTCCAGTGCTTTTCACCGGGCATGCGAATGGAGATGTCTTGCCATGCGTTGCGCACGCTGTCGGCGTAGCCGCTGGCGAATTGGTTGGGCGAGACGGCGCGGCCTTTGTACATGATGCGGTCGCCTTCGACGATGGCGTATTCATGGTCGCCGCGGTAGGCCATGCGCAGCCAGGTGCCTTCGGGCAGAAACAGCGTTTTCCATTGGTAGCCGTGTGGAACGGCTGGCGGCGTGTCGTTTGAGCTCGCGAGCCAGAGCCGGATCGCAGCATCGACTGCTTCGGCCGGATCGATGGATGCGCCGGTCTCGCGCAGCCGCTCCATCAGCGCCAGCAGGGTGGAGGGGGAGACATTCACACTCACTGTAGCAACCATGCTGCTCTCCTTGCTGAAACCTACTGAATTCTGCTTCCATTTACTGAATTAGACAGCGGCAGCCCAAGGAAGTTCAATTCAGTAGAATTCAGTAAAAAATTCAGCAGGTTTGCTAGAAGGAGAGTGGGGGGACACCCATGGTGTGTATTCCCGCGGCAATCTCAGAGGGCGGTGCGCAGGGCGAACAGTTCGGGGAACAGCACCACGTCGAGCATCTTGCGCAGGTAGCTGACGCCGGCCGTGCCGCCGGTGCCGGTTTTGAAGCCGATGATGCGCTCGACCGTGGTGACGTGGCGGAAGCGCCAGAAGCGGAACGCGGTCTCCAGGTCGACCAGCTTCTCGGCCAGTTCGTACAGCGCCCAGTGGCGGGACGGGTCGCGGTAGACCTCCAGCCATGCGTCCTTGACGGACTCGTCGGCGGCGGTCGGCTGGGTCCAGTCGGCGTTGAGGCGTTCGGCGGAAACCGGCAGGCCGTTGCGGGCCAGCAGCTTGATCGCCTCGTCGTACACCGATGGTTGGCGCAGCGCCTTGTCCAGCACGGCAAAGGCGTCCGGCGCGGTGGTGTGGACGTTGAGCAGGGCGGCGTTCTTGTTGCCGAGGATGAATTCGATCTCGCGGTACTGGTAGGACTGGAAGCCGGACGACGCGCCCAGGTAGGGGCGGATGGCGGTGTATTCAGGCGGCGTCATCGTGGCGAGCACATCCCATGCGTGCACCAGCTGGTCCATGATGCGGGCCACGCGGGCCAGCATCTTGAAGGCGGGCGCCAGATCGTCCGATTGCAGGTGGGCGCGCACTGCGTGCATTTCGTGCAGCATCAGCTTCATCCACAGTTCGCTGGTCTGGTGCTGGACGATGAACAGCATCTCGTTGTGGTTGGGCGACAGCGGATGCTGGGCGGTGAGGATCTGGTCCAGGCCCAGATAGTCGCCGTAGCTCATCTTGTTGCTGAAGTCCATTTGCGCGCCGTGCCATTGGGTATCGGCGCCGGCGGCGGCGTGCATCGGGCAGCCGGTGGTTTCTTTGGAATCGCTCATATCGTTTATCTCGTTATTAAGTCACGCATTCAGGTCACGGCGTCGCGCTTGGCGTCGACGTTGTAGTCCTTGCGGTCCAGGATGTCGCGCAGGATGTCCACCGCGTCCCAGACATCGGCATAGCTGGTGTACAGCGGCGTGAAGCCGAAGCGCATGATGGCCGGTTCGCGATAGTCGCCGATGACGCCGCGCGCGATCAGCGCCGACATCACCGCATAGCCGTGCGGATGGGTGAAGCTGACCTGGCTGCCGCGGCGCGCATGCTCGCGCGGCGTAACCAGACCCAGCGGGTGAGCGGCGCAGCGCTGCTCGACCAGCTCGATGAACAGGTCGGTCAGGGCCAGCGACTTGGCGCGGATGGCGGTCATGGTGGTCTGGCCGAACACGTCCAGGCCGCACTCGACCATGGCCAGCGACACCACCGGCTGGGTGCCGCACAGCGCGCGGCCGATGCCGTCGGTGGGGGCGAAGTCGGGCGCCATGGCGAACGGCGCGGCGTGGCCCCACCAGCCCGACAGCGGCTGGCGGAAGCGCGCCTGGTGCTTGCGCGGCACCCAGATGAAGGCCGGCGAGCCGGGGCCGCCGTTCAGGTATTTATAAGTGCAGCCCACGGCCAGGTCGGCGCCGTCGGCGTTGAGGTCGACCGGCACCGCGCCGGCCGAATGCGCCAGATCCCAGACGACCAGCGCGCCGGCGGCGTGGGCGAGGGCGCTGGTGGCGCGCATGTCGTGCTGGTAGCCGGTGCGGTAGTTGACGTGGGTGAGCATGACGACGGCGGTGTCGGCGCCGATGGCGGCCGGCAGTTCTTCCACGCTGTCGACCAGCTTGACGGTGTAGCCGCGTTCCAGCCAGCCGCTCAGGCCCTGGGCCATATAGATATCGGTGGGGAAGTTGGAGCGTTCGGTGACGATCACGCGGCGCCCGGCCGTGGCCGGGGACGGGTCGGCGGCCTGCATGTGCAGCGCGGCGGCCAGCGCCTTGAACAGGTTGACCGAGGTGGTGTCGGTGACCACCACTTCGTCGTCGGCGCCGCCGATCAGCGGCGCCAGGCGGTTGCCGAGCCGCTTGGGCAGGTCGAACCAGCCGGCGCTGTTCCAGCTGCGGATCAAATCATGGCCCCATTCCTGGGCGATCACCTGCTGGGCGCGGGCCAGCGCGGCCTTGGGGCGGGCGCCTAAAGAGTTGCCATCCAGATAAATCACATTGGGGGGCAGGTCGAACTGGTCGCGCAGGGCGGCGAGCGGATCTTGCGCGTCGCGGCCCAGGCAGTCGTTGCGAGTTGTCATTATGTAACTTTCTTGCAAGGGTGGTGGAATGCTTTAGGCTTCAATAAGTTGCCAGTGTAACCCGAAAAACCGGGGTCTGACCCCGTACGGGGTCAGACCCCAGGCGGGCGGGGTGGCCGCAAACCCGCATGTTTGCTGGCTTTACGGCTTTTTTTAAATTATTTTCGATTTTTTCAAAAAAACCCTAAAGTTCCCGCAAACGCTGCCGTTACCAGTTTCATGATGAGCGGAAAAGCGCCATCGGGTAGCAAGTTGAAGTCGAAAATAATTCAAATTATTTTCACCGGAACCCTAAAGTTCCTGGAATTGCTGCCGTAACTGGGTTAGATGTAGCAAAAAAGAGTCGCTGAACTGCACTATTTTTCGTTTCATGACAGGACTTTTTTGAAGATCTTGGACCTTACAAAGCCTGCGCCGCAAGGGCGTGGATGAGCGATCTGCGAGTGTTTGTCAGACAAACACCGACGGGTCGTGTCCGCTATTTCCGGACGGAAAATACGGAGAACCTCCTCTACTCGTATTTTTGTTGCTCCCGCAGAATGTATCTCACTGGAAACGCAATTGTGTTCCGCAGTGCAGATAACGGACTAGGAGATGGAAATGACCGCTAACGATATGATGGCTGAAATTCGCGACGCCAACCTGAGCTACCTGATGTTGGCCCAGCAGATGATACGCGCCGACAAAGTCACCGCGATCTTCCGCCTTGGCATCGCCGCCGACATCGCCGAGCTGATCGAAGGCATGAGCAACGCGCAAATCCTGAAACTGGCAGGCGGCAACATGATGCTGGCCCGCTTCCGCTTCGACGACAGCGCCATCCTGTCGATGCTGACCAACTACAATAAAGACCGCGTGCTGGCCCAGTCGCACGCCGCCATCCTGATGGCCGGCCAGGCCGTCGAAGAAATCGCCTGATCACCCAGCCGGAGCCGGATCATGTCCAAGAAAAGCGTAGTGACGGAAGCCCAGGAAATCCAGCTGGCCATCGAACTGATCCAGCTGGGCGCGCGCCTGCAGCTGCTGGAGTCCGAAGTGTCGCTGTCGCGCGAGCGCCTGCTCAAGCTGTACAAGGAGCTGAAGGGGGTGTCGCCGCCGAAGGGCATGCTGCCGTTCTCCACCGACTGGTTCCTGACCTGGCAGCCGAACATCCACTCCTCGCTGTTCATCAATATTCATCGTTTCCTGACCGAGCACGCCGGCGCCACCGGCATCGAGGCGGTCATGAAAGCCTACAAGCTGTACCTGGAGCAAATGCCGCCGGAGGCGGGCGAGGAGCCGCTGCTGTCGCTGACGCGCGCCTGGACGCTGGTGCGCTTCTTCAGCGGCAAGATGCTGGAACTGGCGCCGTGCGGCAAGTGCCAGGGCAAGTTCGTGGTCAACTGCATGGACCTGAACGGCAGCTATGTCTGCGGCCTGTGCCACATGCCTTCGCGCGCCGGCAAGACCAAGAAGGCGCGCGACGCCGACGCCCTGGCCGCGTGAGCCGGCCCGGCCCCGACCCCTACCTGAAGCGCATCGCCCGCGCGCCCGCCGTGCGGGCGCTGCTGATCCAATGCGGCGCCGCGCCGCTGACGCTGGCCATCATTTATCTGATGGCCAGTTGCCGTTTACCGGTCGGCTATTGGAGCGTGGCCGTGGTGCAGGGCCTGCTGGCGGCCGGCCTGACCTGGAGGCTGGGCCTGGCCGTGTGGTGGCGCGCGATCCAGCTGCTGTTCCCGTCCGCCTTGCTGGCCGCGCAGGCGCTGCAGCTGCCGCCGTGGCTGTTCCTGGCCGTGTTCCTGGTGCTGCTGGGCTGGTATTGGTCGACTTTTCGTACGCAAGTGCCGTATTACCCGTCCAACCCGGCGGTGTGGGATGCGGTACGTCAAATCCTGCCGCCGCCGGCGGCCGACGGCCGGCCGCTGCGCGTGATCGACATCGGCAGCGGCCTGGGCGGGCTGGTGCTGTACCTGGCGCGCCAGCGGCCGGACGCCGAGTGCAGCGGCATCGAGCTGGCGCCGCTGCCGTGGCTGGCGAGCCGGCTGCGCGCCGCCGCCAGCGGCAGCCGCGCCCGCTTTACGCTGGGCGACTACGAACGGCTCGACTTCGGCCGCTACGACCTGGTGTTCGCCTACCTGTCGCCGGCCGCGATGGCCGGCCTGTGGCGCAAGGCGGCGGCCGAGATGCGGCCCGGCGCCATGCTGGCCAGCTACGAATTCGCTATCGACGCCCGTGCGCCCGACCGGACCATCCGCGCCACAGAGGCTGAGGATGCCCTCTACATATGGTACTTTTAAGCATCATTTCGCGTTATTCTCTTGCCCGCTCCCCCCTAGTCACGCTATTGTAGTTCTACATGTAAATTTATTGAAATCGGGCGATTGTTAGCTTGCCGCCGGCCGATTTCATACCGGGGAGTCAGGGCGCTTGTTAGTCATAATTGGATATGTAGTGGTCTGCGTCGGCGTGTTCGGTGGCTTCGCCCTGAACGGCGGGCATCTGGCCGCGCTGTTGCAGCCGCTGGAATTGCTGATGATCGGCGGCGGCGCGCTGGGCGCCTTCCTGGTCGGCAACAACGCCAAGGCGATCAAGGCCACGCTGGCCGCGGTGCCGACCCTGTTCAAGGGCTCGCGCTACACCAAGGACTTGTACATGGAGCTGATGTCGCTGCTGTTCGACGTGCTCTCCAAGGTGCGCAAGGAAGGCTTGATGTCGATCGAAGGCGACATCGACAGCCCGGAGCAGAGCCCGCTGTTCAGCAAGTACCCCAGCGTGCTGCAGGATCATCACATCGTCGAATTCATGACCGATTATCTGCGCCTGATGGTGTCGGGCAATATGGATGCGTTCCAGATCGAGAACCTGATGGACAACGAGATCGAGACCCACCACCACGAACACGCGGTGCCGGCGCACGCGCTGGCCAAGCTGGGCGACGGCATGCCGGCCTTCGGCATCGTGGCGGCGGTGATGGGCGTGGTGCATACGATGGAGTCGGTGGGCTTGCCGCCGGCCGAGCTGGGCATCCTGATCGCGCACGCGCTGGTCGGCACCTTCCTCGGCATCCTGCTGGCCTACGGCTTCGTCGGTCCGCTGGCCAGCCTGCTGGAACAAAAACTCGACGAGTCGACCAAGATGTACCAGTGCGTCAAGGTCACCTTGCTGGCCAGCCTGAACGGCTACGCGCCGGCGCTGGCGGTGGAGTTCGGCCGCAAGGTCTTGTACTCGACCGAGCGCCCCAGCTTTGCCGAGCTGGAAGACCACATCAAGAAATCGAAGGCCAAGTGAGCGCGCGCATGACAGGCGGCGCCCGCGCAACCATAAGGAATCGCCATGGCTGAAGAAGGCTTGCGGCCGATTATCGTCAAGCGCATCAAGAAGGGCGGCGGCGGCCACCATGGCGGCGCCTGGAAGATCGCGTACGCCGACTTCGTGACGGCGATGATGGCCTTCTTCCTGCTGATGTGGCTGCTCGGCTCGACCACCAAGGGCGACCTCAACGGCATCTCCGAATACTTCAAGACGCCGCTCAAGGTGGCGCTGCAGGGCGGCTCGGGCAGCGGCGACAGCTCCTCGGTGATTCCCGGCGGCGGCAAGGACCTGACCCGGCGCGACGGCCAGGTCAAGGCCAGCGACGACCCGGTGATCAAGAAAACCTTCAACCTGACCGCCGCCAAGGCCGCGCTGGAGGCCGAGGAAAACCAGCGCCTGAAGGCGCTCAAGGAAAAGATCGAGGCCAAGATCGAGGCCAACCCGCTGCTGAAGAAGTACAAGGAGCAGCTGCTGCTCGACATCACCAGCGAAGGCTTGCGGATCCAGATCGTCGACGAGCAGAACCGCCCGATGTTCGCGCTGGCCAAGGCCGAGCTGCAACCGTACACGCGCGACATCCTGCACGAGATCGGTTTCGTGCTGAACGACGTGCCCAACCGGATCGGCCTGTCCGGCCACACCGACTCGACGCCCTACCTGAGCGACGCCGGCTACAGCAACTGGGAACTGTCGGCCGACCGCGCCAACGCCTCGCGGCGCGAGCTGATCGCCGGCGGCATGGCCGACAGCAAGGTGCTGCGGGTGGTCGGGCTGGCCTCGGCCGCGCACCTGGACAAGGCCGACCCGTTCAACCCGATCAACCGCCGCATCAGCATCATCGTGATGAACAAGCGCACCGAGGAAAACGTGATGCGCGACGGCGCCCGCCAGCTGGACGTCGGCGCCGAAGCGGAGGCGGCCGCCGCGGCGGCTGCGCCGGCGCCGGCCGGCCCGCCGGTGCGCAAATAGGCGGGTGTACCAAGCAGGGAAGACCAGCGGAACAACGAGACTGTTATGACGAGAAAAAAAATCCTGGGCTCACATGTAAAACGCCTGCTGTCGGGCGTGTCTGACCACGGGCGCAAGCATTTGACCGAAGTCGAGACCGATCTGATCCAGACCGGCCTGCTGCTGGAGGAGGCGATCGAAAAGCTGTCCTTCAACTTCATGGCCATCCATCAGGCGGTCGAGGCCGAGCAAGCCACCATCCAGCTGCTGCTCGAGGGCGGCACCGCCACGCCCGAGCAGCGCAGCCAGCTCGAAGCGCTGCAGGGCCAGGTGGGCGGCTATGTCAACGCCGCCATCACCAGCCTGCAATTCCAGGACATGACCAGCCAGCTGCTCGACCGCACCCTGAAGCGGGTCACCGGCCTGCGCGAATTCCTCGGCACGCTGGGCGCGCACGGCGCCGAGATGCTGCCCGAGAGCGACAACGAGGAAATCGTCGCGCTGCTGGGCAAGGTCAGCATGGCGCTGGCGATCCAGAGCCTGGAGCTGCGCAGCGTGCTGCGCAAGGCCGTCAGCCAACAACACCTGGAGAGCGGCGACATCGAATTATTCTGAACGCCGCAACCTGCCGATTGATACAAACGGGGCCCGTGTCCCGCATTTAATGAGTGAGAGCAAAGATGGCCAAGACAATACTTGCAGTTGATGATTCCAGTTCCCTGCGCCAGATGGTGGCCTTCAGCCTGAAGGCGGCCGGCTACCTGGTGGTGGAAGCGGTGGACGGCCAGGACGGGCTGGAAAAAGCCAAGCTGCAAAGCGTCGACCTGGTGCTGACCGACCAGAACATGCCGCGCATGGACGGCTTGCAGCTGATCAAGCTGCTGCGCGAACTGCCGACCTACCAGAAGACCCCCATCCTGATGCTGACCACCGAATCGTCCGACGAGATGAAAGCCAAGGGCCGCGCCGCCGGCGCCAACGGCTGGCTGGTCAAGCCTTTCGATCCCCAGCGGCTCATCGAGGTAGTGAAGAAGGTCATCGGCTGATAAGGCGCATGCAATGAAGCTGAGCGAAACTTACGGAGTATCCCCATGACCATCGATATAAGCCAGTTCTTCCAGGTCTTTTTCGATGAGGCCGAGGAGCTGCTGGCTGAAATGGAGCGCCTGCTGCTGGCGGTCGACGTCGCGCAGCCGGACGCCGAAGACCTCAACGCGATCTTCCGCACCGCCCATTCCGTCAAGGGCGGCGCCTCCACGTTCGGCGTGACCGACATGACCGAGGTCACCCACATCCTCGAGACCCTGCTCGACCGCGTGCGCAAGGGCGAGATGGCGCTGACCTCGGAGCATGTGGACGCCTTCCTGGCGGCCAAGGACATCCTCAAGATGCAGCTCGACGGCCACCGCCACGGCAGCACGGTCGACCAGGATGCGGTCGGCGACGTGCGCATGATGCTGCAGTCGCTGGCGCAGGACGTGCCGCTGGCGGCCATGGCCGCCGTGGCGCCGTCGTTCCACGCGGCCGAGACCAGGGCGGTCGACCACAGCGGCGGACGGCGCTACCGGCTGGAACTGCCGGCCATGGTGCACCGCGAAGTGACCGCGCTGGGCGCCGAGCTGGGCCTGATGGGCCATGTGGCGATCACGCCGCTCGACCGCGACCGCAACGCCATGGTGGTCACCACCCACGAGAGCCTGGACGACATCATCGCCATCTGCTCCTTCGTGCTGAACCCGGACGACATGGTGGTGACCGAACTGCCGGCGCTGGACGCCAAGCAGGCCAAGCTGGAAAACGCCGAGCGCTCCAAGGTCGAGAAGGACTTGGGCTACGGCTTCTTCGACGAGGCCGAGCTGCACCCGGCCGCCGCCGGCGGGACGGACGGCTACGGCTTCTTCCAGCCGCTCGACGAGATCCGCGCGGCCGCCCAGGCCGGCAGCGAGGACGCGCAGGGCTATGGCTTCTTCCAGCCGGTCGAGCAGATCCGCGCCGCCGCCGGCATCGTCATCGAGGCGCCGGCCGCGCAGCAGCAGGCCGCCGAAGAGGAAAAGAAAGCCGCTAAGAAGGAAGAGAAGGGCGGCGGCGGGGCTGGCCCCGGCGCCGAATCGTCGTCGATCCGCGTGTCGATCGAAAAGGTCGACCAGCTGATCAACCTGGTGGGCGAGCTGGTCATCACGCAGGCGATGATCGAGCAGCGCGTCGACACGCTCGACCCGATGGTGCACGAGCGCTTATTGAACAGCGTCAGCCAGCTGACCCGCAACACCCGCGACCTGCAGGAAGCGGTGATGTCGATCCGCATGATGCCGATGGACTTCGTGTTCTCGCGCTTCCCGCGCATGGTGCGCGACCTCGCGGCCAAGCTGGGCAAGAAGGTCGACTTCATCACCAACGGCGCCGCGACCGAACTGGACAAGGGGCTGATCGAGCGCATCGTCGACCCGCTGACCCACCTGGTGCGCAACTCGATCGACCACGGCATCGAGATGCCTGAGGTGCGCCGCGCCGGCGGCAAGAGCGACGCCGGCCGATTGTTCCTGTCGGCCTCCCACCAGGGCGGCAACATCATCATCGAAGTGTCCGACGACGGCGGCGGCCTGAACCGGGAGCGCATCCTCGCCAAGGCCGAGCAGAACGGCCTGCCGCTGCACGAGAACATGAGCGACGCCGAGGTCTGGCAACTGATCTTCGCGCCCGGCTTCTCGACCGCCGAGCAGGTGACCGACGTCTCCGGCCGCGGCGTCGGCATGGACGTCGTCAAGAGGAATATCACGGCGATGGGCGGGGTGGTCGACATCCGCTCGGCCAAGGGCTTCGGCACCACCATCTCGATCTCGCTGCCGCTGACGCTGGCGATCCTGGACGGCATGTCGATCCGGGTCGGCGAGGAGGTCTACATCCTGCCGCTGGGCTTTGTCATCGAATCGCTGCAGCCGGCGCCGGAAGACGTCAAGGAAATCTCCGGCAAGGGCCGGGTCATCAAGGTGCGCGGCGAATACCTGCCGCTGGTGCCGCTGTACCAGATGTTCGGCATCGCCCCGCGCTTCACCGACCCCTGCCAGGGCATCGTGGTCATCATCGAGACCGACGGCCGCAAGGCCGGCCTGTTCATCGACGACCTGGTCGGCCAGCAGCAGGTGGTGGTCAAGAACCTGGAATCGAATTACCGCAAGGTGGCCGGCATCTCCGGCGCCACCATCCTGGGCGACGGCGGCGTGTCGCTGATCCTCGACGTCGCCGCCCTGATACGCTCATCCCGTCAGCTCGCTGACGAACAGATTTTTAGCTAATCCCACCAAGGAAACCATCATGGCAGACGTACTAACCAGCGGGGCCAACGAGATCGCCGGCCACGAATACCTGGCCTTCACGCTGGGGTCGGAGGAATACGGCATCGACATCCTCAAGGTGCAGGAAATCCGCGGTTACGAAACGGTGACCCGGATCGCCAACGCCCCCGCCTTCATCAAGGGCGTGATCAACCTGCGCGGCATCATCATCCCGGTGGTCGACATGCGCATCAAGTTCAATCTCGGCGAGCCGGTGTACGACCAGTTCACCGTGGTCATCATCCTCAACATCGGCGGCCGCATCGTCGGCATGGTGGTCGACTCGGTGTCGGACGTGACCACGCTCACGCCCGAGCAGGTCAAGCCGGCGCCGGAGATGGGCACCGCCTTCAGTTCCGACTACATGATTGGACTGGGCACCATTGATGAGCGTATGCTGATCCTGGTGAACATCGACAAGCTGATGTCGAGCGCCGAGATGGGCTTGATGGAACAGATCGCGGCCTAAGCAACGCCGCGGCACCGGAGCACGGCAGCGCCCAACAGAGTGCGCGCCTACAACTACACGATAACGGGGTCCGCAGGCAGTACCCGGCGGACAATAGAACAGACAGCATAGGGGAGAAAACACCATGAATTTACGCGACTTCAAAATTGGCGCACGGCTGCGCATCGGCTTCGGCAGCATTCTGCTGATCCTGGTGGCGATGGTCCTGATGACCAATTACCTGAACTACAGCAACAAGAGCAAGCTGACCAAGGGCCTGGAGCTGTCGACCGCCAAGAACCTGCAGGCCGGCGCGATGAAGAGCTCGATGCTCGAGACCGGCATCGCCATGCGCAACATCGGCCTGCAATCGGACGTCAGCCTGATGCAGAAGGAAGAGCAGAAGGTCAAGGACCAGCGCGCCCGCTACGACAAGGCGCTGGCCGACCTCAAGGCGCTCGGCCTGAACGACGCCGAGAAGAAGGCGCTGGCCGACATCGCCGCGCTGGACGCCGACGTCGACAAAGCCTTCAAGGAAGCCATCGGCCAGGTGCTGGCGTTCAACAGCGAAGGCGCGGCCAAGGTGATTTCCGGCCGCATCGATCCGCTCAACCAGCAGACCCTGACCCTGATTAACAAGCTGGTCGACATGCAGCAGGCCAACGCCAAGGACGTGATGGATGGTTCCGTCACCGCCGACCGCAGCCTGATGATGGTGTTGTTCGTGCTCGGCGCGGTCGCCGTGGCGCTGGGCATCCTGTGCGCGGCCGTCATCACCCGTTCGATCACCGTGCCGCTGTCGGGCGCGGTCGAGGTGGCGCAGAAGGTCGCGGCCGGCGAGCTGACCTCGCAGGTGTTCGTCGAAGGCAAGGACGAGACCAGCGAGCTGCTGCAGGCGCTCAAGGACATGAACGACAGCCTGGCCAAGACCGTCGGCGACGTCCGCAACGGCACCGAGCTGATCTCGACGGCCTCGCAGGAAATCGCCTCCGGCAACGCCGACCTGTCGGCGCGCACCGAGTCGCAGGCCAGCTCGCTGGAGGAGACCGCCTCGTCGATGGAGGAGCTGACCTCCACCGTCAAGCAGAACGCCGACAACGCCCGCCAGGCCAACCAGCTGGCCGTGACCGCCTCGTCGGTGGCGGAAAAGGGCGGCACCGTGGTGTCGCAGGTGGTCGAGACCATGGGCTCGATCAAGGCCAGCTCCAGCAAGATCGTCGACATCATCGGCGTCATCGACGGCATCGCCTTCCAGACCAACATCCTGGCGCTGAACGCCGCCGTCGAGGCGGCGCGCGCCGGCGAGCAGGGCCGCGGCTTCGCGGTGGTCGCCTCCGAGGTGCGCAACCTGGCGCAGCGCTCGGCCGGCGCCGCCAAGGAAATCAAGGAACTGATCGGCGACTCGGTCAACAAGGTCGACGCCGGCAGCAAGCTGGTCGACGAGGCCGGCCAGACCATGGACCTGATCGTCACGTCGATCCGCCAGGTGGCCGACATCATGGGCGAGATCACCGCCGCCACCCAGGAGCAGAGCAACGGCATCGAGGAAGTCAACCAGGCCATCACCCAGATGGACGAGATGACCCAGCAGAACGCCGCGCTGGTGGAAGAGGCGGCCGCGGCCGCCGAGAGCATGCAGGAACAGGCCGAGCTGCTGGCGCAGGCGGTCAGCATCTTCAAGCTGAACCAGGACGACACCCGCCGTCCGGCCGCCCGCGCGGCCGCCCCGGCGCCGCGTCCGGCGCCGGCGGTGAGCGCCCGTCCGGCCGCCCCTGCGCGTCCGGCGGTGGCCGCCGCCAAGCCGGCCGCGCCCAAGAAGCTGGCCAGCGCCGCGCCGTCCGCCGGCGAGGAGTGGGAAGAGTTTTAAGCAGTCCGCAGCAAGGCGGCGCCCGCGGCGCCGTCGCAGGCATTGTTAGCTTTAAATGAAGGAATACAGAACATGCCGCAAACCAAAGACACCGTCAAAGAGTTTGATTTCAACGCCAAGGACTTCGAACGCGTCCGCGGCCTGATCTACAAACGGGCCGGCATCTCGCTGGCCGACAGCAAGCAGGAGATGGTGTACAGCCGCCTGGCGCGGCGTTTGCGCGCCACCGGCATCGGCTCGTTCGGCAAGTACCTCGACGACCTCGAGGCCGGCCGCCTGGGCGAGGAATGGGAGTCGTTCACCAACGCGCTGACCACCAACCTGACCTCGTTCTTCCGCGAGGCGCACCACTTTCCGCTGCTGGCCGAACACGTCAAGCACAAGCGCGAGCCCATCACCATCTGGTGCTCGGCCAGCTCGACCGGCGAAGAGCCGTACTCGATCGCCATGACCGTGTGCGAGGCGTTCAACACGCTCACGCCCAACTGCCACATCATCGCCACCGACATCGACACCAATGTGCTGGCCACGGCCGCCAACGGCGTCTACACCATGGACCGGCTGGACAAGATGTCGCCCGAGCGCTCGCGCCGCTTTTTCCTCAAGGGCAAGGGCGACCGCGAGGGCATGGCCCGCGTGCGGCCCGAGCTGCGCAACATGATCACCTTCAAGCCGCTCAACCTGCTGGCCGACAGCTGGCCGCTGAGCGGCCAGTTCGACGTGATCTTTTGCCGCAACGTCATGATTTACTTCGACAAAGCCACCCAGCGTAAAATACTGTCCCGCTTTGTCCCGCTGATGAAACCGGACGCCTTGCTGTTCGCGGGCCATTCGGAGAATTTCCTCTACGTGTCGGAGTCGCTCAAACTACGCGGCAAGACGGTGTATGAGCTGGACGAACAACACCGTGGCGCTGCCCTCAAAGCAACGCAACGCACATGAGAGTAAAACATGGACCTCGAACAATTTGCCACGAACGTATATTTCGATAGAACGTTCGACTGCGAAGCCGCCAAGATCCTGCCGGGCGAGTATTACTTCACCAACAAGGACATGTTGATCGTCACCGTGCTCGGGTCGTGCGTGTCGGCCTGCATCCGCGACCGCGTCACCGGCCTGGGCGGCATGAACCACTTCATGCTGCCCGACGGCGGCAGCGACACCAACAGCCCGGTGTCGGCCTCGGCCCGCTACGGCACCTACGCGATGGAAATCCTGATCAACGATTTGCTCAAGGCCGGCGCCAAGCGCGAGAACATGGAGGCCAAGGTGTTCGGCGGCGGCGCGGTGCTCAAGGGTTTCACCGCCATCAACGTCGGCGAACGCAACGCCGCCTTCGTGCTGAACTTCCTCAAGGTCGAGAAAATCCGCGTGGTGGCCGAAGACTTGAACGACATCCACCCGCGCAAGGTGTATTTCTTCCCGCGCAGCGGCAAGGTGCTGGTCAAGAAGCTGATGCAGACCCACAACGACACGCTGGCCAAGCGCGAGATCGAGTACGCCAGCCGCCTGAAGAAGGCGCCGGTGGGCGGCGAGATCGACCTGTTTTAATCCGTTTTGAGAGTGTAGTCAGGGCCTTTTGCCCGGAAAGTAGCGTTTTATGAAGATCAAAGTCCTGATCGTCGACGACTCCGCGCTGATCCGCAGCGTGATGAGCGAGATCATCAACAGCCAGCCCGACATGGAAGTGGTGGGCGTGGCCCCCGATCCGCTGGTCGCGCGCGAGCTGATCAAGCAAACCAACCCCGACGTGCTGACCCTGGACGTCGAGATGCCGAAGATGGACGGCCTGGATTTCCTGGAAAAGCTGATGCGGCTGCGGCCGATGCCGGTGGTGATGGTGTCCTCGCTGACCGAGCGCGGCTCGGAGATCACCATGCGCGCGCTGGAACTGGGCGCGGTCGACTTCGTCACCAAGCCGAAGATCTCGATCCAGGCCGGCATGCGCGAGTACACCGAGCTGATCACCGACAAGATCCGCGCCGCCTCCAAGGCGCGCGTGCGGGCCCGCACCCTGCCGCAGCCGGGCGCCGACGGCCAGGCTGGGCAAACCCAGCTGCCGCAGCTGCGCAATCCGCTGACCTCGTCGGAAAAACTGATCATCATCGGCGCCTCCACCGGCGGCACCGAGGCGATCCGCGAATTCCTGATGCAGATGCCGTCCGACTGCCCCGGCATCCTGATCACCCAGCACATGCCGGAAGGCTTTACCCGCTCGTTCGCCAAGCGCCTCGATTCGCTGTGCAAGATCTCGGTGCAGGAAGCGGCCGGCAACGAGCGGGTGCTGCCCGGCCACGCCTACATCGCGCCCGGCCACTCGCACCTGTACCTGACCCGCAGCGGCGCCAACTACATGACCAAGATCGACCAGGCCGAGCCGGTCAACCGCCACCGGCCCTCGGTCGACGTGCTGTTCCGTTCGGCCGCCCAGTGCGCCGGCAAGAACGCGGTCGGCGTGATCCTGACCGGCATGGGCAAGGACGGCGCGGCCGGCATGCTGGAGATGAAGGGGGCGGGAGCGTATAATTTCGCCCAGGACGAGGCCAGTTGCGTGGTGTTCGGCATGCCGCGCGAGGCGATCGCCATCGGCGCCGCCCACGAAGTGGGGGCCTTGCAAGCCTTGCCCGGCATGGTGCTGGGCTACCTGGCGGCCCACGGCATGCGCGCATTGAGGGTTTAAAAAGGTTTAAATCGCCAAGTGTGACGTTTTACTGCTACTTTGTTCGCCTTAAAGCAACGAAAATGCTATCCTACAACTTGCTGGCACGTAGAACTTATTAACAACCACCGCGTAGAGAAACAACGGAGTAATTCATGGCTGATCCAAAGATGAAATTTTTAGTCGTTGACGATTTTTCGACGATGCGCCGCATTGTCCGGAATCTGTTAAAAGAACTGGGTTATGCCAATGTCGACGAGGCGGAAGACGGCGTGATGGCGCTGGCCAAGCTGCGCGCCGAATCGTTCGACTTCGTCGTGTCCGACTGGAACATGCCGAATATGGACGGTCTGACGATGTTGCAGAACATTCGTGCCGATCCCGCGCTGGCCAAGCTGCCGGTGCTGATGGTGACCGCCGAAGCCAAGAAGGAAAACATCATCGCGGCGGCCCAGGCCGGCGCCAACGGCTACGTGGTCAAGCCGTTCACCGCTGCCACGCTGGATGAAAAGCTGAACAAGATCTTCGAGAAGCTCGGAGCTTGATGATGGTTGAGCAACAAAGCGGCGCCATCGCGGCTGCGGTGGAGCCGAATGAAGAGTTTTTGTCGCGCATCGGTCACATGACGCGCGCCTTGCATGAAAGCCTGCGCGGCCTGGGCCTGGATAAATTGATCGAGAAGGCGGCGTCGGACATCCCGGACGCCCGCGATCGGCTCGACTACGTGGCGCGCCTGAGCGAAGACGCGGCGCAGAAAGTGTTGAACGCCACCGACGCCGCCAGTCCCTTGCAGGACCAGATCGCCGGCGACGCCAAGCAATTGAGCGCTTCGTGGAACGGCCTGCTGGCGGCCGGCGCCTCGGACGAACAGTGGCGCGCGCTGGCGCAGCAGACCGTCGCCGCGCTGGACGGCGCATCGGCCGGGACCTCGCAGACCAAGGCGCATCTGATGGACATCATGATGGCGCAGGACTTCCAGGACCTGACCGGACAGGTGATCAAGAAGGTCACCTCGATCGCGCAAAACCTCGAAAAGCAGCTGGTGCAGATGCTGATCGACTTTGCGCCCGAACAGATGAAGAAGGAAATCGACAACGGCTTGCTGAACGGACCGCAAATCGATCCGACCCGCGAGAACGTGGTGGCTGACCAGGAGCAGGTGGACGACTTGCTGGATAGTCTGGGCTTCTGATCTGTACCGGCCCGTTCGCCGCGGGCCTACTCCGATACGAGCATCATGCATCAAACCAATTTCCTCGTCCGTGAGCCGCTGCTCGATCCCAAGCAGCGTGTGGTTGGGTATGAACTCTGCTGGCAGCGGCAGGGCGCGGCCCCGTCCACGCCGGCCGAGCTGGAAGCGCTGGTGGCCTTCGTCGCCGGCCAGATGGTCGACGGCGACGACAACTGGCTGCTGCGCGACAAAACCCTGTTCCTCGAAGCGGTGCCGGCCATGCTGTCGACCGACGCGCTGCACCAGCTGCCGCCGGAACGCACCGTCCTGTCGATCAAAACCTCCGAACTGGCCCAGCCCGACACCTTGAGCGCCGTGCAAGCCTTGCGCGCCGGCGGCGTCGGCATCCTGCTGCGCGAGGCCGACCTGGCGCGCATCGGCGCCCGCCTGCCGACCATCGCCTCGTATGTGGAAGTGCGCTTTTCCGGCGCCGACGTCGGCAGCCAGGCGCGCGCCTACGCGGCGCTGAAGCAGTCGACGGTGGCCATGGTGGCGCGCCCGGTCAGCAACTGGGCCGACTTCGACGCTTGCGCCGCGCTCGGCCTGAACGCCTTCGTCGGCAAGCTGCACCTGACGCCGCGCCCCAGCAGCGACAGCAAGGGCATGAACCCGGCCCAGACCATCATCATGCAGCTGATGCAGATGGTGCGCCAGAACGCCGACCTGCCGCAGCTGGAGGCGGTGCTCAAGCGCGACGCCACGCTGTCCTACAAGCTGCTGCGCTTCATCAACTCGGCCGGCTTCGGCGCCGGGCGCGAGATCCAGTCGCTCAAGCAGGCGCTGACCCTGCTGGGCTACACGCCGCTGTACCGCTGGCTGACCCTGCTGCTGGCCACGGCCAGCACCTCGGGCTATTCGCCGGTGCTGCTGGAGACGGCGGTGGTGCGCGGCCGCCTGGCCGAGCTGCTGGCGCTGGCGGCGCTGGGCAAGGGCGAGGCGGAAAACGTCTTCGTGGCAGGCATGTTCTCGCTGCTGGACCGGCTGCTGGGCATCGCCATGCAGGAGGTGCTGGCCAACATCCAGCTGTCCGACGACGTGGTCGCCGCGCTGCTGACGCGCAGCGGCAAGTACGGGCCGTATCTGGCGCTGGCCGAGGCCTGCGAACTCAATTCCGACCTGGTGGCCTCGCTGGCCGCGTCGCTCAAGCTAAGCCCGGAAGACGTCAACAAAGCCCACCTGTCGGCGTTGGCCTGGGCGCAAAACGTCGCCGCCTGACCGGCCTCAAGCGGCGCCCGTGCGGGCGTTGACAGGGCGGGACGGCGGGCGGATTATCGGCTTATGAACTCCAATTCCGACAAAGACTATATCGACGCCAAGGTGGAGAGTTACGACGCCAGGCTGGCTGCTGCCGATAGCAAGGTGGACACCAAGTTCGGCGCGGTCGACACCAAGTTCGGCGCTGTCGACGCCCGCTTCGGCGCTGTCGATGCCCGCTTCGACGCTGTCAACGCCCGCTTCGACGCCACCGACGCCAAGCTTGAAGCCATCATAGCGATGATGGTGGAGATGCGCGCTGCGCTGGAAGCCAGGATCGAAAGCGCCTTTGAACGGGCTACTTCGCAGATGGTCAAATGGATGGTGGGTGTGCTGGCTGCGGGGATCACCATCGTTGTCACCGTGATGAGCTTCGTGCTGAACAACGCGATTCCCAAGGCGCAGCCTGCCGCGCCGGTTGTGGCGCCGGCTGCCGCCGTGCCAGCCGTCATTATCCAGGTCACGCCGCAGGGCGTCAGCGTATTGCCGGTGGCGCCTGCGGCCCCGCCGCCTAAACCTTAAATCTCCAGATTGTCGATCAAGCGGGTCGAGCCCAGCTTGGCGGCCGCCAGCACCACCAGCGGCGTGCCTTGCGCCAGGTCGCCGGCGCTCGGCGGTTGCAGGTCGATGCGGCGGCGGATCGAGATGTAGTCCGGCTGCCAGCCGCGCTGGGCCAGGTCGTCCATCGCCTTGTGCTCCAGCTGGAACACGTCCAGGTGGCCGGCGCGCACTTCGGCCGCGACCGAGTTCAGGCTCTGGTACAGGGCCGGCGCCTCGGCGCGCTCGGCCGGCGACAGATACATATTGCGCGACGACAGCGCCAGGCCGTCGTCGGCGCGGTAGGTCTCGGCGGCGATGATCTCGGTCGGCAGCGCGAACTGGCGGCTCATGTTACGCACGATCATCAGCTGCTGGTAATCCTTCTTGCCGAACACCGCCACGCGCGGCTGCACGCAGGAGAACAGCTTGAGCACCACGGTGGTGACGCCGGTGAAGAAGCCGGGACGGAACTCGCCCTCCAGCGTGTTGCCCAGGTCGTCGGGCGGACGCACGCGGAATTCCTGCGGCTCCGGATACAGGTCTTTCTCGGTCGGCGCGAACAGCACGTACACGCCTTCCTTCTCCAGCTTCTCGACGTCGGCCTGGAAGGTGCGCGGGTATTTGTCGAAGTCTTCGTTCGGGCCGAACTGCAGGCGGTTGACGAAGATCGACGCCACCACCGGGTCGCCGTGCTTGCGCGCCAGGCGCATCAGCGACAGGTGGCCCTCGTGCAAATTGCCCATGGTCGGGACGAAAGCGGTGCGCAGTTGGCCGCTGAGTTGGTCGCGCAGTTCTTCTATGGAGGTGACGATTTTCATGACGTGCTCGCTGTGGGCGTAATGGGAATAGGGTGGGTGCGGTGGGGGCTCAGGCCGGCGAGTACGCCAGCCGCACGTAGATCGGCGCGAACGGCTCGGCCTGGGTAATCTCGATCAGCGTTTCCTTGGCCAGCTCCAGCAGCGCGACGAAGTTCACCACCACCACCGGCACGCCGCCGGCGATGTCGAACAGGTCGGCGAACTCGACGAAGCGGCTCGACTGCAGGCGCCGCAGGATGCCGGTCATGTGCTCGCGCACCGACAGTTCCTCGCGGCTGATCTTGTGGTGCTGGGTCAGCTTGGCGCGCTTCATCACGTCCAGCCAGGCTTGCTGCAAATCGATGGCCTCGACCTCCGGCCAGGCCGGCACCAGGCTTTGCTCGATGAAGATCTGGGTGCGGACGAAGTCGCGGTCCAGCTGCGGAATCGTGTTCAGGTCGTAGGCGGCCAGCTTGATTTGCTCGTATTCCAGCAGGCGGCGCACCAGCTCGGCGCGCGGATCGTCGCTCTCGATGTCGAGCTCGGACTGGCGCTGCGGCAGCAGCATGCGCGACTTGATCTCGATCAGCATGGCCGCCATCAGCAGGTACTCGGCGGCCAGCTCCAGGTTGGACAGGCGGATCTGGTCGACATATTTCAGGTACTGCAGCGTCAGCTGCGCCATCGGGATGTCGAGGATGTTGAAGTTTTGCTTGCGGATCAGGTAGAGCAGCAGGTCGAGCGGGCCTTCGAAGGCGTCGAGGAAGATTTCCAGCGCGTCGGGCGGGATGTACAGGTCGTTGGGCATCTTCAGCAGCGGCTCGCCGTACAGGCGGGCGAGGGCGGCGACTTCGGTGGGCGCGACCTCCGGCGGCAGCTGCACCGACGGCAGTGCCATCGCCTCGGCGATGCCGTCGTCGGCCACAGTCGGCTGGGCTTCAGCCGTATCGTCTGGCAACATCCTTGCCGCCCCGGTGCTTAGACTTTGTTCTGATAAACGTAGGCTTGTTGCTTGATGGCCGATTTCAGCTGGCGCTCCTGCTCATCGAGCGACACCGGCGGACGATCCCACAGCAGGGCGCGGCCCTGTTGCTGGCCAGCTTCCATGCCCGGATTCTTTTCCTTCAGCGCCTTGATGAACAGGGTGTGCTCGGATTCGTACATCGAATGTTGTTTGGAGAGTTTCATATTTTCTAAGTGGGTGGATCAGCAAGGCGTATTTTACCGCGCCGCGGCGGCCGGCGGTAATTCTATCGTTGGCCGCCGCGCCCGCCCGGGCTACAAGGTGTGCAAAAAGTGGTCGATAATGCTTTGCTTGATGTGCGGCGCCAACTCCTGGCTGAAACCATGGCCGGTCGGGTAGGTGTCGTGCGTCACCGCGTGCGGGAAGCGCTGCTCCTTCAAATAAGCCACGATATCGTTGGACATCTGGAATGACGGCCATATCTGGTCGTTTTGCGCCGAAATCAGCAGGATAGGGCCGTTGATCCTTTCCACCGCGATGAGTGCCTGCCGCACCACTTGCTGCTGCTCCAGCGCCGCCAGGAAGCGGCCGATCTGGGGCAGCTTCTCGTCCTGCGCGGGACTCATGGCCGGGATATCCTTGCCCCGCCAGGTCCAGGCCGACTTGGGCAGGGTACGGCCGTACCATGCCACCGAGCTGGGCGTGGTCGCCACCACCGACTTGATGCGTTTGTCCATGGACGCCACCAGCAGGGCCGCTTCGGCGCCGCGCGAGCCGCCGACGAAGCCGATGCGCGTGGCGTCCACTTCGGGCAGCGTCTGCAGGAAGTCCAGCGCGCTGATGAAATATTCCAGCGGGATCTGGTCCAGCGTGGCCGGCAGCCCCGATTCCTTGAAATAGGCCAGGCCCAGCACGGCGATGCCGTGCGGTGCCATCATCTGGCCGTTGGCGTCGCCGGTGCCCAGCCCGCCCTCGGAACCGCCGATCGCCACGACGACCGGGACTTTGGCGGGTGTCTTGGGCAGGTAGAGATGGGCCACCAGGTCATGGTAGGCGACCTGTCTCACTTCATATTCGTAGCTGGCGGCGCGCGCTGTCCCGAAAAAAGATACATACAGTATCAAAATGCCCATCACTATGCGTTGCATCGCGTTCCCCGGTATGATTATGTGCCTTGGCAAATCGGCAAGGCGCCATGCTAGCAGTGCGTCGGCATGGCGACAACTCATTCCTCAACAACTCTCCACCATCGATGACCCAGCGCCTGACGCCCCGCACCGTATTCCTGCTGACCCTGCCGCCGCTGCTGTGGGCCGGCAATTCCATCGTCGGCCGGCTGGTGCACGACCAGCTGCCGCCGGTGCTGCTCAACTTCCTGCGTTGGGCGCTGGCCGGCGCCATCCTGCTGCCGCTGGCCGGGCCGGTGTTCGGGCGCGCGGCGGGCATGTGGCGCTACTGGAAGCAGTATGCGCTGCTGGGTCTGCTGGGCATCGGCCTGTACAACACCTTGCAGTACATGGCGCTGCAAACCTCGACCCCGATCAACGTCACCCTGGTGGCCTCCGGCATGCCGGTGTGGATGATGCTGACCGGCTGGCTGTTCTTCGGCGTGCCGGTCGGCCGGCGCCAGGTGGCCGGCGCCGTGCTGTCGATCGCCGGCGTGCTGCTGGTGCTGGCGCGCGGCGAGTGGGCGCATCTGCTGGCGCTGCGGCTGGTGGCGGGCGACCTGTTCATGATCCTGGCCACCATCGCCTGGTCGCTGTACAGCTGGCTGCTGACGCGCGCCCGCGAGCCGGCCGCGCTGCGCGCCGACTGGGCCGGCTTCCTGCTGGCGCAGGTGGCGTTCGGCGTGCTGTGGTCGGGCGGTTTCGCGCTGGGCGAGCAGGCGCTGGGCGCGATGCCGGTGCAATGGAGCTGGTCCCTGGCGGCGGCGCTGGCCTATGTGGCGGTCGGCCCGGGCGTGATCGCGTTCCGCTGCTGGGGCGCGGGCGTGCAGGCGGCGGGACCGTCGATCGGCGCCTTCTTCGTCAACCTGACGCCCTTGTTCACGGCCGTGTTGTCGGCCGCCTTCCTGGGCGAAGCCCCGCACGGTTACCACGTGGCGGCGTTCGCGCTGATCGTCGGCGGCATCGTGGTGTCGGCGCGGCGCTAACGCAAGAAATATTGACCAGGCGTAACAAGCAGCAAAACCTGCCGCCGTACACTGCAGCTTCGCCATCACTCAGCGGAGCGACACCATGCGGCTCACCCCATTCAAACCAAGCGGCATTCTGGCCGCGGCGGCCCTGATCGCCGCCGCGCAGCCGTGGCAAGCGGCGCGAGCCGTCGATTCCAGCGTACGGGACGCGCTCGCGCCCGGCTTGCTGGGTCTCTATCCCAGCGACCGTTTCAGGCTGGCGACCGGCCGTTGCCAGGACTGCGCGGCGCCCGGACAGGCGCTGTGGTACTTCAGCGACGACATGATCGCCGTGGCCAAGGCCGATGGCGCCGGCTATGCGCCCCGGCTGCGGGCCCAGGAAGACGTCAAGGCCTGGCTGGCCGCAGGCGGCGGGCAGGCGCGCGACCAGACGCCGCCGCTGGTATGGATAGGATCGCCCCATGTGGCCGAGGGGCGGCTGGAGCCGGACGCGCGGCTGACACGCCCAAGCGCCGCCGCACCGCTGAACGTCGAGTTCACGCCCAGGCTGTCGTCCAACCGTTCGTATGCGGATCGCAGCAGCCTGGCGTTTTTTGCCGGCGGCGAGGTCAAGGCCCGCGGCGCGCTGACCGAGGAACGCTTCGTGATGCGCACGCTGTGGCCCAAGCGTTACGCGCTCGGCGCGGCGGCGCCCAGCCAGCCGCTGGCCGCTGGCGAGACCGTCGAAAGCCTGGTCCGCGCCCAGCACGGCGGCGCCACCGCGCCATACGCCAGCCGGACCCTGTGGCGCCGCGACGGCGGCCGCGCGCCCTTGCCGCTGGCGGGCAAGCCGGTGCTGGCCTTCATGCTCAACGGCGCGCAGGGCGACGACGATGAATCCTATGGCGGCCACTTTGCCGTCGCCACCGGCCGCTTCGGCGCCGCCGGCGAGTGGGACAACTGGCTGGTGAACAATTTCTACAGCCTGGCATCGATCAGCGAAAAGGGCATCGTCGCCTCGATTCTGCCGATGGACGCCTACATGGGCGACCTCAACAGCGGCCAGGCCTGGTACCGCCCGTCCTACATGCTGGTGGCGGTGCTGAAGGACCAGCGCGCGCCGGCCTTGTACCAGGAAGCGATAGCCCGGGTGTTCAACCACTTCTACCGGCAGGATTTCCATTACCGCCACGCCAGCACCAACTGCGCGGGCATCAACGTCGAAACCCTGCGCACGCTGGGCTGGAACATTCCGCGCCTGGGCGGCGAAAGCCCGCTGAAAGCGGCGGTGGCCTTGCCGTACATGGCGTTGAAGGAAGTCAGCCTGGCAAGCGGCCAAAGCGCCTACGACTACCTGAAGACCGAGCGCACCGAGTTGCTGCCCTTCGTCGCCTTCAACACCATCGCCGACGACCTGCTCAAACGCCTGGCGGCGCCGGGCAGGGCGGCTGGCGGCACGCTGGAGGCGCAACTGAGCGAGGACCTGGAGGCGCTGCTGTTCGTGCGGATACCGCAGTTCCCGTCGTCGCGCGCCTTCGGCCACGATCCGGTGTTGTCGCTGCGCGAATACCAGCAGCGCGCGCCGGCCAACCGCGCGGACTGGCAGATCGTGCCGGTGGCCCCGCGCGTGCTGCCGGCGGCGTTCACGGATGGCGCCGCGCCCAGCGAGCGCAAGCCGCCGTCGGTGATCGCGACCTGGCTCTGGTTCGGCTTTGCGGCGGTGCTGGCGATGGTGTTGTTGACAGCTTGCCGCCGCTGGCGGGCTAGTCGCCGGCCGCCAGCTTGAGTGCGTCGATGAACACGCGCACCTTTTGCGGCAGGTGCGGCGTGGCCGGGAACACGGCGTGGATGTCGCCCTCCGGCAGCGACCAGTCCGGCAGCAGCCGCACCAGCCGGCCGTCCGCCAGGTCCTCCCGCACCGAAAACCAGGTCGCCCGCAGCACGCCGTCGCCGGCCAGCGCGGCGGCGCGGCAGGCGGGCGCGGTGTTGGTCGAGAACACGATGTTGCGCATCCGGACTTCGTTGTGCCGGCCGGCGCCGTCCACCAGCGTGAAGGTGTTGGGCTGGCGCAGCACCGTCAGCGAGATGTAGGGCAGCGGCGCCAGCGCCTGCGGATGGTCCGGCATGCCGTGTCGCGCCACGAAGTCCGGGCTGGCGACCAGCAGGCGCACCATGCGGCCGACGCGCGCCGCCATGTAGCCCGAATCGGCCAGCTTGCCCAGCCGCACCGTCACGTCGATGCCTTCGGCGATCAGGTCGATCAGGCTGTCGCCGCACACCAGTTCCACCTTCAGCGCCGGATAGCGCAGCCGCAATTGCGACAGCACCGGCGCCACCACCATCACGCCGTAGTCGATCGGCGCGGCCACCCGCAGCGTGCCCTGCGGGACTGCGCGGCCGCTGCGGGCCTGCTCGATGGCCAGCTCGGCCTGCTGCAACAGCTGGCGGCTGGCGTCGTAGAAGTCGCGCCCGGCCTCGGTCAGCGACAGCTTGCGGGTCGAGCGCAGCAACAGCCCGACGCCGACCTCGGCCTCCAGCAACTGTATGTGCTTGCTGACCATGGATTTGGCCAGCCCCAGGCGCTCGGCGGCGGCCGTCAGCGAGCCGGCGTCCACCACGGCGACGAAAGTGATCAGGCGGTTCAGGTTGACGGTGCTTAAATCGGCCATGGCGGGTGCGGGAGAGTAATTGTCCACCTAGAGTGAACTTAGTATCCGGTTTTGTCCAGCTTATCAGCACGATTGCAGCTGAATATACTGGCCGGACCATCCATCGTCACAGGACATCCATCATGAAGTTATACGGCTCCCCCCTTTCCGGCCACACCCACCGCGTGCGCCTGTTTCTCAGCCTGCTGAACTTGCCGTACGAATTCGTCCAGCTCGACATGCGGGCCGGCGAGAACCGCACGCCCGCGCATCTGGCGCGCAGCCCCTTCGGCGAAATACCGGTACTGGAAGACGGCGACCTGACCTTGCCCGATTCGACCGCGATCCTGGTCTACCTGGCCTTGAAATACGACGACAGCGGCCGCTGGCTGCCGCGCGAACCGGTGGCGGCGGCCACGGCGCAGCGCTGGCTGTCCAACGCCTCGGGCAAGATCGCCTACGGCCCGTGCGTGGCGCGGCTGGTGGTGGCGTTCGGCATGCCGTTCGATCACGAGCGTGCCAAGAGCATCGCGGTGCGGCTGTTTGACGCGATGGAGGTGGAGCTGGCCGGCCGTCGCTTTGCGCTGGGCGAGCAGCCCAGCATCGCCGACGTCGCCGCCTTCAGCTACATCGAGCATGCGCCGGAAGGCGGCGTGTCGCTCAAGCCGTATCCGAACATCCGCGCCTGGCTGGGCAATGTGCGCGCCTTGCCCGGCTTTGTGCCGATGACCGCCACGGCATGCGGCCTGGCGCCCGAAACCTACTGAACGGAGGCCATCATGAGCGCCACCCCATTCCATGCGGGCGAACTGGCGATCCAGCAGCGGGTGGGCGTGCGCGAGCAGATGGCCGGCGCCGGCGCGGCCGGTGTGCGCGACTACATGCCGGACCAGCATCGCCAGTTCTTCGGCGAGCTGCCGCTGTTCTTCATCGGCGCGCTCGATGGCGCGGGGCAGCCGTGGGCCACCATGCTGGTCAACGACGCGGGATTCGTCTCGACGCCGGATGCGCGCACGCTGCACATCGACGGCGGCATGCTGGCCGGCGATCCGCTGCAAGGCCAGCTGCGCGAGGGCGCCCATATCGGCGGGCTGGGACTGGTGCCGACCACGCGGCGGCGCAACCGCGTCAACGGCGTGATCGCGGCGATCGACGAGGGCGGCATGCGGGTGGCGGTCACGCAGAGCTTCGGCAACTGCCCGCAGTACATCCAGGACCGGGTGCAGACGCCGGTGCCTGCCGTGCCCGTACCGCAGGTGCTGCGGGCCGCCGTGTTAAGCGCGCATGACCGCGAGCTGATCGCCCGCGCCGACACCTTCTTCATCGCCAGCGCCAACCTGGAGACCGAGGCCGGACGGGGCGTCGATGTCTCGCATCGGGGCGGCCGGCCCGGCTTCGTGCGGGTGGACGACGAGCGCACGCTGACGTCACCCGAATTCGTCGGCAACTTCTTCTTCAACACCATGGGCAACCTGCTCGGCTATCCGCGCGCGGGCTTGCTGTTCATCGACTTCGAACGCGGCGACATGCTGCATGTGGCGGTGGAGGCGGAGATCATCTGGGAAGGCGCGCAGCTGCGGGCCTTTGCCGGCGCCGAGCAGCTGCTGCGCTTCCACGTGCGCGAAGTGGTGCGCAATGTGGGCGCGCTGCCGTTCCGCTGGAGCGCGCCCAAGCCGGCCGCGCAAGTGGCGCGCACCGGCGTGTGGGAGGAGGCGGACCGCGTGCTGCAAGCGGCCGCGCTGACCAGCGCCTGGCGTCCGTACACCGTCACCGAGGTGGTGCGGGAGAGCTCCACGGTGCAATCGTTCCATCTGGAGCCGGCCGACGGCATGGGCGTCGCCGCGCATGTGCCGGGCCAGTTCATCTCGCTGCGCGCACCGGTGGACGGCGCGCCGCGCATCCGCAGCTACACCCTGTCCGACGCGCCGAACGGCCGCAGCTACCGCATCAGCGTCAAACGCGACGGCGCCGTATCCGGCTGGCTGCACGATAATCTGGCGCCTGGCGCGCGCATCGAGCTGCTGGGGCCTGGCGGTGATTTCACCTTCGAGCAAGGCACGCGGCGGCCCGCCGTGCTGCTGTCGGCCGGCATCGGCATCACGCCGATGATCGCCATGCTGAACGGCTTGCTGGTGAACGGCAGCCGCACGCGGCATCGCCATCCCATCCACTTCTTCCACGGCGCCCGCAGCCGCGACGAGCACGCGTTTGCCGAACGCCTGCAAACGCTGGCGGCGGGTCATCGCAACCTCAACGTCCACATACGCTACAGCGGTGGCGAGGCCGAGGCCTGCGACATCGTCAACTGGCATGCCAGCAGCGGCCGCATCGACCTGGATTGGTTGAAGACGCAACTACCGTTCGACGACTACGATTTCTACCTGTGCGGTCCGGCGGCGTTCATGCAGCAGATGTACGACGGCCTGCGCAGCCTGAACATCGCCGACGCGCGCATACGCTTCGAGGCCTTCGGTCCGGCCAGCGTGCGGCGCGACGCGGCAGTTGCCACCAGCGCGGCCAAGCCGGCCGGCCCGCCGGTACCGGTGCAGTTCGCGCGCTCGGGCATGTCGGCGCTATGGGACGGCAGCGCAGGCAGCCTGCTGGAGCTGGCTGAAGCCAAGGGCGTGCCGGTTGAATCGAGCTGCCGCTCGGGCCAGTGCGGCGCGTGCGCGGCCGGCCTGCTGTCCGGCGCCGTCGAATACACGCGCACCTGCGGCGCCGAGGTCGCGGCGGGGCAGGTGCTGATGTGCTCCGCCATCCCCGCCGCCGGCAGCGCGCCTGTCGTGCTGGCGCTGTGACGCATCAGGGGCAGGCGCCGATCACGTAGTAGCCGGCCGCCGTCTGCGCCAGTAAGGTGATGAAGAACAGATTGTTCAGTCCCATGTTCTGGTTGGAGCCGTTGGCCAGTGCATAGCCGCCGCTGTCGTGCGCGCGTCCCGCATGCACATGGGCGTAGTTGCTGGCGCTGACGGCGGTGCAGGTCCACGCCGATGCGGTGGTGACGTTGATCGCCGGCGACAGCGCACTCTCGCCCGAAGCGCCGACCGCCGACACCGCGAAGCTGTAGCCGGTGCTGGCCGCCAGCCCGCCGGCGGTGTAGCTGGTGGTGCCTAGCGGCGACGCGGTCAGCTTGGCGCCGTTGCGATACACGTTGTAGCCGGTGGCGCCGCTGACGGCGTTCCAGCTCAGCGCCACGGCGCTGGCGGTCGGCGTGCCCGCGCTCAAGCCGGTCGGCGGCGGCAGCACCGGCGCGCTGCCGACCAGGAATTGCGCGAGAGGGCAGCCGGTCGAGACCTGGCCCAGCGTGTCGGTGGCGCTGACGCTGCCGGTGTAGTAGCCGCTGGCGACGTTGTAGCTCTTGCTGAAGCTGGCGCCGCTGCCGGCCGCCGCATCGTTGATCGCGGTCGGACCGTTCAGCTGCACCGCGTAGCTGGCCACGCTGCCGCTGGCCGTGGCCGCGCCGCTGATGGTGACGCCGCTGTTGCTGACCACCGTGGTGCCGCAGGACGTCATCACCGGCCCCGGCGTCGCCGAAGCGCGCAGATTATTCTTGAACCAGAAATCCATGACGAAGGCCGGGTAGTTGACCCTGGTGCTGTCGACATAATTGGTGTTCTGGCCGCCGCTGCCGGCCGGCCATGCATGGCCCATGCCGCTCACCGTGATCTCGTGCGTGCGCAGCTTGCCGTTGCTGTCGGTGTAGGGCACGTTGCTGCCGCCGCCAGCCACCGCGACCGCGGCGCCCTTGCTGTAGCTGCCGCCGTAGGCCAGGCGCATGCCGGCCGTGTCGATCGGGCCGTAGCCCTGCGCCACCGTGAAGTCCGAAGTGCCCCAGACGGCGCCGGCGATCTGCGTGGCGAAGGCGCCGGCGTTGGCGCCCGCCATGGCCTTGCACTGGTTGCCGGCCGTGGTGGCGGTATAGCCGGAGGGCACGGCGCCGATCTGCAAGGTGGTGGTGCCCGGCGGCGGCCCGGCGTTGATGCCGACGCCGGCGAAGACGTCCGGCGCCAGGCAGCCCAGCACCATGGTCTCGCCGCCGCCGGACGACAGGCCCGTCACATACACCTGCTTGGGATCGATGGCGTACTGCGGATCGTTGACGAAGCGGCTCACCAGGTCGAGCAGGACGGCGTCGTGGCCTGCGGCGCTGCGGTTGTGAGTGGTGTTGGCGTAGTCCCAGCAGTGGTTGTTGTAGACATTGCCGGTGGCGTTGGGCGCCAGGATCACGGCGCCGTATTGATCGGCCATCGCCTTCCAGTTGAAGCCACCGTCGCCGCCGCTGTTGATTACGTCGCCGCCGGCCGTTTGCAGGCAGCCGTGCAGCACCAGCACCAGCGCGCGCTTGCCGCCCAGCGTGGGCTGCGAGGCGGGCCAGTAGAAATAGCCGGTGAGATTGCCGCCGTTGACGCTGTCGGCGGCCCAGGTCTGCTGCGCGCTCCACGTGCCGGGACCGGCCGTCACCGCCTGCGCCAGGCAGGCCGCCAGCAGGATCGTACAGACGAATGCGTGCGACACCAATCGCTTGATGTTGATTGCCATGATAGTCTCCGTTGTTGTTTGTGGGTGCGCCGGCGGCAGGAAAATAGTAGATCAAATCAGCGCGCGCACGCGCACCCCAGTATTTTTACTGTTGCGCAATCATCGGGACAGGCGCTCAGCCCAGCGACTTGATGTAGCGGGGATCGATCTGCGCGCAGTAGCCGGCGCAGGCCTGGCGGGCGGCGTTGGCGGCCGCGTGCACTAGCATCTCGGCATTGGAGTGGAAGCACATCGAGACGATGATGGCCGGCGGCTCCGGCTGCACCGGCAGTTCGATGAACTCGCCGTTCTTGAGCGCGTCCACCACGAACAGGCTGGGGATGGCGGCCACGCCGTAGCCGTCCTTCACCAGCTGGACGATGGCCGCCACCGACGGCGAGCAGGTGATGCGGGTCTGCTCCAGCGGCACCATCGCCAGGTTGGCCATCTTGCTGACGATTTCCTCGATCATGCGCTGCGGCGCCGTGCCGCGCCCGAAGGTCAGGATGGGCAGGGCCAGCAGGCGCTGGTTCAGGCCTTCCTTGCGCGTATCGATCAGGCCCTTGCGGGCGATCCAGTGCAGCGGATACACGGCCAGCGCCTCGGAGACGATGTCGCTGCTTTCGACGCCCTCGACCTGGATCACCAGATCGAGCTCGCGCGCGCGCAGGCGCCGCTCCAGCACATTGCTCATGTCGACCGTCAGGTCCACTTCCAGCTCCGGGTACATGGTGTTCAACTCGCGGATGTACTGCGCCAGCCAGCTGTGCACCACCGATTCGATCACGCCCACCCGCAGGCGGCCGCGGATCGCGCTGTCCTTCTGTGCCGCCGCCATCAGCCGGCGCGTGGCGTCGACCACCGCCTTGGCGTGGGCCAGCAGGTATTCGGCGTTGGCGGTGAGGCGGAAGTCCTTGCTGGCGCGGTCGATCAATTCCGTTTGCAGCTCTTCCTCCAGCGTCTTGATGCGCAGCGAGATGGCGGCCGGCGTGGCGTGCAGCGCCCGGGCGGTGGCGCGGAAGCTGCGCAATTGGGCGAGGGTGACGAAAGTCTCCAGGAATCGGGTGTTCATGGCAAACAAGAATACCTTAACCCGACGCACCAAGATAGCGCAGAGTGGTAAGAAAAACTATACAACAACAGCAAAAATAACTAGATGGCGTGTAGGGTTATTCAAGTTTATTCTTAACTCATGCAAGTTATTCATGATTTGAACAACGAGACCAGCGCCATGAACCCACTCGAATTACGACACAAAGTACGCAGCGGCGAATTCCGCCTGCCGACCGCCGGCTATTGCGGCCCCTACGCCCAGGCCAACCTGGTGATCCTGCCGCAGGCGCATGCCGACGAGTTCCTGCGCTTCTGCCAGCGCAACCCGCGCGCCTGCCCGCTGCTGGCGGTGGGCGAGCCTGGCCAGTGGAACGTGCCGCGCCTCGGCGCCGACATGGACCTGCGCAGCGACATCCCGGGCTACAACATCTATCGCGGCGGCCAGCTGGCGTCGCAAACCTACTCGCTGCACGACGTCTGGCGCGACGACCTGGTGGTGTTCGCGATCGGCTGCTCGTTCTCGTTCGAGCAGATGCTGATCGAGGCCGGCATCAAGCTGCGCCACATCGAGCAACGCCGCAACGTCGCCATGTACCGCACCAATATCCGCAACCAGAGCGCCGGCCCGTTCGGCGGCGAGATGGTGGTGTCGATGCGGCCGATGAAGGCCGCCGACGCCATCCGCGCGATCCAGATCACCAGCCGCTATCCGGCGGTGCACGGCGCGCCGGTGCACCTGGGCGACCCGTCGCTGATCGGCATCGCCGACATCGCGCGGCCCGAATACGGCGATCCGGTCGAGATCATGCCGGACGAAATACCGGTCTTCTGGGCATGCGGCGTGACGCCGCAGGAAGCCATCCGCCACGCGCGCCTGCCGCTGGCGATCACCCACCAGCCGGGCTACATGCTGGTGACCGACATACTGAATTCATCTTTAGCAGCGTTCTGATTTAAAACCAAAGTAGCGCCCGCGACGGACCCGCACAGCGCGTCCGCAGGGGAGCGCTACGCCTGACAAAAAGGGGACCACCATGAATACCAGAGCACTATCAACCACACAGCCGGAGGGATTTTTCTCCTGGTTCCACGCCTTGACCGGCAAGGAGCGCCGCACCTTCTGGAGCTGCAAGATCGGCTACGCGCTCGACGCCATGGACACGCAATTCCTCAGCTTCGTGATCCCGACGCTGATCGCCACCTGGGGCCTGTCCAAGGGCGACGCCGGCTTGATCGGCACCGTCACCTTGCTGACCTCCGCCGCCGGCGGCTGGATCGCCGGCATCCTGTCGGACCGCATCGGCCGCGTCAAGACGCTGCAACTGACCATCCTGTGGTTCGCCTTCTTCACCGTGCTGTGCGGACTGGCGCAGAACTTCAACCAGCTGCTGCTGGCGCGTGGCCTGATGGGCTTCGGCATGGGCGGCGAGTGGACCGCCGGCGCCATCCTGATCGGTGAGGTAATCCGCGCCAAGGACCGCGGCAAGGCGGTCGGCATGGTGCAGGCGGGATGGGCGATCGGCTGGGGCGTGTCGGCGCTGCTGTATGCGCTGATGTTCTCGCTGCTGCCGCCTGAATGGGCATGGCGCTCGCTGTTCCTGCTGGGGATACTGCCGGCGTTGTTCGTGATCTTCATCCGCCGCTTCGTCGACGAGCCGGAAGTGTTCGTGGAACAGCAGAAGAAGGTGGCGCCGGAGGACCGCGCCTCGTTCGCCCAGATCTTCGCACCGAAGATGCTGAGCACCACGCTGCGCGCCGTGCTGTTGACCACCGGCGCCCAGGGCGGCTACTACGCCATCACCACCTGGCTGCCGACCTTCCTCAAGACCGAGCGCCACCTGACGGTGCTGGGCACCGGCGGCTACCTGGCGATGGTGATCGTCGGCTCCTACGTGGGCTACATCGTCAGCGCCTTCCTGACCGACTACCTGGGCCGCAAGAAGAACTTTATCCTGTTCGCCACCGGCTCGCTGTGCATCGCCCTGGCCTACACCCGCTTGCCGGTGACGGATGGCGTGATGCTGTTCCTCGGCTTCCCGCTGGGCTTCTGCGTATCGGGCGTCTTCAGCGGCATGGGCGCCTTCCTGACCGAGTTGTTCCCGACTTCGATCCGCGGCTCGGGGCAGGGCTTCAGCTACAACATGGGCCGCGCCATCGGCTCGCTGTTCCCGCTGATGATAGGCCTGAGCAGCCAGTCGATGGCGCTGGGCGAGGCGATCGGCGTGTTCGCCGGCACCGCCTACGGCGTGATGATCCTGGCCGCGCTGACGCTGCCCGAGACCGCCGGCAAACAACTTGAATCCTGATACAGCTAACAGCAACAGCAGAGGTTACACCATGAAAAACGACATCCCCGCTCAACAACTTCGCTGGCAGTTCTGGGTCGATCGCGGCGGCACCTTCACCGACATCGTCGCGCGCCGCCCGGACGGCAAGCTGGTCACGCACAAGCTGCTGTCCGAATACCCGGAGCGCTACGACGACGCCGTCACGCAAGGCATGCGCGACCTGCTCGGGCTGAAGACGGGCGATCCGCTGCCGGCCGACCAGATCGAAGTGATCAAGATGGGCACCACCGTCGCCACCAACGCGCTGCTGGAGCGCAAGGGCGCGCGCACCGCGCTGGCCATCACGCGCGGCTTCGCCGACCAGCTGCGCATCGGCTACCAGGACCGGCCGGACATCTTCGCCATGCGCATCGAGCTGCCGGACCTGATCTACGAGGAAGTGATCGAGATCGACGAACGCATCGGCGCACGCGGCGAGGTGCTGCAGGCGCCGGATGAAGCGGCGTTGCGCGGCCAGTTCGTCGCGGTGCGCGCCAAGGGCATCGACGCCATCGCCATCGTGTTGATGCACGCCTACCGCTATCCTCAGCACGAGCAGCGGCTGCGGGCGCTGGCCGAGGAGGCGGGCTTCACGCAGATCTCCGTCAGCCACCAGGTCAGCCCCTTGATGAAGATCGTCGGCCGTGGCGACACCACGGTGGTGGACGCCTACCTGTCGCCGGTGCTGCGCGACTACGTGTCGCGGGTCTCGGCCGATACGGGCGACGTGCGCATCATGTTCATGCAGTCCAACGGCGGCCTGACCGACGCCGGCCGCTTCCAGGGCAAGGATGCGATCCTGTCCGGCCCCGCCGGCGGCATCGTCGGCGCGGTCAAGAGCTGTGAGGCGATCGGCCTGAAACAGGTGATCGGCTTCGACATGGGCGGCACCTCGACCGACGTCGCCCACTACGACGGCGCCTACGAGCGCGTGTTCGAGACCGTGGTGGCCGGCGTGCGGGTGCGCGCGCCGATGATGCACATCCATACCGTGGCGGCGGGCGGCGGCTCGATCTGCAGCTTCGAGAACGGCCGCTTCAAGGTCGGGCCGGAATCGGCCGGCGCCAACCCTGGCCCGGCCAGCTACCGCAAGGGCGGTCCGCTGACCGTCACCGACTGCAACGTGATGCTGGGCCGTATCCAGCCGGAGCACTTCCCGCGCGTGTTCGGCCCGAACGGCGACCAGCCGCTGGACCGCGACGTGGTGGTGCGCGCCTTCGGCGAACTATCCGAGAAGATCGCCCGCGAAACCGGCACCCGCTTGTCGCCGTCCGCCGTGGCCGACGGTTTCCTGGCGGTGGCGGTCGATAACATGGCGCAGGCGATCAAGTCGATCTCGGTGGAGCGCGGCTATGACGTCAGCCGCTACGCCATGTGCTGCTTCGGCGGCGCCGGCGGCCAGCATGCCTGCCGCGTGGCCGACGTGCTGGGCATGACCAAGATCGTGATCCACCCGTTCGCCGGCGTGCTGTCCGCATTCGGCATGGGCCTGGCCGACATCCGCGCCATGCGCGAAGGTGCGGTCGAACAGCCGCTCAGCGACGCCACGCTGGCCGAGCTGGGACCGCAACTGGTGGCGCTGGCGCGCGACGCCGCCACCGAACTGCTGGAGCAGCAGGTGGCGCAGGAAGACATCCGCGTCGAACTTTGCGCGCGGCTGAAATATCAGGACAGCGATTCCGCCTTCGTCATCCCGCTGGCCAGCATGGCCGAGATGAGCGAGGCCTTTGCGGCGCTGTATCGCGGCCGTTTCGGCTTCGTCATGGAAGGCCAGCCGCTGGTGATCGAATCGGTATCGGCCGAAGCGATCGGCGCCGGCGATGGCGCCGACTTCGTCATCGAAGTGCCGGCCGGCGGCGGCGCGGATTCGCCAGGCCGCGTCTACAGCTATGTCGACGGCCAGACCGTGCCGATCGCGCTGCACGTGCGCGCCGAGCTGCCGGTGGGCAGCCGCGTCGCCGGTCCGGCGCTGATCCGCGAGGAGATCGCCACCACCGTGGTGGACGCCGGCTGGAGCGCGCGCGTCCTGCCCGACCACTCGCTGCTGCTGGAGCGCAGCGTGGCCGCCGGCAGCGCGCACAAGATGACCACCGCCGTGCATCCGATCCACCTGGAGATCTTCAATAATTTGTTCATGGCGATCGCCAAGCAGATGGGCACCACGCTGGAGAACACCGCCTACTCGGTCAACATGAAGGAGCGGCTGGACTTCTCCTGCGCCATCTTCGACCGCGAGGGCAACCTGATCGCCAACGCGCCGCACATCCCGGTCCATCTGGGCTCGATGAGCGACAGCGTGCTGTGCGTGATCCGCCAGCACGCGGCGACGATGGCGCCGGGCGACGCCTATGTGCTCAACGTGCCCTACAACGGCGGCACCCACCTGCCGGACATCACCATCGTCTGCCCGGTGTATGGCGACGCCGGCGCGCCGCCGTTCGCCGTGCGGCCGGAGCCGCTGTTCTACGTCGCCGCGCGCGGCCACCACGGCGACGTCGGCGGCATCACGCCCGGCTCCATGCCGCCGAACAGCACCAGCATCCTGGAGGAGGGCGTCCTGCTCGACAACATCAAGATCGTCGACAAGGGCGTATTCCTCGAGCCGCTGGTGCGCGAGCTGTTCGGCGCCGGCCCCTGGCCGAGCCGCAATATCGACCAGAACATCGCCGACCTGATCGCCCAGCTGGGCGCCTGCGAGACCGGCGCCAATGAACTGCTGAAGGCCACCGCCTGCTACGGCGAAGGCGTGGTGCTGGCCTACATGCAGCACGTGCAGGACAACGCCGAAGCGGCGGTGCGCAAAGCCATCGGCGGCCTGCGCGACGCCAGCTTCGCCTACGAGATGGACGACGGTGCGATGTTGAAGGTGAAGCTGACCATCGACCATGCCAGCCGCAGCGCCACGGTGGACTTCACCGGCACCAGCGAGCAGCGGCCGACCAACTTCAACGCGCCGCTGTCGGTCTGCAAGGCGGCCGTGCTGTACGTGTTCCGCACGCTGATCGACAGCGACATTCCGATGAACGAGGGCGTGCTCAAGCCGCTCAAGCTGATCATCCCGGAAGGCTCGATGCTCAACCCGCGCTACCCGGCGGCGGTAGTGGCTGGCAATGTGGAAGTGTCGCAATATGTCACAGATGCGCTGTACGGCGCCCTGGGCGTGATGTCGGCGTCGCAGGGAACGATGAATAATTTCACCTTCGGTAATGCCGAGCACCAGTACTATGAGACTATTGCCGGAGGCTCCGGCGCGGGACCTGGCTTCGACGGCACGGCCGCCGTGCAGACCCACATGACCAACTCGCGCATGACCGATCCGGAGGTGCTGGAGTGGCGCTTTCCGGTGCTGGTGGAAACCCACGCGATCCGTCGCGGCAGTGGCGGCGAGGGTGCGCAACGGGGCGGCGATGGCGCCTTGCGCCGCATCCGCTTCCTGGAGGCGATGACGGCCAACATCCTGGCCGGCCACCGCCGCATCGCGCCGTTCGGGCTGGAGGGCGCGATGCCCGGAGCGCTGGGCCGCAACTGGGTCGAGCGCGGCGACGGCACGGTGGAGGAGTTCGGCGCCACGCACACCGCCGAGATGCAGGCAGGCGACGTGTTCGCCATCGAAACGCCGGGCGGCGGCGGCTTCGGAATCAAATAAACGATATAAACGCCAAGCAGGCGGGATAGCCAGGGCTCGTTATCCCGCCTCCAACATCAGAGCCTGTACAACTGGGGACAACAATGAATAAAACTATGTTTGCGCTGGCGCTGAGCGCATTGGCCGGTACGGCTGCGGCCCAATCGAACGTGACGGTGTACGGCATCGTCGACATGGCGGTGGTGCGCGAAAGCGGCGGCGTCGGCGCGGCCGCTTCCAGCACCAAGCTGACCAGCGGCGTCGAGTCGGGCTCGCGCCTGGGCTTCAAAGGGACCGAGGATCTGGGCGACGGCTTGTCCGCCATCTTCCTGCTGGAGAACGGCTTCCAGGCCGACACCGGCGCGATGGGGCAGGGCGGTTTGCTGTTCGGCCGCCAGGCCTACGTCGGCTTGCAGAGCAAGACCGCCGGTACGCTGACCCTGGGCCGCCAGTACACGCCGCAGTATCTGGCGGTGGCGGCGGTCGATCCCTTCGGCTCCGGCACGGCGGGCGACACCAAGAACCTGATGGCCTCCACCGGCAATAGCGCCAGCCGCATGGACAATGCGGTCAAGTACGCGTCGCCGGTGGTCAACGGCTTCAATGCGGAACTGGTCTACGGCGTCGGCGAAGTGGCGGGCGACAGCACGGCGCAGCGCCAGTTCGGCGGCGCGGTCGCCTACACCAGCGGCCCGCTGGTGGTGCGACTCGCGCATCACAACCGGAATAACGATACGGCCACCGTCAAGAACAACAGCAGCGCGAAAAACACCGTGCTGACGGCGCTGTACGATTTCGGCGTGGCGAAGGCGCACTTTGCCTACGGCGTCGACAAGGGCTTGAACAGCGCCTTGCCGCGCAACCTGAACAACCCGTTCGGCTACGCCGTGGCGCCGACGCCGTCCATCGACAGCAGCGTGGTGCTGCTGGGCGTGACGGTGCCGCAAGGGATGGGCACGTGGCTGGCCTCCTACATCCGCAAGAACGACAAGACCAGCTTCAACCAGGATGCGCAGCAGCTGGCGGCGGGCTATCGCTACTATTTGTCGAAGCGCACGGACTTGTATGGGGTGTATGCTTACATCCGCAACAAGAACGGCGCCGGCTACACGGTCGGCAGCGCGATCGAAGGCGGTACCGGCAATCGCGGCCTCAATCTCGGCATTCGTCACGTTTTCTAAGGAGCGGTCATGAAAAAACTATTCGCGGGTATGTTGGCTGGGCTGATGATGTTTGCGGCGCTGGGTGCGAGCGCGGCGGAGAAGGGGACGGCCGATGAAGCGGTGGCGATGGTCAAGAAAGCCGCCGAGTTCATGAAAAAGAACGGCAAGGAAAAGGCGCTGGCCGAGTTCAATAATCCCAAGGGGCAGTTCATTCAGAAGGACCTGTACATCTTCGCCTTCGGCGCCAATGGCGATGGCGTCGAACTGGCCAACGGCGCCAACATCAAGCTGGTCGGCAAGAACGTGCTGGAGATGAAGGATGCCGATGGCAAGTTCCTGATCAAGGACATCCTGGCGCTGGGCATGAGCAAGGAAGGCAAGGGCTGGGTCGATTACAAATGGCCCAACCCAAGCACCGGCACCGTCGACGGCAAACGCACCTACGTCGAGCGCGTGGACGACGTCGTGATCGGTTGTGGTATTTACAAGTAAAAATGGCTGGCGGGAGTGGGTTGTTTCCACTCCTATATTTCAAAATGTAAAAAATAGGTTGCAATGGAGCAATTCACAAACTATGATGAAGTCATAAAGAGACCCAGATAACGTCTACATCATAGGTGGTGATATGCTACTCACTGAGCACACTGCCGTCACGATCCGCAGAGGACCGCCACGGCCACAAGACGCGATAGCCCAGATCCCAGCCGCCGCGAATTCGTATGACATGACGACCGAGGACGATATCGGCGATGCATTCACTTCCCTGGCCGCGAGCGGCGATGCGATCTCGATGTACGTGAGCGGTGTCCGCGAGCCGGTGCTTGGACGCATACTGTCAGTCGATCCCGAGAACCCGCATTTCGTGATGGAATTGAACGAAGGCTCGACCCTGCCGCCTGGCAAAGTCACCTTTGTCACCGTCCTGAGCAACGCCAAGATTCAATTTCGCCTGACGGATCCGGATTGGAACTCGCTTCCCGGCCAGCCGCAGCTGATCCCGATGAAATTCCCGGAAACCTGCGCGGTGCTGAACCGGCGCACATTCGAACGCGTGGAGACACCGCTCGGTGTCACCTTCATGGCCTCGTTCGAGGTGAACGGCAAGATGTACGAGCTGCCCATCTACGATTTCGCGCAAGGCGGCATGGGCCTGCGCTGCACCAAGAGCGCGACCAAGGGTTTGCTCAAGGGCCGCAAGCTGGTGGAGGTGCGGCTGGAACTGGAGACGGAATCGGAGTCGGAATCCGTGGTCGTCGCGGAAATGGAAATCCGGGTCACGCGCGCCGTGCGCTCCTTCCTGCTGGGCGAACAGCTGCATGTCGGCTGCATGTTCACCCAGGTGTCGCCGGAGGCGGAAGCCGATATTAAGACCCTGCTCAAGCACGTCATCCACGCCTCGGCGTAGCGGTTTAGTACTTGAGCGAACGCCGCATCACCAGCGGCGGCGGTTCCATCGGATTGGCGTGGGAGTATTCAAGCTCTTCAGCCAGTTCGAATTCGAAGGCGGTGTAGAAGTCGATCAGCTTGGGTTGGTCGCCGCGCACGGCCAGCCGCACTTCCTCCACGCCGCTCGCCAGGCCGTGATGGATCACCGCCTCCAGCAGATGCTGCGACAGATTGCCGCCCCGGTACTGCGGCAGCACGCCCATGCGGCAGATCTCCCACACATCCGGCTCCGCATCGAGCGGCAGCCAGCGCACCGAACCGACCGGCTGTTCATCGACCAGCAAAACAAAACCGCCGCCATCGCGCAGGTGTTCTGCAACGAGGACGGCGGTTTCGCGGTGGCCGCTGGAAGTGACGCTGACCTTGCCGGCCCACGCGGCGCGCGTGAGGTCGGCAATCAGCTTGGCATCGTCATTCCTTGCTTCCCGAACCACGATGTTCATCGGCCGGCCCTTAGCGGATGCGCATGCCTGGCTCAGCGCCCGGCCATGGGTTGAGGATGTAGATGCCCGGATTGGCTTTCTCGTCCTTGGCCGAGCCGGCCAGCACCATGCCTTCGGACACGCCGAACTTCATCTTGCGCGGCGCCAGGTTGGCGACCATCACGGTCAGCTTGCCGACCAGCTCTTCCGGCTGGTACATGGACTTGATGCCGGAGAAGACGTTGCGCAGGCGGCCTTCGCCCACGTCCAGGGTCAGGCGCAGCAGCTTGTCCGAACCGTCGACGTGTTCGCAGTTGACGATCTTGGCCACGCGCAGGTCGATCTTGACGAAGTCGTCGATGCTGATCTGCGGCGCCAGGTCTTCCACGCCTTCCGGCATCGGCAACGCAGGCGCGACAGGCGCGGCGGCTTGCTTGACCGGCTTGGCGGCCGGCGCTGGCGCCGCTGCGGCGGCTTGCTGCGCCGGCGCGTCGAACAGGTCCTCGATCATCTTCGCATCGACGCGCGTCATCAGGTGCGCGTAGGCGCCGATGGTGCGGCCCAGCATCGCGCTCGACACCACGCCGCTGGCGACGTCGGTATCGGCCCACACCAACTGATCGTCGTTGAGGAACTTGGATACGTTGGCGGCCACGCCCGGCAGCACCGGCGACAGCAGGATGGTCAGCTGGCGGAACAGGATCAGCGCGGTGGTGCAGACGTCGTGCAACTCGGCCAGTTTGGCGTCGTCCTTGGCCAGGATCCACGGCTTGTTCTCGTCGACGTACTGATTGGTGATGTCGGCGATCTCCATGATCTCGCGCAGCGCCTTGCCGAACTCGCGCGCCTCGAAATTGGCGGCGATGCTGGCCTGGCGCTCGACGCCGTCAGCGGTGATCAGCGCGCGCTTGATCCAGCCCTGCGCGCCGTCGGACAGCGACGACGCCAGCTTGCCGTCGAACTTCTTGGCGATGAAGCCGGCGCAGCGCGAAGCGATGTTGACGTACTTGCCGATCAAGTCGCTGTTGACGCGGGCCACGAAGTCGTCGCCGGTGAAGTCCAGGTCTTCCACCTTGGAGTTCAGCTTGAAGGCGATGTAGTAGCGCAGCCATTCCGGGTTCATGCCCAGGTTCAGGTAGCGCAGCGGCGAGATGCCGGTGCCGCGCGACTTCGACATCTTCTCGTTGTTGACGGTCAGGTGGCCGTGCACGTTGACCTTGAGCTTGTCGATCACCGGGTGGCCGGCGAAGTTCAGCATGGCCGGCCAGAACAGCAGGTGGAAGGAGACGATGTCCTTGCCGATGAAGTGGATCTGTTCGGTGCCCGGGTCTTGCAGCAGGGCCTCGTAGTCGATGCCCTTTTTCTCGCAGTAGTTCTTCAGGCTGGCCAGGTAGCCGACCGGCGCGTCCAGCCAGACGTAGAAGAACTTGCCCGGCGCGTCAGGAATCGGGATGCCGAAGTAGGGCGCGTCGCGCGAGATATCCCAGTCGGCCAGCTTTTCGCCGGCTTCGCCCAGCCATTCGCTGACCTTGTTGACCATTTCCGGCTGCAGGCGGCCAGGCGTGTTCAGCCAGTCCTTGAGGAACTGGTAGCAGCGCGGGTCGGACAGCTTGAAGAAGTACTGCTCCGAATCCTTGAGGATGGGCGTGGCGTTGGTGAACACCGAGAACGGGTTGATCAGCTCGGTCGGCTGGTAGGCCGCGCCGCACACTTCGCAGTTGTCGCCGTACTGGTCCTTGGCGTGGCAGGTCGGGCACTCGCCCTTGATGTTGCGGTCCGCCAGGAACATGCCTTTGACCGGGTCGTAGAAGCGCGGCACGATCTTGGTCTGGATCAGGCCGTTGTCGCGCAGCTTGCGGTAGATGCCCTGCGACAGTTCGACGTTTTCCGGCGAATCGGTCGAATACCAGTTGTCAAAGGCGATATGGAAACCGTCCAGGTACTGGGCGCGGCCGGCGGCGATCTTGGCCACGAATTCCTGCGGCGTGATGCCTTCCTTTTCGGCGGCGATCATGATCGGCGTGCCGTGGGTGTCGTCGGCGCCGACAAAGTGCACCACCCGTTGTTCCCCGCTCGCGCCGTCGCGCTGCATTCGCTGGAACCGGACCCAGATGTCGGCCTGGATGTACTCCATCATGTGGCCAATATGGAAAGCGGCGTTAGCGTAGGGCAGGGCAGTGGTGACGAACAGCTTGCGGGTCATGGTTGATGCACTTTGTGGGTGGAAAAAGAACATTTTAACAGTGGAAGCCGCAACTGCACACGTCTGAGGGGTTTTCTGTCGCTATGCGCTAGAATGAGGGCACATTTTACGGAGAGAGTTACATGAGCATCACAGTAGAAGACGTCAAAGCCGCGCTGTCCCAAATCGTTGACCCAAATACAACGAAAGACTATGTGTCCGGCAAGGCCGTGAAGAATTTGAAGGTCGAGGGCGGCGATATCTCCCTCGATATCGAGCTGGGCTACCCGGCCAAGAGCCAGTTCGACGCCATCCGCGCCAGCGTCATCGCCGCCCTGCGCGTGCTGCCGGGCGCCGGTAATGTCAGCGTCAACGTGCACAGCAAGGTGATCTCGCACACCGTGCAGCGCGGCCTGAAACTGATGCCCAACGTGAAGAACATCATCGCCGTGGCCTCCGGCAAGGGCGGCGTGGGCAAATCGACCACCGCCGTCAACCTGGCGCTGGCGCTGGCCGCCGAGGGCGCCTCGGTCGGCCTGCTGGACGCCGACATCTACGGCCCGTCGCAGCCGATGATGCTGGGCGTGTCCGGCCGTCCTGAAACCAAGGACGGCAAGACCATGGAGCCGCTGGAAAACTACGGCGTGCAAGTGTCGTCGATCGGCTTCCTGATCGACCCGGACGAGCCGATGGTGTGGCGCGGCCCGATGGTCACGCAGGCGCTGCAGCAGCTGCTGGAGCAGACCAACTGGCGCGACCTCGACTACCTGATCGTCGACATGCCGCCCGGCACCGGCGATATCCAGCTGACGCTATCGCAAAAGGTGCCGGTCACCGGCGCCGTCATCGTCACCACGCCGCAGGACATCGCGCTGCTGGACGCGCGCAAGGGCCTGAAGATGTTCGAGAAGGTCGGCATTCCGATCCTCGGCATCGTCGAGAACATGAGCACCCACATCTGCTCCAACTGCGGCCATGCGGAGGAAATCTTCGGCGCCGGCGGCGGCGCCAAGATGTGCAAGGACTTCAACGTCGAGTTCCTCGGCGCCTTGCCGCTGACCTTGTCCATCCGCGAGCAGGCCGATTCCGGCAAGCCGACCGTGGTGGCCGAGCCGGACGGCCAGGTGGCAGCCATCTACAAGGACATCGCCCGCAAGATTGCAGTACAGGTGGCTGAAAAGGCCAAAGATATGACCAGCAAGTTCCCCAGCATTGTTATTAAGAATGACTAACTAAGACGACTAAACCGGAGATCACTTCATGATGAAAAACCTTGTAGCCGCAGCAGCCTTCCTGGCCCTGAGCGCCAGCGCCTTCGCCCAGCAATCGGTCTCGTTTGTCGAGCCGGCCGACGGCGCCACCGTCACCAGCCCGTTCAAGGTCAAGTTCGCCGTCACCGGCATGGAAGTCAAGCCGGCCGGCGACATGACGGCCAACACCGGCCACCACCATTTGCTGATCAACGCCGCGCCGGTCAAAGCGGGCGAAGTGGTGCCTGCCGATGAGCACCACATTCACTTCGGCAAGGGCCAGACCGAGACCGAAGTCAAGCTGGCGCCCGGCACTTACGTGTTGTCGATGCAGTTCGCCAACGGCCTGCACCAGTCCTACGGTCCGGGTATGAGCAAGGACATCAAGATCACCGTCAAGTAAGGAAAAAGCGAATAGTCATTTCGCGCGTTTCCTGATCTAAGCCGTAAGTCTTTGTTTTTACTCCGGCTATTCGCCGCGGCGCAGCTGTGCCGCGGCGAATAGCCGGCGCCCGGCAGGTTCCGTATTCTGTGGTCTCCACCAACCCACGCAACCGGAGTCCACCATGCGTTTAAACCACCTGAGTTTCCCCTCCAACGACGTCGCCGCCAGCGTCGCCTTCTTCGAGCGCCAGCTGGGCTGCCGGGTCGAACTGGCCGGCCCGACCAGCATCCTCAAGCGCGACGGCTTCGACATCGTCATCGAAGACTGCGGCGACCGCAGCACCGTCTGGCCGCACAACTTCCACCTCGGCTTCGAGCTGCCCAGCGCCGACGAGGTGCGCGCCTTGCACGCCCGATTCAAGGAGGAGGGCGTGACGATGAAAACCGAGGTCTTCTATCACGAGCGCGGCTCGCGCTTCTTCTGTGTAGCGCCGGGCGGGCTGCTATTTGAGATCAACACCCGCGCCGATGCGGAAGAGCGCTATCGCCGCACCTTCGCCGACGCGGTAAAATAGCTTCTTTTACACATAAGCACTCCTACTTCGATGACTACTGCACCAGCCAAGCCAGTCCGTACCCGTTTCGCACCGAGCCCGACCGGCTACCTCCACCTGGGCGGCGCCCGCACGGCGCTGTACTCCTGGGCCTACGCCCGTCACTTCGGCGGCACCTTCGTGCTGCGCATCGAAGACACCGACCTCGAGCGTTCGACCCCGGAAGCGGTGCAAGCCATCATCGAAGGCATGCAGTGGCTGGGCCTGAGCCACGACGAAGGCCCGTTCTACCAGATGCAGCGCATGGACCGCTACCGCGAAGTGGTGGCGCAGATGCTGGAGGCGGGCACCGCCTATCATTGCTACTCGTCGCCGGAAGAAGTCGAGGCGATGCGCGAGCGCATGCGCGAAGCCGGCGAGAAGCCGCGCTACGACGGCACCTGGCGTCCGGAGCCGGGCAAGACCCTGCCGGCCATCCCGGCCGACCGCAAGCCGGTGGTGCGCTTCAAGAACCCGCTGGACGGCGAAGTGACGTGGGACGATTTCGTCAAAGGCACCATCACCATCGGCAACAAGGAACTGGACGACCTGGTCATCGCCCGTCCGGATGGCACGCCGACCTATAACTTCTGCGTGGCGGTCGACGACTGGGACATGGAAATCAGCCACGTGCTGCGCGGCGACGACCACGTCAACAACACGCCGCGCCAGATCAACATCCTGCGCGCCATTGGCGCGCCGCTGCCGCTGTACGGCCACCTGCCGATGATCCTCGGCGCCGACGGCCAGAAGATGTCCAAGCGTAAGGACGCCGTCAACGTCATGGACTATCCGGCGCAAGGCTATCTGCCGGAAGCGATCCTGAACTACCTGGCGCGCCTGGGCTGGAGCCACGGCGATGACGAAGTGTTTTCGATGGAGCAGGTGTGCGCCTGGTTCGACGGCACCCACCTGTCCAACTCGGCCGCGCAGTTCAACATCGAAAAACTGAACTGGCTCAACAACCACTATATCAAGCAGGCCGACAACGAACGCCTGGCCGCGCTGGCCCAGCCGCGCATGCTGGCCGCCGGCGCCGTGTTCGACGGCGCGCCTGCGTTGCCGGCCGTGCTGGCGCTGATGAAGGAGCGCGTCAACACCGTCAACGAACTGGCCGACGCCGCCATGCTGTTCTACCGCGCGCCGCAGCCGGACGCCGCGCTGCTGGCCCAGCACCTGACCGACGCCGTCAAGCCGGCGCTGGCGCAGTTCGCCGAACGCTGCGCCACGGTGGAGTGGACCAAGGAAGCGCTGGCCGCGATGATCAAGGAAGTATTGGCCGCCAACACGCTGAAGATGCCGCAGATGGCCATGCCGCTGCGTTTGATCGTCACCGGCCAGCTGCAAACCCCGGCCATCGACGCCGTGTTGCAGATCTTCGGCCGCGAGGCGATTGTGGCGCGCCTGGCGAAATTTCTCTGATTCTGACTTGAATCCTGAGCAAAGTTGCAAAAGGGTATTTGCATAGCGCGTCTTCTTTGCTATACTCTTGTTTCTGCAGCAAACGGGGGTATAGCTCAGCTGGGAGAGCGCTTGCATGGCATGCAAGAGGTCAGCGGTTCGATCCCGCTTACCTCCACCACGTTGCAGAATTGGTTGTTCGCAGTCCCCATCGTCTAGAGGCCTAGGACATCACCCTTTCACGGTGAGTACGGGGGTTCGAATCCCCCTGGGGACGCCAAGGTTGTAATGCGTTGTAGATGTTGTAGTTGACGTTGTTTGTACTGATTTGTTTGATGTTTGGCTTTACGCTGGATAGATACAAGTAGTGAAAACAAAAGTCGCGCAAGCGGCTTTTATTATTTCTGCGCCCGGGGGGTATAGCTCAGCTGGGAGAGCGCTTGCATGGCATGCAAGAGGTCAGCGGTTCGATCCCGCTTACCTCCACCACTGCGCGGAGATGATAGCGATTGTGTTACCGTAGTTCCGAGGTCCCCATCGTCTAGAGGCCTAGGACATCACCCTTTCACGGTGAGTACAGGGGTTCGAATCCCCTTGGGGACGCCAGCTTTGCCAGGCTGATGAGAGCAGTAAAAGTAGTACCTGCAGCACCGTAGTACGACAGAAGACTTTCTGCGCCCGGGGGGTATAGCTCAGCTGGGAGAGCGCTTGCATGGCATGCAAGAGGTCAGCGGTTCGATCCCGCTTACCTCCACCATTAGCGCAGGAAGCACCGACATGTCCCCATCGTCTAGAGGCCTAGGACATCACCCTTTCACGGTGAGTACGGGGGTTCGAATCCCCCTGGGGACGCCAGCATTGCAAAAGCCGCCTTGAGCGGCTTTTTTGTTTTTGCGCTTGTTGCAGCCGTGTTGCAAGCTCGACTATGTTTCGACTTTTTCCCGTAAAAACAAGGGTTTGCTATTGCCAAGCGCGATAGAGACTGCTATGATTCGCGCCTTGGAAAAGTCCCCATCGTCTAGAGGCCTAGGACATCACCCTTTCACGGTGAGTACGGGGGTTCGAATCCCCCTGGGGACGCCACAGGATTTTTCCAAAACGTAGCACCGGCCAGTACGGACAGATTTCTGTCCCCATCGTCTAGAGGCCTAGGACATCACCCTTTCACGGTGAGTACAGGGGTTCGAATCCCCTTGGGGACGCCAGATACGCAGCGAGTAAATAAAAAGTATATGCAAAAAGCCGCCTTGTGCGGCTTTTTGCATTTCCGGAGCTACCACATGATGGGGTTGTACGGCTGCGGCAGCGGGAAACGGCCCACGTGCAGCTGCGGCCATTGCGTGCCGTAGGCGGCCATCTGCGCCGCCCGCGCCACATCCAGCCCCAGCGGATCGTAGACCGCGCCACCGCCCATCAAGTTGCTCATTGCGCCACCCAGCGCGCCACCGATGGCCCCGCCCAGCTGCGGCGACGCCATCAGCGGCGACATCACGCCGGCCTGCTGCGGCGCCACCTGCGCCGGCTGCTGGTTGACCTGCGTCTGCAAGCCCACCGCCACCAGCACGTCCGGCAAGCCGAAACCGGTGCGGCTCTGGTCGGCCAGGCTGACCCGGTGCGCGCTGGCGCGGATGATCTGGAACAGCCGCTCGACCCGCTCGGCCCCGCGCGCCTTGTACTGCGGCGACTGGAAGTCCGGATGGTGCGCCAGCGTCAGCGCCGCCAGTCCGGTCACGTGCGGCGTCGCCATCGAGGTGCCGTCCCAGGCCGCGAAATTATTCGGCGGCACGCAGGAGGTGATCGCCACCCCTGGCGCGCACACCGCCACCTGCGGTCCGAAGCAGCTGAACTTGGCCGTGAAATAACCGTAGGCGTCGACATTCTGGTCCAGCGTCTGCGCGTGATAGCTGTCGGCCGGGAACTCGTCGAGCTTGCCCACCGCCGCCACCGCCAGCACGTTGGGCGACGAGGCCGGGTACTGCACCGCGCCGCCCGAATTGCCGGCCGCGACGATGCAGGCGATGCCGGCCCGCTTGGCGCGCACGATCTGCTGCTCCAGCGCTTCCGACACCTCGGCGCCGCCCAGGCTCAGGTTGACCACGTCGATCTGCTTGTCGATGCAGTATTCCAGCGCATCGATCAATTGGCTGATCTGGCCGCCGGGGAACAGCTTGCAGGCATGCACCTCGGCGTCCGGCGCAAAGCCGCGGATGCCGGAGGCGATGTCGGCCGCCGCGATCACGCCGGCGCAGTGCGAGCCGTGGCCCAGCGTGTCCTGGTCCCAGCTGTCGGGATCGGTCTTCTTGTTGAGTACGTCGAAGCCGGCCTTGATGCCGCGCAGGTTGGCGTGGGTGGTGGCCGCGCCCGAATCGACGATGGCGATCTTGATGCCCTGGCCGCGGTAGTTGCCCGGCAGCTGATCGAGCCGCATCGCCTTCTGGCCCCAGCCGTAGGCGCGCTGGCGCGGGAAGCCGGCCAGCGACGGCCAGTCCGACAGCGCCCGCAGCGCCACCACGTTGGTCTCGTCGGTGCTGATGTCGGGGTCGCGCTGGTAGAAGCTCCAGTAATCGGACTTGGGCTTGACGTACAGGCCGCGCACCGATTCACGGGTTTCGCCGAACAGCGACAGGGTGACCTGGCCGTTGGCGTCCGTCACGCCGCTGGCCGGCAGCATGCTGCCGAACAGCGACACTTCCGCGTCGGCCTGCGGCGCGCCATCCTTGCCGATCACGTTGATGACTGCGTTGAGCACGGGGCCGGCGCCGGCCGGCATCACGCCGGTCACCATCGACGGTTGGCGCGGCGACGCGTCCATCAGGGTCAGATGCTGGTCGCTCTCCACCAGCAGCCGGCCTTGGCCTTGTTGATGCAGTATGGTGGCTTTCTGTTCTGTCATGCGCGCCACCAGCACGCCCTGCGAGCCGCCCATGCCATCGGCCAGCGCGCCGAGCACCGATTTGGGGCCGACCGTGTCGATCACCTCGATGTCGGTGCTGCTGCGCAGCGCCTGTTCCAGCGCCGAGAATTGCAGCGGCTGGAAACTCATCGCCTGCAAGCCGTCCGGCTGGCGCGGCGCGATCACATACTGTTTCTTGCGCGCGGTGACTGTGCGGCCGCCGCCGTCGGTACGTTTGCCGGGATCGCCGGCGGCGCTGGGCGCCGCGTCGCTGGCGGCAGAGGCCGGGCCGTTGCCGCTGGCGCCTGAAGCGCGCGCCGAGCGGCCTGGGTTTTCCGTGGAGCTGGCGGATTCGCTGCTACCGGAGAGCGTGGGATCCGGTAGAGACGAGGCGCCGTCGTTAGGGGTTTTGGCCATGGACTTTCCTTTCAAATCGGGTCGGCCTGCGCGTCGTCGAATAGCGACAGCGGCTGGTCCGGTTCTATCGTCAATTGGTGGGAGGGTGTGGCGGTGCTGCGGAAATGCAGCTCCAGCACGCGGGCTTTGTCGGGACTGATTTCAACCACCGCCGTATGTGGCTGGTCGCGCGGACCGATGACGTCGACCAGATTGATCTCGGGATCGACATCGGCCAGCGCTAGAAAATCGGCCAGCGGCGCGCCGTCGGTGGCGTGGATCAGATACCTGGACTTCTTGGCTTGCGCGCCTTGCGCTTCTAACATGGAGATCTCCTTAAAAAGTGCAGCGCCCTCCGCGGCCGCCGCCGCTGGAGGGCAGGGGGCGACGCCGCCCTGTCGGCGTCTCAGCGCGTGATCAGTGCAGCAGTTGACCACCGTACAGCGCGGTGTTGCCGGCGTTGGCCATTTGCGCCTGCTGCGTGAGCTGGGCCAGTTGCGCTTGCTGCGCCTGCTGCTGTTGCTGTTGTTGCAGTTGCTGTTGCAGCTGTTGTTGTGCGTAGGCCGCAGTTACCGGGTCGGCGGCGAACGGCAGCATGCCGCCCAGTTGCCCGGCGATGCCGCCGATGGTGTTGCCCAGTCCTGCATTGCCGAAGGCGCCGCCGATCGCGCCGCCCAGCGGCTGCGCCACGCTCTTGATGATGTTGCCGAACCAGCCCTGTGGCGCCAGGCCTTGCAGCTGCGCGTCCTGTGCTTGTTGCGCATAGGCTTGCGTCACCGGATCGACGGCGAATGGCAGCATGCTGGCGATATTGGGGCTCGAGTAACCGATGCCGGGGCTGCCGATGGGCCGGCTGAAGATGGGTGGGCTGATGATGCCGGTGTTGGCGCGGTTGCGCAGCAGATCGTTGAAGAAGCCCTGCGGCGCCAGGCCTTGCGCTTGCAGCTGCGCCGCCTGCTGTGCATAGGCCTGCGTCACCGGATCGGCCGAGAAGGGCAGCATGCCGCCCAGTTGGCCGGCGATGCCGCCGATGGTGTTGCCCAGGCCGGCGTTACCGAAAGCGCCGCCGATGGCGCCGCCCAGCGGTTGCGCCACGCTCTTGATGATATTGCCGAACCAGCCCTGCGGCGCCAGGCCTTGCGCTTGCAGCTGTTGAAGCTGGGCTGCCTGCTGCGCATAGGCTTGCGCCACCGGATCGGCCGAGAAGGGCAGCATGCCGCCCAGCTGGCCGGCGATGCCGCCGATGGTGTTGCCCAGTCCCGCATTGCCGAAGGCGCCGCCGATCGCGCCGCCCAGCGGCTGCGCGACGCTCTTGATGATGTTGCCGAACCAGCCTTGCGGCGCCAGGCCTTGTGCTTGCAGCTGTTGTAGTTGTTGGAGCTGCGCCGCTTGCTGGGCGTAAGCTTGCTGCACCGGATCGGCCGCGAACGGCAGCATGCCGCCCAGCTGGCCGGCGATGCCGCCGATGGTGTTGCCCAGGCCGGCGTTACCGAAAGCGCCGCCGATGGCGCCGCCGAGCGGTTGCGCCACGCTCTTGATGATGTTGCCGAACCAGCCCTGTGGTGCGAGCTGGGCCTGTTGCAGTTGCTGCAGTTGCTGTTGTTGTGCTTGTTGTGCGTAGGCGGCGGTCACAGGGTCGACGCCCAGTGGCAGGAAGGAGCCGCCGATGCCGCCGGCCGCCTGGCCGATCTGGCTGCCGAGATGGGAATTGCCGAACAGCCCGCCGATACCGCGCCCGATCAGGCCGCCCAGCGGTGCGCCCAGCAAGCTGCCGAAGAAACCTTGCGGCGCCAGGCCGCCCAGTTGTTGCGGTGCTAGTTGTTGTCCATAGTATTGTTGATACTCGTTCATGACATCTCCTTGTTGTGGTTGCTATTGCCCAGCGCTGTCCATGTGCCGCGTGGACCTGCGCTGGAAGGGATTGGACTGGGCCAGCGGGTGGAAGTTTTGGTATTCTTGGTGGCCCTCGCACGTTAATCAGGTATCATCCAGCCTCACTTTTTTTCCCGGCCTGTCATGAAGAAATTCCGCCGTCTCGATCTGTTCTGCCGTGTCGTCGACAACTACGGCGACATCGGCATCTGCTGGCGCCTGGCGCGCCAGCTGCGGCGCGAGCACGACATCGCGGTCACGCTGTGGGTCGACGACCTGGCCAGCTTCCGCCGAATCTGCCCCGAGGTCGACATCGCCGCCGACCGCCAGCAGCTCGACGGCGTGCAGGTGCGCCACTGGCGCGACCAGGACGGCGTCTACACGCCGGCCGACGTGGCCGACATCGTCATCGAATTCTTCGCGGTCGACATCCCGCCCGGCTACATCGAGGCGATGGCGCAGTGCGAGCCGCGCCCGGTATGGTTCAACCTGGAAGGGCTGACGGCCGAGGAGTGGGTCGAGGGCTGCCATCGCCTGACGTCGCCGCATCCGCGCCTGTCGTTGACCAAGCATTTCTTCTTCCCCGGCTTCACCGACAAGACCGGCGGCCTGCTGCGCGAAGCCGAGTTGGAGCAGCAGCGTGCCGAGTTCCAGTCCTCGCCGGCGGCGATGGCGCAGTTCCTGGCGCGCTTCGGCGTCACGCCGGCCGAGCTGGCGGCCACCAAGGTCTCGCTGTTCTGCTACCCGCACGCGCCGGTCTCGGCGCTGCTGGACGTCTGGCGCCAGGGCGACCAAGCCGTCACCTGCCTGGTGCCGGAAGGCGTGGCGGCCGAGACGGTGCAAGCCTTCCTTGGTGCGGAGGCCAAGGCCGGCGCCAGCGCCACCGACGGCGCGCTGACCTTGCGCGTGCTGCCCTTCGTGCCGCAGCCGGACTACGACAAGCTGCTGTGGGCCTGCGACCTGAACTTCGTGCGCGGCGAGGATTCCTTCGTGCGCGCGCAGTGGGCCGGCAAGCCCTTCGTCTGGCACATCTACCCGCAGGACGAAGACCTGCACCACAAAAAACTGCGCGCCTTCCTGCAGCGCTACGCCGTCGGGCTCGACGCGCTGGCCGAATTTTCGCTGCGCTGGAACGGCGCGCCGACGGCGGGCGAGGGCAGCGGCTGGCCGACGCTGTGGCAAGCGTTCGCGCGCCAGATGCCGGCGATGCAGGCGCGCGCCGGCCAGTGGCAGGCGCAAATGCAGGCCAACGGCGACCTGGCCGCCAATCTGATGGCATTCGCCGCCACGCTGAGATAGGCGGTGCGGGAAAAACAAGGTATAATGCCGGGTTAATCTCTAGCGCATTTTTACCCGATCAACCGTGAGCTTTGGGCGTTCAGCCTGGCGACAGATGATTTTTACGCAACCTACTTTTTACGTACACTCTCTATGAAACCTGCAAAAGAAATTCGTGTTGGCAACATCATCATGGTTGACAGCAAGCCTATGATCGTTCTGCGCTCCGACGTCAACGGTTCGAGCCGCACGGGCTTCACGTACAAATGGAAGATGAAGAATCTTCTGACCAACACCCCAATGGAAAACGTGTTCCGCGGCGACGACAAGTTCGACGTGGTGGTTCTGGACAAGAAGCCAGTGACCTACTCGTACTTCGCCGATCCGCTGTACGTGTTTATGGACAGCGACTACGAGCAATACGAAATCGAAGAAGAAAACCTGGGCGAAGCGCTGAACTACCTGAAAGACGGTATGGAATGCGAAGCCGTGTTCTACGACGGCAAAGCGATCTCGGTTGAGCTGCCAACCACCATCGCCCGCCAGGTCGTGTACTCGGAGCCTGCGGTCAAGGGCAACACTTCGGGCAACGTCCTGAAAGAAGCCAAGATCGAAAACGCCATCGAAGCCCACCGCCACACCGTGCAAGTGCCGCTGTTCGTGAGCCAGGACGACGTCATCGAAATCGACACCCGTACCAACGAATACAAGCGTATCGTTCGTAACTAATCGGTTTTAGTGCTAAAAAAGCACGCCAGCGCATGTTAAACACATGCCGGCGTGCTTTTTTTATTGGAAGTTAGTAATTATTTGCTGATTTGTAATAATTTTTGTGGTGTAGGTGGCAACACGCTGATATATTTATGTGACGCAACAAATAGTGCGCATTGGTGATCAGTTCAAACCACTCACGAGGATGGCATGGATCGCAGGGAATTCGTTCGGATCGGCGTGGCCGCAGGGGCCATGGCGGGCAGCAGCAACCGGGTGCTGGCGGCGCCGGCCGGTGCGGCCTCCAAGCTCGGCCCCGGCGGCATCCTCGATGCCGGCGTCTGGGAACAGCAGCAGATGATGGAGGCCGGCAAGCTGACCTCGCATTCGCTGACCTCGCAATACCTGGCCCGCATCAAGACCATCGACAAGGCCGGACCCCGCCTCAACGCCATCATCGAAATCAATCCCGAAGCGCTGAAGATCGCGCTGGACATGGACCGCGAGCGCAAGCTCAAGCGCGTGCGCGGCCCGCTGCACGGCATCCCCGTCCTCCTCAAAGACAACATCGCCACCGGCGACCGCATGAGCACCACCGCCGGCTCGCTGGCGCTGAACGGCATCCGCGCCGCGCGCGACGCCCACGTCGCCGCCCAGTTGCGCGCGGCCGGCGCCGTCATCATCGGCAAGACCAACCTGAGTGAATGGGCCAATATGCGCTCGACGCATTCGGTCAGCGGCTGGAGCGGGCGCGGCGGACTGACCTTGAATCCGTATTCGCTGGACCGCAATTGCAGCGGCTCCAGCTCCGGCTCGGGCGCGGCGATCGCCGCCGGCCTGGCCACGCTGGCGGTCGGCACCGAGACCGACGGCTCGATCGTCTCGCCGGCCTCGATCTGCGGCCTGGTCGGCATCAAGCCGACGCTGGGACTGGTCAGCCGCAGCGGCATCATTCCGATCGCCCACTCGCAGGACACGGCCGGCCCGATGGCGCGCAGCGTCGCCGACGCCGCCCTGATGCTGGCCGCGATGACCGGCGTCGACGCCAGGGATCCGGTCACGCAAGAGGGCGCCGGCAAGGCCGGTGACTACCGCGCCGCGCTGGAGAAGGGCGGCTTGAAGGGCAAGCGCATCGGCGTGGCCCGCAACTTCTTTGGCAGCAACGACGAGCTGGACGCGGTGATCGAAAAAGCGCTGCTGGACCTGAAGGCGCAGGGCGCGATCCTGGTCGACACCGAAGTGCCCAACGTCAGCAAATACGGCGACAGCGAGACCGAAGTGCTGCTGTACGAATTCAAGGCCGACCTGGCGGCCTACCTGAAGGAGTACGCGCCGCATGCGTCGGTGTCCAACATGGCCGACGTCATCGCCTTCAACCAGAAAAACCACCAGCAAGAGCTGCCGTACTTCGGCCAGGAATACCTGGAGCGTGCGCAGGCCAAGGGCGATCTCGACACCCCGGCCTACCGCGACGCGCTGGCCAACAACCAGCGCTACTCGCGCGCCGAAGGCATCGACCAGGTGATGCGCGAGCACCAGCTCGACGCGCTGGTGGCGCCGACCGGCGGCCCCGCCTGGCTGACCGACTTCATCAACGGCGACCATTTCGGCGGCAGCTTCTCGTCGCCGGCGGCGGTGGCGGGCTACCCGCACATCACGGTGCCGGCCGGGTATGTGCACGGCCTGCCGGTGGGTTTGTCGTTCGTCGGCGCCGCCTACAGCGAAGCCACGCTGATCCGCATGGCCTACTGCTACGAACAGGCGACGCTACATCGCCGCGCCCCGCAATTCCCCGCCAGCGTCTCCCTTGCCGTCCGCTAAAAGAGGGTCAGATCTGACATTCGGACACGTGCACAGCTGTAGTAAATTTGATAAGCTTGAGCCCGTGTCCGAATGTCAGATCTGACCCCATTTTTTAGGATGAACTGAATGACCCAACCTTTGTTTCGTCTTGCACTGCTGGCGCTGGCCGCCGGTGCGGTTTCCCCTGTATTGGCGGCTTCCGCCGCGAAGAGCGATGGCGGCCGTGCGTTTGCCAAGCCGCAGCAGTTGATCGATGTCGGCGGCCGTAAGATGAATTTGCATTGCAGCGGCGAGGGCGCCACCACCGTGTTGTTCGACTCGCCGTCCGGCGACGCTGGCTGGGCGTGGTTCAAGGTGCAGCCGGAAGTGGCCAAGCATACGCGCGCCTGCGTGTTCGACCGCGCCGGCTACGGCTTCAGCGAGCCCGCTACGCGCCCGAACACGTCCGAAAACGTGGCCGAGGATTTGCACAAGCTGTTGGCCGGCGCCGGCGTCAAGCCGCCGTATATCCTGGTCGGTAATTCGCTCGGCGGCGCCAACGTGCAGGTCTACACCTATCGCTATCCGGACGAGGTCAAAGGCCTGGTGCTGGTCGAAGCGCAGCATGAGGACGAAACCGCGCGTCTCGACAAGGCCACCGATGGCAAGATCAAGCAGATCTACGGCATGGTCGAGCAGCAGAACCAGTACTGCCTGGCCGCCGCCAGCAAAGGCAAGGGCATCGCCGCCGGCAGCGAGCAGCAGAAGAACTGCATCGGCGATCCGTCGACCTTCTTCGGCCCTGCGCTTGGCCCGGTGGTGCTGGCGCACGAGCGCAAGCCGGCCTACTGGCGCACCACGGTGGCGGAATGGAATGCGATGAAGGATAGCGACGAGCAGTTGCGCGCCTTGCGCCGCCCGCTCGGCGACCTGCCGCTGGTGGTGCTGACGCGCGGCGTGAGCCCGTATGCGGTGCCCAACCAGCCGCAAAGCGCGCTGAATAAAGCGATGGAGGACGAGAACGTCGCGATTCAGAAGCAGATGGCCGCACTGTCCACGCGCGGCACGCAGCGCATCGTGGCCGGCGCCGGCCACGGGATTCAGGCCGACAAGCCTGAAGCCGTGACCGAGGCCGTGCTGGAAGTGCTCAAGCAGGTCAAATAGTCACGCCCAGTTCGCGCAGGATCTGTTCCTTCATCTCCTGGAATTCGGGGCGGGACAGCTTGCGCGGATGCGGATGCGGCACGTCGAACGACGCCTGTATCCGCGTCGGACGCGGCGACAGCACCAGGATGCGGTCCGCCATGAACAGCGCTTCCTCCACATCGTGCGTAATCAGGATGACCGTGTGGCGTTCCTCGGAAAGGATGCGCAGCAGTTCGGTGCGCATCTTCAGGTTCATCAACGCATCCAGCGCGGAGAAGGGCTCGTCCATGTACAGGATCTCCGGCTTGACGACAAAGGCCCGCGCCAGCTCCACCCGTTTCAGCATGCCGCCCGACAGTTCGTGCGGATAGCTGTTCTCGAAACCCTTCAAGCCCACCATCTCGGCATAGTGATCGGCCAGCGCCGATTTGTCGCCATGGCCGTTGCCGGTCAGGCCGAACATCAGGTTCTGCTGCACCGTCAGCCACGGGAACACCGAGCCATGCTGCGAGATCGCGATGCCTTTGGGGCTGGGCCCGCGCCGCACCATGCCGTCGATGCGCACTTCGCCCTCGCTGGGCTGCTCGAAGCCGGCGATGATCTTCATCAGCGTCGACTTGCCGCAGCCGGAAGGCCCGACGATGGCGACGAATTCGCCATCCTTCACGTCCAGGCTGACGCCGCCGACCACCGCCAGCTCCTTGAAGTTTTTCTTGATATCGTTGACGACGATTTTGGCGTCCATAGTTTTAGCGTCCATAGCGCCACCTTACCGATTTGAGGCCTTCGAGTTTGCGCATCACCGCGTCCAGTATCAAGCCGATGATGCCGATGATGATCATGCCGGCGATGACCAGGTCATAGCGGTTGCCGGCGTTGCGCGAGTCCATGATCAGGTAGCCCAGGCCGGAGCGCAGCGCGATCATCTCGGCCGCCACCACCACCAGCCACGCCACGCCCAGCGCGATGCGCATGCCGACGATAATCTCCGGCAGCACCGCGGGAATGATCACCTGCCGGAACAGCGTAGTCTTCGAGACGCCGAAGTTCTCCGCCGCCCGCAGGTAGCGCCGTTCGATGGTGTGCACGCCGGACGCCGTCTGCACGATCATCGGGAACACGGCGGCGATGAAGATCAGGAAGATCGGCGACACGTTGCCGACGCCGAACCACAGGATCGCCAGCGGTATCCAGGCAATCGGCGAGATCGGCCGCAGGATCTGGAAGATGGGGTTGAGCGTGATGTAGGCGCCGTCCACGCGGCCCATCCACAGCCCCATCGGTATGGCGACCAGCGCCGCCAGCCCGAAGCCGGTGCCGACGCGGAACAGCGAGGCGCCGATATGCTCCCACAGCGTGCCGTCTTCGGCCAGTTCCAGCGTGCCGGTCACCACTTGCAGCGGCGTGGGGAAGATCACGCTCTCGGTCTGCACCACGACGATCCACCACAGGGCGATCAGCGTGGCCAGCACCGCCAGCGGCGGCAGGATTTTCTTGAGTTTTTCCATAACGTCCAATCAGGTAGAAAACAGATGCGGCGCGCGCGCCCAGGCGCGCAGGGCGCGCCACTTCAGGCGCGGCCAGCCGGCGGTTGGCATGGCGTCGACCACCACCCGCATTTGCCCGCTGGCGTGTGCGGTGCAGGCGAAGTCGTTGACGGAGACGGTTTCGAACGGCAGCCGGAAGCTCTGGCCCGGCATGATCAGCACCGGCCCGAAAATCTGCGGCACGCTGTCCTTGTTGCGCAGCAGGAGCACGTCGTTCGCGCCGTGCGTCAGATGGATCTCGGAAGGCAGGATCTCCACCTTGTCGCCGGCCATGCGGCGCGCCCAGGTGCCGTTGGGGATTTCAAACAGCTCGTCGCGCGAGGGCAGGGCGAGCGGCGCCAGCGCGGCCCACGCGCAAAATGCCACTAGGCCGGCGGCGGCAAGACCCAGCGCGATGGCGGCCGGTTTGTATAGACGCAGCGTACTCAATTCTTCAACAGCAGCGTGGCGTCGTGCACCACATCGGCGGCGGTGCGTCCGAACGGCAGCAACGCGCGCAAGCTTCCCTTGCGGTCGACGAAGTACAGGTACGAGGAATGGCCGACGATGTAATCGGTCTTGCTACCGTCGATCATTTTTTTGGTGGCGGTGATGCCGTAGTCCTGGCGCACGCGCGCCATTTGCTGCGGCGTGCCGGTGGCGCCGATGAAGGTCGGATCGAAAGCGCGCAGGTAGTTCCGCATGCGCTCGGGCGTATCGCGCTCGGGATCGACGGTGACGTAGATGACCTGCAGCTGGCTGGCCTGCGCGCCCATCTGCCGGCGCGCCTCCGCCAGCATCCCCAGCGACACCGGGCAAACATCCACGCACGACGTGTAGCCGAATTCCAGCAGCACCAGCTTGCCGCGGTACTGGCTCAGTTTCAGTTCCTTGCCGTCCGAGCCGCGCACCGTGAAGTCGGGCGCCATGCGCGGCGGATCGAACACGCCGGCCTTCAGTCCCAATGTGTCGGCAGCTTGCACACCGAACGCGATCGACATCGCCATCGCGTTCGCCAGTAAGGCTATCCTCAACTTGCTCATATGTTGATGGCGACCGGCTTGATGGCCTTGACGAAGCTCTCGTCCACATAGGACTCGTAGGCGATGGGGTGCTTGATGGTGCCGGCCTCGATCGACAGCTGCATCAATTCGTCGAACTCGGCGCGTATCATGCGCAGGTCGCCGTAGGTCACGCGGTCGGCCGGATTCTGCATCACGAAGCGCAGGATGTTCGGATCCTGGTTGAAGTACTTGCGGCCGGCGGCGATGGTGACCGCCTTCTCGCGGCTGACCGGGGTGGAATCGAGCCAGGTTCCGGCGGCCTGCACGTAGTTGACCAGCTCCTGTACCAGCGGGCGGTTTTCCTTGATCAGTTCTTCGCGCACCGTCAGCACGCAGCAGATGTAGTTGCGCCACTCGTCGCGGGTCATCGCCAGCGGACGGGCATAGCCGGCGCGCTGCGCGGCGGCGCCGAAAGGCTCGCCGGTGCAGTAGCCATCGACCGCCTTGGCGTACAGCGCGGCCGGCATGTCCGGCGGCGCCATCTCGACGATCTCGATATCCTTGGGCGTCATCTTCTCGCGCGCCAGCATTTTGCGCAGGAACAGGAAGTCCACCGCGAAGCGGCTTGGTATGGCGATGCGCTTGCCGCGCAGGTCGGCGAATTTTTTATAGGCCGAATCGGTGCGCACCATGATGACGGCGCCTGAACGGTGGCCCAGCGAGACGATCTTGACCGGGATGCGCTTGTCGGCCAGGTCCATCACCAACGGCGCCAGCATGTAGGCGGCCTGGATGCGGCCCGTCATCAGCGATTCCTTGACCTCGGGCCAGCCATTGTATTTGCTGTACTCGAAGCCGCGTGGCAGGGCGCCCGGCTTGCCGATAGCGGCGGCCTTCGCCATGCAGGCAACCGGCAGCGTCAGATTGCAGGTGACGGGCAGGCCGCCGACCTGGATGGGCGCGTCGGCCGCGCGTGCGCTGGACGGCAAAATCAGCGGCAGCGCGGGCGCGGCGGCGGACAGCAAGCCGCCCAGTAGCCGGCGCCGCAGCGGTGAATCGGGGGTGGGATCGTCTCTGGTGTCCATGGCGCCTGGCCGTATAGTATTTTGCTGTAATTGTACTACAGCCCGTACTACAGCCCTTTACGGACCAGCACCGGATCGGCGCGATACACATCAGGCGCGATACGTTTCAGGTTCTCGACCTTCGGCAAGTCGTTGAAGGCGATGTACGGATGGCTGGGGTGCAGCGTCAGGAAGTTCTGGTGGTAGGTTTCGGCCGGATAGAAGGCCTTGTTCATTTCGATCCTGGTCGCCAGCGGCTTCCTGAACACGTGCGAGGCATCCAGCTGGGCGATGTACTTTTCCGCCACGCTGCGCTGCACCGGCGATTGCGGGAAGATCGCCGAACGGTATTGGGTGCCGCTGTCCGGCCCCTGGCGATTTAATTCCGTCGGATTGTGCGCCACCGAGAAGAAGATTTGCAGCAGCTTGCCGTAGCTGACCTGCGCCGGATCGTAGGTGATCTTCACGCTCTCCGCGTGGCCGGTGTCGCCGCCGCTGACGGCGTCGTAGTTGGCGCTGCGGCTGTCGCCGCCGGCATAGCCGGAGACGGCGTTGCTGACGCCCTTCACGTGCTGGAACACGCCCTGCACGCCCCAGAAGCAACCGCCGGCGAAGATGGCGGTGGCCGTGTGTTCGGCGCCGGCCGGTTCATCGACCGCCGGCGGTGCGATCACCACCGCGACTTCCGCCGATTCCGCCGGCTGCTGCCACAACGCCACGCCGAAGATGGCCGCGCCGACCAGCGCCGCTGGGCCGCCCCAATTTTTCAGGATACTGTTCATGATGTGCTCTCCGTTTCAACCAAAGGTAAAGGCGTAGGCTTGCACGCCGGGATCGAGGAATTCAATGCTGAAGGTGCGGTCGGCGACGCTGCCGGACTGCCGCACCAGCTGATACAAACGCTGGCCGGTGATGGTGCCGCTGCCATCGGCGCCGACATCGGTGCCGTGGCTGGTGCCCGGCGCGGCGCCGTCTATCGTCACGCGGAAGCGCACCGGTTTGCCGTCCTTGCCGGGGCCCAGCACCAGGTGCAGGTCGCGCGCATGGAAGCGGTAGACGATGCGGCCCATGCCCTGGCTCAGCGTGACCTGGTCCGGCTGCGACAGCCAGTTGCCGGCCAGGCCCCATTGATTCAGCGCCGGTTGCGATGGGACGGTGTAGCTGCGCGCCTTGTCCGTCGCCTGGCCTTCCGGCGATGCGAAGTTCCGTGCGCGCTCGTAGCCCAGGTAGGTCTCCGGCGAGGCGACTTGGCCCATGTCGGCGGCCTGCTGCACGCCCTTGGCGTCTTCCGCGCTGACCACCGTGTTGGCGACGTCCTTGTGGCCCGCTTCCTCCAGCAGTTGCTGGATCACCTGCTCGGACTGGGCGTATTCGCCTTCGCCGAAATGGTGGTGACGGATCTGGCCCTTGGCGTCGATGAAGTAGTGCGCAGGCCAGTACTGGTTGCCGAAAGCGCGCCAGATGGCGTAGTCGTTATCGACGGCGACAGGGTAGGTGATGCCGAGGTCCTTGATTGCCTTGCGGACGTTGCCGACATCGCGTTCGAAGGCGAATTCGGGAGCGTGCACGCCGATCACCACCAGGCCCTGGTCGCGATATTTTTCCGCCCACGCTTTCACGTAAGGCATGGTGCGCAGGCAGTTGATGCACGAGTAGGTCCAGAAGTCGACCAGCACCACTTTGCCTTTCAGCTGGGCTGCGGTCAGCGGCGCGGAGTTGAGCCAGTCGACGGCGCCGGTCAGCGGCGGCAGTTTGCCTTCCACCGGAAGTGCGTCGTCGGCAGGCGCCGCGCCATGCATGGCCATCATGGCCGGGCCTTTGCCGGTCATCGCGGTGCGCGACATCATCGCGCCGCCGGCCATCATGGCGCCCGAGCCGCGCATTGCGTCGCCCTGCGGATCGCGCGGCGACAGTTTATCGATCAGCTTCTGCTCCAGCCCCGCCGTCGCCACGGTCGACACTCGCGTCAACAGTCCGGTATCGAGCCCGCTGGCAATCGCCGCCACGCCGCCGAGCATGGCCACGCCCAAGCCGCGCCGTATCCATTCGCCCGCGCCCAATGAGCGCTTCATCGCACTGAAGACCTTACCGCCGATGAGCAGCGCCAACGCCAGCGAAGTCGCCGCGCCCGCCGCATAGGCCAACAGCAGCAGCGTCGTCCCGGCACTAGCGCCGTTCAGCGCCGCGCCGGTCAGCACCAGACCGAGTACCGGACCTGCGCAGGGCGCCCACAGCAGACCAGTCGCAATCCCGAGCAGGAACGATGCTCGCGCCCCCGACCATGCGCTGTCCGTCGTCGCATCGGAGGCCTGCGCCTTGTTGGACAGCTTATCGCCCAGCGCCACCAGCGGCTTGGTCAGGCGATCCGCCAGATGGGGCAGCATCAAGGTCAAACCGAAGAAAGCCATCAGCGCCATCGCCAGCCAGCGTCCATACTGGTTGGCCTGCACCACCCAACCGCCGCCGACGGCCGCCAGCGTCGCCACCAGCGCAAAAGTCAGCGCCATCCCGGCCAACATCGGCAGGCCGCTGCGCACGAACGGCTGCCCCGTGCGGGCAAACACAAACGGCAGCACCGGCAAAATACAAGGGCTGAGTATCGTCAGCGCCCCGCCCAGATAAGCAAGAAGTATCAACAACATGATGTTCAACCTCCGTCAGGCCGCGCCGGGCGTGAAAGTCAGCGCCAGGCCGTCGATGCAATAACGCAGGCCGGTCGGTTCCGGGCCGTCGTCGAACACATCGCCCAGATGCCCGCCACAGCGGCGGCACTGCACCTCCGCCCCACGGAAACCCAGCGACGTCGTGCGGCTGGTGTAGACGCCGCGTTCCAGCGGCTTCCAGAAACTGGGCCAGCCTGTGCCGCTGTCGAACTTGGTCGCGGACGAGAACAGAGGATTCTGGCAACCGGCGCAGGAGAATTTACCGGCCCGATGCTCCTTGTAGAGCGGGCTGCTGAACGGACGCTCCGTGCCGCCGCGCCGCAAGATCTCGTACTGCGCGGGCGAGAGCAGGGCGCGCCATTCGGCGTCCGTGTGGGTTACTTCCCAGGCCGGAGCCGGCGCGGCATGGACGGCGCGCCATTTTAAAGCTGCGGCGCCTGCCATCAGGGCGGCGCCGCTAGTGAGGAGAAATTTGCGTCTGGAAGTCATATGAACTCCATAAAGTGGAATGTCGATGCAGCCATTGTGGCCGGGAAGGGCTGGCAAAATCCTCACGTAAACTTCAATTAAATGTGATACTTTCCAAGGCAGGAATCCCGCACAATGGCGGCACCCAGACTTTTACCCGGCCCGACTGACTATGGATTTACCAAAACGCGTCCTGATCGTTGAGGATGATATGCCCATCGCCGACCTGCTGCGCCTGCATTTGCAGGACGAGGGCTATCAGGTCACCCACTGCGCCGACGGCAACCAGGGCCTGGCCCAGCTGCGCACCGGCGGCTGGGATGCGCTGATCCTCGACCTGATGCTGCCCGGCGTGGATGGGCTGGAGATCTGCCGCCAGGCGCGTGCCATGGCGACCTATACGCCCATCATCATCACCAGTGCCCGTTCCAGCGAAGTGCACCGCATCCTCGGCCTGGAGCTGGGCGCGGACGATTACCTGGTCAAGCCGTTCTCGGTGCTGGAGCTGGTGGCCCGCGTCAAGGCGCTGCTGCGCCGTGCCGACGCCATGGCCCGCAACCAGCGCAATGAATCCGGCGCGTTGGAGCTGAACGGTGTGCGCCTCGATCCGCTGACCCGGCAAGCCCAGGTCGAGGGCCGCCCGCTGGACCTGACGCCGCGTGAATTCGACCTGTTGTACTTCTTCGTCAAGCATCCCGAAAAAGTGTTCTCGCGTCTGGACCTGCTCAACCAGGTGTGGGGCTACCAGCACGACGGCTACGAACACACGGTCAACACCCACATCAACCGCCTGCGCGCCAAGATCGAAGCCGATCCCGCCGACCCGGCCCGCATCCTGACTGTGTGGGGCAAGGGCTACCGCTTTGCCAACGGCGGACCGGCGGCATGAACCTGAGCTTATCGCAGCGGCTGTCGCTGGTGTTCTCGGTGCTGCTGCTGGCTTGCTGCGGCGCTTCCGCGTGGTTGCAGATCCGCGCCAACATCATGCATGAGAAGGAAGTGGTGCAGGGCCTGTCGCGCGGACTGGCCCGCAGCATCGCGCTCGACGCGCAACTGATGCATGCGAACAGCGATCCCGCTCCTGCGCCCGGCGTGCCGGCCAGTGTGGGCCTCGGTCCCGAAACGGTGCGCCGCCTGTTCGGGCAGCTGATGGTGGTCAATCCCAATGTCGAAGTCTACCTGCTGGACATGGACGGCCGCATCGTCGGCCACGCGGCGCCGGCCGGCCACCTGAAGCGCGACCATGTGGATCTTGAGCCGATCCGCCGCCTGCTGGACAACCAGCCCTTGCCGATCCAGGGCGACGACCCGCGCAGCGGCACTGGCCGCAAGGTGTTCAGCGCGGCCGTGCTGCGCATGGATGAGCGCAAGGTCGGCTACATCTACGTCATCCTGCAAAGCGAGGAGCATGACCGCCTCGCCGCCCGCGCCACCGCCAGCTCGGTGCTGCGCACGACCTTGTGGTCGATGGCGATCGTGGCTTTGCTAGGCCTGCTGGCCGGCCTGGTTGCCTTCCGCCTGATCACGCGTCCGTTGCATCGCTTGGCCGCGAACATGCGCCAGCTCGACACCAAGGCCGAACAACTGGTGCTGCCGCCGCCCAATGCCGGCGGGCGGCGCGACGAGATCGCGATCCTGGAGCGCACCTACGGCGAGATGGCCGAGCGCATCAACGAACAATGGCAGACCATGCGCCAGCTGGATCACGAGCGCCGTGAAGTGGTGGCGAACATCTCGCACGATCTGCGCACGCCGCTTGGCTCGCTGCACGGCTATCTGGAGACCTTGTCGCTGAAGGACGAAACGCTGGACGCGGCGGGCCGCCAGCATTACCTGGGCATTGCGCTGGCGCAGAGCCGCAAGGTGGGGCGCCTGGCGCAGGCCTTGTTCGAACTGGCGCGCCTGGAGCATGGCGCGGTGGCGCCGGAGATCGAAGCCTTCTCGCTCAGCGATCTGATACAGGACGTGTTCCAGAAATTCGAACTGCGCGCCGAGGAAAAGCAGCTGCACCTCAACGCCGTGCTGCCGCATCCGGCGCCGATGGTGCGTGCGGACTTGGGCATGATCGAGCGCGTGCTGACCAATTTGTTCGATAACGCGATCCGCCATACGCCGGCCGGTGGCACCGTGGAAATCACGGTGGAGCCGGATGTGCAATTGCCGGGCCACGTCCACGTCACCGTCAGCGATACGGGGCCGGGCATCCCGGCGGATATGGAGGAGGTGCTGTTCCGCCGCCCGTTCGCGCTGCGCGGCGAACACCGGGAAGGGGGCTTGGGGTTGCTGATCGTCAGCCGCATCCTGCAACTGCACGACAGCACTATCGAATTGGTCCGCGTTCCGCAGCGCGGCGCTGTGTTCCGCTTTGCGTTGGCGGCGGCTTAAGCCTGCTGCAGCGGCGCGCGCCAGCCGTTCAGATAATGCTGCGGCGTCTTGCCGAGTATGCGACGGAACATCGCGCTGAACGCGCTCGGACTGGCGTAGCCCAGCGCCGCCGCAATCTCGCCCACGCTGTCGCCGCGCGCCAGCCGGCCGAACGCCTCGGCCAGATGCACCTGCTGCACCCACTGGCGGTAATGCAGCCCGGTCTCTTTTGGGAACAGGCGTATCAAAGTGCGCGCGCTGGCGCCGGCTTCGGCGGCCCAGTCCTCGATGGTGCGCGGGCTGCCCGGATCGTCCACGATGGCTTCGCACACGGCCAGCAGGCGCCGGTCGCGCGGCCAGGGGATCGCGATCGGCACCGTCTCCGCCGCCGCCAGCTCGGACAGGATCAGCATCGCCAGATGTTCGCCGCGCCCGGGCAGCGGATATTCGATCGGCTCATCCAGCAGCGACAGTATCAGCTCGCGCAGCAGCGGGCTGACTTCGATCACGCGGCAGCTGTCGCCGAAAGCCTGCGCCGTTTTGGCCTCGATGTAGATGGTCCGCATCGTCACGCGGCTCAGCGAGGTCCATTGATGCACCACGCCGGGCGGGATGAACAGCGCGCGGCGCGGCGGCAGTATCCACACGCCGAAGTCGGTCTTCACCTTCATCAGACCTTCGGTGGCATACAGCAGCTGCGCGCGTTCATGACTGTGCGGGACCACTGACACACCGTGCATCTCGTCGCGCGCCATCGCCGTGACCACGCGTGGCACGCGCTGGTAATCGCGATGATCGCTGCTGCGTTTGAGAGCCTTCATTTGTCACTTATTCGACGAAAAATGGAATATATCGGGTTTTTGACCATATTACACTGGCTGGCATGAATACTTCCACACTTGCTCCCGCCAGTCGCCCCCACGGCGACACCGTTATCTCCATCCTTGGTGCAGTCGCCCTGGTCCATCTGCTGAACGACCTGACGCAGGCGATGCTGCCGTCGATTTATCCGATGCTGAAAGCGCAGTTCGGCCTGACGTTCGCGCAGGTCGGCCTGATCACGCTGACCTTCCAGTGCACCGCCTCGCTGCTGCAACCGTGGATAGGCCTGTACACCGACCGTCGCCCGCTGCCGTTCCTGCTGCCGCTGGGGATGGTCGCCACGCTGATCGGTGTGCTGATGATGTCCGTCGCCGCCAGCTTCCCGGCCTTGCTGGTGGCCGCTGCGCTGATCGGCGTCGGTTCCTCGACCTTCCACCCGGAGGCTTCGCGCGTGGCGCGCATCGCCTCGGGTGGGCGGTTCGGTTTTGCGCAGTCGCTGTTCCAGGTTGGCGGCAATGTCGGCTCGGCGCTTGGGCCTTTGCTGGCTGCGGCCATCATCATCGGCCGCGGGCAGGCCAATATCGCCTGGTTCGCGTTGTTGGTGATGGCGGCGATTGTGGTGCTGGTGCGCGTCGGCCGCTGGCATAGCGCGCACCTGGCCGGCCTGCCGCGCAAAACCACATCGCATGCCGTGTCGCCTTTATCCAAAGGCCGTGTTTATGGCGCGCTGACGGTGCTGGCGCTTCTGGTCTTCTCCAAGTACGTCTACATGTCCAGCTTGAGCAGCTACTACACCTTTTACCTGATCGATAAATTCGGCCTGTCGGTTTCGTCGGCGCAGCTGTATCTGTTCCTGTTTTTGGCGGCGGTGGCGGCGGGCACCTTCATGGGCGGGCCGATCGGCGACCGCATCGGCCGCAAGCGCGTGATCTGGATATCCATCCTCGGCGCCGCGCCGTTCACACTGATGCTGCCTTACGTCGGCCTGGCCTGGACGGCCGTGCTGTCGGTGGTGATTGGCTTCGTGATCTCGTCGGCGTTTTCCGCCATCGTCGTGTTCGCGCAGGAGCTCATGCCGGGCAAGGTCGGCATGATTGCGGGGATCTTCTTTGGATTGATGTTTGGCGTGAGCGGCATCGGCGCCGCCGCCATGGGGCATGTCGCCGACGTGGCCGGCATCGCCTATGTGTACAAACTGTGTTCGTTCCTGCCGCTGCTGGGCATCCTGACGGTGCTGCTGCCGCATATCGAGCAGCCGCACCGCTAAACCACTCAGGATTCGATGAAGCGCATCTTGAAGTTGCGGCCTTTGATGGCGCCGAAATCGCCGCCCAGCGGGTTGTTCTTGCTGAGGCGCTCGAACGCATCGTAGGCCACGCGGCGATCGATCGCCACGTAGGTCTGGAACTCGAATACGTTGATCTTGCCGACTTGTTCTTTCGAGAGGCCGGCGTCGCCGGTCAGTGCGCCCAGCAGGTCGCCCGGACGCAGCTTGTCCTTCTTGCCGCCCGAGATCACCAGCGTCATCATCGGCGCTGGATCGACGCCGTATTCGTTGTCGTCCAGGCTTTTCAGGTCGAACCATTCGACCGGCGCCTTCTGGTATTCCTCGATCAGCTTGACCCACTTCTTCTCGTTCGGCGCGCACAGCGACAAGGCCAGGCCTTGTTCGGCGCCACGGCCGGTGCGGCCGATGCGGTGGATGTGCACTTCGGTGTCCTTCGACACGTCGACGTTGATCACCGCTTCTAGGTTGGGGATGTCCAGGCCGCGCGCGGCGACGTCGGTGGCTACCAGCACGGAGCAGCTGCGGTTGGAGAACAGCACCAGGATTTCGTCGCGCTCCTTCTGTTCCAGTTCGCCGTACAGCGCCATGGCGGAGAAGCCCTTCGCTTGCAGCTCTTCCACCAGCTCGCGGCACTGCACCTTGGTGTTGCAGAAGGCGATGGCCGATACCGGCTTGTAGTGGCCCAGCAGGCGCGCCACGGCGGAGGTGCGCTCGTCGAAGCCGATCTCGAAGAACAGCTGTTCGATCTGGCTGTTGTCGTGCTGCGCTTCGACCGTCACTTCAACCGGATCGACCAGGAAGGAATCGGTGGCGCGGCGGATGTCGTCCGGATAGGTGGCCGAGAACAGCAAGGTCTGGCGACGCTTCGGGCAGGCGCTGACGATGCCGGCGATTTCGTCGTAGAAGCCCATGTCGGTCATGCGGTCCGCTTCGTCCAGCACCAGCGTTTCGACTTTCGACAGATCCAGCGTGGCGCGGCCCAGGTGGTCGCGCACGCGGCCCGGCGTGCCGACCACGATGTGGGCGCCATGCTCCAGCGAGGCGATCTGCGGACGCATCGGCGAGCCGCCGGTCAGAACCAGCACCTTGACGTTACCGGTGGCGCGCGCCAGGCGGCGCAGCTCATTGGCCACCTGGTCGGCCAGTTCGCGGGTAGGGCACAGCACCAGCGCCTGCACGGCGAACCAGGCGGGATTGAGCTTGGCCAGGATGCCGATGCCGAAGGCGGCGGTCTTGCCGCTGCCGGTCTTGGCCTGGGCGATCAGGTCGCGGCCTTCCAGCACCGACGGCAGGCTTTGCGCCTGGATCGTGGTCATCTCCTTGTAGCCGAGCGATTCGAGATTGTCCAGGAGGGCGGTGGTCAGCGGCAGGCTGGAAAACGCGGTGGAGGCGGTGGATGTCATGGTGTCAGACCTGTTCAAAAAGGACGTGGTCACAGTCTAACAGGCTCGCTGACGCTGTGATAATCGGGTTGTTTTAGTTTGGCGCCCACACCGGCAAGCCGGTGAGGTCCAGGTTTTCGTCGCGCACCCAGACCGGCAATCCGGAGGTGTCGGTCGGTTCCAGCAGTTCCAGTTGCACTTGCTTGAGGGTGGCGCGCTTGCCGCGTGGCGGCGGCGGACGCTTTGCTTCCGGTTCGAGCGGCGCGGCCGGGCTGAAGCCGGGCAGGTCGAACGTAGCGTTATCTTTTTTATCTCTCATCTGAAAAAAAACAAAAGCCCGGCTGCAGCAGTCGGGCTCAGTGTAAGTTAGGGGCGAAGTGTAACACAAAGCCCAAACTCAACGGAAGCTCAGCGCTCCCGTCAGGTCGCCCGGTGGCAGCGCGTTGCGGGCGGCGAAGGCGTCGTTGCGCAGCTTCAGGCCTTCCAGCAGCGGCAGGCCGTGCAGGCGGGTGATGAAGCGCATGATCGAGGTGGTGTCGTAGAAGCTGTGGTCGACCTGGCCTTTTTTCGCGTACGGCGAGACCACGATGGCCGGAATGCGCGAGCCCGGGCCCCAGCGGTCGCCTTTGGGGGGCGCCACGTTGTCCCACCAGCCGCCGTTTTCGTCGAAGGTGATCACGATGACCATGTCCTTCCACTGCGGGGACTTCTTCAGGTGCTCGATCACGTTGGCGATGTGGGCGTCGCCCGACTCGATGTCCGAGTAGCCGGCGTGCAGGTTCAGGTTACCTTGCGGTTTGTAGAAGGTCACCGCAGGCAGCTTGCCGGCGATGGCGTCGGCCAGGAATTTGTTCGAGATCGGGCTGTCGCCCAGGCCACCGTCGCGCAAGTGTTCCGCTCGCGCGGCGGTGCCGGGCGCGAACTGCTTGAAGTAGTTGAACGGCTGGTGGTGGTACTGGAAGTTGGGTTTCTCGCCGCCGCCGCGCGCGTCGAGCGCCGCCTGCCACGCGCCGCCGTACCACGCCCAGCTGACCTTCTTGGCCGACAGCAGGTCGCCGATGGTGTCGTAGGTTTGCGGCGGCAGGGTGCCGGCATCCTTCGGATCGGCCAGCAGCGGATCGCCGTCGAAGGCGGGGCGGATGTAGCTCGGCTGGTAAGGCGGGGCCATGGTGTTGACCGCGTAGCCGTCCGGCGTGATGGCGCCGTTGTTGGTGTAGATGGGATGACCATCCATCGCCGAGGCCGGGCTGTCCTTGGTGACGGACAGGCGCATGCCGGTCGGGCCGTCGTCCAGCACCGCGATTTTCTTTTTCGCGGCGGTGTCCTTGGCGTTGAAGTATTCGGGCGTGCGGCCGGAGATCAGGAACTGGTGGTTCAGGTAGGAGCCGCCGAAGGCCGCCATGAAGAAGTTATCGCACAGCGTGTACTGTTCGGCGATCTTCCACAGGCCGAGGTTTTTGCTGGTCTCGCCGTAGTAGCCCATGACCATGCCGCCGGTGTTGCCCCAGGCCGCGAAGCCGTCGTTCTTGCCGCCGTTGATCTGCATCTGGTTCTGGTAGAACAGGTGCCACAGGTCGCGCGTGATGACGGCTTCCGGCAGCGGCTTGCCTTCGGTGTCGACCAGTTTGAACGGGCCGTTCGGCAGGTTCTTGATGTCGTCTTCCTTCAGCACGTATTTTTTGCCGCCGATATCCTGAGTGTTGGGCACCATGCCGCCCCAGACTTTCGGCAGCGTTGGCAGCACGGAGCCGTCGAAGTCGCGCTGCTGGCAGGCGGCTGCGGTGGCGGCCGACAAAGGCGCGGCGGTGCCGGGGAAGTTGGCGAACAGGTTGTTGAAGCTGCGGTTTTCCAGGTAGATCACCACCACGTTCTTGACGTGCGCTTGCAGCTTGGCGTCCAGCGATCCTTTGACGGCGGCCGGTTTGGCGGTGGCGGCTTCGCTGACGGCGGGCAGGGAGGCTGCCATGCCGGTAGCGGCTGCGGCCTGGAAGATGCGGCGGCGCGATGGACTGGCGGGAGCATCCTGCTCCTGCTGAGCTGAAACCTGAACTTGATCCTTCACACGCGTCTCCCTGGGTAACCAAAAAGAGCAATTGTGACAGTTTTATGACGGCTTGGGTATATCGGGGATAAGGCTGCACGCCAAGGGAATCGGCGCCGTAAACAGAAAAAGCCGTTGATTCCTGAAAGAAATCAACGGCTTATCGAATCTGGTTGCGGGGACAGGATTTGAACCTGTGACCTTCGGGTTATGAGCCCGACGAGCTGCCAGACTGCTCCACCCCGCGTCTGAGGCCCGAATTATACATAGGCCTTTTGCGTTCCGCAAGGGGTAAAATAAGAGCCACTTATATTTTGCAAGATTTTTTAAGTGGAGCTTATGTTTATCGCATCATTACGGGGACTTGTCGATGTCTGCATGGGTTCCGCAATCTCTCAAATATGCACAGCCGCCTTCAAAGGTGAAGTTCGCCTTGTAAGCGTCGTTGCTGGTGAGGTGAACCGTGTAGACGTTGACTTTTTTCGTCGGGTCCAGCACCGAGGTAACTTGCCTGTTGGTTAGCGTGTGCAGGTGCAGCTTAGCCGGAGGGGCGTCGATGTCGATCAGAACCATTTCACCGAGGGCGCGCCTTGCCTCCTTCTCGATGTCCGGTTTAAGCCGCTGAAAACTGCTTTTAAACCGAGGGAGGTCACAGTTGAGCGTTCGGATAAGTCTCTCCGAGCTCATCTCTCGGACTCAATCCGGTCCAATAGCTGATTTACTTCCTCTGCCGTGCTTGCTACATACCCGGGTTTGCGGGGAGAGAACGGTATGTCGTGCTCGCCAAGTTCCCACTGCAGATTGGTGGCGGAGGCATAGGCGGCTCTCGCAGCTTCCCTGGGGAGCGGCAAGACAGTTCGGTTGTAGATTTCTTGAATAATTTGCTTGGCCAGTGTCAGCGCATCGTCGATTTTGAAGTCGAGGTCGAGAGCGTCTTCGGCTTCGCCGGAGTGAATGCGCGAAAGTGTGGCGTCAAAATACTCCTGCATTTGACTCAACCGCCTCGACAACTCCGCAAAATTATCGGATTTTGTCTCCTGAAGTTGCTCCAGGAGGCGGCGTATCGCTTGAAGGATTTCAACTGTCTGCATGAGTGGTCCCGCTTTGCAGGGAAAGTCTGCTCTGGATATTAAACAGAGTCAAACGCCACTCAATACAAGTCTGATCTGGCGCAAAGCGGTTTTACACGGCAGCCAGACGCCACAGCGACGTCACCTCGGCGGCGCGGGCGGCGTGCAGCGGATCGGTGGCGTCGGTGGCGCGCGGGTGGGTAGGGCGCACGTCGTGGCGGTCGATGACTTTCAGGCCGGCGGCGGCGATCCATTCCATCAGATCTACACGCGGACGCAGGCCCAGGTGCTCGGCCAGGTCCGACAGGATCAGCCAGCCCTCGCCACCCGGCGTCAGATGGGCCGACAGGCCGGCCAGGAAACCGCGCAGCATGCGGCTGTCCGGATCGTAGACCGCGTATTCAATCGGCGAACTCGGACGCGCCGGCACCCACGGCGGATTACACACCACCAGCGGCGCCCGGCCTTCCGGGAACAGATCCGCCTCCAGCAGCTCGACCTGGCCGTCCAGATCCAGCCGCGCCAGGTTCTCGCGCGCGCAGCTCAGCGCCCGCTGGTCCTGGTCGGTGGCGATCACGCGCGCCACGCCGCGCTTGGCCAGCACCGCCGCCAGCACGCCGGTACCGGCGCCGATGTCGTAAGCCAGCTTGACGCCGGCCGGCAGCGGCGTATTCGCCACCAGTTCCACATACTCTCCGCGCACCGGCGAGAACACGCCGTAGTGCGGGTGGATGCGCGCGTCCAGCGCCGGGATCTCGACGCCGGTGCGGCGCCATTCGTGCGCGCCGATCACGCCCAGCAGCTCGCGCAGCGAGGCCACGAACGGTTCCTCGAAGCGGCCGTAAGCCTCGTTGCAGGCCAGCTGCACGTCCGGCGCGCGGCGCAGCGGGATGGCGTAGGCGGCGTCGAAAGGAATCAGCAGCATGGCCAACGTGCGCGCGCGTTGCGATTGCGCCTGGCGGTGCAGGTGGAACGCTTCGGTCGGGGTGGCGGGCACTTTGGCCGGCTTGGCTTTCTTGGCCGGCTTGGCCTTGTGGTCGGCGCGGCGCGCCAGCGCCTGCAGCAGCTGGCGGGCGTTCTGGAAGTCGCCGCGCCACAGCAGCGCCGTGCCTTCGCAGGCCAGGCGGTAGGCCACGTCGGCGTTGGTGCGGTCGTCGGCGATGACGACGCGCTTCGGTGGCGGCATGCCGGCTTCGGAGCGCCAGCGCGCGGCGCACTGCACGCCGTTCTCCTCCCAGTGGATCTGTTGCGGCGTAGGGGAGGCGGTGGTTTGTGCGGACATGTCGGGGCAATCGGTAGGTGTAATAAGCGGAAGCACAAAAAACGCCGGGGATGGTGTCCATCCCTGTCGGCGTTTTGGTGTTGAGGCGCTTATTATACTTGGCGCTTAGCTGGTGGCGTCTTTGGCGGTGGTCGAGATCGGATCGTCGGCCGGCGCTGGCTGTGCGCTGACGCCTGCCGGACCCACCTTGATGGGCTCCGGTGCGGCCTGCGTGTCGGTGGCGTCGGCCGTCGGTTTGGCCTTGTCGGCGGCGGTCGGCGCGCTGTAGGTGTTGGTGTCTTTGCTGTTGACCAGGCTGAGAAGACGCAGCGACAGGTTGCGTAGCGTGTTGCGGTCGATGCCGTTGCTGGCCTGGCTCGGCGAGCTGTCGCCGGTCGACAGCGCCGAGTGCAGGTCGCGGCCGATCAACTGGAACAGGTCGGCCAGCGTGCCCGGGAAGTCGATGTTCGGCACCTGCACCGACGGCAGGTTGTCGGTGCTGGCGCCGTTGGCGGCCACCGGTTTCTTGCTGTCGGCGTCGCTGCTTGGCTTGCTGGCGTTGGTGCTGGTGCTGTTGCCGGTGCTCTGGCTGGCGGCGCCGCTCAGCTCAGCGTCGTACTGCACTTCCACTTCGAAATCGAACTTGCGGCCATCGGCGGTGGTGATCGTGCCCTTGCCGACGAAGTGCGAGCTGTCGGTCAGGTCGAAAGCGGCGGCGTCGCTGCTGCCGTTCGGCCCCGAGCTATGCTGCACGCCCACGCCGAAACTGGACGAGGTGTCCAGGCTGGCCGAGTCGAAACTGATGGTCGCACCCTTGCCTGCGTCGCCGAACAGCGATGTGGCGAACTTATTGACGAAATCCTGCGCGAAATCGACCGTCGCATTGCCGACCGAGGCCACATGCTGCGCCAGCGCGTCGTTGGACAGCGACGCCGGCGAAGAATTAGCCGCTTTCACTGGCGTGGCGGCGGTCGCGCCGGTCGTCTTGCCGTCATTGCGGGTGTTGGCGCCGTAGAGGGACGCTGGCAAAGCGCGGGGGCCGAGGGCAGGTAGGATAGACATGGCAGGTTCCAGCGGATTTCGTTTGATAGTACTTCTATAACGGTCCCGCTGGCGATTTCTTGAGGCCTGCGCAAAGATTAATGATGGTGGGTCCAGCCTTCCGGCGCCGCCAGGTAGGAAGCGACGGCGTCTTTCTGGCCGATGGCGTGGTGTTTGACTTCGCCGCAGGCGCAAATTCCCAGGTAGGGCTGGATGTGCGAGCAGGCCGATACCTTTTGCAGGCGGACTTGCACGGCTTTGGCGCATTTGGCGCATTTGAAGGTCAGGGTGCGTGGTGCTTTTAACATGGTTGCTCTTTGTTGGACTGGCAAAGGCGGGATTTTATCACTCACGCATAGATATCCAGCTTGGGCGGCACCAGCGGCGGCGTTTCGTAGGTGCGCCGGACTTTGGCGGCATCGTCCGATCCCTGTCCGTGGACCTTTGCCGCCGCCTGTTCCACCTGCTGCGTCGCCAGTTCGGCGCGGGCTTGCAGTTCCAGTTGCGCCGCCTGGGCCGCCACCGCGCGGTCGGCGCCGGAGGGATCGGCCGGCGCCAGAGCCGCCGCCTGTATCGTGTGGGCCCGTTCAATGGTCTCTTGTGGCGTGCGGCCGGGCGAGGTATCGATTTGCACCTCGCCGCCGATGGCGTAATCGACCCCGTTCGGTCCGCGCTGGTAGGTGTAGGTGGCGCCGGAAGTGGCCAGGCCGCCGGCGGTGGCCAGGTGCGCCTGCTCGTGCTGGCGCACTTCGGTGTCGCGGGTTTTCAGCTGGGCGACCAGGGCCAGCGCCTCCGGCGTCAGGTTGGTGACGGAGTCGCTACCGGAAAAATTGGTGTTCGGGGATGAGCTGGTCGAGGCGGAAGCCGGACCGGCGGGCGTGACCGACGACGTCACCTGCACCGGCGGCGTCGCGCGCGCCGGCGGCTGGCTGGCGGAACTCGGTGATATGGCGCCTGTGCTCATGATGGTGCGCATTGCCTCCTGCTCGTCTGAATGATAGCAAATCTGTAGCAAATGGTTGCAAATTAGCGGTGGCCCACCGGTCAACTGGCGCGGCGCGCCCGCGTTGAAGGTCTACAGGGGATCATCTTCCACCAAAGAGGCAAGACCATGGACCAAAAGAAGCAACCGAGCAAAGAATCTGTGCGGCAGTGGTTGCAGACGCAAATCGCGGAACGGCGCCCGCCGCCGGACGCCCAGCAAATCCGCCGCGAGCTGGGGTGGGAGATGCTCAAGCTGGAGCGAAAGGAGCGCCGCGAACGCTAGGATCCTACTCGCTGACGGTGGCGATCAGCGTGTGCAGCAACTGGTTGACCTTCGCCCCCATCGCATCGGAGCCGTAGTCGCCGGCGGTGATGACCACCGTCAGGTCCAGCTCCGGCACGATGAAGATGCGCTGGCCGCCGTTGCCGAAGGCGGCGCTCCACGGCGTGCGGTGGCCGTGCCAGGCCGCCGTGCCGTCCCACCACTGGTAGCCGTAATGCAGCTCGTCCGGCTGGTTGCCCGGACTCCTGAAGCCGACGCTCAGGCGCGGCTTCAGCGATTCGGCCACCCATTCCTCGGCCACGATCTGGCGGCCGTTCCAGCGGCCGTGGTTCAGCATCAGCCGTCCCAGCTTGGCCATGTCGCGCGGACGCAGGCGCAGTCCCGCGAACGGCGCCGGCCGGCCGCGCAAGTCGGTCACCCATTCCCACTGCAGGATGCCCAGCGGTTCGAACAAGTCCTTGCGGGCCACCTCGATCCACGGCTGGCCGCTGACGCGGCTGACGATGTCGGCCAGGATGGTGGTGCCGCCGCCGTTGTAATTCCATACGGTGCCCGGCGGCGTGATGATGGGGCGCTCCAGCACGTAGCGCAGCTGGTCGGTTTTCCAGAACAGCCGCAGCTCGTTGTTGGGCTGCGCGCCTTCGTCCCACTTCCAGCCGCCGCTCATGGTCAGCAGGTGTTCGAGGTTGACGGCGTTCAGCAGCGGTGACCGCAAATCCTGGTATTCGGGGTAGTAGTCCAGCACCGGCGTGGTGAGCGCGCCGATTTTACCGCGCTGCTTCTCGATGCCGACCAGCAGGCTGATGACGCTCTTGCCGATCGAGCGCACGTCGTGCAGCGTGTCCGGCCCGAATTGGACGGTCGGCGCGAACGGCGGCCACACGCCCAGCCCGCGCCGGATCGAATGGTCCTTGCCGGTGCGGTACATCTCCGCAACCAGCTTGCCGTGGCGTTCAATCACGATGCCATGGATATTGTCCTTGCCCTGGGCCAGCGCGGTCAGCGTGACGCACAGCGCGTTGGCGTTGAAGCCCGATGCTTCGGGCGCCGCGAGTTCCCAGCCATCGCCTTGCGCGAATGGCGCGGCGCAAGGCGCGGCATGCGCCGGCGGCAGTACGGTCGACAAGCAAAAACACAGACAAAGCAACAATTTCATGAGCCGGCCTGAATTAACAATAAAACACCATTCTACTGCACTGTGACCGCGCTTTTGCCGCCTGCCGAAGGTTGTACCAATATTTTTACCGCGATCCGTTCCGTCATTTCCTGCACGTGCGAGATGACGCCGACCTTGCGGCCCATCGCCTGCAGGCCGTCCAGCGCATCCATCGCCACGCGCAAGGTTTCCGCATCCAGGCTGCCGAAGCCTTCGTCGATGAACAGCGACTCGACGCGCACGCGGTTGGACGACAGCGAGGCCAGTCCCAGCGCCAGCGCCAGCGACACCAGGAACGATTCGCCGCCGGACAGCGAATGCACCGAACGCATCTCGCCGCCCATGTCCTGGTCGCGCACCAGCAGGGCCAGCGAGGGGCTGGCCGGGTTGTCGATGCGTTCCAGCTGGTAGCGGCGCGCCAGGTGGTTCAGGTGGGCGTTGGCGTAACCCAGCAGGACGTCCAGCGTGAATTGCTGGGCGTAGTTGCGGAACTTCTTGCCGTCGGCCGATCCTATCAGGTCGTTCATGCGCGCCCAGCGCTGTTCGACCGCTTCCTGCTGCTCGATCTCGGCCAGCATGGCCTGCGATTGCTGGCGCTTGGCGTCGTCCTGCGCCAGCGCCAGTTGCAGGGCGGTGGCGTGGTCGTGGGCTGTCTTGCGTTCGACCGCCAGCTCGTTCAGCGCGGCGGCCAGCAGCGCGATCGGCGTTTGTTCGTCCGCCGGCTCCCGCTCCGGTGGCGCGGACAATTGGTGTTGCTGGCGCTGGCGCTGGCGTTCATTGAGCACGGTGGCGGCGTGGTCGGCCGCGCGGTCGATGGCTTGCAGGGCGGCGCGTTCGGCGTCGACTTCCTCGGCGGAGTGGGCCAGCAGCGCGTGCAGGTGCTCCAGGTCGCGCAGGCCGGCATCGGGCTGGCGCTGCTGGAATGCGGTGATCCAGTCGGACAGCCTGGCCGCCGCCAATGCCGACGCTTCGTGCAGCGCCGCCAGCCGTTGCGCGGCCTGGGCCAGTGCTTCGTCCGCGCGGGCGCGGGCGTGTGCCGCCTGCTGTGCAGCGGTTTGCAGACCGGCCAGGCGCTCCCTGGCGGTGTCGATGGCGGCGATGAGCGCCGTTTCGACATCACGCACTTCCTTGCCGCCCCACAGCGCCATGCGTTGCTGCTGCATGTCCTTGAGCGCGGTGTCGGCGCTGCTGTAGATAACACGGGCGTTGACGGCGTCCAGGCCGGCCTTGGCCTGTGCTTCGGCGAGCGCCTTCACCTCCACGTCGACGGTGGCGATGGCGGCGGCGCGTTCGTCATAGGCGGCGCGCTGCGCCAGCCATTGCCGGCTCTCGGCCTGGCGGGCTTCGTAGAATCGGGCGGGGCCGGCCTTCCAGTCGTCTTTCCACTCGTCGCTCGGGATGTCGCCGCCGCTGAAGGCCGGATCCAGGTCGGCGAGCAGGGCGCTCAGCGTCAAGGCGACTTCGATGCGCTGGTCGTCCAGCGCCTTGTGTTCCGTATTCGATTGCGCCAGCGCGGTCTGGGCGTGCGAGGCGGCGCTCTGCAAACGCGTGTGCTCGGCCGCCGCCAGGTCGTAGGCGGTTTGCGCCTGGTCGCGAGCGATGCGGGCCCCACGCAGGGCGTGCTCCTGCCGCTCGATGGCTTGCAGCGCGTCGCGCACCAGTTCCAACTGGGCGACGAACCAGCCGGTGCGCTCAGACTCCGGCGGCAGCGATGCCGCAAGCTGCGACGCGGCCTCGCCTTGGTCCGCGGCGTGCAGGTGGCTGTGCCACGCGGCGGAGACGCGCTCCAGCGCCTGCGCCACGGTGCGGCCTTCGCTGGCCAGCGCGTTCAGTTGCTCAAGGCTGGCCTGCTCGGTGGCCCGTTGCGCCGCCTGCTGGTTGACATTGGCCTCCATCTGCTGGCGGCAGCGGGTGACTTCCGCCTGGAACTCGGCCAGCATGTCGTGCAGGCCGTCGTTATCGTGGCGATACGGATGCTGGTTCGATCCGCATACCGGGCAAGGCGTATCGTCTTCCAGCGCGGCGCGCAGCGATTCCACGTTCCTGGCGCAGGCGGCTTCCGCCAGCTTCAGCGAACGTTCCGCCTGCGAGAAGGCGGCCAGGATGCCGACGCCTTCCTGCTGCGCCGCCTTCAGCTGGATCTCGGCCGCTTCCACCGCCTGCCGCAGCTGCGCGGACTGCGCCTGGATATGCGCATGCCGCGATTGTCGCGCATCGAGTTCGATCCAGATTTTTTCCGCCGACGCCAACTGATCGCGGCGCCGTTCCAGGTCGTGGCGCGATGTCTGCAACTGCTCGGCCGGAAAGGCCGCCAGTGCACGCGCCGCTTCCTGCCGTTGCGCTTCCAATGTTTGCAGGGCGACGCTGGAGGCGGCCAGCTTGGCGCTGGCGTCAGCCTCGTCCTCGCGGTGCGCCTTGGCGTTGCGTTGCACGCGGGCCAGCGCGCCGCTCAGCTTCTCGGCTTGCGCGGCGGCTTGGCCGGCCTGCACGAACAGCACATCCCAGCGCTCCCACGACTGCGCCATCGTCTGCCATTGCTTATGCTGCGCCAGCCAGGCGACGCCCGCTTCATGCTGCGCGCCCAAGCGCTTGCGCTCGTCCTGACGTTTTTGCAGCGCCGACCTGGCGATGGCGTCCGCCTGATCGGCCTTTTCGCATACTGCGGCGGCTTGGCGGTAAGCGGGCAGCATGGCTTCGATGCGGGCGTCGAGCGCCTTGGCCTGGTCCAGCTGCGGCGCGGCGGCGCGTTGAGCGGCTTCCGATTCCTGCACTTGCGATGCGGCCTGGCCTTGCGCCGCCGTGGCGCGCTCCAATGCCTGCGCCGCCAGTGCAGCATCTTGCGTACTGGCGGCGATGGCCGCTTGCGTGGCGGCGATGTCGGCGGCGATGCGCTCGATCTCGGCGGCCAGCGGACGCGCCGCTTGCACGGCGCCGATGCGCGCCAGTGCGGTGCGGCGCGGCGCCGATGCTTCCACTTCGGCGACGGCGGCCTGGCAGGCCTGCTGCGCTGTCTGTTCGTCTTCGGCCAGTTTCTCGGCCTGCTTGTGCCAGCGCAGTTCCTGTTCCAGTTCTGCTTTGCGCTGTTCCAGCATCTGCAGCTCGGCGGCGGCTGTCGCGCTGTGCGCTTCCAGCTCGCCGCGTTGTTCCGCGCTCAAGGGCTTCTGGTCGGCCAGGCGGGCGCTCAGCCTTTGCAGCGCGGCCTGTTCCAGCTTGGCGCGTTCGAACGCCCGCATCGAGATCTCGCTATAGACGGTGCTGCCGGTCAGGGTCTCCAGCAGCTCGCCGCGTTCATTGTCCTCGGACTTGAGGAAGGCGGAGAACTCGTTCTGCGCCAGCAGCACGGCGCGCGTGAACTGCTCGAACGACAGGCCGATGCGTTTCTCGATTTCCACCTTGACTTCGGTCTTGGTGCCGCCGATGGCTTGCAGCGACGGCAGCAGGTGCAGCGTCATGGCGGTCGGCTGCAGCGCGCCTTCGGCCTTGGTACGCGAGCGACGCACGCTCCAGCGGGCGCGGTACGAGGCGCCGTCGTTGCCGACGAAATCCACTTCCGCGTAACCCTCGGCCGTGCCGCGACGCAGCAGCGTGCGCGTGTCCTGCGTGGAGATGGTCTCCGCGCCGACGTCGGTCAGGTAGCTGCGGCCGGCGACTTTCAACAGGCGCGGCGTGGCGTCGTACAGCGCCAGGCAGAGCGCGTCGAGCAGGGTGCTTTTGCCGGCGCCGGTCGGGCCGCTGATGGCGAACAGGCCGGTCGACGCCAGCGGCTCCTGCTCGAAGTCCACGCCGAATTCGCCCGCCAGCGACGCCAGGTTCTTACCGCCGATTTTCAGGATTCTCATGGCTGCCCCGGCGTCAACATCAGTTCCGCGAAGGCGCTCAACTGGTCGGTCGGCGCATCGTTGTCGAACCTTTGCCGGTACAGCTGGCGGAAGATATCGTCCGGCTTGAGCTGTTCCAGCTGGTCCAGCGTCATCACCTCGTCGTCGATGGAGGTGCTGCGCGCCGCGCTGGAGGTCTCGATCTTGGCCAGCCGCACCGGCTTGCCGTCCAGCGCCGCCTCGATGCGCGCGCGCAGGCCCGGCTCCGGCGCATCCAGCCGCACCCGCACCTCCAGGAAGGGCTGCTGCTCCGGTTCCGCCGGTTGCGCATCCGGCACATCCAGCGCCGCCAGTTCCTCCAGCACCTGCGCCAGCGGCGCCGGTTTGGCGGGAATACGCAGCAGCTGCACTGCGCGCGGCACCATCAGCGGTGCGATCTCGCGCACCTCGCCGCCGTCGATGTCGATGCGCAGGATCTGGTGCTGATAGCCCACCTCCGCAAACGACAACGGAATCGGGCTGCCGCAATAACGGATGTGCTGCTGCTTGCCGACGCTCTGCGCCAGGTGCAAATGCCCCAGCGCGGCGTAGACGATGGCCGGGTCGAAGATCCCCGCCGGCAGCATCTCGGTGCCGCCGATGACGATGCGGCGCTCCGAATCGTTGGACATCTGGCCATCGACCATGTGGCAATGGCCCATGGCCAGTATCGCCTGGCCTGGCTGGCGCCTGGACAGCGCCAGTTCCAGCGCCTGTTTGTAGAGCAGGGCGATGCCGGCCAGGTAAGGATCTGCGCCTTCCTCGGTCGCCACGCGCGGCACGTCGCCGGGACGCAGGAAGGGCACGGCCAGGCACCAGGCTTCCACCGCGCCGCCACGGCCGGTCAGCGGCAGCACCAGTTGTTCCAGGTCGATCTCGCCGTCCGCCTTGAGCTGCACGCTGCCGACCACCCGCGTGCCGTGCGCTTCCAGCAGCGGTCCGGGCGCCTCCAGCCGTCCCGGCGAATCGTGGTTGCCGGCGATGACCACCAGGTTCAGGTGCGGCACGCGCTCCCTGGCCTGCTGCAAAAATCGATACAGCTGCTTCTGCGACGCGGCCGAGGGATTGGCGTTGTCGAAGATGTCGCCGGCGATCAGCAGCGCGTCGGCCTGTTCGGCGGCGACGGTGTCGAGCAGCCAGTCCAGGAAGCGCTGGTGCTCGTAGCTACGCTCGAAATTATGCAGGGATTGGCCGAGATGCCAGTCGGAGGTGTGCAGCAGACGCATGAAGATGTGTAATCAAAACAGCCGGGAAGCGCACAATATAGCGCAAGATGGCGCCGGATGAGTTGATAAAAGTGGATCGGCCTCCGGCTAGGCCGCGTTGCTGGCCGTCGTCGGCAGGGCCGGGCCGGCGCGGAAGGTGTTGCGGCCGCCCTGTTTGGCCTCGTACAGCAGCACGTCGGCGCGGTTCAGCAGCTCGGCCGGGGTGACATCCTCGCCGCGGTAGTAGGCCAGGCCGATGCTGGCGGAGATCGACACCACCGTGCCATCGAGGTCGAACGGTGCCTGCATCGCGCTGACGATCTTGGCCGCCAGCGCATCGGCGGCGTCGACCCGGGCGATGCGCTCCATGATGATGGTGAACTCGTCGCCGCCCAGCCGGGCGACGGTGTCGCTGGCGCGCACGGCGTGCGTGAGCCGCCCCGAGAAAGCCCTCAGCAGCGCATCGCCGACGCTATGGCCGAAGGTGTCGTTGACCGGCTTGAAGCGGTCGATATCCATGTACATCACCGCCATCAGGCTCTGGCTCTCGCGGCAGTCGGCCATGGTGTCCTGGAGCTTTTGCAGGAAGCCGGCGCGGTTGGTCAGCCCGGTCAGCGCATCGACCTGCGACAGCTTGAGCAGGCGCTGCTTCTCGCGCTTTTGCGCCGTGATGTCCTGCCGCATGACGTGGAAGCCGTTCACGGTGACGCCGTCTTCGTCCATCTGCGGGATGTAGACCACCTCGAAGGTGCGGCCGACGGTGGTGTCGGGATCTTCCTCTTCGAAGGTCAGCGTCTGGCCGGCCAGCGCGCGCTTGATGTAGGGCGCCAGGAACCGGTAGCGCTCTTCGCCCATGGTCGCCTCGACGGACTTGCCCAGCACCGTCACGCCGGTGCGGTTGAACTCCCGTTCGTAGGCGACGTTGTGGAAGCGGTAGATCTGCTCCGAGTCGACATATGCCACCATCGCCGGCAGCGTGTCGGCGATGGTGCGCAGCCGCGATTCGCTTTCGCGCAGCGCCATCACCGATTTGCGCACGTGGGTGATGTCGTCCACCGTGCCGACGTAGCCGTAGATATGGCCGTCCACCACCATCGCCGCGACCTTGAACGAAACCCAGACTATCATGCCGTCCGGGTGCACGCAGCGCACCGTGTCCTGGTAGGGCACGCGGGTTTTCGCCATGCGGCTCAGGGCCGCCTTCAGCACTGGGCGGTCGTTGGGATGGATGGCGCGCATCCACTGGTCGCCCAGCGCCTCTGCGCGCGTCAGGCCGGTGATGAATTCGAAAGTGCGGTTGACATAGGTGCAGTGGCCGGCGGGATCGGCGCGTATCAATCCGAGCGGCGAGGCGTCGTTGACGGCCGCCAGTTCCGCCTGGTTCTTGCGCATCGCCAGTTCGCTTTCCTTGCGCGGCGTGATATCGCGGGTGGTCACGGCCACGCCGTCGTCGATGGCGACGATCTGATGGTGCAGCCACAGATGGCCTCTGCCCGGCAGGAAATCGACTTCGAACTCCTCCTCCAGCGGCCGGCCGCTGGCCAGCACCGTCTTGTATTTTTCGAGGAAACCCTTGGTGTGCAGCGCCGGCAGGACTTCGATCAGGCGCTTGCCCCTGACTTCTTCGGTGGTGGAACCCAGCAGCGCGGCGCCGCGTTCATTCAGGTCGGCGATGGTGAAGTCGACCACCTCCTTGCCCGGACCGCGCATGTGGCAGGCCTTTAGCAGGTAGACCGCGTCCATGCTGGCGTCGGCCGCGGCCCGCAGCATGGTCTGCGCTTCGGTGATCATGCGCGCGCTGCGCCGCAGGCGGTGCGCCTGTTGCATCAGCAGTCCGACAAACAGCAGCACCAGCACCGAGGCGACGGCCACCGCCCTGTAATAGATGTCGCGCCGGTGCTCGAAGGTCGCCATCGCCGAGGTGACAGGGTTGCCGACCACCGCCAGCATCAGGTAGCGCGGCATCTCGGTGTAGCCGTAGATGCGTTCGACGGCGTCGAACGGATGCGCCAGCAGCAGCTCGTCCGACTGCTGTCCGCCGCCTTGCGCCGCGGTGAAGTCGATCGAGTCGCTGATGATCAGCTGTTCGTCGACGCGGGCGGTGGACATGCCGTTTTCGCGGCTGATCAGCAGCACCGCGCCGCCCGGGTCGACGTTCAGGCGGTCGTAGTCCTCGACGAAGGCGGCGGGGTCGATCATCACCATGATGATGCCGGCGAACTCGCCGCGACTGTTGTTCAGACGGCGCGAAATCAGGATCTGCCATTTCTTGGTGCGCGGCTCGACCACCGGGGTCGACACCAGCGGCGTATCGGCCGGATTGTTGGCGTGATGGAGCAACAGCGGCTGCTCGCGCAAGTCCGGCGCGAAGTAACCGTTGCGGCTGTCGATCAACTTGCCGTCGGCGCCGATCAACGCCAGCGGCAGGTCCAGCTTGGACGGCAGCAGCGAATCGAGCAGGCCGTTCCTGCGGGTGAATTCGGCCAGCCGCAGTGTGCCGCCGGTTTCCTCGTATTTGAGCTTGAACAGCTGCGTCGCGTGGTCGATCTGGCGCAGCAGGTGGTTGGTGTGTTCGGCCAGCGTGCGCGCCAGCGACTGGCTATGCAGCACCGCCTCGTAATGGGCGCTCTGTTTTTCCTGGCCGATCTGGTAGGCGGCGGCCGCCCACATGGCTGCCAGCAGCGCCAGTGCAAACACGGGCAGCAGTATCGCGCGATACAGGCGGCGTAAGTACATCACGATCGGGCGAGTGGCGAAATAGTTCATCGAAAATCAACGTTCCCCGCGAAATGAAAGCTGCTTGCCATGTGTGGATATTCTGCACGGAAATGTCACGTTTGTGGCTGGCGGGTCAAAAAAAACCGCTTTCCGATCACAGGCAATGTTGATTTCTTTATTAGAATAGCGTTCATGAACGAATCGATCATCAGCCTGGCCGCGGCACGGGCGCTGCACCTGGCGGCGCAGGGATTGCTGCAACCGCGCCGCCGCAAGGCGCGCCAGGCCGATGTGGTGGACGCGATCCGGCAAATGGGCGTGCTGCAGATCGACACCATCCACGTGGTGGCGCGCAGTCCCTACCTGGTGCTGTGGAGCCGCCTGGGCGATTATCCGCAGCCGTGGCTGGAGCAGGCGCTGGCGGCGGGACAGCTGTTCGAGTATTGGGCGCACGAGGCCTGCTTCGTGCCAATCGAGGACTACGGCCTGTATCGCCACCGCATGCTCGACCCGGCCGCGATGGGCTGGAAGTATTCCGCGACCTGGATGGTCGAGCGCCGCGCCGACGTCGACGCCGTGCTGGCCCACATCCGTACCAACGGCCCGACCCGCTCCTCGGACTTCGAGCGCACCGACGGCCAGAGCGGCGGCTGGTGGAGCTGGAAGCCGGAAAAGCGTTCGCTGGAAGTGCTGTTCACGTCCGGCGCGCTGATGATCGCCGCGCGCGAGAACTTCCAGCGCATCTACGACCTGGCCGAGCGCGTGCTGCCCGGTTGGGACGACAGCCGCACGCCGCACATGGACGACACCCGCCGCACGCTGGTGCTGAAGGCGGTCAAGGCGATGGGCTGCGCCCGCGCCGGCTGGATCAGCGACTACTTCCGCACCAAGCCGCCGCGCCTCGATCCGGCGGAGCTGGTGGAGCAGGGCCTGCTGCTGCGGGCCTGGGTCGACGACTGGGACGATCCGATCTACGTCCATCCAGACCACGCCGAACTGCTGGCCGCCGCTGTCGCCGGCACGCTGGCGCCGACGTTGACCACCATCCTGTCGCCGTTCGATCCGGTGGTGTGGGACCGGCGGCGCGCGCTGGAACTGTTCGGCTTCGACTACCGGCTGGAGTGCTACACTCCGGCGGAGAAGCGCCGCTACGGCTACTTCACGCTGCCGATCCTGCGGCGCGGCGCGCTGGTTGGCCGGGTGGACGCCAAGGCGCATCGGCGCGGCGGCGTCTTCGAATTGAAATCGCTGGTGCTGGAGCCGGGCGTGCGCGTCAGCGACCGTTTCGTGCGCGACGTCGCCAGCGCCTTGCAGCGCCTGGCCAACTGGCACGGGTGCCCCGATGTACAGATCGCCCAGGCCACGCCGGACGGTTTCGCGCCGCTGCTGCGCGCCGCGCTGGACAACAACACCAAGGAAATGGAAGCTGCATGATGGGAGTTCAATGAGTTTGCCCGCCGCCCCCGCCAGCCTGCTGAGCCCCGACGGCCAGCCGCTGTTCGGCCGCTACGCCGGCCAGGTTGGCCATATCGACTGGAGCCAGCTGGCCGCGCCGTTTGCGCGCAGCCGCTTCTGGCGCCGCTTCCACCACAAGCGCTGGCACTACGTGGCGCTGTGCACCGAGCAGATTTTCTGCGCGGTGGCCATCGTCGACCTGGGCTGGACCAGCACCGCCTTCGCCTACGCCTTCGACCGCAGCGACGGCGACATGCTGGCCAACTTCGGCCAGGACGGCTTGCCCGGCCTGTCGGCGCGGCTGGCCGACCATGCCGGCGCGTCGAGCAGCTTCAAGACGCGCAAGAGCAGCATCGCCATCGACAGCCGCGACGACGGCAGCTACGGCCTGACGCTGCGCTGCGACTACCTGGAGATCGACGCCGAATTCGGTCCCGGCGCCTCGCCGCTGCTGCTGGCCACCGGGCCGGTGGCGCAAGGCTCGGTGCACGCGACGCAGAAGTCGTCCGGCCTGCCTTTGACCGGCGAGGTGCGCACCTTCCGCGAGGACTACAACCTGGCCGGCGGCGTCGCCAGCTTCGATTACTCCAACGGCCTGCTGGCGCGGAATACCGCCTGGCGCTGGGCCTCGGCGCACAACCTGGAGCTGGGCTTCAATCTGCAGTCCGGCTACTTCGGCGGCAACGAGAACGCGCTGTGGCTGGACGGCCAGGTGCATGCGCTGGCGCCGGTGCACTTCATCTACGACAGCAGCGATCCGCTGTCGCAGTGGCACATCTTCACCGAGGACGATCTGCTGGAGCTGTACTTCACGCCGGAAGGCGCGCGCCGCGACAACAAGAACCTGGTGGTGGCGGCCAGCCGCTACCTGCAGCCGATCGGCACCTTCACCGGTTGGGTGCGCAGCGCGCCCGATCAACCGAAACGCATGGTCACGCAGATGATGGGCGTGACCGAGGACCACGCTTCACGCTGGTAATTCACGCTGGTAAAAAGGCAGGCTGCCATGAGCATCAGGAATCTCGATCGATTGTTCCAACCGCGCTCGGTGGCCGTGATCGGCGCATCGGACAACCCGCAGCGCATCGGCACCCGCGTGCTGGCCAATTTGCTGGAAGCCGGCTTTGGCCGCGACGGCGGCGCCGTCTGGCCGCTCAATCCCAAGCACCAGGTACTGCAGGACATGCCGTGCTACGCCAGGGTGTCGGCCTTGCCGGCGGCGCCGGACCTGGCCATCCTGTGCACGCCGCCGTCGACGATACCGGGCCTGATCGCGGAACTGGGCGCGCGCGGCACCCGCGCCGCCATCGTCATGACGGCGGGGCTGGCCGACATCAAGGCCGGCAGCCGCAGCCTGCAGCAGGCGATGCTGGAGGCGGCCAAGCCGCACCTGTTGCGCATCCTGGGGCCGGGCAGCGTCGGCCTGCAATCGCCGGCGCTGGGGCTCAACGCCAGCTTCACCCATCTGGCCGCCGATCCCGGCAAGCTGGCCTTCGTGTCGCAATCGGGCGCGCTGGGCGCGGCGGTGCTGGACTGGGCCAGTCTGCGCGGCATCGGCTTCTCGCGCTTTGTCGCGATGGGCGAGGGCGCCGACGTCGATTTCGGCGACCTGCTGGACTACCTGGCCGGCGATCCCGAGACCGAGGCCATCCTGCTGTGCATCGAGGACGTGCGCTGCGCGCGCAAGTTCATGTCGGCCGGACGGCTGGCGGCGCGCGGCAAGCCGGTGATCGTGCTGAAGGTGGGGCGCGACGCCGCCCCCGGCGCCGACCTGGTGTTCGACGCCGCGATCCGCCGCGCCGGCATGCTGCGCGTGCACTCCACCGAAGACCTGTTCGACGCCGTCGAAACGCTGGCGCGCCAGCGCCCGCAGCGCGGCGAACGGCTGGCGGTGCTGACCAACGGCGTCGGCCTCGGCCTGATCGCGGCCGACGCGCTGGCATGCGGCGGCGCGCAACTGGCGCCGCTGTCGGCCGAGACCCTGCGTCTGCTCAAGCGCGCCGACGCGCCGCTGACCAACCCCGTCGACCTGCTGGCCGACGTGCCGGTCGAGCGCTACACCAGCGCGGTGGAAGCGCTGCTGCGCGAAACCCAGGCCGACGCGCTGCTGTTCCTGCATGCGCCCACCGCCATGGTGCCCAGCAGCCTGATTGCGGCGGCGGTGGCGCCGATGATGCGCAACGCCTCCAAGAACGTGCTGTCCTGCTGGCTGGGCGGGCGCTCGGTGGCGGCCGCGCGCCAGGTGTTCGCCGACGCCGGCCTGCCGACCTACGACACGCCGGAAAAGGCGATCCACGGCTTCCTGCAAATCGCCCAGTACCGGCGCAACCAGGAGCTGCTGATGGAAGTGCCGGCGCGCCTGCCGGCCACCGCGGCGCCCGAGCGCGCGGCGGCGCAGGCGCTGGTGATCGCCGCGCTGGCCGCCGGCCGCGGCGAGTTGTCCGACCAGGAGGCGCGCGAGCTGCTGTCGGCCTACGGCATCGCGCTGGCGACGCCGCAGCAGGCCGCGCTGACCGGTGCCACGCTGGCGGCGGCCTGCATCCAGATCGCCACCGATCCGGTGTTCGGGCCGGTGGTGTTCTTCGGCCAGGGCGGCATCGCGGCCGAGGTGGCGGCCGACCGCGCCGCCGGCCTGCCGCCGCTGAACATGGTGCTGGCGCGCGACATGGTCGGCCGCACCCGCGTGGCGCGCCTGCTGGCGCAAGGCCAGACCGCCGCCGACGCCGAGGCGCTGTGCCGCACGCTGGTGCAGGTGGCCGACATGGTGGCCGACCTGCCGCAGCTGGCCGAACTCGATCTCAATCCGCTGCTGGCGATCGGCGGCGGCGTGGTGGCGCTGGCCGCGCGCGTGCGACTGGCGCCGGCGCGCAGCGACAACACGCTGGCGATCCGTCCCTATCCGCTGGAACTGGAGCAGGAGCTGGACTGGCGCGGCGGCCGCATCCTGCTGCGGCCGATCCGGCCGGAGGACGCGCCGCAGCACCAGGTGTTCTTCGCCGCGCTCGATCCGGACGATGTGCGGCTGCGTTTCTTCACCGCCATGCGCGAGCTGCCGCCGTCCCAGCTGGCGCGGCTGACGCAGATCGACTACGACCGCGCGATGGCCTTCATCGCCACCCGCAACGGCCCGGGCGGCGAACCGGAGACGCTGGGCGTGGTGCGCGCCGTGGCCGATGCGGACAATCAGTCTGCTGAATTTGCCATCATCGTGCGTTCCGACCTGAAGGGGCAGGGCTTGGGCTACATCCTGTTCCAGAAACTGGTCGATTATTTCCGCAGCCGGGGCACGGCGGAGATCGTCGGCGACGCCTTGTCGGAAAATCTCGGCGTGCAAAAACTGGTGCGCCATTTCGGCGGCGTGGTTTTGCCGCACCCGGAGGCGGGAATGGTGCGGCTTCAATTGTCTTTACGATAGCGTTCGCGGCCGGGTTGTTATATATTGATATGGATAACGCTACGGCCTGTATTTGTTCTAGCTCAAAGCGTGTTTGTCGGCTTTATTTACACTTTTACTTCCGGTCTTGCCGCTCATCCGGGCGCGCGCAACTTCAGTTTTGGGAGTCAGAATGTTAACTGCCACATATACTCTGGTAGCACTGTCGGTGGAACACGCTAGTGTCCGCCTCAGTTTGTTATCGTTCCAAAAGTATGTGCGCTCCACGCTGATGCATCAGAACAGCATCACCCTGTCGCAGCTGGAATATGCCTGCGAGAACTTGAACAGCCTGTACCAGGCCTGCCACTGGCGCAAAACCGAGATGTACCTGATCCCCGCGCTGCGCGAGGCGACCGAGCGCGCCGACCAGCTGCTGGACGAGCTCAACCGTCTGAACCAGTCGGCGCTGTTGTCGATCCGCATGCTGCAAGACAAGCTCGGTTCGGTGGCCGAGGTGCGCGACGAGCAGGTCAACCTGATTTGCGACAGCATCGAAACCTTTTGCGCCTCGCTGCTGAAGCGGCTGGAAAAGGAAGAGCAGGAACTGTTCGCCATCGCCCGCAACGCCATCGCCGGCGAAACGTGGTTTTCCATTGCGAATCAATTGATGATGCACGACAAGCATCTGGAAGAAATGAAACGCGCGGGCCTGACGGCGGTCGAGGCGGTCGAGGCCGCCAAGCCCAAGGCGGTGGCCGCGCGCAACCTGGCCGGCGCGGTCCGCGTGGTGGACGACGGCCAGATCAGCATCCCCGGTTTGCAGGTGTTGCCGATAGTAAGTACCGAGGAAAGCGCGGAGCAAACGGCGCCCGCGACCTTTGTCCGACCGACCCGGCAGCTGCCGGCGATGAAATAACCGCCCAATTAGCATACGCATCGGGCAAATTCCCCTCGCTTTGCTATGATGGTGGTTTTAGCCATCTCATAGCGCATCCATGTTCGATTTCATCTTCAAGCGAACTACCGACCAGGCGGCCGATCAGCAGGCCGCCGTGGCCACTCCCGAGCAGGGCGCCGCCGCTGCCGCATCGGCCAGCCGCCGCGAGGAGCAGGCGCAGCGCGCCGCCGCGCTGGCGGGGGACGAGGCCGCCGCCGTCGAACTGATCCTGCACAGCGAGTTTGCCGGCGTACGCCTGGCGGCCGCCGAACATGTGCAGTCCCAGGCCCATCTCGAACAGGTGTTGCAGGCGATGCGCAACACCGACCGCCGCGTCGCCAAGCTGATGCAGGGACGGCTGGACGCGATCCGCTATCAGCTGGCCGAGCAGCACAAAGCCCAGGCCTGCCTGGACCAGGCCCAGCGTTTGTTGCAGGATGAGAAGCTGACGCCCAACCAGGTCGCCGACCTGGACCGCCAGTGGCAGGTCACCGCCGCCGTGCCGGAGCTGGCCGAACCGTTCGCCACCGCGCGCGCCGCGCTGGCTGCGCGGCTAGAGGCGCAAGTCAATTTGCAGCGGACCATCATCGATGCGATGGCGGCAGTGCGCCAGCTGCCGTCCGCCGGCTTGCCGCCGGAGGAAGCGCAGCAGGTGCTGGAGCGTCATGCCGCCGCCCAGGCCGAATACCGGCAAGCGCCCGAGCACAACGCCTTGCCCAAGCATTTGCTGAGCGATTTCGCGCAGGCGCTGGAGCAGAGCCGCGCCGCGCTGGCGGCCGCCAGCCAGCGTCCCGCCGCCGTGCCGGAAGCCGCGCCTGCGGCCGACTCGCCGGCAGCCGCGTCAGCCGACGCTGTGCCTGCATCCGCGCCCGCCGCCCGTGAACCGAAGAAACCGGCCGCGCCCAAGGAAACCGACAAGAAATTCCTGGAAACGCTGGATGCGATGGAAGCCGCGCTGGAGCAGGGTTTGCTGCACGCCGCCGCCGATCACGACAAGTGGCTCAAGGAACACAAGACCCGCCTGACACCGGCCCAGACCGACCGCCTGAACCACGTCCGCGCCGAATTGAAGCGCCTGGGCGACTGGGCCCGCTGGGGCGGCAACGTCTCGCGCGAGGAACTGGTCAAGGCGGTGGAAGAGCTGCCCGCGCTGGGCCTGGCGATGAGCGAGCTGGCCAAGAAGGTCGGCAGCATGCGCGAACGCTGGAAATCGCTGGACGCCGTTTCCGGCCACGCGCCCAAGAGTCTGTGGGAGCGCTTCGACAGCGCCTGCACCGCCGCCTACGCGCCGGCCGCCGCCCACTTCAAGCAACTGGCCGACGAGCGTCACGCCAACGCCGCCAAGGCCCAGGCGCTGATCGACGAAACCCGCAACATGGCCGCCACGGCGGCCAGCGAGGGCGCGGACCTGAAGAACGTGGCCGCCGCCGGCCAGCGCCTGCGCCAGGTGTGGGGCCGGCTGGGCACCATCGACCGCAAGGAAAAACGCAAGCTCGACCAGGCCTTCGACAAGGCGCTGGGGCAGATGCTGGCGCCGTTGTCCGAGCAGCGCAAGATCGAAAGCGCCAAGCGCGAACTGCTGATCGCCGAGGCCGAGCAAATGCAGGCCAGCGACCGTCACACGCTGGATAATCTGCGCCGCCTGCAGGAGCGCTGGCAGGAGCAGGCCAAGGCGCTGCCGCTGGAGCGCAAGATTGAGCAAGCCTTGTGGCAACGCTTCCGCGCCGCCTGCGATGCGATCTTCGCCAAGCGCAAGGAGTCCGCGCACGCCGCCGACCACGAGCGCAAGGCCCACCTGCACGCGCGCGAAGCGTTGTGCAATGAACTGGAAACGGCCACCTTCAGCGGCGACGACAAGGCGCAACTGGCGGCCATCGCCAAGCTGCTGCGCGACACTGCCGCGGCCTGGCATGCCGCCGGGGGCGTGCCGCGCGCGTCCGAAGCGCGCATCACGCAACGCTATCAGGCGGCGGTGGCGAAGGTGCAGGGCCAGGCCGACGCCATCAAGCGCCGTGCGGGCGCCGCCCAGGCCAACGCGCTGCGCGACAAGCTGCGCCTGTGCCAGGCGCTGGAGAGCGCGATCGGCGCGCCGGCCGACGGCGCGGCCATCGACGGCGCGGACTGGCAGGCGCGCTGGTCGGCGCTGCCGCCGCTGGCCGCCGAGTACGAGCGCGCCTTGCATGGCCGCTTCAACGCGGCGCTGGGTGCGCTCGACAAGGTTGACGAAAAGCGGCGCAGCGCCTACGCCGAGCAGCTGGAGCGCAACCGCGCCAAGCTGCTCGATGAAGTGTTGCGGCTGGAGATCGTGGCCGGCGTCGACAGCGGCGCCGAGTTCGCGCGCGAGCGCCTGAAGATGCAGGTCGAGGTGCTGCAATCGTCGTTGAAGTCCGGCCAGAAGCCGCAGAGCGCCGGCAGCGCCTACCTGCAACTGTGCGCGATGCCGGCCCTGGCCGACGACCGCACCGCCAGCCGCATCGAACAACTGTTCCGCCGCATCGGCGCCGCGGAGCGTGCATGAGCGCGGGCGATAGCTTCCAGGTCCGCATCCAGACCGAAGACTTCGACCTGAGCACCGAGCTGGCCCAGCTGCGCGCGGCCAATCCCAAGGTCGGCGCCATCGTCAACTTTGTCGGCACGGTGCGCGACCTGAACGAGGGCGCCAGCGTGGCGGAGATGGAGCTGGAGCACTACGCCGGCATGACCGAGCAATCCATCCTTGCCATCATCGAACAGGCCCGCCAGCGCTGGCCGGTGTTCGGTGCGCTGGTGATCCACCGGGTCGGCCCGCTCAAGCCGATGGAGCAGATCGTGCTGGTGGCGGTGACGTCGGCGCATCGCGGCGAGGCCTTCGCCGCCTGCGAATACATCATCGACTTCCTGAAGACCGAAGCGCCGTTCTGGAAAAAAGAGCAAACCCCGGCCGGTTCGCGCTGGGTCGACGCCCGCGTCAGCGACGATGTCGCGCTGAAAAAATGGAGCACTGAGGTCTAATTGATGTAGCGCATGGATTTGTGATTTAAATAGGTGTCTCCTTGAAAACGGATCGCATACCCCTATGTATGCGATAAGTTAAATTAATCGGAGCAATTCCATGCGGCAAGACAAACTCACCACCAAACTCCAGGAAGCCTTGTCCGACTCGCAGAGCCTGGCCGTAGGCAATGACAATCAGTACATCGAGCCGGTCCACCTGCTGACCGCGCTGCTGAACCAGGACGACGGCAGCGCGCGCTCGCTGTTGCAGCGCGCCGGCGTCAATGTCGGCGGCCTGACCAAGGCGCTGGGCTCGGCGCTGGAGCGGCTGCCCAAGGTCTCCGGCACCGGCGGCGACGTGCAGGCCGGCCGCGAGCTGGTCTCCGTGCTGAACCTGGCGGACAAGGAAGCGCAGAAGCGCGTCGATCAGTTCATCTCCAGCGAGATGGTGCTGCTGGCGCTGACCGAGGATAAATCCGACGCCGGCAAGCTGGCGCGCGAGAACGGCCTGACCCGCAAATCGCTGGAGGCGGCCATCGACACCGTGCGCGGCGGCGCCAAGGTCGACAACCCCGAAGCCGAAGGCCAGCGCGAAGCCCTGAAAAAATACACGCTGGACCTGACCGAGCGCGCCCGCGCCGGCAAGCTCGACCCCGTGATCGGCCGCGACGACGAGATCCGCCGCGCGATCCAGGTGTTGCAACGCCGCACCAAGAACAATCCCGTGCTGATCGGCGAACCCGGCGTCGGCAAGACCGCCATCGTCGAAGGTCTGGCGCAGCGCATCGTCAACAACGAGGTGCCCGATTCGCTCAAGGGCAAGCGCGTGCTGTCGCTGGACATGGCGGCGCTGGTGGCCGGCGCCAAGTACCGCGGCGAGTTCGAGGAGCGCCTGAAGTCGGTGCTGAAGGAGCTGGCCATGGACCAGGGCCAGACCATCGTCTTCATCGACGAGATGCACACGATGGTCGGCGCCGGCAAGGCCGACGGCGCCATGGACGCGGGCAATATGCTCAAGCCGGCGCTGGCGCGCGGCGAGCTGCACTGCGTCGGCGCCACCACGCTGGACGAATACCGCAAGTACATCGAAAAGGACGCCGCGCTGGAGCGCCGCTTCCAGAAGATCCTGGTCGATGAGCCGTCGGTCGAGGCCACCATCGCCATCCTGCGCGGTTTGCAGGACAAGTACGAGCTGCACCACAAGGTCGCCATCTCGGACGCCGCCATCATCGCCGCGGCCGAGCTGTCGCACCGCTACATCACCGACCGCTTCCTGCCCGACAAGGCGATCGACCTGATCGACGAGGCCGCGTCCAAGATCAAGATCGAGATCGATTCCAAGCCGGAGGTGATGGACAAGCTGGAACGCCGCCTGATCCAGCTGAAGATCGAGAAGGAAGCCGTCAAGAAGGAAAAGGACGAGGCCTCGCGCCGCCGCCAGGACCTGATCGAGGAAGAGATCGTCAAGCTGGGCCGGGAACTGAACGACTACGAGGAAATCCTCAAGGCCGAGAAGGCGGTGGTGCAGGGCAGCACCCACATCAAGGAAGAGATCGAGAGCGTCAAGCTGCAGATGGAACAGGCCACGCGCGAGAGCAACTGGCAGCGCGTGTCGGAGCTGCAGTACGGCCGCCTGCCCGAGCTGGAAGCCCAGCTCAAGCAGGCCGAGAGCGCCAACCTGAAGGCCGGCGAGGCCGCCAAGCCCAAGCTGCTGCGCACCGAAGTCGGCGCCGAGGAGATCGCCGAGGTGGTGTCGCGCGCGACCGGCATCCCGGTCTCGCGCATGATGCAGGGCGAGCGCGACAAGTTGCTGCACATCGAAGAGAAGCTGCACGAGCGCGTGGTCGGCCAGGACGAGGCGATCGCCGCCGTGTCCGACGCCATCCGCCGTTCGCGCGCCGGCCTGTCCGATCCGAACCGTCCGTACGGCTCCTTCATGTTCCTGGGGCCGACCGGGGTCGGCAAGACCGAGCTGTCCAAGGCGCTGGCCGGCTTCCTGTTCGACACCGAGGAGTCGATGATACGCATCGACATGAGCGAATTCATGGAGAAGCATTCGGTGGCCCGCCTGATCGGCGCGCCGCCCGGCTACGTCGGCTACGACGAGGGCGGCTACCTGACCGAGGCCGTGCGCCGCAAGCCGTACAGCGTGATCCTGCTCGATGAGGTGGAGAAGGCGCATCCGGACGTGTTCAACGTGCTGCTGCAGGCGCTGGACGACGGCCGCATGACGGACGGCCAGGGCCGCACGGTGGACTTCAAGAACACGGTCATCATCATGACCTCCAACCTGGGCTCGCACAAGATCCAGGCGATGGAGGACTCCGATCCCGGCGTGGTCAAGCTGGCGGTGATGGCCGAGGTGCGTTCGCACTTCCGTCCCGAATTCATCAACCGTATCGATGAAATCGTGGTGTTCCACGGCCTCGATGAGAAGAACATCGGCGCCATCGCCAAGATCCAGCTGGCGATCCTGGAGCAACGCCTGGCCAAGATGGAGATGACGCTGACCATCACCGAGGCGGCGCTGCAAAAAATCGCCGAGGCGGGCTACGATCCGGTGTACGGCGCGCGGCCGTTGAAGCGGGCGATCCAGCAGCAGATCGAAAATCCGCTGTCCAAGCTGATCCTGCAAGGCCGCTTCGGCCCCAAGGACACCATCCACATCGACGCCGTGAACGGCGAGCTGGACTTCAGCTAATTCAGCTAAGCCCCGTGGTGGACGATGCGATTGCGGCCGTCGCGTTTGGCGCGGTACAGCGCATCGTCCGCCCGTTTCAACACTTCCTCGCTTGAGGTGTCGCCGGGCAGTATTTCGCTCAGGCCGCCGCTGATGGTGGCGCCGCTGCCCAGCGTGCCCAGTTCCCGCAGCTGTTCGGCGATGCGCAGCCGCAGCCGCTCGGCGATCGGCACCGCCTGCGCCCAGCTGGTGTGCGGCATCAGGATCACGAACTCATCGCCGCCCAGCCGGGCTGGAAAATCGGTGCTGCGCAGCTCGCGCCGGCAGACCTCGGCCGTGGTCTGGATCGCCTTGTCGCCGCTCAGGTGGCCGTACTTGTCGTTGATGTCCTTGAAGCGGTCGATGTCGAAGATCAGCACCGAGGCAGGCGTCTTGTAGCGGGCGTGCAGTTCGTGGGTGTCGCCGAGGGCCTGCATCAGCTTGCGGCGGTTGGCCAGGCCGGTCAGCGAGTCGGTCTCGCTCTGCATGCGCAGCAGCGCCTCCAGCTTCTTGCTGGCGGTGATATTGCTGGCCACCCACAGCACGGCGTCCTCGCCCAGCACCTGGTATTCCAGCGCCTGTACCCGGCCTTCGAACCAGATGGTGTCTTCCGGGCCGTCGCTGTCCAGACCCTTCACATCCTTGCGGTCCAGCCGGTATTCGACCACGTGCAGGCCGCGCTTGGCCAGCGCGACGGCGATCTGCGCCAGGAACCAGGCGGCTTTCTCTGCGTTCAGCACATCGGGAATGCGCTTGCCGACCAGGGTGCTGCCGTCGTGATAGTAGCGGGCGTCGGTGCCGCCGAACAGGGCGGCGTAGGTGCCGTTGCGCGTCAGGATAAATGCCGGGTCCGGCAGCGCGGCGAGCAGCGCTGCGATCTGTTCGCTCGAGAAGAGTGACACGTCGGTCATGCGATACCGCTTTTCCAGTTGTTGAGTTTCCACTAATGTACCGTACTTTCGTCCAAGACAACATTATCGGTGCATTTTTCAAAAACTTGACCGTTTATCTATTTTTCAGCGAAAAAAGCTGTCGGCGTGCTGCCAAAGGTCTTCTTGAACATGGCGGAAAAGGCCGATTGGCTGGCATAGCCCAGCTGCGCCGCCACCTGCGACAGCGGCACGCCGCGCGCGATCAGCGGCGCCGCATGCGCCAGCCGCACCTGCTGGCGCCACTGGCTGAAGCTCATGCCCAGCTCGCGCTCGAACAGGCGGGTCAGCGTGCGCTCGGAGGCGCCGACCTGACCGGCCCAGCCTTCCAGCGTGTGCTCGGCGCCGGGATCGGCGATCAGCGCGTCGCACAGGGTTTTCAGGCGCTTGTCGTCCGGCAGCGGCACGCGCAGCGCCTGGCCGGCGCAGCGCGGCAGTTCGTCGAGGATCATCTCGCCCAGCAGCTGCTCGCGGCCGGATTGCTCGCCCTGGTCGTGCTGCTCCAGCGCCGCCATCAGCTCGCGCAGCAGGCTGGATACTTCGACCACCTTGCAGGCGTCGGGGAAGGGCGAACGGCTGGCGTGCACGCACAGCGGCCGCAGCCGGGTCGGCTCCAGCACCGTGATGGCGTGCTCGACGTCCGGCGCGATCCAGATGGCGCGCTGCGGCGGCACGATCCAGCTGCTGTGGTTGGCCGTCACCCGCATCACGCCCTGCATCGCGTAGGTGAACTGGCCCCACGGATGGTGGTGCGGCAGCAGCACGGCGTCGGCCGGCAGGTCGCGGCCGGACATGGTCAGCGGCCGGGCGGCGGTGGGGAAGTCGCAATGCCAGTTGAATTGCGTGTGCGTGACGACCGGTATCGGCATGGCGGATTCTCGACAAATGTTGACCTGCTATCTTAAATCGGCCGGGCGGCAAATGCTTACACTATGCTTTCTTTTTTTGAAACGGGGAGGCGGCATGAAGGACACATCGTTGCTGCGGCAGGACGCCAGGGTCATCGGCCTGGTCGGGCTGGCGCATGGCACTTCGCATTTTTACCATGTGATCCTGGCGGCGCTGATTCCGTGGCTGAAGCCGGAATTCCATCTTTCCTATGCCGAGCTGGGCTTGCTGATGACGGTGTTTTTCACCGTCTCCGGCGTGGGCCAGGCGATGGCCGGCTTCGTCGTCGACCGCTACAGCGCGCGCACGGTGCTGTTCAGCGGTATCGCGCTGCTGGGCTTGTCGGCGCTGATGCTGTCCAGCGCGCACAGTTATGCGCAGCTGATGCTGGGGGCTTTCCTGGCCGGCTGCGGCAACAGCGTGTTCCATCCGGCCGACTACACGCTGCTGAACCAGCGGGTGTCCAAGGTGCGGCTGGCGCACGGCTTTTCGGTGCACGGCATCAGCGGCAATATCGGCTGGGCGGTGTCGCCGCTGTTCCTGACCTTCGTGGCGGCCCGCACGGACTGGCGCACCGCGCTGCTGAGCGCGGCCCTGCTGCCGCTGGCGGTGCTGGCGCTGCTGGTCTGGAACCGCCACGCGCTGCGGCCGGAACCGGTCGCCGCGCCGGCGGCGGCGGCTGGCGGCCAGGCCAGCGCGTTCGGCTTCCTGCGGCTGCAGGTGGTGTGGATGTGCTTTGCCTTCTTCCTGATCTCGGCGGTGGCGCTGGCCGGCGTCCAGAGCTTCGCGGCCACCAGCCTGGTGAGCTTGTACGGCATGTCGCTGGCGTGGGCCACCACGGCCTACACCGCCTACATGCTGGCCTCGGCGGTGGGCATGCTGTACGGCGGCTTCCTCGGCGCCGGCAGCCGCCATCACGACCGCATCATCATGCTGGCGTTCGGCACGGCGGCGCTGCTGGCGCTGGTGCTGGCCGCCGCGGTGGTGCCGGCCTGGCTGGCGGTGGTATTGATGGGGTTGATCGGCCTGGTGACCGGCATCTCGGGACCGTCGCGCGATTTGCTGATACGCGGCGTGGCGCCGGCCAACGCAACCGGCCGCGTGTTCGGCGTCGTGTATTCCGGCCTGGACAGCGGGCTGGCGCTGGGGCCGCTGCTGTTCGGCGCGCTGATGGACGCCAACCATCCGTCGGGCGTATTCATCGGCATCGCCGTGTTCCAGGCGCTGGTGATACTGACCGCGATCGGGGTCGGCAGCAAGACCCGCGTGGTGGGCGTGCCCAAAACAGCATAGAATCTTGCTATCTTAACCAACGCACACGAGACCACCATGAGTTTTGCCACCACCGATTTATGCGACGACAACGCCAACCTGCTGGAGGACGGCCGCCTGGCCGTGCTGCCGCCGGTGTTCCTGCACTTTGGCAAACAACGGCGTTTTTCCGGCCGCGTGACCACGCTCAAGGTGCATGAGGACAATGCGCTGGTGCGGTCGGTGCTGGAAACCCAGGGCGGCGGCAATGTGCTGGTGATCGACGGCGGCGGCAGCCTGCGCCGCGCGCTGGTCGGCGGCCAGCTGGGCCTGCTGGCCCAGGACAATGGCTGGGCCGGCATCCTCGTCGATGGCTGCATCCGCGACACCGACGAGATCAATTCCTGTGAAATCGGCGTGCGCGCATTGGCTGCCCATCCGCAAAAGAGCGGCAAGAAGGGCGTTGGCGAGCGCAACGTGCGCGTCCACATCCAAGGCGTGCCGGTGCAGCCCGGCGACTGGATCTATGCCGACGCCGACGGGATTCTGGTGGCGCAGCAAATGCTTGCCTGAAACTGGAAATATTTACGTTAAGGAAATATTTGTGGTATTTTCGCAATAGAATATTGACAACAGTAAGTTTTCATGTGAAAGTTACAATGCGTCAATTCCAGGCGCAGAATTGTCAGGAGTCCTCCATGAAAAAACTTACATTAGCTGTGTTGTGCGCTCTTGCCGGGCTAACCGCCCAAGCTGCCCAGGTGACGTCGCTGCCGGGCGGTGCAGTGTTGACGATGCCAGTGTCGAATTACTTTGGTTCCGGTCCGCAGAATCTGGCGCCGGGTGTGGACTGGAGCAGCGCTTATTACTATTCGGTCTTCGGCTACGACGGTGGCTATGGTTTTTCCGTGAATGGTTACTGGAGCGGCATGCCGATGGCCGGCACCAACGACACGGGCAGCACCATGAAGCTGACGTTCACCCAGGCGGTCAGCGGTGTGGGCGCTTTCTTCAACTACGCGCGGGACTATGGCCCGGCAACGATCGCAGTCTACGATGCGAACTCTAACTTGATCGAGTCGACCACTTTGACCTTCGCGACCAATGGTGGCACGAACCAGGGTGAATTCCATGGTTTCCTGGAAAACACGCCGTCGATCAGCTACCTGACGATGACCGGTGCTTACCTCGGCGCCACCAACTTCACCGTGGTGGCCGTTCCTGAGCCGGAAACTTACGGCATGCTGCTGGCCGGCCTCGGCCTGCTGGGTGTTGCCGCGCGCCGCCGCAAAGCCTGATCCCCACACCGCATTGATCGACACCCCGTCAGCCGCGCGGCTTGCGGGGTGTTTTTCATCTGGCGAGGCATTCATTTCACATCGCGGAAATGCATGACTGGCGGATATCTTTTTCTCTTCCATTTCAAGAAATGTCATTCCGTATCATGGAAAATTATATCTAACAGTATGATTTTTAATGAAAAATATTTAGTTATATGTCTTATATAAGACTATTGGTGCATTGCGCAAAGAGGTCTACTATTTGATGAACGGATTTCGTTTTTAAATAGGAGAGCACCATGACAACCCGTGAACAGCAAATCGCAGCCTTGCAACAGGACTGGGACAGCAACCCGCGCTGGAAGGGCGTCACCCGCACTTACACCGCAGAAGATGTGGTGCGCTTGCGCGGTTCCTTGCTGATCGAGCACACCCTGGCCAGGCGCGGCGCGGAAAAACTGTGGAACCTGGTCAACAACGAGCCTTACGTCAACGCCCTCGGCGCGCTGACCGGCAACCAGGCCATGCAGCAAGTCAAGGCCGGCCTGAAAGCGATTTACCTGTCCGGCTGGCAGGTTGCCGGCGACGCCAACCTGGCCGGCGAAATGTACCCCGACCAGTCGCTGTATCCGGCCAACTCGGTGCCGATGGTGGTCAAGCGCATCAACAACACCTTCCAGCGCGCCGACCAGATCCAATGGTCGGAAGGCAAGGACGACATCGATTTCTTCGCGCCCATCGTGGCCGATGCCGAAGCCGGCTTCGGCGGCGTGTTGAACGCCTACGAGCTGATGAAGTCCATGATCGAAGCCGGCGCCGCCGGCGTGCACTTCGAAGACCAGTTGGCGTCGGTCAAGAAATGCGGCCACATGGGCGGCAAGGTGCTGGTGCCGTCGCGCGAAGCCATCGAGAAACTGACCGCGGCCCGGCTGGCGGCCGACGTCATGGGCACTTCGACCCTGGTGATCGCCCGCACCGACGCCGAGGCGGCCGACCTGCTGACCTCGGACGTGGACGACAACGACAAGCCCTTCTGTACCGGCGAGCGTACGGTGGAAGGCTTCTACAAGGTCAAGCCGGGCATGGAGCAGGCGATCTCGCGCGCGCTGGCCTATGCGCCGTACGCCGACCTGGTCTGGTGCGAGACAGGCAAGCCCGACCTGGCCTTCGCCAAGCAATTCGCCGAGGCCGTGCATGCCCGCTTCCCCGGCAAGATGCTGGCCTACAATTGCTCGCCTTCGTTCAACTGGAAGAAAAACCTGGACGACGCCACCATCGCCCGGTTCCAGCGGGAACTGGGCGCCATGGGCTACAAGTTCCAGTTCATCACGCTGGCCGGCTTCCACGCGCTGAACTACGGCATGTTCAACCTGGCGCACGGCTATGCGCGGCGCCAGATGTCGGCCTTCGTGGAATTGCAGGAAGCGGAGTTCGCCGCGGCCGAGAAGGGCTTCACGGCCGTCAAGCACCAGCGCGAAGTCGGCACCGGCTACTTCGATGCGGTGACCCAGTGCATCCAGAACGGCCAGTCGTCGACCACCGCGCTGCACGGCTCGACCGAGGACGAGCAATTCTTCGACAAGAAGGTTGCCTGAGTCGGCAGACGCGGCGCGGGCTGGACGAGGCCTGCCGGCGCCGCGTTTTTTCCTCAGGGCTTGCCGGCCAGGTGCTGGTCCAGGTGTTGTTTCAGGCGGCCCTGGAAGTCGTCGATGTCGTTGATGGTGCCCAGGTCGTCGTCAACCTCCAGCATGTGGGTGGTGTGGCCGGGGGCGAACGAGACGCTGGCTTCCACGCCGCCCTGATTGTCGGTCAGCGAGTGACCCTGGACCGCGCCCAGGATGTTGTTCTGGTCGTCAGTGATGATCGTCATTTTCATATCATGCCTCCGCCTTGCAAGTTGTGGAAGGCGCCGCCTATGCCTTTGTTGTGGATCTGGACGAAGTAGGTGGCGTTGCCATTGTTTTCCTTGCGCTTGCTTTGCTGGTCCGCCATGTGGACCGCGCCCAGGTTGGGCGCCTTGACGTCGGCCGAGGCGAACTGCGTGCCATGGTCTTTGGGGTAGCTGTAGCTCCAGTACGCCGTCTGTCCCGGCGCCAGATAGACGAGCGGACCTATGTTGTTGAAAGCCATAATCTCCTCCATGAAAGTACGCCGCGCCTGCGGATGCAGCCCGGCTGTTCCATCTTAGTCACCAGGCTGGTTCGCGCTTTGACGCAAACCATATGGGCGCTTTTTTGGCGGGCGGCGCTTTCTAGTGGATAATGCCGGATTGTTCCGCACCATCTTATTTAGGAAGTACCAAGCTTATGTTGAGTTACCGCCACGGTTTTCACGCGGGTAATCACGCCGATGTGTTGAAGCATTTCGTGACCATCCAGTTGATGCAGTATCTGAATCAGAAAGATACCGCCTACAGCTATATCGACACCCATTCCGGCGCCGGCGTCTATGCGCTCGACGGCACCTTCGCCTCCAAGAATGCCGAGTACGACACCGGCATCGGCCCGCTGTGGGAGCGCACCGACATGCCGGCCGCGCTCAAGGAATACGTCGACCTGGTGCGCGCCATGAACCCGAGCGGCAAGATGCGCTACTACCCCGGTTCGCCCTATATCGCCGACCAGGTCGCCCGCGAGCAAGACCGCCTGCGCCTGTTCGAACTGCACCCGGCCGATTCCAAGCTGCTGGCCGATAACTTCCGCAAGCTCGACGAGCACGCCGCGCAGCAGGGCATCCGTCCGACCACGCGCGGCAAGCGCGTGCTGGTCACCCGCGGCGACGGCTTCCAGGCGCTGAAGGCGCTGCTGCCGCCGCCGTCGCGCCGCGCGCTGGTGCTGATCGATCCGCCGTATGAAGACAAGCAGGACTACAAAAAGGTCAAGGACACGCTGGCCGAAGCGCTGGTGCGCTTCCCGACCGGCACCTATGCGGTCTGGTATCCGCTGCTGCAGCGCATGGAGTCGCGCCAGTTCGCCGACAAGCTCAAGCAGCTGCCGTGCAGCGACTGGCTCAACGTCGTGCTGACCACCAACACGCCGATGCCCGACGGCTTCGGTTTGCACAGCAGCGGCATGTTCATCCTGAACCCGCCGTACACGCTGGAGCCGACGCTGAAGGAAGTCATGCCCTACCTGGTCAAGGTGCTGGGCAAGGATTCCGGCGCCCGCTACACGCTGGAGAGCGGCAAACCGACGGCTACGCGCAACAATGCGGTGCGCCGGCCAGTTACGCGTTAGAAAAATATTGTCAGGACGGTATAGGCAGGTATAGTCTCGTAATTAGCGGAGTGCCGCTTGAGACGGCAAACCGAATCAAAGCAGATTGCAGATTGGGAGTTTCCCATGATGATCGCGCCGTCCACCATGCCGTCCAAGCTCGCCGATAATTTCTTTCTTGCGCGCCAGCCCATCCTCAACCGGGGACAGCGGCTGGTGGCATACGAGCTGCTCTTTCGCGATGCCCGTGTCCGCAACGAAGCCTATGTCACCGACGACGCCGAGGCCACCGCCACTGTGATCGCCCACGCTTCCGAGCTGGGCATGGAGCACGTGGTGGGCGACCAGATGGCCTTCGTCAACGTCGATGCCATCGGCCTGATGAGCGACTTCATCCGTTTTCTGCCGAACGACAAGGTCATCCTGGAAATCCTGGAGACCGTCAAAGCCACGCCGGAAATCCTCGACCGCATCCGCGAGCTGAAGCAGGCCGGCTTCAAGTTCGCGCTGGACGACGTGATCGGCCAGTCCGAGGACGTGCAGAAATTCCAGCCGCTGTGCGACGTCATCAAGGTCGACATCAAGGAAATGCAGCCCGGCACCTTGCCGGCGCTGACGCGCGTGCTGAAGAACCCCAGGCAAAAGCTGCTGGCCGAGAAGGTCGAGACGATGGAGGAGTTCCAGCAATGCATGGAGCTGGGCTTCGAATATTTCCAGGGCTATTATTTCGCGCGCCCCGTCATCCTCAGCGGCAAGAAGATTTCGCCGTCGCAGCGCAGCGTGCTGCACCTGCTGGACCTGCTCAACACCGACGCCAGCAGTCACGAGATCGAGCGCAGCGTCAAGCACGACGCGCTGATCACGCTGAATCTGCTGCGGTTGGTGAACACGCCGGCGGTCGGCGCGCGCTACCGCATCAACTCGGTCGGCCATGCGCTGATGGTGCTGGGACGGCGCCAGCTCAAGCGCTGGCTGCAGATCCTGCTGTATGTGAAGAACGGCGGCGCGCAGGAATTCACCTCGCCCCTGCTGCAACTGGCCACCACGCGCGGCAAGACGCTGGAGCTGATGGTCGAGCATTTGCGGCCGGGGCAGCGCGTCAGCGCCGACATCGGCTTCACGGTGGGGGTGATGTCGCTGATGGACACGCTGTTCTCCATCCACATGCGCGACGTGCTGGAAAGCGTCAACGTGCTCGACGAGGTGCGCGCCGCGCTGCTGCACCGCAGCGGCGATTACGGCAGCATGCTCAGCCTGATCGAGCACATCGAGCGCAACCGCGACGGCAAGCAGCTGGCGCAGATGCTGCACCAGCTGGAGCTGACCCCGGCCGAGCTGTACGCGATCCAGCTAGCGGCGATCGAGTGGGTGACCGACTACACCCGCAGCGTCTAGGCGTCATTCCCGCGCAGGCGGGAATCCATACATCGCATCCGCAGCTGACTCAGCATGGATGCCCGCCTGCGCGGGCATGACGTTGGTTACTGCCCCAGCAGCAGGAACACGGTCGGCTTCTTGTGGAAGTCCGGCGCCTTCGCGTTTTTCCATTGCGACGCGCTCATGGTGCGGATGGTTTCCGACGGCAGGCTGAGGTCGGTCGCCACGCACACCAGCGTGCCCGGCGCGCAGGCCGCGATCAGCGCCTCCAGCATGGCGGCGTTGCGGTAGGGCGTTTCGATGAACAGCTGCGTCTGCTTTTCCTTGCGCGAGCGCAGCTCCAATTCCTTGATGCGGATGGCGCGCTGCGCGGCGTCGGTCGGCAGGTAGCCGTTGAAGGCGAAGCTCTGGCCGTTCAGCCCGCTCGCCATGACGGCCAGCAGCAGCGACGACGGCCCCACCAGCGGCCGCACCGGAATATTGTGCTGATGCGCCAGCCGCACCAGGTCGGCGCCGGGATCGGCCACCGCCGGCACGCCGGCTTCCGACACCAGGCCGCCATCGCGTCCGGCCAGCAGCGGCGCCAGCAGGCCCGCCAGCGCGGTCGCCGGGGTGTTGACGTTCAGTTCGGAGATGGTGATTTCCTGCAGCGGCCTGGCCAGCGGATGCCGGGCGTTGACCAGCTTGAGGAAGGCGCGCGCGGTTTTGGCGTTCTCGGCGACGAAATAGTCGAGCTGCGAGGTGATCTGCTGCACCTGTTCGGGCAGCACGGAGGCGAGCGCTTCAGTCTCGCCCAGGGTGTTCGGTATTAAAAAGAGGGTGCCGGGCATAAAAACAGTCAAAGATTAAAAAAGGAAACGCCTATCTTGCGCAGCATGCCTGTCAGCGCGATCAAAGGCAAGCCGGTGAGGGCGCTCGGGTCGCTGCTGTCGATGCGTTCCAGGATGGCGATGCCGAGCGCCTCGTTCTTGGCGCTGCCGGCGCAGTCGTAGGGCTGCTCGATGCGCAGGTAGGCGTCCAGCTCGGCGTCGGGCAGGTCGCGGAACTTGACGACGGTCTGGATGTCTTCCAATTGGAAGCTCTGGTCGCGGCCATCCCACACGCACAGCGCGGTGTGGAAGATCACCTCGCGGCCGCGCATTTTTTGCAGCTGGGCCAGCGCGTTGGCGTGGTTGCCCGGCTTGCCGATCTGCTCATCGTCCAGCGTGGCGACCTGGTCGGAGCCGATGACGATGTGGCCGGGCATTTTGGCGGCCACTGCGGCGGCTTTCTCGCGCGCCAGGCGCAGCGCGGTGGCGCTGGGCGTCTCGCCGGGCAGGGGGCTTTCGTCGATGTCCGGCACCGCCACGTCGAACGGCAGTTGCAGCCGTGATAAGAGTTCCTTGCGGTAGGCGGAGCTGGAGGCGAGTACGAGTAAACTTGATGTCATGTGGGGAATGTTATATGCTCTGTCGCCGGACGTGCCAGCGGCACAAAAAGAACGAAAAATACGCTAAGGCTTTGACTTGACGATGAAAACCCTGTTATTATCGCAGGTTTTCCGGGGAAATTTCTGTAATGAATGCTATTGTGATCGACGCCTTTGATTTTTGTCGGAGCAAGGGCAGCCAGCACGGCACGACGCCTGTTGCCGAAATGACCCGTTTGACCAAGGATTGCGCCGATACGTCGGGCACGATCACCTGGAAAGCAGTAGGGGGCACCAGCAAGATGGGCTTCCCGCAGATGACGCTGTCGGTTGCCGGCACCGTGCAACTGGTCTGCCAGCGCTGCCTGACGCCTTACGCGCACACCATCGACGCCGAAACGGTGCTGATGCTGGGCAAAGACGATCAGCAGGCTGACGAGATCGAAGAAATGCTCAACGACGAGACGATCGATGTGATCGTCGGCAGCCGCAGCATGGAGCTGATGGACTTGGTGGAAGACGAAGCGCTGCTGGCCCTGCCGCATACGCCGAAACATGATGTCTGCCCCGATTCCGCTCTGCTGGAAAAGGCAAAAAGCGAAAAGTTGTCGCCGTTCGACGCCCTCAAGGGCCTCAAATCCGAATAAGTAGTGTTGTAAAGAACGTGTCAAACGCGTGTAGTAAATCGAGTATGGCAAGTCAGCAGTGAAATGTAGTAAATCTCAGTTTAACTATGCCGGTTAAGTTTTGCCGGCAGGATACTCGATTCGCATGTATTTGCTGGTCGAATGTGTTAAAATTTTAGAACTTATGTATTAGGAGTCATTAACATGGCAGTTCAACAGAACAAGAAGTCCCCTTCGAAGCGCGGTATGCACCGTTCGCACGATTTCCTGGTTGCTCCACAACTGGGTATCGAGCCAACCACCGGTGAAACCCACCTGCGTCACCACATCAGCCCTAACGGCTTCTACCGTGGTCGTAAAGTCCTGAAAACCAAAAACGACGAGTAATCGACGCTTTTGCTGGACCTGGAAATAGGCGGTGCTACGTGGATAACTCGCGCAGCATCGCTTTTTCTTTATCATCGGCTGCAATCCTCTTTTGCACACCGTCATTTTGAAACGCGTAGACCTGGAACTGATTGGTCCGCAGCTTGCCGCAGCTTGCCTCGTAAAGGCTGGAGCGTGGTACTGAATCAAAACAAATGACAATCAAAATTTCTATCGACTGCATGGGCGGAGATCACGGCCCCTCGGTCACCATCCCCGCAGCTATTTCCTTCGTTAAACGCGAACCTGATGCTGAACTGATTTTGGTCGGTTTGGAAGACGTCATCCGCGCGGAACTGAAAAAGCAGCACGCCGACGCGCATCCGCGCATCACCGTGCAACACGCCTCCGAACAAGTCACCATGGACGATCCGCTCGAAGTGGCCCTGCGCCGCAAGAAGGATTCGTCGATGCGCGTCGCTATCGAGCAAGTCAAGGACGGCAAGGCCCAGGCCTGCGTCTCGGCCGGCAATACCGGCGCGCTGATGGCGGTCTCGCGCTACGTGCTCAAGACCATGACCGGCGTCGACCGTCCCGCCATCTGCGGCATCATGCCGAACCAGAAAAATGGCCCGACCTATATGCTGGACCTGGGCGCCAACGTCGATTGCGAACCGCATCACCTGCACCAGTTCGCCATCATGGGTTCGGTGCTGGTCGCGGCCATGGAAAAAATCGACCGCCCGACCATCGGCCTGCTGAACGTCGGCACCGAGGACATCAAGGGCAACGAAGTGGTCAAGGCCACCAGCAAGCTGCTGCAGGCCGACCACGAGCGTGGCGCGCTGAACTTCCACGGCAACGTCGAGGGCAACGACATCTTCAAGGGCACCACCGACATCGTGGTGTGCGACGGCTTTGTCGGCAACGTCACGCTGAAGGCGGTGGAGGGCGTGGCGCGCTTCTTCGGCGACACGCTGCGCACCGAATTCAAGCGCAACCTGTTGACCATGCTGGGCGGCTTGCTCGGTGGCGGCGCGCTGAAGGCGGTCAAAGACCGCTTCCAGCCATCGCGCCATAACGGCGCCAGCCTGCTGGGACTGCGCGGCCTGGTGTTCAAGAGTCACGGCGGCGCCGATGCCTATTCATTTGAATGGGCGATCCGACGAGCGTATGATGCTGCAAAAAATGATGTGTTGGGACATATCTCGGAAATGATTGCCGAGCTCATGCCACGCAACACTGAAATTCCGGAAGTACCTGGCTCAACTATTTAGTGGACGGTAGACGGCATGACTTTGTACAGCAAAATTATAGGCACCGGCAGCTATCTGCCGGAAAAGCGGGTGAGCAACCAGGATCTGGCTGATCAACTCGCCGCCAAAGGCATCGAGACTTCGGACGAGTGGATCGTCAGCCGCAGCGGTATTTCGGCGCGCCACTTCGCCGAGCCTGAGCAGAAGTCGTCGGACCTGGCGGTCAACGCCGCCAAGAAGGCGCTGGAGATGGCCGGCCTGGAGCCGAACGACATCGACCTCATCGTGCTGGCCAGCTCGACGCCGGACTTCTTCGGCAGCTTCCCCAGCACCGCCTGCATCGTGCAGAAAAAACTGGGCATCACCAACAACGGCGCGGCGGTCGACGTGCAAGCCGTGTGCAGCGGCTTCGTCTACGCCGTCTCCACCGCCGACGCCTTCATCCGCGCCGGCGTGCACAAGAACGTGCTGGTGATCGGCGCCGAAGTGTTCTCGCGCATCCTCAATTTCGACGACCGCACCACCTGCGTGCTGTTCGGCGACGGCGCCGGCGCCATCGTGCTGAGCGCATCGGAAGAGCCGGGCATCCTGGCCACCAAGCTGCACGCGGACGGCCGTCATTCGGACATCCTCAGCGTGCCGGGTTCGGTCGATGGCGGCGCGGTTGCCGGCAGCGCCTTCCTGTACATGGACGGTCCCGCGGTGTTCAAGCTGGCCGTGTCGGTGCTGGAAAAAGTCGCGCACGAAGCGCTGGACAAGGCCAATATGACCGCCGACCAGATCGACTGGCTGATTCCGCACCAGGCCAATATCCGCATCATGAACAGCACCGCCAAGAAGCTGGGCCTGCCTGCCGAGAAGATGGTCGTCACCGTCGACCAGCACGGCAATACCTCGGCCGCTTCGATCCCGCTGGCGCTGGACGTCGCCGTGCGCGATGGCCGCATCAAGAAAGGCCAGCACATCATGATGGAAGGCGTGGGCGGAGGATTTACCTGGGGCGCGGTTTTGGCGCGGTTTTAAGCGTCTGAATTAGAATTAGAGTTCTAACGGACTCGTCGGTAGCAAGCCTGTCACGATGGCATGCTAGCGTAGCGTTCAATAAAAATGAGATGGATGAAGTATGACTAAATTTGCTTTTGTATTTCCAGGCCAGGGTTCGCAAGCGATCGCGATGATGGACGGCTTCGCCGGCAATCCGGTGGTGGCACAGACCATCGCCGAAGCATCCGACGCTCTGCAGTTCGACCTGGGCAAGCTGATGGCCGAAGGTCCGAAGGAAGAGATGGACCTGACCACCAGCACCCAGCCGATCATGCTGACCGCCGCGGTCGCCGTCTACCGCGCGTGGATCGCCGCCGGCGGCCCGCTGCCGTCCATCGTTGCCGGCCACAGCCTGGGTGAATACTCGGCGCTGGTGGCTGCCGGTGTGATCTCGTTCAAGGATGCGGTGCCGCTGGTGCGCTTCCGCGCGCAGGCGATGCAGGAAGCCGTGCCGGTCGGCATGGGCACCATGGCCGTCGTGCTGGGCCTGTCGGACGACGACGTCCGCGCCTCCTGCGCCGAAGCCGCCGCCGCCGTGCCCGGCGCCGTGGTCGAAGCCGTCAACTTCAACGCACCGCTGCAAGTGGTGATCGCCGGCGACACCATCGCTGTCGAGCGCGCCTGCGAGATCGCCAAGGCCAAGGGCGCCAAGCGCGCCATGAAGCTGCCGGTGTCGGCGCCGTTCCACTCGTCGCTGCTGAAGCCGGCGTCGGACCGCCTGCGCGACTACATGGCCGAGCTGACTTTCTCGGCGCCGCAGATCGCGCTGATCAACAACGTCGACGTCGCCGTGCTGAGCGATCCGGCCAGCATCAAGGATGCGCTGGTGCGCCAGGCCGCCGCGCCGGTGCGCTGGGTCGAGACCATGCAGAAGGTCGCCGCCGAAGGCATCACGCAAGTGGTCGAGTGCGGTCCAGGCAAGGTGCTGATGGGCTTGACCAAGCGCATCGACGCCACCCTGGTCGGCGACGCCATCACCGACCAAGCTTCGCTGGAACGCGTGTTGACCCTGCTTAAATAAGCGGCCGGGTTTTCAGGCACACTCCCTAAACGTTTAAGGATACAAATGAATTTAGCAAATCAAATTGCCCTGGTAACGGGCGCATCGCGCGGCATCGGCAAGGCCATTGCCCAGGAGCTGGCGCGTCAAGGCGCCCGCGTGATCGGCACCGCCACCACCGAAGCCGGTGCTGAAGCGATCTCGGCCTACCTGGCCGAGTTCGGCGCGGAAGCAGGCAAGGGCATGGTCCTCAACGTCACCGACGCCGAGCGCTGCGCCGCCGTCATCGACGAGATCGGCAAGACCTGGGGCGCCGTCGGCATCCTGGTCAACAACGCCGGCATCACCCAGGACCAGCTGGCCATGCGCATGAAGGACGAGGAGTGGGACAGCGTCATCGCCACCAACCTGAGCTCGGTCGGCCGCCTGTCGCGCGCCGTGCTGCGCGGCATGATGAAGGCCAAGACCGGGCGTATCATCAACATCACTTCGGTGGTGGCGTCCTCCGGCAATCCGGGCCAGATGAACTACGCCGCCGCCAAGGCCGGCGTCGAGGGCATGGGCCGCGCGCTGGCGCGCGAGATCGGCAGCCGCAACATCACCGTCAACAGCGTGGCGCCGGGCTTCATCGACACCGACATGACCAAGGGCCTGGGCGAAGAGCAGCACGCCGCCTTGCTGACGCAGATTCCGCTGGCGCGCCTGGGCAAGCCCGAGGATATCGCCGCCGCCGTGGCCTTCCTGGCGTCGCCGCAAGCGGCGTATATTACCGGTACCACCCTGCACGTGAACGGCGGGATGTACATGAATTGATGTGTTCCGGTGGCGTAAAATCCACCGGTTCTCGTCTTTTAGCAGTGATTTCGGATTAGTTGTCGGCAAATACGCAGCAGCTACCGAAATTAGTTTTTCAGTGCGCAAACCTGATAAAATGCGCGCTTTCCGTAACAAACAAAATGGAGCCATAACATGTCGGATATCGAACAACGCGTTAAGAAAATCGTCGCTGAGCAACTGGGCGTCGCCGAAGCAGACATCAAGATCGAATCCTCGTTCGTCGACGACCTCGGCGCTGACTCCCTGGACACCGTGGAACTGGTGATGGCCCTGGAAGACGAATTCGAAATGGAAATCCCTGACGAACAAGCAGAAAAGATCACCACCGTGCAGCAAGCGATCGACTACGCTACCGCCCACGTCAAGGCGTAATTTCTGCCCGATCGACTTTAGGAGAATCGCTTGAGAGGTTCTAAAAACCGTCGTGTTGTCATCACCGGCCTGGGTGCCGTGACTCCGGTCGGCAACACCGTTGCCGAATCGTGGGCCGCGATCACCGAGGGTAAATCCGGGATTGCCAACATCACCAAGTTTGATGCGCAAGCTTTCACCACCAAGTTCGCCGGTGAAGTCAAAGGCTTCAATATCGAGGATTACATCCCCGCCAAGGAAGCGCGCCACATGGATACCTTTATCCATTACGGCATGGCGGCCGGCATGCAGTCGGTGCAAGACTCCGGCATCGTCGTCACCGAAGAGAACGCCGATCGCATCGGCGTCATCATCGGTTCCGGTATCGGCGGCCTGCCGCTGATCGAAGAAACCAAGGAAGAGTACGACAAGCGCGGTCCGCGCCGTATCTCGCCGTTCTTCGTGCCTGCCTCGATCATCAACATGATCTCGGGCAACCTGTCGATCAAGTACGGCATGCGTGGTCCTAACCTGTCGATCGTCACGGCCTGCACCACCGGCCTGCACTGCATCGGCGCGGCTGCCCGCATGATTGAGTACGGCGACGCCGACGTCATGGTGGCCGGCGGCGCGGAATCGACCGTGTCGCCACTGGGTCTGGGCGGTTTCGCCTCGGCCCGCGCGCTGTCGACCCGCAACGACGATCCAGCGACCGCGTCCCGCCCCTGGGACATGGACCGCGACGGTTTCGTGCTGGGCGAAGGCGCCGGCGTGATGGTGCTCGAAGAGTATGAACACGCCAAGGCCCGCGGCGCCAAGATCTACGCTGAACTGCTGGGGTTCGGGATGAGCGCCGACGCTTATCACATGACCTCGCCATTGGAAGATGGCAGCGGCGGCAGCAAGTCCGTGATTGCAGCGCTGGCCAACGCCGGCATCAATCCGGACCAGGTGCACTACCTGAACGCCCACGGCACGTCGACCCCGCAAGGCGACGTGGCGGAAGTGCAGGGCATCAAGCGCACCTTCGGCGCGCACGCCAAGAACATGGTGATCAATTCGACCAAGTCGATGACCGGTCACCTGTTGGGCGGCGCCGGCGGCCTGGAAGCGGTGTTTACGGTACTGGCGGTCCACCATCAGGTGTCGCCTCCGACCATCAACATCTTCAACCAGGACCCTGCTTGCGACCTGGACTTCTGCGCCAATGTGGCCCGTCCGATGAAGATCGAGTATGCAGTCAAGAACTCGTTCGGCTTCGGCGGCACCAACGGCAGCCTGGTGTTCGGCAAGATCTAAAGTCCGTAAAAAGTTCGACCCCGCGTTGAACTAATCCCCGCGATCCCTGTCAAAACAGGGTGAGCGTGGATTCGGCGCCGGCATTCGCCGGCGCCAGAATTGCCCGGCCTTCGCGGCCGGCGCTTCCGAATGTAATTCCCTATTTTGTTGAACCGTTGTTGAACGCATGCTGCCGTCATGTCGATTGCGGTTTCCGTCATCATTCGCCCCTCGTCCGGCTTGCGGCTGCTGCATGCCGGCGCGTGTTGCTGCGCGATGGCGTCGGCCGCCGCGTGTCCCGGCTGGTGCGCGACGATGTGTTGCGTGCTGGCCGGGTTATTCGGCCTGTGGCAGGGACGTCCGTATCGTTTTGCACGTCAGCTTGATATTTCCGCTGTCGGCCAGTTGCGGCTGACGGTATACCGGGAGACGGGGATGGCGCTGCGCCTGCTGGAGGGTTCGACCGTTTGGCCGGGCTTGCTGCTATTGCGGCTGGGCAGCGACGGCGGCGATGTGCAGCTGGTGACGGTGTTGCCCGACAGCGTGACGCGCGCCGATTGGCGCGCCTTGTCGCTGGCTTGCCGGGCCATCGCCGCACGAACTGAAATAAAAACGCGAACACTGTGAACTTCTTGCAGCGGGCTAACTCTATAGCATATGGCTATATTATTCGGCCACGCTGCATGCCACCGAGGAATGCAGGAGTGACGACAGAACGTGAGTGCGACCAGGTGCTGGTGGACCGGGTACGGGATGGTGACAAGCAGGCGTTTGATCTGCTGGTGGCGAAGTACCAACGCCGGCTGATGCGCCTGCTGTCGCGTATCGTCCATGATCCGGCCGAAGCCGAGGATGTGGTGCAGGAGACATTTATCAAGGCCTATCGCGCGCTGCGGCATTTCCGCGGCGACTCGGCCTTCTATACTTGGCTGTACCGCATCGGCATCAACACCGCCAAGAATTTTCTGGCGACGCAAGGGCGCCGCACGCCCACGTCGACCGAAGCCGACGCCGAACAAGCCGAAGCCTTTAACGATGGCGAGCATTTGCGCGACATCAATACGCCGGAATCCATGCTGGCGAGCAAGCAGATCGCCCAAACCGTCAACGCGGCGATGGATGCCTTGCCCGTGGATTTACGCACCGCGATCGCCTTGCGCGAGATCGAGGGACTGAGCTATGAGGAAATTTCCGACATCATGGCCTGTCCGATCGGCACAGTGCGTAGTCGCATTTTCCGCGCCCGCGAAGTCATCGCCGAGAAATTGAGGCCGTTGCTGGATTTGCCGGTTGACAAGCGCTGGTAAGCGGCGAATGATAGCAATTGCAATTGTTATTGGCGTCTAGCAATGCGCCTGCGGCTGGCGTGGCGGACTTGTTTTGACATGGCGGGAAACGCGATGGATACCCAGAAAAGACTGCACGAAAACATCTCGGCGCTGGCCGACGGCGAGTTGGCGGACAGCGAGCGCGAACTGGCCCTGGCGGCGCTGGACACGGCGGAAGGGCAGGCCGCCTGGCGCGCCTACCATCTGACCGGCGACGTGCTGCGCGACCAGGCCAAAGGCGAGCTGAGCGACGGCTTCAGCGCCTCGCTGGCGGCCCGTCTGGCAGCCGAGCCTGCCTACGTCCCCGAAGCCGCGCCGGCGGGCCGTGCGGCCGATGCCGTGGCGCCGGATTCGGCCGAGTCGCCGGCCGACGTCATCTTGCCTTGAAGCGCATACGCTTTTAACATCAGCGAACGCACCATCGGGCGACTTTTCGCTTACCATACGCTAGCCTTAGCCTCGCGCAACTTGCCCGAGGGGTACGTGCGTTCCAGAACTTTATAGAGACCGATACTTTCCATGAAAAATAATTTCTCTGCTGGTAGTAAAACTCTTTCTGCGCTGCTGGTCAGCGCAAGCGTATGGATGTCTCCGGCCGTATTCGGCCTGGCCCCGGCAACGGCCGCCGCGCCGGTCACCGGCGCCGTCATCGGCCTGCCGGACTTCGCCGACCTGGTCGACCGCGTCGGTCCGGCGGTGGTCAATATCCGCACCACCGAACGTCTCAAGCTGGGCAGCCGCGGCAACGCCGACGGCCAGCCGGGCGAAGAGGAAATGCAGGAATTCCTGCGCCGCTTCTTTGGCGGCGCCTTGCCGCAGCCGGGCAATCCCGGCGGCAAGAGCGCGCCGCGCGGCCGCCGCCAGGCGCCGTCCGACGAACCCGTCCAGCGCGGCGTCGGTTCCGGCTTCATCCTGTCGGCCGACGGCTACGTGATGACCAATGCCCACGTGGTCGACGGCGCCGACGAAGTGTTCGTCACGCTGACCGACAAGCGCGAGTTCAAGGCCAAGGTGCTGGGCGCCGACGCCCGCACCGACGTCGCCGTGCTGAAGATCGAGGGCGACAAGCTGCCCTTCCTGCTCATGGGCGATTCGGACAAGATCCGGGTCGGCGAATGGGTGATTGCGATCGGCTCGCCGTTCAACCTGGAAAACACCGTCACCGCCGGCATCATCTCGGCCAAGCAGCGCGACACCGGCGACTACCTGGCGCTGATCCAGAGCGACGTCGCGGTCAATCCCGGCAACTCGGGCGGCCCGCTGATCAATATGCGCGGCGAGGTGATCGGCATCAATTCGCAGATCGCCACGCTGTCGGGAGGCTACAACGGCATTTCCTTCGCCGTGCCGATCGACGAGGCGATCCGCGTGTCGGAGCAGCTGAAGAAGAACGGCAAGGTCACGCGCGGCCGCATCGGCGTGCAGATCGGCGAAGTCAGCAAGGAAGTGGCTGAATCGCTGGGCCTGAAGAGCGCGCAGGGCGCCGAAGTGTCGCTGGTGGAGCCGGGCGGTCCAGCCGACAAGGCCGGCATCAAGGCGGGCGACATCATCCTCAAGTTCAACGGCGTGCCGGTGAACCGCTCGTCCGACCTGCCGCGCCTGGTGGGCGGCACCGCGCTGGCCAGCAAGGCCACCGTGACGGTGTGGCGCAAGGGCCAGCAGCTGGACCTGCCGGTGACCGTGGCCGAGCTGGAAGCGGACAAGACCGCCAAGGCCGGCAAAGGCAAGGGCAAGGGGAGCGGCGCCGAGCCGGAAGCGGTGGTCAAGGCCAACGCGCTGGGCTTGAAGGTCAGCGACCTGACGGCCGAGCAGAAGAAGGACCTGGGCGTCGACGGCGGCGTGGTGGTGGATTCGGCCGAGGGCGTGGCCGGCCGCGCCGGCGTGCTGGAGGGCGACGTGCTGCTGCAATTGAATAACGTCGAAATCAAGGACGCCAAGCAGTTCAACGCGGCCGTGGCCAAGCTCGACGCCAAGAAGGCTTCGGTGCTGCTGGTGCGCCGCGGCGACGTCACGCAGTTCGTTTCCGTGCGTCCTAGCGCCAAGTAAAGGCAGATTGAGCCGCGCAGTACCTCGCACAGGTCGGGGTCTGACCCCGTACGGGGTCAGACCCCAGGTCGCCGCAGTGCGGGGCGAGCGGCTCCCGCATACCATGCACTTCACCCTCTACTCCCGCAGCTACTGCCACCTCTGCCAGGACATGCTGGACGCCCTGATGCGCCTGCAAACGCCGGAACGCCCGATCACCGTGGACGTGATCGACGTCGACGCCGACGACGCCCTGGTGGGCCGTTTCGACGAACTGGTGCCGGTGCTGTACGCCGACCTGTCCCAGCCCGAGCTGTGCCACTACTTCCTGGACGAAGCAAAAGTGCAGCAACTGCTCAATTCTGCTTAATAAATAAGCATTTGCGCGACTTTTTTTGCCTCAAAGTCTTAAGCAATATGCATTTCACACCGCATAAGTCGGCCTTTCCCCTCTGAAATCCGGTAAAATGCGGGGGTAGAAAAGCTTACGTTTTGCTTTTAGTGGCTGTCATCAAGGCGCTCGCCAGGGCATTACCGCCCCGCTCGGAGCGCTTTTTTCGTATTGCGCTCAGTTTCTGCGCCCCGTCGTTTCAAACCCGTTTTTGAATATTTGTTAATGAACAACATACGCAATTTTTCCATCATCGCCCACATCGACCACGGTAAATCCACCCTGGCGGACCGTATCATTCAATTGTGCGGTGGCTTGTCCGAACGCGAGATGGAGTCGCAAGTGCTCGATTCGATGGATCTGGAGCGCGAACGCGGCATTACGATCAAAGCACAGACCGCTGCGCTGCAATACAAGGCCCGCAACGGCCAGATCTACAACCTGAACCTGATCGACACCCCGGGCCACGTCGACTTCTCCTACGAAGTGTCGCGCTCGCTGTCGGCCTGCGAAGGCGCGCTGCTGGTGGTCGACGCCTCGCAAGGCGTGGAAGCCCAGACCGTGGCCAACTGCTACACCGCGCTCGACCTGGGCGTGGAAGTGGTGCCGGTGCTGAACAAGATCGACTTGCCGAACGCCGATCCGCCGACCGCGATCGCCGAGATCGAAGACGTGATCGGCATCGAAGCCGGCGACGCCGTCCACTGCTCGGCCAAGACCGGCCTGGGCGTGGAAGACGTGCTGGAATCGATCATCGCCAAGGTCCCGCCGCCGAAGGGCGACCCGGACGCGCCGTTGCAGGCGCTGATCGTCGACTCCTGGTACGACGCCTACGTCGGCGTGGTGATGCTGGTGCGCGTGATGAACGGCACCCTCAAGCCCAAGGACAAGATCAAGCTGATGGCCACCGACTCGCTGCAGTTGGTGGAAGACGTCGGCATCTTCGCGCCGCGCTCGGTTTCGCTGCCGCAGCTGTCGGCCGGCCAGGTGGGCTTCATCATCGCCGGCATCAAGGAATTGAAGGCCGCCAAGGTGGGCGATACCGTCACCCTGGCCAACCGTCCGGCCGCCGCGCCGCTGCCGGGCTTCAAGGAAGTGCAGCCGCAAGTGTTCGCCGGCCTGTTCCCGGTCGAAGCCAACCAGTACGACGCGCTGCGCGACTCGCTGGAAAAGCTCAAGCTGAACGACGCCGCCCTGATGTACGAGCCGGAAGTATCGCAGGCGCTGGGCTTCGGCTTCCGCTGCGGCTTCCTCGGCCTGCTGCACATGGAAATCGTCCAGGAGCGCCTGGAGCGCGAATTCGACCAGGACCTGATCACCACCGCGCCGACCGTGGTGTACGAGGTGGTCATGCGCGACAACAGCATCATCAAGGTGGACAATCCGTCGAAGATGCCGGAGCCGACCAAGATCAACGAAATCCGCGAGCCCATCGTCACGGTCAACCTGTACATGCCGCAAGAGTACGTCGGCTCGGTGATCACGCTGTGCATCAGCAAGCGCGGCGTGCAGATGGACATGGCCTACCACGGCCGCCAGGTCAAGCTGGTGTATGAAATGCCGATGGGCGAGATCGTGCTGGACTTCTTCGACAAGCTGAAGTCGACCTCGCGCGGCTACGCCTCGATGGACTACGAGTTCAAGGAATACCGCGCCTCCGACGTGGTCAAGGTCGACATGCTGATCAACGGCGAGAAGGTCGATGCGCTGGCCATCATCGTGCACCGTTCCAACTCCGCCTATCGCGGCCGCCAGGTGGCGGCCAAGATGCGCGAACTGATCCCGCGCCAGATGTTCGACGTGGCGATCCAGGCGGCCATCGGCGTCAACGTGATTTCGCGCGAGAACGTCAAGGCCTTGCGCAAGAACGTGCTGGCGAAGTGCTACGGCGGCGACATCAGCCGTAAGAAAAAGCTGCTGGAGAAGCAAAAAGCAGGTAAAAAACGCATGAAACAAGTGGGCTCGGTAGAGATTCCACAAGAAGCGTTCCTGGCAATCTTACAAGTGGACGACAAATGAACCTGCAAGTGATCTTAGGTAATTTTGCTTTAATCCTGTTCGTACTGATGGTGATCACCGGTGTGATCTGGTTCCTGGATGTGTTCTACCTGGCCAAGCAGCGCCGTGCCGCCGCCGACCGCGCGCTGGCCGACTACGACGCCCGCAACGCCAAGCTGACCGCCGACGGCATCAAGCTCGACAACCAGGGCAACCGCGCCGCGATCGAGGCCGCGCTGCTGCGCCAGCCGACCTGGATCGAATACTCGGGCAGCTTCTTCCCGGTGATCGCGCTGGTGTTTTTCCTGCGTTCGTTCCTGTACGAGCCGTTCAAGATCCCGTCGTCGTCGATGGTGCCGACCCTGCTGGTGGGCGATCTGATCCTGGTGAACAAGTTCACCTACGGCATCCGCCTGCCGGTGCTGAACCAGAAGATCGTGCAGATCAACAACCCGCAGCGCGGCGACGTGATGGTGTTCAAATATCCGATGGATATGAGCCAGGATTACATCAAGCGCGTCATTGGCGTGCCGGGTGATAAAATCACATATGAAAACAAGCGCTTAACGGTGAACGGCGTGGCAGTGAAGTACACGCCGCTGGACGACTACCTGGACGACGAGCACCTGGCCTACAACAAGCAGTTCCAGGAAGACTTGACCGGCGTCAGCCACCGCATCCTCAACAACGAGGCTGCGCCTACGCTGAGCCTGGATGGCGTGAAGAAGTTCCCGTACAGCGAAAACTGCACCTACAAGTATGAAGGCTTCACCTGCGTAGTTCCGCAGGGCAATTACTTCATGATGGGCGACAACCGCGACAACAGTGCGGACAGCCGCTACTGGGGCTTTGTACCGGACAAGAATATTGTCGGTAAAGCATTCTTCGTATGGATGAACCTGGGTAACCTGCGCCGCATCGGCAGCATCCATTAAACATCGACGCTCAGCGGGCCATGGCGAAAAGGACTAAGATGCAATCAAGCTTGAAGCAGCAGCAGGGCATTTCCCTGGTCGGACTGATCATCGTGCTGGCCGCGCTGGGTTTCGTCGGCGTGCTGGCGCTGAAGATCGTGCCGACCTACACCGAATACCGGGCGATCCAGAACGCCATCGTCACGGCCAAGGCCAACGGCGGTTCCGTGCTGGAGATGCAGAAGTCGTTCGACGCCAACGCGACCACCGGCTACATCAGCTCGATCACCAGCCACGATCTGCTGATCGCCAAGGAAAACGGCGAGTTCGAAATCAGCTTCGCCTACGAAAAGAAAATCCCGCTGGTCGGACCGGCCAGCCTGCTGTTGGAATACCAGGGCACCACGGCCAAGAACGGCATGCCGGCCCCCGCCAAGACCGATCAATAAGTCAGTAAAGAATCGTACAGAACAATGAATCTTCAGTTATTGCAAAACCGTTTAGGCTATACGTTCCAGGATGCTGGCCTGTTGCAGCAAGCCTTGACGCACCGTAGCCACAGCAGTTTGCATAATGAACGACTGGAGTTCCTGGGCGATTCGATTTTGAACTGCGTGGTGGCGTCCATCCTGTACGAGCGCTTCGTGGCGATCGACGAGGGCGACCTGTCGCGCCTGCGCGCCAACCTGGTCAAGCAGCAGTCGCTGTACGAGATCGCGCAAAAGCTGGAGCTGTCGCAGTTCCTGCGGCTGGGCGAAGGGGAGTTGAAGTCGGGCGGTTTCCGCCGGCCTTCGATCCTGGCCGATACGCTGGAGGCGCTGCTGGGCGCCATCTTCCTGGACGGCGGCTTCAACCCCGCGCGCGACGTGATCCGGGCCTTCTACATTCCCATCCTGGAATCGGTGGACCCGCAAACCCTGGGCAAGGACGCCAAGACCCTGCTGCAGGAATTCCTCCAAAGTAAGAAGATTTCGCTTCCGCTGTACAATGTGGTGGCCACCCATGGCGCCGCGCACAGCCAGGAATTCGAAATCGAGTGCCTGGTGCCCAAGCTGGGCATCCAGGTCTACGGACGCGGCGGCAGCCGCCGCGCCGGCGAACAGGCCGCCGCCAAACTGGCGCTGGAAGTGGCCGAACAAGCGTTGGTGAAGACGCCGGCCGCCGGCCGCAAGTCCAAACCGCGCGCTGCCCAGCTCAAGCTGGCCGGCATCGCCACCGTGCAGACGACCGAGGCCCCGGTTGACCATGAACCGTCGCCACCGCCTGCCAAAGCAGCAAACAAGTAAAAAGAGAAACTGAAATGAATACCGAAACGACCTCCGCCAACTTCCGTTGTGGCTATATCGCCATCGTGGGCCGCCCGAACGTGGGCAAATCGACCCTGATGAACACGCTGATTGGCGCCAAGGTCAGCATCACCTCGCGCAAGGCGCAAACCACGCGCCACCGCATCACCGGCATCCAGACCCATGACGACGCGCAGTTCATCTACGTCGACACGCCGGGCTTCCAGACCCGCCACTCGAACGCGCTGAACAAGACGCTCAACAAGACCGTCACCAACACCCTGATCTCGTCCGACCTGATCCTGTACGTGATCGAAGCGGGCACCTTCGGCCCGGCCGACCAGCAAGTGATGGACCTGCTGCCGTCCGAAGTGCCGGTGATCCTGGTGATCAACAAGTCCGACCGCGTCAAGGACAAGGCGGTGCTGCTGCCGTTCGCCCAGCAGGTTGCGGCCAAGTTCAACTTCGCCGCCATCGTGCCGGTGTCGGCCAAGCTGCGCTTCCAGCTGGACGGCCTGGAAAAAGAGATCAAGCGCTTCCTGCCGGAGAACCAGCCTATCTTCGGGCCGGACGACATCACCGACCGCAGCGAAAAATTCCTGGCGTCGGAAATCGTCCGCGAAAAACTGTTCCGCTTTGTTGGCGACGAGCTGCCGTACACCAGCACCGTGCTGATCGAGCAGTTCGAGCAGGAGGGCGACCTGCGCCGCGTGTTCGCCGCCATCCTGGTCGAGCGCGATACGCACAAGTCCATGATCATCGGTAACAAGGGCGCGCGCCTGAAGGAAGTGTCCACGCAAGCGCGTTTGGACATGGAAAAACTGTTCGGCGGTCCCGTGTACCTGGAGATCTGGGTCAAGGTCAAATCCGGCTGGGCCGACAACGAAGCGGGTCTGCGCGCCTACGGCTACGAATAAAGAAGAGGGGCGATGTCCACCACCACGCTAGACGCCGACATCGCAGCGGCACCGCAGCAGGCCGCGCCTGAGGCGGAGCGTGAAGTGGTGCCCGCCCCGGCAGCAGTGGCAACCCCTGCAGCACCAGCACCAGCACCACCCGCACCACCCAAACGCCCGCGCGCGCCGTCGCGCGAGCGCACCTTCGGCACCAAGGTTGCAGGTCAGCCGGCCTTCGTCCTGCACAGCTATCCCTACAAAGAAACCAGCCTCATCATCGACCTGTTCACGCGTGACTTCGGCCGCGTGGCCTTGATCGCCAAGGGCGCCAAGCGGCCGCACTCGCAACTGCGCGGCGTGCTGCAAACCTTCCAGCCGCTGTCCTCCAGCTGGGTCGGCAAATCCGAACTGCGCACGCTGACCGAGGCCGAATGGGTGGGCGGCATGCTGCCGCTGGAGAAGACCGCGCTGCTGTGCGGCTTCTACCTGAACGAGCTGCTGGTCAAGCTGCTGGCGCGCGACGACGCCCATCCGCGCCTGTTCGACCACTACGTCGCCACCTTGAACCAGCTGGCGCACAACGAACCGGCGCCCATCGTCTTGAGAAAATTCGAACGGGCCCTACTTAAAGAGACAGGCGTCTCCGCCGACCTGACCCGCTGCACCGAAACCCGCCGCGCCGTGCAGGCCGACGTGGTCTACGTGGTGGATCCGGAACGCGGCCCGCGCCCCGAGCGCGCCGCCGATCCGTGGCCGCGCGTGGCCGGCAAGACGCTGCTCGACATGGAGCGCGAAGATTACCAGGACGCCGCCACGCAAGCGCAGAGCAAGCAGCTGATGCGCTTCCTGCTGGCGCACCACCTGGGCGGCGCGCCGTTGAACACCCGCCAGATCCTGATCGACTTGATGCAGTTATAACTAGATAAACGGTATAAACTAATGAGCTTCCTGCAACCCTCCGGCACCATCATCGACCTCGGCGTGAACATCGACCACGTCGCCACCCTGCGCAACGCGCGCGGCACCACCTATCCGGACCCGATCCGCGCCGCGCTGCTGGCCGAGCAGGCCGGCGCCGACTGCATCACGCTGCACCTGCGCGAAGACCGCCGCCACATCAAGGACGCCGACGTCATCGCGCTGGCGCCCCAGCTGCTGACCCGCATGAACCTGGAAGCCGCCGTCACGCAGGAAATGATCGACTTCGCCTGCCGCATCAAGCCGTCCGACGTCTGCCTGGTGCCCGAGAAGCGCACCGAAGTCACCACCGAAGGCGGCCTCGATGTGGTCACCCACTTCAAGGCCGTGCAGGCCGCCGTCAAGCAGTTGCAGGCCGAAGGCATCCGCGTCAGCCTGTTCATCGACGCCGACGAAGCGCAGATGAACGCCACCGCCGAAATCGGCGCGCCGGTGATCGAGCTGCACACCGGCCGCTATGCCGACACCGAGGGCGCCGAGCAGGCCGCCGAACTGGAACGCATCCGCCGCGGCGTGCTGTATGGCGTGTCGAAAGGCCTGAAGGTCAACGCCGGCCACGGCCTGCACTACACCAACGTGCAAGCGATCGCCGCGATTCCGGAAATCGCCGAGCTCAATATCGGCCACGCCATCGTCTCCCATTCGGTGTTCGTCGGCTGGGAAAACGCCGTGCGCGAGATGAAGGCCATCATGGTCTCGACCCGCCTGGGCGCGAGAAAATGATTTACGGCATAGGCACCGACATCTGCAAGATCCCGCGCATCGAGGCGGCGCTGGCGCGCAACGGCGACCGTTTCGCCGCCAAGATCCTCGGTCCGCAGGAGATGGAGAAGTACCTGGCGCGCAAGGCCAAGAACGCGGCGCGCGGCATCCGCTTCGTCGCCACGCGCTTCGCCGCCAAGGAAGCCTTCTCCAAGGCCATCGGCCTGGGTATGCGCATGCCGATGACCTGGCCGGCCGCGCAGATGCTCAACGCGCCCAGCGGCAAGCCGATGATCGTCTGCAGCGGCGTGCTGAAGGAATTCATGGAAAAGAATAAGCTGTCGGCACAGGTGACGGTCAGCGACGAAGAGGAATACGCCGTCGCCTTCGTCATCGTCGAACAGGCGTAGCGGGAATAGCATGACTGAACTGGAAGTGGAAACAAGCGCACCCGATCCGCGCGAACAGGTGCTGGCCACCGTGGCCAAGCTGCCCAACCTGCCGGGCGTGTACCGCTATTTCGACGCCGACGACAAGGTGCTCTACGTCGGCAAGGCGCGCGACCTGAAGAAGCGCGTCTCCAGCTACTTCCAGAAAAACCTCAGCAGCCCGCGCATCGCCATGATGGTCGAGCGCATCGCGCGGCTGGAGACCACCGTCACCCACAGCGAAGCCGAAGCGCTGATCCTTGAGAATAACCTGATCAAGGCCCTGAGCCCGCGCTTCAACATCCTGTTCCGCGACGATAAGTCGTATCCCTACCTGAAGATCACCGGCGGCGACGCGCCGCGCATGGTCTACTACCGCGGCGCGGTGGACAAGAAGAACCAGTATTTCGGCCCGTTCCCCAGTTCGTGGGCGGTCAAGGAATCGATGCAGATCCTGCAGAAGGTGTTCCTGATCCGCACCTGCGAAGACAGCGTCTATTCCAACCGCACCCGCCCATGCCTGCTGCACCAGATCGGCCGCTGCAGCGGGCCGTGCGTGGACCTGATCAGCAAGGACGACTACAAGGCCGACGTCGAAAACGCCGCGCGCTTCCTGCGCGGCCGCCAGAGCGAAGTGATGGCCGACCTGGAAAAGAAAATGCACGCCTACGCCGGTGAGCTCAAATTCGAGCTGGCCGCCGGGGTGCGCAACCAGATCCAGTCGCTGTCGCGCGTGCTGCACCAGCAAAGCATGGAAACCACCGGCGACGCCGACGTCGACATCATCGCCGTGCTGGTGCAGGGCGGCCGCGCCTGCGTCAACCTGGCGATGGTGCGCGGCGGCCGCCACCTGGGCGACCGCGCCTACTTCCCCAACCACATCGGCGACGCCGCCGCGATCGCGGAAGCACCGATCGAACTGGAGGTGCTGGCCGCCTTCCTCGCCCAGCACTACACCGAGAAGTTCATCCCCGGCACGCTGATCCTGAATATCGAATTCGACCACCCGGCGCTGATGCAGGCCTTGCAGGAGCAGTGCGGCCACCGCATCAACCTGATCTTCCAGCCGCAGGACCAGCGCCGCAAATGGCTGGAGCTGGCGCAGAAGGGCGCCGAGATCTCGCTGGCGCGGCTGCTGTCGGAGCAGGGCTCGCAGCAGTCGCGCACGCGCGCGCTGGTCGAGGCGCTGCAACTGGAGCCGGAAGACATCGACGCGCTGCGCGTGGAATGCTTCGACATCTCGCACACCCAGGGCGAGGCCACGCAGGCCTCGTGCGTGGTGTTCCATCACCACCAGATGCAGAACGGCGAATACCGCCGCTACAACATCAACGACATCACCCCCGGCGACGATTACGCGGCGATGCGCCAGGTGCTGATGCGCCGTTACGAAAAGGTCGCCAACGGCGACGGCGTCATGCCGGACGTGGTGCTGATCGACGGCGGCAAGGGGCAGATCGAGATGGCGCGCCAGGTGTTCGCCGAACTGGGGCTGGACATCAGCCTGATCGTCGGCGTGGCCAAGGGGGAGGGGCGGCGCGTCGGCCTGGAGACGCTGATGTTCGTCGACGGCCGGGCCGCGCAGGAGCTGGGCAAGGAGTCGGCGGCGCTGATGCTGGTGGCGCAGATCCGCGACGAGGCGCACCGCTTCGCCATCACCGGCATGCGCGCCAAGCGCGCCAAGACGCGCCAGACCTCGCGCCTGGAGGAGATCGAGGGCATCGGCGCCAAGCGCCGCCAGCGCCTGCTGGCGCGCTTTGGCGGCCTGCGCGGCGTGGTCGACGCCAGCATCGAGGATCTGAAGCAGGTCGAGGGCATCTCCAGCGCCCTGGCCGAGGAGATCTACCGACAATTGCATTGAGGCGTGCACAACAACAGTGCGCTGGTTTAATGTGCTGCGGCAAGGTAGACTAGCGGCGCATTAACAATTTTCACGGCCGCACTAATTTCCGAGCTTATGCCCTTCAATATACCGATACTGTTGACCTGGTTGCGCGTTGCGCTGATTCCGCTGGTGGTAGGCGTCTACTATCTGCCCACCACCGTGCTGCCGGTGGCGGAACAGAACCTGGCGGCCACGCTGGTGTTCATCGTCGCCGCCGTCACCGACTGGTTCGACGGTTTCCTGGCCCGCCGCTGGAACCAGACCTCGGCCTTCGGCGCCTTCCTCGACCCGGTCGCGGACAAGCTGATGGTGGCGGGGGCCTTGCTGGTGCTGGTGCAGCTGGACCGCGCCAACGCCGTGCTGTCGTTCATCATCATCGGCCGCGAGATCGCCATCTCGGCGCTGCGCGAATGGATGGCGCAGATCGGCGCCTCCAAATCGGTGGCGGTCAGCTCGCTGGGCAAGATCAAGACCACCGCGCAGATGACGGCCATCCCGCTGCTGCTGTTCCATGACGTGCTGGTGGGCGCCGTCGACACCCAGTTCTGGGGCTCGCGCCTGCTGGAAGTGGCGGCCGTGCTGACGGTGTGGTCGATGTTCTACTACCTGCGCCTGGCGTGGCCGCTGATCAAGGAAAAAGCGGGCACGCTGAACTAGTAACAAAATGCTATGATCCGGTGAGGCTCACTACACCAGATCAGGAGCACACGCCATGGGCTTTTGGAGATTTCTGGCCGCCTGCGCGGCAACCGCAATCTGCCTGGCAGCGCAGGCGCAACAACAACCCTTCGTCTGCCGCACGCAGGAAGCCGGCCTGGGCCAGCCCAGCGTCGATAACCGCGACGGCATCGGCCACCCCGTGATCGACGAGGCCAGCGGCGCCATCGTCGGCTACAGCCGCAATTGCGGCATCGCCACGCGCATCCAGTACTTCTACCTCGCCGGCAACCGTTTCAAGCCCTTCGATCCCGCCACCGGCTACGCCTCGCCGCCTTCCGACCTCACCACCATCAAGCTCAAAGGGGCGGACGTGCCGTTCGTGGTGCGGGTGGAGGTTGGCACCATCAACCGCTTCGTCTACACCATCGCCATGCTGGCCCCTGCCGAGGCCTGGAACCGCAAACTGGTGTACTGGCTGGGCGGCGGCGTCGGCATCGGCCACCATCAAGGCTTGCCGCTGTGGTTCAAGCCCGGAGGCTTGAGCGGCAACGAGCGCCAGTTGATGGTGCCCATGCTGGAGCGGGGCTACGCCATCGTCAGCTCGACCGGCAATGAGGCCGGCGTCCATTACAACATGCGCCTGGCCGGGCAGACCGCCATGCTGACCAAGGCGCGCTTTGTCGAAGCCTATGGCGCGCCGCTGTTCACCATCGGCCTGGGTGGATCGGGCGGGGCGGTGCAGCAGTACCTGTTCGCGCAAAACCATCCCGCCCTGCTCGATGGCGGCATTCCGCTGCAGTCGTATCCGGACATGATCACGCAGACCATCCCGATCGCGGATTGCCCGCTGCTGAGCCAGTACTTCAAGGACGAGGTGGCGCTCGATCCGGCGTCGCCATGGGCCAGGTGGAGCAATCAAATCGCCATCGAAGGCATGAACGCCAGCGACACCGCCAAACACGCCTGGACCGGCGGCGCCGGCTCGACCGAGTGTATCAACGGCTGGAAGATGGCGATCGTGACGGTGCTGAACCCGCGCTACAAGGACGACCGCTACGACCTGGCCGCGACCTTCTACCGCTATCCCGCCGGCGCGTTCGACAAGGTCAAATGGACGCACTGGAACGATCTGGAAGACGTCTACGGCACCGATGCGCAAGGCTATGCGCCCGTCTCCATCGACAACGAGGGCGTGCAGTACGGCCTGCAGGCGCTGAGGGCAGGGCAGATCGGCATCGACCAATTCCTGCGCCTCAACGCCTGCGTGGGCGGCTGGAAGGAGCAGGCCGACTTCGTGGATTGGCAGGGCAAGGACGACCCCTACGACAGCCGCAACATGCTGCGCAGCGCCACCTGCCGCGATCCGCAGGGCACGCCCGCGGCGCGCCGCAGCGGCAGCGTCGACGCGATGCGCAAGGCCTACGGCTCGGGCCAGGTATTCACCGGCCAGCGCCTGGGCATTCCGATGATCGACCTGCGGCCCTATCTGGAGCCGGAGCTGAACATGCACAACGCCCGGCAGGCCTTCTCGGTGCGGGCCCGCCTGCTTGGCGCCGGCCGCGCCGAGGCCAGGCGCCAGGTGATCTGGTTCACCCGTTCCGAGGCCGACATGCCGGGCAGGGTGCTGGAAGCCTTGTCGACCATGGACCGGGTCTTGGGCGGCGGCCCGGCGCCGGCCGAATTCACCGACCGCTGCATCGATACCGGTGGAGCCGTCATCGCCGCCGGGCCATCCGTCTGGGACGGCATCCTGGACGCCAGGCCGCCGGGCGCCTGTGCCAAGGCCTTCCCGCTGTTTTCCAGCCCGCGCATGGTGGCGGGGGCGTCGATCAAGGGCGACGTCTTCAAGTGCGCGCTGAAGCCCGTGGCGCAGGCGCTGCGGGACGGCGGCTATCCCGCCGACGTGGCTTGGACGGCGCCGCAGCAGGCCTGGCTGCGGCGGATTTTCCCGCATGGCGTCTGCGATTACAGCCAGCCGGACCAGGGGCGGCCGCCGGCTTTGGAGCTGAACCGATAAGATTGGCATCAAGGCCATTGACAGGCGTCATGGATCATCTATAATGCTGGCCTGTTGTTGATGACAGCGACGCGGGAGTAGCTCAGTTGGTAGAGCGCAACCTTGCCAAGGTTGAGGTCGAGAGTTCGAGACTCTTCTCCCGCTCCAAGTTATCAAGAACTAAGTAGCACTGGCAATATTGATCGCTAGCTGCTATGATGTTGGACTCCAAATGCGGGAGTAGCTCAGTTGGTAGAGCGCAACCTTGCCAAGGTTGAGGTCGAGAGTTCGAGACTCTTCTCCCGCTCCAGTTTCTTCGAAGCTGGTTAGCGCAGTAAAAATCAGTAACTCCAATGCGGGAGTAGCTCAGTTGGTAGAGCGCAACCTTGCCAAGGTTGAGGTCGAGAGTTCGAGACTCTTCTCCCGCTCCAGAATTCCGGATCGCAGCGCGTAACCCCGCTGTGCATCTTAGTAAAAAGTTTCCTCTGGCGAGGTAGCAAAGCGGTTATGCAGCGGCCTGCAAAGCCGTCTAGGTCGGTTCGACTCCGATCCTCGCCTCCAGACAATTTGAACTCCAAGCGGGAGTAGCTCAGTTGGTAGAGCGCAACCTTGCCAAGGTTGAGGTCGAGAGTTCGAGACTCTTCTCCCGCTCCAGTATGTAGAAGGGCAGCCGATGTGGCTGCCCTTTTTGCTATGCGCGCCGGCACGCCTCAGCACCCGCTCGCGCTGCTTCCGCGAGCAATAGTTGTTCGAAATCGTCAGGTGTGACGGGGGCCGAGAAATAGTACCCTTGCGCCATATCGCATCCGGCCGTCTTCAGCCAGTCCTTCTGACCGGCTGTTTCCACGCCCTCGGCGATCACTTTCAAGCCCAGCTTGTGGGCCATCGCGATGATGGAATCGACGAACATGCGGCTCTCGGTCTGGTTGGTGACGGCGTGGATGAAGGAGCGGTCGATTTTCAGGTAGTGGACCTTGAACTTCTTCAATTGGCCCATGGCGGCGCAGCCGACGCCGAAATCGTCGATGGCCAGCTCGCCGCCCTCCTGGCGCAGCAATTCCAGCGTGCTCCGCATCGCCGGCGAACTATGGAGCAGCACCTCTTCCTTGATCTCGATCAGCAGGCCGCCGCCGGGCGGCGCGGGCGCTGGTTCCAGCGGCCCCTTGATCATCAATTCGGTCGCCGACTTGTGGATGGAGACCTGGAACGATGCCCCGCTCAAGGCGCACCACTTGTGCGCATGCGCCAGGGCTTCACTATGGACCCATACACCGATTTCACCGATCAGCCCGGTTTCCTCGGCCAGGCCGATGAAGGCCTCGGCCGACATCAGGCCCGAGTCGGGATGCAGCCAGCGCAGCTGCGCCTCGGCCTTGACGATGCGATCCGAGGCGAGGTCGACGATGGGCTGGTAGTGCAGGAACAGGCGGCGATCGGCGAGCGCGTTGCGCAGTTCGTCGATGACCCGCAGGCGGGCCCAGGCGGCGTTGCGCATTTCCAGGGTAAAGAAGCCGAAGCGGTTGCGGCCGGCGGCCTTGGCCGCATACATGGCCTGGTCCGCGTTCTTGAGCAATTCGTCCGGCGTGCCGCCGTCCTGGGGGCACAGCGTGATGCCCATGCTGCCCGACACCTGAACGTCGCTGTCGAGGACGGAAAACGGCTTGGCCAGTTCTGCCAGGATTTGCTGCGCCAGGATTTCGACGTGGGCGGTGCGCGTGACCTCGGTGAGGATCACGGTAAATTCGTCGCCGCCCAGGCGCGCCACCGTGTCGACTTCGCGCACGCAGTGCCGGATGCGCTGCGCCGCCTGCTGCAAGAGCTGGTCGCCGGCGGCATGCCCGAGCCTGTCGTTGACGTCCTTGAAACCGTCCAGATCGATGAACAGCAGCGCGCACGGGACGTCGGCGCGGGCCGAGCGCTTGACTTCGCGCTCCAGGCGGTCACGGAACAGGCGCCGGTTCGGCAAGCCGGTCAGGGAATCGTAGTTGGCGTTGCGCTTGATCCTGTCTTCCATGGCCTTGCGCTCGCTGACGTCGCGCGCGGTGGCCGCGATCGCCTCGAAGTTGCCGGCCTCGTCGAACACGGGGATCAACAACCCTTCATAGGTGGCGGCGATGTCTGATGCCGAGGGGATGCATGGAATGTCGCCCTGATACAGGATCCTGGTGGCGATCAGATGGTCGACCAGGCCCCGCAGTTCTTGCGCGCCGACCGAGCAGATGTCAAACAGGTTCCTGGATATGATCTCGGCGGTGGACATGCCATACAGGCGGGAAAACGACTTGTTTGCGTAGACGATGGCGCCATCGGCCCGGAAGATGAAATGGAGATCGGGCGAGGAGGACAGCAGGGCGTCGAACAGCCGCGTATAGCGGTCTTTTTCATCGGAGAAGCGTCCGATCGATTCGCTCAGCGCCTGGTCGATCGACTCGTTGAAGCGGGTGATATCCTCGGCGTCGCCCGGCTGGACTTCCTGCCTGGCCTTGGTCCACAGCCGCAGCACGCTGGCGCGCAGGGCGCGAAATTCGGCCATCGCGTTATCCAGGCTGAAGCCTGCCATGACGCGTGTGGCGCCATGCATTTCCGCCTCCGTCGTCAACAGCAGGCGTGGCCCGTGGCCAGTGGACTTGGCCAGCTCTTCCTGGGGCGACTGGGGGCGGTCGAGGTCGCTGGCGATGGTATGCAGGATGCCGACCGCGTGATCGCGCAGCGTGCCGATCTCGAGGTTGCGCCCGGCGGATATCTCACCGGCGAATTTTTCCCAGGCGTCGAGGATGGGATCGATATTGGCGCGGATGAAGTCGGAGCGTTTCATGGTGTCGCCGATGGCGCGGGTAGCCGCGCATGAAACCATGTTAGATCAAGGGGATTCCATTTTGTTCAAATGCGCCGGCGGCGTGGCGGACGATGGCGCGCCGGTCTTTGCGATGGCGGTGGTGTTCGTAATGATGGGATGTGCGCGTGACGACGGGCGTCGAGCAGCTTGCGTTGGCCACCGCGCGGATCGCCGCCCTGCAGGCCAATTCGTTGTCATAGCTGGCCGCGCCTACCGCCAGCACGCTGCTGTCGGTATCCAGCAGACGCCAACGCCAGGACTGGACCGTCCGCGGCGTCGTATCTCGATAAAGTTCAAAAAACATGGGTAAGGTCCACAAAAATTTCATGCTACTCCATTCGGAAATCCGCGTACCTGTCGAGCGTGGTCTAGGGGACGGAGCGAGCAAATTCGTTCGGGTGAGGTCGCGCGTTCGAGACGCTCCTCCCGCTCCAGTATGTAAAAGGGCAGCCGATGTGGCTGCCCTGTTTGCATTTGACTTGCGTTACCGCCGCCTGGGTCTTGGTTCAGCTATGCGAAGGCACGCTGGCTTCCGACGTGGATTTGATATCGGTGGCGTTGCCACGCTCGAAGATGTCTTTCGCCAGTTTCTCCTGTTCGGATTTCTCCGTGTGGACGGAGATCAGCACATTGCCGCTGCGGATTTTGCCGTCGTACAGCTTGGCTTCGTATTCCGGAATGCCCATCCCCACCAGGCCGCCGATGATGCCGCCTGTGGCGCCGCCAATGGCTGCGCCACCGAGCGCTGCCATGATCGGGCCGGCGGCGATGAACGGACCGATGCCTGGAATCGCCAGCGAGCCGATGCCGGCCAGCCAGCCGAGCACCGCGCCGGTGCCCATGCCGGCAATGCCGCCGGTCGCCGCGCCTTCCGGCATCTTGGTGTTTTGCTCATGCGCGAAATCGCGGGTGCCGCTTTTATCGGGGAACAGCACGGAAATTTCATTGGCGGAGAACCCGGATTCTTTCAGGTTACTGACGATGTTTTCGGCGTGGGCGTGATCTTGGGCGATGCAATATACAGCTGTATTCATGATGTGCTCCAGTTAGTTGGTTTTGATATCGACTTTATTGTCGACGCTGCTGACGCCGGCCACGGATTTCGCGAGGGCTTCGACCTTGCTCTTCTCGTCTTCGCTTTTCACGGGGCCACGCAGGGTGACGACGCCGCCGCTCGCCAGGATCTTGATGTTATGGGCGTAGACCGATAACGACTTGTCCTTGACGATGGTGCGACGTACCGCTGCCAGCAACTCACGATCGCTCTTGGCGTTCGATTGCGTCTGCGGCGTCTGGGCGGGATCGCCCTTGTCGCGCTGGTTCATTCTGGTGTTGTCCGCGCTCGGGCTGGCTTGGCCTTGGGCGGTTTGAGTTTCGCTGCGGGCGGCCGTTTGCGCCACCGCCCAGCTGGTGCCCAGCATGGATGCCAGCGCCACAATGAGCAGCTTCTTTGATAAACATTTCATATACGCCTCTCGGTGATTCGCTTTCGCGGACCCCGATCATGGTGGGGCTGGGGTACGCCGTCTGTTAAGCGCGTAACACTCGGCGAAGGCGGCGAGCGGATGGGCGATGTTAATTTTCGTGTAGGGAAAAGTATCAATCTTGGCGGGTTGAAATCCTACGTCTGCACCAGACCAGTGCGCACCCTGCCAGCCAGTCCAGCCTTCTATGATGATCTCACCGACGAACTAAACCCAATAGCGCGGCGGTTTCGATCAACCTACTATTCAGGAGTTCATCATGACTGCATCGAATCAAGGCGGTAACAAGACCAGCGACACCAGCAAATCCCAGGCTTCCCCATCCACCGCTTCCAAACAGAGCGGCGAATCCGGCTCGCGCGGCTCGGCCGGCAAGGATGACAAGGACAATGAATCCGGCACCGCCGGCCGTGAGTCGTCGCAGCGCGGCGGCAGCAAGCAATCGGGCGGCGACAGCGATTCGCAGGGCGGCGGCCGCGGCTTCGCGTCGATGGACCCTGAACGCCAGCGTGAGATCGCCGCTGAAGGCGGACGCGCCGCCCACGCCGCCGGCAACGCGCACGAGTTCACGTCGGAAGAAGCGCGCGAAGCCGGCGCGATGAGCCACAAGAACGACGGCAATCAACAGAGCGACAGCGGCGCCGGCGGCTCGCGCGCCGGCGGCAGCCAAGCGTCGAAGCAGGGCGGCAAGGAAGACGACGCGAAAGGCGGGAGCAGGGGTGGCGCGACTGGCGGCTCATCCAGCGGCTCGCGTTCGAAATAAACCCCAGCGCCCGTAGCGCCGTTGTTTGATTCCGCCCGCATCTTGCGGGCGGTTTTGCTATCTATTGCGGAGACCCCCAATGCGCGCCCTTGTCTATGATTCTGCCCACGACGTCAAAATGTCGGTCGGATCAAAATCCCGGACACGCTGGAAGACGAGAAGGTGTTTTTTCTGAGCGGCATACTAGGCGGCCGAGGGCTATAAGATGTTCGACAAGAAGGATGACGCCTGCCGCAAGATCGTCCTGCGGCGGCCGTAGTACTGGAGCCGTCCGGGCCGGCCGCTGCGGGCCGGATGGCTTCTTAGTGACTCACGGGCAGGCCGATTTCTTCCTTGCGGGCCGCAATCGCTTCGCCCAGCGCCATCAAGTCCAGCTTGGCCTTGCGCGCCTTCGGGAACATCTCGGATTCTTCTTCCTTGACGTGGTGCTCGATTTGCTCGGACAACACCTTGATCTTGGCGTCATACAGGTCCTCGCCCGGGCTCATGTTGAGGATCTGGGCGATGAGTTCCTTGACGCACGCGTGCTCAACGGTCGCCTCATCGACCAGGTCGTCGGCATCGCTGGCGGCCTCGCGTACGGCGGTGTAGAAGATTTCTTCCTCGGCGGTCGCATGCTTGGTCAGCTCGAGGCAGATCTGCGTGGCCAGTTTTTTCTTGGCGGCGGTCGAGCGGTCGCTGAGGTTGTCGTACTCCTCGAACAGCGCCTTCACCTTACGGTGGTCGGCGGTCAGCAGCTTGATCGCATCGACCGGCTCGGCGGCCGGGTGCTTGCCTGGGTTTTCAGCTTGGGTAGCGGTGGTTTTCATGTCGAGTGCCTCATGGATGGGGTTGAGGGAGGCCGGGCCTCCCGTTGCCGATTACTTGGATTTGGAGCCCGATGCAGGCTTGGCCGCGGTGCTCTTGTTGGCGGGCGATGCAGACTGGCTGTTGCCGGCGCCGGTGGATTTATTGCCGGCGTTTTTCGCGCCTTTGGCTTCTTCCAATTTGCTGTTGCCACCGTTTTTGCCGGCTTGGGTAGGTTTGCTCATGATGATCTCCAGAAATTTACGTCGCGGTTGGTGGCAGCGTGCGCTGCCGTGATTCATAGTAGTTGAGCTACTATTTTTCTCTGTAGGAGCAATACTCACAGCGGCGTAGGTGTGCGGGTGGTGGCGCGACTTTGAGCGATCAGCCATAATTCGCCGCCATACGGTTTTCATGAGAACCCAAGACCACTCCCTTTTGCCATTTTTACGAAAGCACACGATGAAACAACTGCTGTCCTCCTGCGTTATCGGCCTGACCCTGACTTTCGCCCTGGCGGGCTGCGACCGCGCCAAGGCGCCGGCGCCTGCCGCGGCCAACGCGACGCCATTGCAAAAGATCGACACCCTGGCCGGCGCCGGCAAGGAAGCGGTGGCCGGCGCCACTGCCGTCGTCAACTACACCGGCTGGCTGTACCAGCCGAACGCGCCGTTGCAGCACGGCGCGCAGTTCGACTCCTCGATCGGGCGCGAACCGTTCAGCTTTCCGCTCGGCGCCGGACGCGTCATCCCGGGCTGGGACGAGGGCGTAAAGGGGATGAAAGTCGGCGGCAAGCGCACCTTGATCGTGCCCGCCGCCATGGGCTATGGCGAAAACGGCGCCGGTCCGATCCCGCCGAACGCCACCCTGATCTTCGACGTCGAGTTGCTGGACGTGCGCTGAGCGACTCAGGCCGATCGCCGGCGCGGTGCGCACTGCATGGGATAGCGGTGTGAGGTCGCCACATTTAGTGCACAATGATGGTGCCTCCTGCTCATTCCTCTGCTCATTGCCCTGCTCATTGCCCTGATTCATGACCTCTCCGCATCCAGCCTCCGAAGCCGTCGCCAACACCGATCCGCTCGTTTATCGCACCCTCCTTGAGTCTACCCGCGCCATTCCCTGGCGTATCGACTGGGCCACGATGAGCTTTAGCTATATCGGCCCGCAGATCGAGCAACTGCTGGGCTGGAAACAGTCCAGCTGGCTGTCGGCGAACGACTGGGCGGAGCGTATCCACCAGGAAGACCGCCAGAAGACGGTCGATTTCTGCATCGCCCAGTCGCAAAAGGGCGTGGACCACGAAGCCGACTACCGCGCCCTGACGGCCGACGGCGACTATGTCTGGATCCGTGACGTGGTGCACGTGATGCGGCGCGCCGACGGCAGCGTCGAGGCGCTGGTGGGCTTCATGTTCGACATCACCGAGCGCAAGCAGGCGGAAGACAAGATCCTGCAACTGCAGCGCGAGCTGGAAGTGCTGTCCTACCGCGACAGCCTGACCGGCGTGGCCAACCGCCGCATGTTCGATACCCTCTATCCGGTCGAATGGGCCAAGGCGCACGCCACCGGCGAGCCGCTGTCGCTGGTCGTGATCGACATCGATTACTTCAAGCAGTACAACGACCACTACGGCCATGTGCAGGGCGATGAGTGCCTGCGCCGCGTGGCCCAGGCATTGGACACCTGCGCCAGCCGTTCGCGCGACCTGTGCGCGCGCTTCGGCGGCGAGGAATTCATCCTGCTGTTGCCGGCCACCGACGAGGACGCGGCCCGCAACGTGGCCGAGCGTTGCCGCAAGCTGCTGGAGCACAAGGAAATTCCGCACGCCCGCTCGGGCGTGGGCCGCGTGATTACGGTCAGCATGGGCGTGGGCACCATCGTGCCAGGGGCGCACGACGACCTGAACGTCTTCCTGGACCGGGTCGACCGCCGCCTCTACCAGGCCAAGTCCGCCGGGCGCGACCGGATCTGCGACACAGAGGCTTGATGAAAACGACAAGCGGTGGCTGGCTAGACGCCGACGGGAAAGGTCTCCGGCGCCTCGCCCAGTGTCCACGGCGTCGTCGGATCCAAGGGCGTGAGCGCGCGCGTTTCGTCAAAATGCAGCACCGCGTCAAATTGCTGTGACAGGTGCGCATGGAAATAATGGCTCTGGCGTTCCGTCTCGGGCCGATAGATGACCCCGATGGCCCGCTCCAGCCTTTGCTTCCACAGCGCCTGGTTGGCGTCCGGATGGTTGCGGAACGGCAGCACGAAGCGTGGGATGCCGGTCTGGTGCAGCAGTGTTTCGTAGGCGCCGGGCAGCGCCGGGCGCACCCGCTTGCGTTCGGCTGGGCCATCCCAGTCCGAGGCGGCCGTGACCGTGCCCGAGTAGGTCGTCAAGCCCACCAGCACGGCGCGCTGGCGGTAGCGCTCGCGTGCCAGCTGGCCCAGCGTCCATTCGCCCGAGCGCCCCGTTTCCGTCGCGCGCGCGTCGCCGACGTGCGAGTTGTGGGCCCAGACCGCGATCGGGACCGCGACGCCGGCTTCCGCCGCCAGGTGCTCGGCCAAGGCGTCGAGCGTGCTGGCCATGTGTTGGTCGCGCAAATTCCAGGAGGAAATGTGGCCGCGGAACATGGTGCGGTAATAGCGCTCGGCCTGCATGACCAGGCGCGCGTTTTGCTGGGCATAGAACAGGGCGTCGCGCGCCGTCGGGCCGTCGCGCCGCAGGTAGCCGGCGGCTTTGGCGTTGAGTTCCTGTAATTGCAGCACGACGGCGTCCTCGCAGGAAGGCGAGATGCCGAACGCGGCCGCGTAGCCGTAGCGCTGGCTGTCGGGCTGGAAGTGGTCGAAGCAGGCATAGCGGGCGCGCGCGCGGCGCGCGCCGTCCGGATCGACCTGGTCGAGGTAGCTCAGCACTTCGGCGATCGAAGTGAACAGGCTGTACAGGTCGAGTCCGTAAAATCCGACCGGCGCGGCATGCGGCGGCAGGGAGGCGTTGTAGCCGCGCAGCCATTCGACGAACTCGACCATGACGGTGTTGCGCCACATCCAGGCCGGGAAACGCCGGAAGCCGCTCAGCGCGGCGTTGGCGTCGGCGTCGTCGCTGCGGCCGCAAACGTAGCGATGGACGCGGAAGGCGTCCGGCCAGTCGGCCTCGACGGCGACCGCGCCGAAGCCGTGGTCGACGATCAGGCGCCGGGTGAGGCGGGCCCGCTCCTCATAGAATTCATGGCTGCCGTGGCTGGCCTCGCCGATCAGCGCGAATTGGGCGTCGCCGATCAGCGTCAGCAAGCTGTCGTAGTCGTCGGCGGCGCCGTGCAGCGGCTGGGCCGCTGCCGCGATCAACTCCACCAGTGGCGATTCCGGCGCGCTCATGGCGCGCTCCCGGCGGCGCTGCCGGCCGGCTGCGGCGCCGCGCGCTGGCGCGTCTGCCTGAGCAGCTGCGCCACTTGCTCGTCGCTGACCTGTTCGAAGTCCTGATAGCATTGGCCGACGGAAAGGAAAGGCGAGGGCGTGCGCAGGCAGACCAGTGCATCGACCTCGGCGTTCAGCGTCCGGAACACCTCGTTCGGGGCGACCGGGACGGCGACGATGATTTTCGCCGCCTTCGCCTGGCGCGCGAGCCAGATCGCCATCTGCATGGTGGCGCCGGTGGCGATGCCGTCGTCCACCAGGATCACGATCTTGCCCTCTAGCTGCGGGGCTGGCCGGCCTTCTCGATAGCGCAGTTCACGCCGGGCGATTTCGTCCTGTTCGTGCCTGGCCTCGGCTTCAATCGCGTCCAGCGGCAGGCCCAGCAGCTTGACCTGGCCGGTATTGAGCAGACACTGTCCGTCGCCGGCGATGGCGCCGATCGCGCATTCAGGATAGCCGGGCACGCCCAGTTTGCGCACCAACAAGACGTCCAGCGGCACCGCCAGCGCCCGGGCGATGACCGCGCCCAGCGGCACGCCGCCGCGCGGCAAGGCCAGCACGATGACCTCGGGGCGCCGCGCGTATGCAAGCAGGCGCTGCGCCAACAATTTGCCCGCATGCAAACGGTCTTTGAACAATTTATGCATGAGTGACCTTTGTTATCAACACGACCGGCAGGCCGGCGCTATCGGTCAATGTAAGACGCGCGGCCGCCGATTTGGTTCCCGGCGGCGCCGCCCGTCATGCGCCGCGCCGCGCCGCGTCGGCAAGGTGGCGGGTGAACCAGCGACCGGCGAGCAGCGCGACCTCGTCAAGTTTTCCGGGTTCTTCAAACAGATGGCTGGCGCCGGCTATGATGGCCAGCTCTTTTTCGGCGGGCAGCGCGAGATACGAAATGCGGTTGATGGCGACAACCAGCTCGTCCAGTGCGCCGACGATGAACAGCGTCGGCGCGTGCACCTTGGCCAGCTCGGCCGCACCGGCCAGGTCGGTGCGGCCGCCGCGCAGCGCCAGCGCCGCCACTGCCGCATCCGGCATGGCCGCCAGTCGCAGCGCCGCCGCCGCGCCGGTGCTGGCGCCGAACACGCCCAGTGGCAAGGCCGCGGTGCTGGCCTCCTCGCCCAGCCAATCGGCCCCGCAAGCGAGGCGCCGCGTCAGCAGGGCGATGTCGAAACGCGTATTCGGGTCGAGGTCTTCCAGCGGTGTCAGCAGGTCCATCAGCAGCGTGCCGAAGCCGTCCGCATGCAAGGCGTTGGCAAGCTGCGTATTGCGCGGGCTGAGGCGGCTGCTGCCGCTGCCATGCGCGAACAGGACCATGGCCGCGGGGGCGTCCGGCAGGGCGAGCAGTCCGTCCAGACTGACCGCGCCGCAGCGCACCTTGATTGCCCGCCTGTGTGTCGGTGTATGCATGTCTGACTCCGGTTCAGTTGAGATTCGCTGCGGCTTGTCGATCGCCGCCACGCCACCCTCGCGCTGTCGTGCCCATGGTCCACCGACTATCGGCGCAGGCTTTGATCCGGCTCAAGGTGGCGCTTAGGGCGCCGTGTAATCGACCACGTAGTGCCTGCCGCTTTCGAGCCGCATTTCATAGCCGCCGCTGCCGTCGGCCTGGACCAGGCCATCGGCGCTGCGCGGCGGGCGGCGGCTCTTGAAGCGCAGTACACCGACGCCGCCGGCGGCCGCCACCCTGATCTGGCGCTCGTCCATGGAGACGGTAATGTCGCCGTGCGGCGTCGGCACGCTGCCCTCTATCCACTTCAGTCCGCCCAGATGCGGCTCGACCAGATAGGCCGCATAGCCGGGCTGCGTGGGCCGGACGCCGAGATAGTATTTTCCAAGCAAATAGATCGGGCTCGCCCCCCACGCATGGCACAAGCTCTTACCGAACTGCTTGCCATACATGGCGTAGTGTTCCTGGCCTGTCTTGCCCGGATCGTACTCCTCCCAGAAGCAGCTCGCGCCTTGCTTCAGCATGCCGCCCCAGTAATCCTTGATCTGTCCGGTGACGTAGGCATGCTGGCCGCTTTCGGCCAGCGCGGCCAGCTCGTAGAACCGCATGTATGGCGTGGTGATGTTCAGGACCTTGTCGTTTAACAGCACATTGTTTTTCACCGAGGCCAGCTGCTCCCCGTCGAGGTAGCCGAACAGCAGGGCGAACATATTCGGATAACGCGTCACCAGCGGATTCAACTGCTCGCCGCTGCGGCCGTGGATGAAGACTTTGCGGTCGCGGTCCCAGAAGGTGTCCATGATGCTGGTCTTCAGCTCGGCCGCCAGCGCGCGATAGCGCGTCGCGCCGGCCGCGTCCTGCGCCAGCGTTGCGCTCTCGGCCATCGCTTCCAGGCTGCGCGCCAATAGAATCTGGATCACGGCCAGCTCGCCATCCTTGGGGATGGGCGCCCAGTCGACAAATACCCAGTCGCCCGGCAGCCCCGCCAGCATGCCGCGCGCGTCGCGCCGGCCCAGCACGAACTCCATCAGCGACACCATGCGCGGATACACGCTTTGCACGAAGGCCTGGTCGCCCGTGTAGTGGTAGTACTGCTGGATGCCGATGAACCAGTACAGCGAGTAGTCCATGATCGTGTTGATGTGCATGTCCACCGGATCGGCGCCGCGCAGGGCCCAGGTGGTCCGCTTGACGGCGTCGCCGTCGAAGAAGGCGTAGTAGTTCATCAGATAGGCCTGCGCCGCGTCGCCGGCCCAGACCCAGCGGTCGCGCTTGACGCCGTCGACGAAGAATTCCCGCGTGTTCAACTCCAGCGTGCGGAGAGCCACGTCCCAGATCCGGTTCAACTCGGCATCGGAGCTCTTGAACGTGCCGCGCCGGGTCACGGGCAGGTATTCGTACATCAGGGCGACGTCGGCGATGGAGATCCCTTCGTCCATCAGGACGTTGACGTAGCGCAGCGCGCGCGAGCGGTCGGCGACGAACTCGCCGCCGTTGCCGTCCACCGTGTAGCGGTCCAGGGTTTCGCCGGCGTCGACCGCCAGCGCCTCCTCCCGCGACTCGCCGTAATGCAGGACGATGTTGCCACGGCCGCGCAAGCCCTTCAGCTTCACGAAGCCCACCGTCTCGCGGCCGAAGTCCACCAGCATGGAGCGGGGCGCACGCGTCTGCGCCAGCGCCGGCAGCTCGGTCGTGGCCAGCCGGTAGTCCGACGGCCGCTGATCCGGACCGTCGAAATGCCAGCTCGCCGCATGCACCGGGACGCCGTTGGCCGGCTGGTATTGCGGCGTCGGCCCCACCGTCCAGCCGGCGTCGGATTGTAGCGTCGCGCCCTGCAGATAGATCGCCGGCGGCGCCGCCTGGTTGTACACCTGGACGTTGATCACATGCTGGCCGGCCGGCAGCCGGATCCGGTGCTGGTCGCCCTGGACCGAGCTGCCGTCGATGGCGACGCTGTACTGGCCTTCCGCCGTGACCGCGATCTCCTCGGTCGCGGCGAGGTCGACGCGGCGCGTGAAGTTCATCTGCGGCTGATGGCTGTACAGGCGCCAGAACGGCATGAACAGCGCGTCGCGTTCGACCCGCTGGACTTGCATCCGGTTGCTCAGCCAGATCTCGAAATCGCCGGGATACCATATCCAGGTGGCCCGGCCTGCGGCCGGCGAAGGCAGGGACAGCAGCAGGGCCAGCAGGCCGGCAAGCGCGGCGGCGATGTTTTTTTGCATGTCGTCTGCTTCCTAGCGGCTGGCCTTGACGATCATGGCGATCACGTCGGGGTCCAGCTGGGCGCCGGTGTTGCGGTCGATCATCCCGCCGGTATCCCAGTAGACCGGCACCAGGCCGTGCTGGAAGGCCGACTGCGTGATGTACTGGTCCCAATACTTGCGGTAGGCGTCCATGCCGGGATAATTGCTCTTCATGCCCGCGCCGTACTCGCCCAGGATCACCGGCACGCCCTTGTCGCCGAAGCTGGTCTTCATCTTCTGGAATTCGGCGTCGGCCCACGGCTCGTTGGCCCAGGCCTCGACGGCCGACGGGTCGGCCGCGTTCACGCCCCATTGCCAGATATTGCTGCCGCTGTCGAGCGTGAAATGGTAGGGATCGTAGTAGTGCACCTCCATGAACAGCCGGTTGGCGACGCTGTCGTGCGGCACCGTGTTGAAGGCGGCGGTGTTGTCGATGTTGGTGAAATAGCCCTGGACCACCAGGTGGCGCCTGGCGTTGTTGCCGGCGGTGGCGCGCACTGCGTCGACGAAGGTCTGGTTGAAGCTGTTCTGCACGGCGGCGTATTCGGCCGTCGGCGGGCCCCAGGTGTTGACCTGGCCGACTTCGTTGCTGCCGGCGAACAGCAGGGTGTCGTCATAGTCCTTGAAGGTGCTGGCGATCTGGGTCCAGAACTTGGTCAGCTTGGCGTTGATCGCCGCCTGCTGGTCGTAGGTGGGATGATTCATCCAGCCGCCGTCCCAGTGGATGTTGACGATCGCGTACAGGCCGGCGTTGTGCGCGTAGTCGACCACCTGGCGGATGTGGGCCAGCCAGGCAGGGCTGATGTTGTTGCCGGCGTCGGCGTACTGGCTCCACGACACCGGAATGCGCACGGTCTTGAAGCCGGCCGCCTTGTAGGCGTTCATCAGCGCCTGGGTCGGCACCGGGTTGCCCCATGCGGTTTCGTTGGGCAGGGCTTCCAGCGTGTTGCCCAGGTTGATGCCGGGCGACATCAGCTTCGACAGTTCGGTGCTGGTCAGGTTGCGCATGGCGCCGCGCGCCGAGGTGTCGACCTTGGCCAGCAAGGCGGTCGGCGCGCCGGACGACGAGGCGGACGAGCCGCCGCTGCAGGCGGACACGCCCGCCGCCAGCAGCGCGAAGGATGCGGCGGACGCGACGGACGCGAGTGAACCAAAAGATGATTTCATGAGCTAGGGTCTCCTTTGTTGTTGGGGCTGCATGCGACAGGCCGCCTCAGCCTTGGAGACATGCTGCGCGCCGCGCTATTGGGCGGCAATTGTCAAAAACATCAAAGCGGCACATGAAATTGCCGAAGGCCGGAGGTCGGAGGTCGGGCAGGGCGGCCGGCTTTATGCAAATCACCAAGCGGCTTAACGATATCTTGCAACGCTGCCGTTCCCCGTTTCGGCGAGGCGACGCAGGTGCTAGCATCCGGGCAATAAACAGCACAATATCAACAAGGAGATCATTTCAATGCCGTCTATCCGCCCTGGCTGCCTGGCAGCGCTCGCCTCGATCTGTCTTCAGCTGGCCGCCGCTTCCGCAGCCAACGCCGGCGCGCCGGCGCCGCGCCGCATCGTGCTCGACGCCGCGCAGGCGCTCAAGCCGCTCGACCGCTTTTTCGACCTGTCGGTCGGCTCGGACTATCCGGGCACGCTGCTGCGCGACGACAGCATGGCGCAGTTGCAGACCACGGTCGACGAACTCGGCTTCCGCTACCTGCGCTTCCACGCCATCTTCCACGACGTGCTGGGCACGGTGCGCGTCGTGGACGGCAAGACCGTCTATGACTGGACCAAGCTGGACCAGCTGTACGACCAGATGCTGGCGCGCCACATCAAGCCCTTCGTCGAGCTGGGCTTCACGCCCCAGGCCATGGCGACCTCGGACAACAAGATCTTCTACTGGCAGGGCAACACCTCGCATCCCGACCCGGCCAAATGGAAGGACCTGATCGCCGCCTTCGTGCGCCACGTCGAGCAGCGCTACGGCCAGGAGGAAGTGCGCAGCTGGTTCTTCGAAGTGTGGAACGAGCCCAACCTGGACGGCTTCTGGGAGCGCGCCGACCAGAAGGCGTATTTCGACCTGTACGTCAACACCGCCAACACCATCAAGGCGATCGATCCGGCGCTGCGCGTGGGCGGGCCGTCGACCGCCGGCGCCGCCTGGGTGCCGGAATTCCTCGAGCACGTGGCGCGCAGCGGCGCCGCCGTCGATTTCGTCACCACCCACACCTACGGCGTGGACGGCGGCTTCCTCGATGAAAAAGGCGAGGGCGACACCAAGCTGTCGCCGTCGCCGGACGCCATCATCGGCGACGTGCGGCGCGTGCGCGAGCAGATCTCGGCGTCGAAGTTCCCCAAGCTGCCGCTGTACTTCACCGAGTGGAGCACCAGCTACACGCCGCGCGACCTGGTGCACGATTCCTACATCAGCTCGCCGTACATCCTCAGCAAGCTCAAGGGCACGAAGGGCCTGGTGCAGGGCATGAGCTACTGGACCTACACCGACCTGTTCGAGGAGCCGGGGCCGCCGACCAAGCCGTTCGAAGGCGGCTTCGGCCTGCTCAATCCGCAGGGCATCCGCAAGCCGGCCTACTTCGCCTACAAATACCTGCACGCGCTGAGCGGCAACGAGATCCCGGTCGCCGACGCCCAGGTGATGGCGTCCTCGGACGGCCGCAAGGTGGCCGCGGTGGTGTGGGACTTCCAGCAGCCGGAGCAGAAGGTCAGCAACCGGCCGTTCTACAGCCGCATCGTGCCGGCCTCGCCGGCGGCGCCGCTGGCCGTGCGCATCAGCCATGTGAAGGCCGGCAAGTACCGGCTGCAGGTGCGCCGCAGCGGCTTCCGCGCCAACGACGCCTACTCGGCCTACATCGACATGGGCGCGCCGAAGACGCTGACGCCGGCCCAGGTCGAGCAGCTGCACGCGCTCACCCGCGACCTGCCCGAGACCGACCGCGTGATCAAGGTCGGCAAGAGCGGCGCCGTCGACGTCAACCTGCCGATGCGCAGCAACGATGTCGCGCTGCTCACGCTGACGCGGGAGGACTGAGCATGAGCTACCGTCTCCGCCAGGTTGCGGCCGCCTGCGCGCTGGCGCTGGCCGCGCTCGGCCCCGTGCCGGCCCGCGCGCAGGGCGCGCCCGGCCATCCGGACTGGCCAGGCGCCGGCCAGCTGTTCGTCGGCACCTGCTACCAGCCGGTCGACCGCAGCCGCGCGCAGATCGTGCGCGACATCGCGCTGATGCAGCAGTCCGGCTTCAAGGTGGTGCGCATGGGCGACCTGTCGTGGGACTATTTCGAACCGGCCGAGGGCAAGTTCGAGTTCGCCACCTTCGACTGGATCATGGACCAGATGCATGCCGCCGGCATCCGCGTCATCGTCGACATCGCCGGTCTGCCGGCGCCGCTGTGGCTGCACCACAAATACCCCGGCGTCGACCTGGTCACGCAGCAGGGCACCCACCTCGACGCGGCCGAGCGCTACATGGACAATATCAGCGACCCGGACTACAAGCGCCTGGTGGCCCGCTTCGCCGACCAGCTCACCAAACGCTACGCCCACCATCCGGCGCTGCTGGCGATCGGCTTCGACAACGAGATCGGCAACGGCTTCATGTCGTACTCCGAGGCCGACCGCAAGCGCTTCATCGGCTGGCTCAAGCGGAAGTACGGCGGCATCGCCGCGCTCAACCAGGCCTGGGCCACGCAACGCTGGTCGCGCCGCATCGGCGCCTGGGACGAGGTGCGCCTGCCGTACGCCGACGGCCCCGGCGCCTACGAGCGCCAGATCGACCTGCGCCGCTACTGGTCCGACGTCACCATCGCCACCCTGAAGGACCTGGAGGCGATCCGCAGGAAGAACGTCCCGGACAAGCCGGCCATCTCCAATCTGTGGGACAGCGCCGGCCGCAAGGGCTTCGACTACCTGTCGAGCTACCGCGACTACGCCCACTACGGCGCGATGGGCTTCTATCCCGGTTCGCCGGTCGGCTCCGGCTTCGAGGCGTTGATGATGAAGGGCGGCATGTCGACGCCGATCTGGTTCAACGAATTCACCGCCGGCGGTCCGGGCTACTACGGCACCAAGGGCCGCTCGCGCATGTGGGCGCATTTCGGCCTGCTGCTGGGATCGCAGGCGGTGCTGGCGTGGACCTACAACAGCCACCTGGGCGGCGAGGAGCAGGCGCTGTTCGGCCTGCTCGACCACGACGACCGGCCGTCCTGGAAGCTGGGCGAGTTCGCCACCATCGCGGCCGATTTCGCCAAGCTGCAACAGCTGGGCTTCCCGCGCATGACACAGCCGAAGGTGGCCTTCGCCTACTCGTTCGACAATATGCAGGCCACCAACCCGGCCGGGCCGGACAACACCAACACCGTGCGTCCGTACCTCAGCACGCCGTACCTGACGCAGGCGCACAACGCCTTCGAGCCGCTGTTCAAGGACAATATCGACGTCGCCGTCATCAACATCGCGCACGAAGACCTGAGCCGCTACAGCCTGCTGGTGGTGCCGGGCCTGTACCTGATGGACCAGGCCAGCGCCGACGCCATCCGCAAGTTCGTCGGCGACGGCGGCACGGTGATCATGACCGCGTGGTCGGACAAGGTCAACGAGCACAACCAATGGTTCGACACGCCGCTGCCGGGCCGCCTGACCGACGTGTTCGGCCTGCGCACCAACGAGTTCTACAACGGCGGCACGCTGCTGACCAAGATCGGCGACGAGGAGGTCAAGGGCAGCATCGGCCACTACGAGGTGCTGGAGCCGTCCACCGCGCAGGCGCTGGCGCGCTTCACCAACGTCGACGGCGCGCCGCCGGCCATCACCGTCAACCACTACGGCAAGGGCAGGGCGATCTACGTCGCCACGCCGGCCCAGCCGCAGATCATGCGGCCGCTGTACCGCCAGCTGTACGCCAGCCTGGGCATCGTGCCGGGGCCGAAGACGCCGGACGGGGTCTACGCCCGCACGGTCGAGGGCCGCACGCTGTACGTCAACACCACCGGCGAGGCCAGGGAGGTGGCGATCGACGGCGCCATGACCGGCGTGCTGGGCGGCAAACAGTGGTCCGGCACCTTGCGGCTGGAGCCGCTCGGCGTCGAACTGCTGTCCAAATAATCCGCTGACAGGAAAACCACCATGCATCGAAACACCATGACCGCGCTGGCGGCCGCGCTGCTGCTGGCGCTGGCCGGCGCACGCGCCGCCAGCGGCCCGATTCCCTATGCGACGCAACAAGTGATCGCCGACGGCGACAGCGACGCCGTCAAGGCCGAGAAGGCCGCCAAGGTGCTGCCGCGCCCCAACCAGAGCGCGTGGATGCGGATGGAGCGCACCTTCTTCCTGCACTTCGGCGTCAACACCTTCAACGAGGTGGAGTGGGGCAGCGGCCGCGAGACGCCGTCGCTGTTCAACCCCGACGCGCTGGACGCGCGCCATTGGCTGGGCGCGGTCAAACAGTTCGACGGCAAGATGATCGTGCTGGTGGCCAAGCACCACGACGGCTTCGCGATGTGGCCCAGCCGCTACACCGGGCACTCGTCCGCCGCCAGCCCGTGGCGCGGCGGCAAGGGCGACCTGGTGCGCGAAGTGGCCGACGCCGCGCGCGCGGCCGACGTCAAGCTGGGCATCTACCTGTCGCCGGCCGACCTGTACCAGCTCAAGACCAACCCGTCCAACCCGGCCGGCTACTACGGCAACGGCAGCCCGGCCGTGATGTCGGCGATTCCCACCGACCCGGCCAGCTTCCAGAGCGACCCGTCCAAAGGCCGCGCGCCGACGCCGGGCTTCCAGTCCTACCGCTACCGGGTCAACGACTACAACCGCTACTTCCTCAACCAACTGTACGAGCTGCTGACCCAGTACGGCCCGGTGCACGAAGTGTGGTTCGACGGCGCCAATCCCGACCCCAGCGTGGCGGAAACCTACGACTACGAGGCGTGGTACGACCTGATCCGCAAGCTGCAGCCGCAGGCCGTCATCATGGGCAAGGGGCCGGACGTGCGCTGGGTCGGCACCGAAAGCGGCTACGGCCGCACCACCGAATGGAGCGTGATCCCGCTGCCGGAAGCGCCGGGACAGTTCCGCTGGCCCGACATGCACGGCGAGCTCGGCGCCCGCGCCCAGCTCAAGCCGGGATCGCACCTGTGGTGGTATCCGGCCGAGACCAACGTCACCATGCTGGCCAACGGCCAGTGGTTCTGGGCCCGCGACAAGCGGCCGCGTCCGGTCACCCAGCTGGTCGACATCTTTTATTCGTCGATAGGCCGCAACGGCAACCTGATCCTGAACCTGTCGCCCGACCGGCGCGGCCTGCTGCCGGACGACCAGGTCGCGGCGCTGGGCCAGGTGGGCGAGATCGTGCGCGCCACCTTCGCCACCGACCTGGCGGCCGGCGCCCAAGTGTCGGCCGACCACGCCGCGCCGCGCCACCCCGCCGGCGCCGCGCTGGACGGCAAGCTCGACACCTGGTGGGAGGCGGCGCCCGGACGCAGCGCCGGCACGCTGACCCTGGCCCTGCCCAAGCCGGCCCGCTTCGACGTGGTGTCGCTGCAGGAGGCGGTCGACCAGCGCGGCCAGCGCATCGAATCCTTCGTGATCGAGACCTGGAACGGCGCGGCCTGGGTCGCGGCCCAGCCGATCGCCTCGGACGAGCTGACCACGGTCGGCCACCGCCGGCTGGTGCGGCTGCAGGCGCCGGTGACCGCCGAGCGCGTGCGGGTGCGCATCACCGGCGCGCGGCTGGCGCCGACCCTGGCGGAAGTGGGACTGTACCTGCAATCGACCGAGCTGCTGCCGCCGGCCATCGCCGACCGCGACGCCGAGGGCAGGGTGGCCGTCAGCCATCCGGCCGGCGGCACGCTGGTCTACACCACCGACGGCTCGGCGCCCAACGCCGGCTCGGCGGTGTACCACGCGCCGCTGGCGCTGGCGGCGAGCGGCGTGGTGCGGGCCGCGCGGCTGCTGCCCGGCGGCCGCCTCGGCGTGGCCGGCCGGCGCGACTTCATCGGCCTGTCGCCGCGCGGCTGGAAGGTGGTGGCGGCCGATCGCGAGCAAGCCGGCCAGCCGGCCGCGTTCGCCATCGACGGCGACCCCGCCACCTACTGGGATACCGGCTGGGGCGCCGACGTCAAGCTGCCGCACGCCATCACGGTCGACATGGGCCGGGCGCACCGCATCGGCGGCCTGGTCTACCTGCCGCGCCAGGATGGCCAGCTCAACGGCACGGTCGAGAACTACCGCTTCGACACCAGCGAGGACGGCGTGCACTGGAGCGCCGCCATCGAGCGCGGCACCTTCGCCAACATCCGCAACAACCCCGACAGCCAGCAGGCGCGCTTCGCGCCGGTGACCGCGCGCTACTTCCGCTTCACCGCGCTGGACGAGGTGTGGCGCGGCGGCTCGACCAACGCTGCGGAATTGACCGTGATACCGGCCGATTGAACGTCTTTGTGGAAACAGACCATGTATAGCAAACGCATACTGATCCTCGCGCTGTTGACTTGCGCCCAGGCCTGCGCCGCCGAGCGCCTGTCGCTGGACGCCGGCTGGCGCTTCCTGCAGGGCGACGTGGCGCTGCCGTCGATCCAGGGCCATGGCGCCAGCTACCTGAGCGCGCAGACCGGCGAGGCGCACGGGCCGGCCAAGGCCGACTACGACGACTCCGACTGGCGCCGGGTCGACCTGCCGCACGACTGGGCGGTCGAAGGCCCGTACGACGCCGCGCAGAACAAGTCGCAGGGCTACCGGCCGCGCGGCATCGGCTGGTACCGGCGCTACTTCACGCTGCCGGCCTCGGACCGCGGCCGCCATCTGGAGCTGCAGCTGGACGCCGTCGCCACCCACAGCACGGTGTGGGTCAACGGCATCGTGGTCAACCGCAACTGGTCGGGCTACAACGGCCGCGCGCTCGACATCACTCCGTATGTGCGCTACGGCGACGAGGTCAACACCATCGCCGTGCGCGCCGACGCCGAGGTGATGGAGGGCTGGTGGTACGAGGGCGCAGGTATCTACCGCCACACCTGGCTGGTCAAGCGCGACGCGCTGCACATCGCCACCGACGGCGTGCACGCCAACCCGGTGCTGAAGGACGGCCGCTGGACGCTGCCGGTGACGGTGCAGGTGGAAAGCAGCGCCGAGACGCCGCGCAAGGCGGTGCTCGACGTGCGCGTAATCGACCCGGCCGGCGCCGAGGTGGCGCGCGGCAGTGTGCCGGTGCGGGTGGGCACGCTCGGCAAGGCCAGCGCGCAGGTCGCGCTGGCGCTGCGCAAGCCGAAGTTGTGGAGCCCGGAACACCCCGAACTGTACCGGGTGCGCACGGTGCTGCGCGACGGCGCGGCCGAGCTCGACAGCAACGAGCTGCGCACCGGCTTCCGCACCATCCGCTTCGACGCCGCGCGCGGCTTCTTCCTTAACGGTCAGCCGCTCAAGCTGCAGGGCGTGGCGATCCACCAGGACCACGCCGGCGTCGGCGTCGCCGTGCCGGATGCGATCTGGGAATTCCGCCTGCGCCAGCTCAAGGCGATGGGCGTCAACGCCATCCGCTTCGCGCACAACGCGCCGGCCGCCGAGGTGGTGGACCTGGCCGACCGCCTGGGCCTGATGGTGATGGACGAGAACCGCAACTTCAACCCGTCGGCCGACTACCTGCAGCAGCTGCGCTGGCTGGTGCAGCGCGACCGCAACCACCCCAGCGTGATCCTGTGGTCGATCTTCAACGAGGAGCAGTTGCAGGGCAGCGAGATCGGCTACCAGATCGCGCGCCGCATGGTGGCGGCGGTCAGGGAGCTGGACCCGACCCGGCCGGTGACGGCGGCCATGAACGCCGGCCTGTTCGCCGACAGGAACGCCGCCCAGGCGCTCGACGTGGCGGGCATCAACTACCAGGTGTGGGAATACGACCACTTCCACAAGACCTTCCCCAACAAGCCGGTGTTCAGCTCGGAGGACACCTCGGCCTTCATGTCGCGCGGCGAATACACGACCGACTGGAACCGCCACCTGGTGGCCAGCCTGGACGACGACGCCGCCAACTGGGGCCAGACCCAGCGCCGCAGCTGGAAGCTGATCAACGAGCGCCCCTTCCTGGCCGGTGGCTTCGTCTGGACCGGCATCGACTATCGGGGCGAACCGACGCCGCACGAATGGCCGAGCGCCTCGTCGTTTTTTGGCATCCTCGACCTGTGCGCCTTCCCCAAGACGGCGTTCTACATCCGCCAGGCGCTGTGGCGCAAGGACGTCGCCGTGGTCAAGCTGGCGCCGCACTGGACCTGGCCGGGCCGCGAAGGCCAGCCGGTCAAGGTGCTGGTGGCCACCAACGCGCCGCGCGTGCGGCTGCTGCTGAACGGCGCCGTGATCGGCGAGCGCGACGTCGATCCGTACGACATGGCGAGCTTCGAGGTGCCGTACGCGCCCGGCAGGCTGGAGGCGGTGGCGCTGCGTGACGGCGCCGAGATCGGGCGCGACAGCGCCGACACCAGCGGCGCCCCGGCGCGCCTGGTGCTCACGCCGGACCGCGCGGCGCTGGCCGGCGACGGCGCCGACGCGGTGCCGGTGACGGTCAGCGCGGTCGATGCCCAGGGCCATCCGGTGCCGACCGCCAACCTGCACGTGCGCTTCGAGACGGCCGGCGCCGGCGCCATCATCGGTGTCGGCAACGGCGATCCCAACTCGCACGCGTCGGAGAAGGCGCCCGAGCGCGACCTGTACAACGGCCTGGCGCAGGTGATCGTCCAGAGCCGCCGCGGCCGCCAGGGCGCGCTCACGCTGCGCGCCAGCGCCGACGGCCTGCAAGCGGCCGAGACGGTGCTGGCGGTGCGCGCGGTGGCGCCGCTGCCGGCCGTGCCCGAAGCGCAGCCGGTGGTGCGCGTCGGCGGCTGGCGCATTTCGCCGGCCCAGGCCGCGCGCCCCGATCCCAACCTGACGCTGGCCGACAGCGACATGAACAGCTGGGCCTGGGGCGCGCCGCCGCTCAAGCAGGCGCCGGAAGCGCAGCGCTGGCGCAGCTACCGCGCCTCGTTCGGGCTGCGCGGCGACCGCAATGACGGCCGCGCCCACCTGGAGTTCGGCCAGATCGCCGGCAGGGCCGAGGTGTGGCTGGACGGCGTCAAGCTGGGCGAGAAGAGCGCGCCGGAACCGGGGCCGCTGTCGCTGGCGGTGCCCAAGGGGACGGCGTGGCGCACGCTCACCGTGCTGGTCGAGGCGCAGCCGGACCAGCCGTCCGGCCTGATCGGGCCGGTGCTGGTGGAGCCGGGCGCGCCATGAGGGCGGCGGCTATCCTGCTCGCGCTGGCGGGCATGGTGGCCGCCGCGTCCGCCGCCGCCGCCGCCGCCGTGGTCTCCGGCGTCGCACAAGGCGCCAACGTCAACAACGCCGCCAACAACGCCGCCAACAACGTCGGCGTCACGGTCGGCGACGGCAAGTCGCTGGCGGCGGCGCTGCAACGGGCGCGCGCCGACCGCCGCATCCGCCGCATCACGCTGGCCGCCGGCAATTATGAGCTGGCGGCGCCGCTGGTGATCGACGAGCGCCTGTCCGGCAGCGCCGACGCACCCTTCGTGCTGACCGCCGCGCCCCATGCGCGGGTCGTGTTGCGCGGTGCGGTGCACCTGCCGGCGCTGCGCTGGCGGCCTTGGCGCGACGGTATCTGGCGCGCCCCGTATGCCGGTCCGCCATTCCAGCGTTTGTGGCTGGGTGAGCTGCCGCTGGTGCGCTCCCGCTATCCGAACGCCGATCCGGCCCAGGCCGGTTACGGCGGTGCCGCCGACGCCACCAGCGCCGTACGCGTGGCGCGCTGGCGCGACCCGGCCGGCGCGGTGCTGCACGCGCTGCACGGCAACCGCTGGGGCGGCCTGCAGGTGCCGATACTGGGCAAGAACGCCGACGGCAGCCTCGCCTACGGCGCCCAGGTCGGCAACAACCGCGTCATGCCGCCGAGTGAGCGCGACCGTTACGTCGAGAACGTGTTCGAGGAACTGGACGCGCCCGGCGAATGGTATGACGACCGCCGCCAGCGCTGGCTGTACTTCAAGCCGCTGGACGGCGCACGCCCGCCGGCGCAGGGCTTCCGCGCCGGCGTGCACGAAGCGCTGATCCGCATCGAGGGCCGGCGCGCACCGGTGGAGCATGTGCGCATCCGCAAGCTCGGCTTCCGCGACACGGAACCGACCTTCCTGAAGGCGGTGGAACCGCTGCTGCGCTCGGACTGGAAGTTCTACCGCGCCGGCGCGGTGACGATAGAAAACGCCGCCGACGTGCGCGTCGAGGACGGCGAGTTCAGCGAGCTCGGCGGCCACGCGATCGTGGTCAGCGGCCGCGCGCGGCAGGTGCGGCTGACGGGCAATCACATCCACGCCATCGGCGGCACCGCGCTGGCCTTCGTCGGCCGCCCGCAGGCGGTGCGCTCGCCGCTGTTCGAATACCACGAGCACCTCGACCTGGCCGCCGTGGACCGCGTCCCCGGTCCGCGCGGCGACGACTATCCGCGCGATTCGGCCGCGGTCGACAACCTGATCCACGACATTGGCCAGATCGACCGCCAGGCGGCCGGCGTGCAGATCGCGATGGCGGCGCGCATCACGGTCGACCACAACACCATCTACCGGGTGCCGCGCGCCGGCATCAACATCGGCGACGGCGCCTGGGGCGGGCACCGCATCACCTACAACGACGTGTTCGACACGGTGCGCGAATCGGGCGACCACGGCGCCTTCAACAGCTGGGGGCGCGACCGCTACTGGGATCCGGACCGCAAGGAGATGGAGCGCCGGGTGGCGGCCGATCCGCGCCTGCCGCTGCTGGACGCGGTCGAGCCTATCGTGATGCGCCGCAACCGCTTCCGCTGCGACCACGGCTGGGACGTCGACCTCGACGACGGCGCCTCGAACTACCTGATCGAAGAGAACCTGCTGCTGGCGGGCGGCCTGAAGCTGCGCGAGGGTGTGGCCCGCATCGTGCGCAACAACATCATGGTCAACGGCACCTTCCACCCGCATGTGTGGTTCGCCGACAGCGGCGACGTGTTCGAGGCCAACGTCGTGATGGCGCCGTACCAGCCGGTCGAGATCGAGCGCTGGGGCCGCAGCGTCGACCGCAACCTGTTCGTCGGCGGCGCCGGCCTGGCGCAGGCGCAGGCGCGCGGCACCGACGCCGGCTCGGTGGCTGGCGACCCGCGCTTCGCCGCGCCGGCCGACGGCGACTACACGGTCACCAACGCGGCGCTGGCGGCGCGCATCGGCTTCGTCAATTTTCCGATGCATGATTTCGGCGTGCGCCCCGCGCGCCTGAAGGCGCTGGCCGCCGCGCCGGCCTATCCGCTGCCCTATACCGACACCGACATCGCCACCGACAGCGCCGCCGCCGACCCGGCGCCGGGCGCCGCCACGCTGGAGGGACTGCTGCTCAAGCCGGTGGAGACGCTGGGCGAGCAGTCGGCCGCCGGGCTGGCAACGGCGGCCGGCTTGCGGGTTCTGGCGGTGCAGGCCGGCAGCCGCGGCGAGGCCGCCGGCTTGCGCCCGCGCGACGTCATCGTCGGCGGCGGGCGCGACGCGCAGGGCGCGTTCGCGCCTGTCGCCGGACTCGCTGCATTGCAGGCGCTGCTGGCGGACGGCCACGCGCCGGAGCTGCAGGTGATGCGCGACCAGGCGCTGATTGTCGTGCGCTGGCAACAGCCGGCGGCCCCGGCGGAAGACCTGCGCCGCTGATTCCCGCCGCCTGGTCATTTGCGTAATTTCGTTCCGGCGTTGATGGTTTTTGGACTTGTCGCTCCCAGGGGCATTCCAGAGAATGAGCCTTACTGCACAGGTGCAGGAACGAAATGGAGACAATTAAAATGACAAATTTAAAAAAGACAGCAATCGCAGTTGGGGTGGCCCAGTTGGTCCTGATGGCCAGCGGCGCCGCGCTGGCGCAAACCGCGCCGGCAAGCAAGACCGCCGGCGATGACAAGACGGTGACCGTGATCGTGTCCGGCCAGCGCGGCGCATTGGACTCGGCCCAGAACATCAAGAAGAACGCCGACGAGATTCTCGATTCGGTGGTCGCCGACGACATCGGCAAGCTGCCCGACCGGTCGGTGACCGAGGTGCTGCAGCGCATGCCGGGCGTGACCATCGACCGCACCATGAACCGGGTCGATCCGCAGCAGGGCGTCGGCGACGGCATCGCCCACTTCGCCGCCGAAGGCACCGGCGTGTCGATCCGCGGGCTGGGCTCGGGCCAGGTCCGTTCCGAGTTCAACGGCCGCGACTCGTTCTCCGCCAACGGCGGGCGTTCGCTCAGCTTCGAGGACGTGCCGCCGGAACTGATGGCCGGCGTGGACGTCTACAAGAATCCGTCCGCCGAGCAGATCGAAGGCGGCATCGGCGGCCTGGTCAACCTGCGCACCGCGCTGCCGTTCGACAGCAAGGGACGCAAGTTCGCGCTGTCGACCGACGTTTCCGGTTCGTCGCTGCGCAAGAAGGTGTCGCCGCCGTCGCTGTCGGGCCTGTACTCGGACCGCTGGGAAACCGACCTCGGCCAATTCGGCCTGCTGATCGATCTGGCGCATTCGAAGATCGCCAGCCAGAGCGACAGCATGTCGATCAGCCCCTACATTTCGCGCAACGACCTGGTCGCCGGCGACAACAAGATGCGCTGGGTGACGCCGGGCGCGTCGTGGGGTTCGAACACCTATGAGCGCACCCGCGACGGCCTGTACGGCGCGCTGCAGTGGAAGAAGGGCGACCTGATGTCCTACCTGACCTTCCTGCGTTCCAAGTACAAGATGCACACGGGCGAGAACTCCTTCTTTGTCGGCACCAATCCGGCCACGCTGTCGGTCGATCCGGGCGCCGTCTTCGACGACCGCGGCGCGCTGGTGACCGGCACGCTGCGCGACACCACCAACAGCGGCGTCGGCTTCGGCACCGGCCTGGGCTTCGGCACCGACGCGCGGTCCAGCGGCCGCGATTCCGACACGCGCGACCTGTCCTGGTCCGGCACCTGGCATGCCAGCAACGCCTGGACCTTCAAGGCCGACCTGCAGCACGTGCAGGCCAAGACCGAAGGCTACGACAACACGATCGGCCTGGGCGGCTGGGTGCCCGGCCAGACGGTGAGCCTGGGCGGCAGCCTGCCGTCCTTCACCTTCGACAAGACGGCCCAGGACTACCTGGCCGATCCGTCGCACTACTACTGGGGCTTCACCCAGGTGCACAAGGACGTGGCGACGGCGAAGATGAACACCGCGCGCATCGACGCCAAGTTCACCTTCGACCACCCGGTGCTCAGCGACCTGCGCTTCGGCCTGCGCGCCACCGAGCGCTCGTCGCTGACGCAGTCCACCCACGATTCGGAATGGACCCAGATCTCGCAGGGCTGGGCGGTCGGCCCCAACTCGTGGCAGCCGCTGGCCCAGTTCGCCGGCCTGGGCGATCCCCGCTTCGCCGGCAACACCGGCCTTTACCAGTTCAATAACTTCTTCGGCGGCACCGCGCCCAAGCCGGCGGCGGTGATCGTGCCGGACATGGCGCTGACCGGTTCGCTCGACGCCATCGCCAAGCTGCACAGCTACTTCACCACGCTGTGCCAGGAAGCCAACGCCACCGGCCGCACCAACGATTGCAGCTGGAAGCTGCCGCCGTACGGCGACGCCACCGGCCTGAACGAGCAGCACGAACGCACCCAGGCGGCCTACGCCCAGCTGCGCTTCAATGTTGAAAAAGCGCCGTACCCGATCGACGGCAACGTCGGCGTGCGGGTGGTGCGCACCAATCCGGAATCGGTCGGCTACACGCTGTTCGATCCGCCGAAAAAGCCGCTGCTGCCGGGCGTGCCGGACATCCCGGCGTCGTCGCAGAAGCAGAGCTTCGAGAACACCTATGTCAAGGTGTTGCCGAGCCTGAACCTGCGGATGAAGGTCAGCGACGAACTGCAGTTCCGCATGGCCTTGTCGCGCGGCATGTCGCGGCCGGACTTCTACCAGCTGCAGGCCTACACCACGCTGGGCATGGACGTGAAAACCCATACGCCGCCCGGCGACAACCAGCAGCCGGTGGTCGATTCGATCTCGTACACCGGCAACCTGCGCGGCAACACGGCGCTCAAGCCGGTCATGGCCAACAACATCGACCTGACGGCGGAGTACTACTTCGGCCGCGCCAGTTCGGCGACGCTGGGTGTGTTCAGCAAGTACCTGAAGGACCTGGTCATCGGCCAGACCACGGTCTACCCGCTGCAGGACGTGAACGGCAAGACCTACGACTTCATGGTCAGCGGACCGGTCAACGGGATGGACGCGCGCGTCAGCGGCCTTGAAGCGGGCTTCCAGACCTATTTCGACAAGCTGCCCGGCCTGTGGTCCGGCCTCGGGGTGTCGGGCAACTACACCTATATCGACAGCAGCACCACCTACCACGATCCGGTGACCGGCACCTGGTGCACGCCGAAGGACACGCTGAACGCCAACCAGGTGCGCAACCTGCAGGGTTGCGACACCGACGGCCGGGTGTTCGGCAACATGCCGCTGTCGGGGATGTCGCGGAACTCGTTCAACGCGGCGCTGCTGTATGACAAAGGCCCGCTGTCGATGCGCCTGGCGTACAGCTGGCGCGGCAAGTACCTGCAGTCGACCAATGCCTACGGCACCGCCGGCGGCGACGGCATCGACCGCAACCCGGCCAGCCCGAACCAGGGCAACGCCTACTCGGTTAACTACGGTTTGCCGACCTGGGGCGGCGCCTACGGCCAGGTGGACTTCGGCTTCCAGTACAAAATCACCGACAACCTGCGCATGGGCGCCCAGGTCGGCAATCTGACCAACCAGGTCTACAAGCAGTACATGCAGCAGCAGATCGGCATGAAGTTGCGCTCCGCGTTTTACACCGGCCGCAGCTTCGGGGCGCAGCTGAACTATTCGTTCTAAGCGCTTTTTTCCGCGGCCTCCCGCTGCCGCTGCCGGCGGCGGGAGGCCATTTCGTTTTGGCGTACCTTCCTATCCCATCTCATGAAGAAAACCCCCAACTATCTGCTTGGCGCGCTGGGCGCGCTCGCCATTTCCACCGCCGTTCCCACCGCCTGCGCGCAGGCCGGCGTCTTGCCCCGGCTGGTGCAAAACGATGGCCGCCATGCGCTGATGGTCGACGGCCAGCCGTACATCATGTTGGGCGTGCAGGCCCATAATTCGAGCAACTATCCGGCCGCGCTGGGCAAGGTCTGGGCCGCCGTCAAGGATGCCCACGCCAACACGCTGGAGATCCCGGTGGCCTGGGAACAGATCGAGCCGGTCGAAGGCAAGTTCGATTTCAGCTACGTCGACACGCTGGTGGCCGAGGCGCGCCAGAACAAGGTGCGGCTGGTGCTGCTGTGGTTCGGCAGCTGGAAGAACACCGGGCCGGCCTACACGCCCGAATGGGTGAAGTTCGACAACCGGCGCTTCCCGCGCATGATCGACAAGGACGGCAAGAACAGCTACTGCCTGTCGCCGCTGAGCGAGCAAACCGTCAAGGCCGACACCCGGGCCTTTGTCGCGCTGATGGGCCACCTGAAAAAGATCGACGAGCAGCGCACCGTGATCATGGTGCAGGTCGAGAACGAGGTCGGCACCTACGGCACGGTGCGCGACTTCAGCCCGGCGGGCGAGGCCGCGTTCCGCCAGCCGGTGCCGCCGGCGGTGCTGGCGCGCAAGAAGTCGCCGCTGCCCGGCGCCGCCAGCGGCAGCTGGTCCGAGGTCTACGGCCCGTATGCCGACGAGTATTTCCACGCCTATGCGATCGCCAGCCACATCGAGCAGGTCGCCAAGGCGGGGCGCGCGGTGTACGACCTGCCGATGTACGTCAACAATGCGCTGCGCGATCCGGTCGAGCCGATGGCGCCGTGGAAGGGCAACTTCGCCAGCGGCGGTCCGGGCTACGACGTGATCGACATCTACAAGGCGGCCGCGCCGCATATCGACGTGGTCGCGCCGGACATCTATGTGTCCGAGTCGAACAAGGTGGCGGCCACGCTGGAGCAGTTCCAGCGCCGCGACAACGCGCTGTTCGTGCCGGAGATGGGCAACGCCCAGCACTATGCGCGCTACGTCTACCCGATCCTGGGGCGCGGCGCGATCGGCGTGGCGCCCTTCGGCGTCGACTACGCCGACTACAGCAACTATCCGCTGGGCTCCAAGCTCAAGGATAAATCCATGGCCGAACCCTTCGGCAGGATCTACGAAGCGTTCCGCCCGATGGCCCGGCAGTGGGCGCGCTGGGCGCTGGAAGGGCGCACCGACGGCCTGGCCGAAACCGAGGCACGCACGCCGCAGACGCTGACGTTCAAAGGCTGGAACATCAAGGCCTCGTTCCGCGAGTGGCAGCTGGGCGGCCAGCCCGATCCGGCCCACATCACGGACGCTCCGCCGGGCACCGAGTCGCCGTCGGGCGGGGTGGCGGTGGCCCAGATCGGCGACAACGAGTTCGTGCTGTTCGGGCAGCATGTGCGTATCCATCTCGACGGCACCGGCGCCAACGCCGGCAAGCCGTATATGTTCGCCCGCGTCGAGGAGGGGCATTTCGATGCGCAGGGCAAGTGGGTGATGGAGCGCAACTGGAATGGCGACCAGACCGACCATGGGCTCAACTTCACCGGCCAGCCGATCACGCTGAAGGTCCGCATGGGCAGCTATTGACAACCGGGAGACAGAATGAAGCACATCAGATTGCCGGCGCTGGCCGCCGGCATGGCCGCCGTGTTCGCCGCCTTCGCCACGTTGCCGGCGGCGGCCGAGGTCGGCGTCACGATCGAGGCCGCCAAGCCGGGGCCGGTCATCAGCAAGTACGTCTACGGCCAGTTCGCCGAGCATCTCGGCACCGGCATCTACGGCGGCCTGTGGGTGGGGCCGGAGTCCGCCATTCCCAATACCCGCGGCTGGCGCAACGACGTGGTGGCCGCGCTGAGGGAGCTGCACGTGCCGGTGGTGCGCTGGCCGGGCGGCTGCTTCGCCGACCAGTACCATTGGCGCGACGGCATCGGCCCGCGCGCCAGTCGGCCGGTGCGCATCAACACCAACTGGGGCGGCGTCGACGAGGACAACGCGGTCGGCACGCACGAGTTTTTCGAACTGGTCGAGCAGCTTGGCGCCGACGCTTACGTCAACGGCAACCTCGGCTCCGGCAGCGTGCAGGAAATGGCCGAGTGGGTCGAGTACCTGACCGCCGGCGGCAAGTCCAGCCTGGCCGCGCTGCGCGCCCGCAACGGCCATCCGGCGCCGTACAAGCTGGCCTTTTTCGGCGTCGGCAACGAGGCTTGGGGCTGCGGCGGCAATATGCAGGTCGAGCAGTACGCCCGTGAATACAGCCGCTATGCCAGTTTCCTGCATCCGGCGCCGGGCGGCGCCACGCAGTTCATCGCCGCCGGCGGCCACGACGACGACACCAGCTGGACCGATTACCTGAGCTCCAAAGTCCAGGCCCGGCTGGACGGGGTCTCCTTCCACTACTACACCTCGCCCGGCGCCGACGGCAACGGCAAGTACGGCGCGCTGGGCTTCGACGAAGGACGCTGGATCTGGACGCTGCAGCAGACGCAGCGCATGGAGGGCTTCATCGCCGGCAACGTCGCCAAAATGGACCAGCACGACAAGCAGAACAAGCTGGCCTTCGTGGTCGACGAATGGGGCACCTGGTACGACGCCGAGGAGGGCAGCCGGTCGGGTTTCCTGGTGCAGCAGAATTCGTTGCGCGACGCCGTGGTGGCCGCGCTCAACTTCAACATCTTCCACGCCCACGCCGGCCGCGTGCGCATGACCAGCATCGCGCAGATGGTCAACGTGCTGCAGGCCATGATACGCACCGACGGCGACAGGATGGTGCTGACGCCGACCTATCATGCGTTCAAGATGTACGTTCCGTTCCAGGATGCGACCTCGGTGCCGGTCCGGCTGGCGAACAATCCGGCCTATACTTTTGGCGGCGTCAGCATGCCGGCCGTCAGCGCTTCCGCCGCGCGCGGCAAGGACGGCAAGCTGTATCTGGCGCTGGTCAACACCAATCCGAGGGAGGCGGCCGAGGTGGCCGTCGACGTGGCCGGCGTCAGCGCCGGTTCGGCGTCCGGCACGGTGCTGACCGCCGGCGCAATGGATGCGCACAACACGTTCGCCGCGCCGGACGCAGTCCGTCCGGCGCCGTTCACGGCCACGGCCAGGGAGGGCAAGCTGACGCTGAGACTGCCGGCCAAGGCCATCGTGGTGGTGGCCGTGCAGGAAGCGGCGCCCTAGGCGCCTTCCCTCAGAACGGCGGCAGCTCGCGGCGCCCCTTGACGGTCAGCCGCAGGCTGACGCCGGACGAGGGGCGGGCGACGGTGGCGCCGTCCGGCTGTCCGCCGCCTATCCACACGGTGGCGGGACCGGCTTCGACGCTGCGCTTGCCGGCCGCGTCGACCGTGCTCAAGGCATTGCCGTCCAGCTTGAAGCTCAGCTGCCGCCGCTCGCCCGGCTTCAGCGTGACGCGGGTGAAGCCGACCAGCGTGGCGTTGGGCGCCGCGTCGCCGGGCCGGGTGGCGTACACTTGCACCACCTCGTCGCCGGCGCGCCGGCCGTCGTTCTTCACGGCGACCGTGAGCCGGAGCTCGCAGCCGGCGCACACCGTCTTCGGCGTGGCCGCGCCGGCCGCATAGCTGAAGTGCGTGTAGCTCAGCCCGTAGCCGAAGGGGTACAGCGGCTCGCCCTTGAAGTATTTGTAGGTGCGTCCCCGCATGCCGTAGTCTTTGAACGGCGGCAAGTCGGCGGCGGACTTGTAGAAGGTCACCGGCAGCCGGCCGGCGGGGCTGTAGTCGCCGGCGATCAGTTCGGCGATGGCCTGTCCGCCTTCGCCGCCCGGATACCAGGCCTGGATGATGGCGGGGACCTTGCGGTCGGCCCAGTTCAGGGCCATGGCGCTGCCGCTCATATTGACCAGCACCAGCGGCCGGCCGAGCGCGCCCAGCCGCTCCAGCAGCGCCTCCTGCGGGGCGGGCAGGTCGATGCTGGTGCGGTCGCCGCCGGCGAAGCCGGGCGCGTGCACCGTCATTTCCTCGCCCTCCAGCTGCCAGTTCAAGCCGCTGACGTAGACCACCAGGTCGGCCTGGCGGGCCGCCTCCAGCGCCGCCGTATCGTCAAAGCTGGGCTTGGTCCATTGCAGCTGCTGCTCGCCGTCCCAGCCGCTCTGGCGGGCCTCGATCTCGATCCGGTAGAGCTTGCCGGCAACAAGGTCGAGCCCGGTTTTGGAGGTCGGCCAGGCCAGGTCCCACAGGTCGGTGACCAGCTGGCCGTCGATGCGGATGCGGTAGCCCTGGTTGCTCTTCAGCCGGAAATTGTGCACGCCGCTCTCGGTGGCGCGCAGGTAGCCGCTCCAGCGCGCCGAGCTGTTGCGGTCGTGGGCGTTCGGCCAGCCCCATTTGAGTTCCGCCCTGGCGACGGTCTCGACCGAGGAGGGCGCGCCGTCCAGGCCGGGGTTGTCGTAGCGCTCGAGCTTGACGCCGGGCTGGCTGCACGCCGCGTCCAGGCACAGGCTGGCCGCCGGCACGTCCTGCAGCGGCGGCGCGACCCAGCCGGTGCCTTCGACGTAGCTCACCTGCGCCGTCGGGAACCTGGCGCGCAGGCCTTGCAGCACGGTGACCGGGCGCGACGGCGTGCCGTTGTAATTGCCGACCAGGGCATCGACGCTGTCGGCATTCGGACCGATCACGGCGATGCGTTGCGGCGCGTTGCGCAAGGGCAGCAGGCCGTCGTTCTTCAGCAGCACCAGCGACTGGCGCGCGGTCTCCAGGTTCAGGCCGCGGTTTGCCGGGGTGTCGTAATCCTTGGCGGTGATCTGTTGGAACGGCCGCTGGCCGGGCGTCTCCAGCAGCCCCAGGCGGATGCGCGCTTCGAGCAGGCGCAGCACGGCGCGGTCGACGTCGGCCTCGGCCAGCAGGCCCTGGCGCACGGCGCGCACCGTGGTGGCGGCGGCCGCCGTCGGCGCGCCGCCGAATTCGCAGAACACGTCGGTGCCGGCCTTGATGGCGGCCGCCACCGCCTGCTCGGGCGTGCCGGTGTAGCGGTGCGCGCCGTCGCTGTGGATGTCGGCCACGGCGCCGCAATCGGACACCACATGGCCCTGGAATTTCCATGCGCCGCGCAGGTAGTCCTTGAGCAGGCTCTCGCTGGCGCAGGCCGGCACGCCGTCCACCGCGTTGTAGGCGCACATGACGGACAGCGCCTTGCCTTCGGTGACGGTGGCGTGGAAGGCAGGCAGATAGGTCTCGGTCAGGTCGTGCGGCGACGGATGGACGTCCTCCCGGTGGCGGTCCGACTCCGGCCCGCTGTGCACCGCGAAGTGCTTGACCGTGGCCGACACCTTGGGCGCGCCGGGATCGTCGCCCTGCAGGCCGCGCACATAGGCGACGCCGATGCGCGAGGTCAGGTAGGGATCCTCGCCATAGGTCTCCTGGCCGCGGCCCCAGCGCGGATCGCGGAAGATGTTGACGTTGGGCGACCACACCGTCAGGCCGCGGTAGATGGCGCTGCCGCCGTCGGCGCCCACCGCCTCCAGGTACTTGGCGCGGAACTCGGTGGCGACCGTGTCGCCGACCCTGGCGACGAGCGCATGGTTCCAGGTCGCCGCCAGGCCGATGGCCTGCGGGAACACGGTGGCGTTGCCGGCGCGGGCCACGCCGTGCAGGCCCTCGTTCCACCAGTTGTAGCCGGGGATGGCCAGGCGCGCGATGGCCGGCGAATCGTGTTGCAGCTGGCTGGCTTTTTCTTCCAGCGTCATGCGCGCCAGCAGCTCCCTGGCCCGCTGTCCGGGCTCGGCGCCGGCCGCCGCCGCGAGGGCGTGCAGCGACAGGGCGGCGCTCACGGCCGCCGCGATGGCGGTGGACCGGTATCGATGTTTCATGGTGATCTTCCTATGGTTTGCAGACGCCGCGCTGCGTATGCGGGCGGGTTGCGGCGATGGTATCACCGCTGGTTTGGGCCGGCGACGGCGGCGACGGCGGTTGTGATAAATGATGTCGGCGTTGGTGATTTTTGTAATTCGGGCGGCGCGCATTTATGCATAAGATGTCGCCATGGACGGGCAAGAATAACTACACGGAGACAGACATGTCCGATAAGGCTATCCGCAAGATCGTGATCGTCGGCGGCGGCACCGCCGGCTGGATGAGCGCCGCGCCGCTGGCGCTCAAGCTGGGCGCCGCCTGCGAGATCGTGGTGGTGGAGTCGCCCGACATCGGCACCGTCGGCGTCGGCGAGGCGACGCTGCCCACCATCCGCAACTTCAACCAGGCGCTCGGCCTGGACCCGGTCGACTTCGTGCTGAAGACGCGGGCCACCTTCAAGCTCGGCATCGAGTTCAAGGACTGGGGCCATCTGGGCAACCGCTTTTTCCACGGCTTCGGCGATTTCGTGCCGGCCATCGAATACCGCTCCGCCTACCAGTACTGGCAGCGGCTGGCGCGCGCCTTCCACGACATGCCCTCGTACGAGGACTGGTCGGTCGCCAGCGTGATGGCGCGCCATCAGCGTTTCGCGCCGCCGCACGGCGAGCGGCCGGGGCCCACCAACGCCTATTCCTACGCCTTCCATTTCGACGCCGGCCTGTATGCCGCCTACCTGCGCGACTATGCGATGCAGCGCGGCGTCGGCCGCATCGAGGGCACGATCACCGCGGTCGAGCAGCATCCGCACAGCGGCAACATCGTCGCCGTCACGCTGCGCGACGGCCGCCGGGTCGAGGGCGACCTGTTCGTCGACTGCTCGGGCTTTCGCGGCCTGCTGATCGAAGGCGTCTACCAGGCCGGCTACGACGACTGGAGCGCCATGTTGCCCTGCAATAGCGCGCAGGCCGTGCCGTGCGCCGCCGCCGCACAGCTGACCCCGTACACCCTGTCGACCGCCCGCAGCGCAGGCTGGACCTGGCGCATTCCGCTGCAGCACCGCACCGGCAACGGCCACGTCTACTGCGACGGCTTCACCACGGACGAGGAAGCGGGGCGCGTGCTGCTGGCGGGCCTGGACGGCCGCGCGCTTGACGCGCCGCGCCAGCTGCGCTTCACCACCGGCCGCCGCCGCAAGTGCTGGATCAAGAACTGCGTCGCCATCGGCCTGTCGAGCGGTTTCCTGGAACCGCTGGAATCGACCAGCATCAACCTCATCGAAAACGCGGTGGGCTGGCTGCTGGAGCTGTTCCCGGACCGCGATTTCCGCCCTGAGCTGGCCGACGAGTTCAACCGCCTGGCGGCCTACCGCTACGAGAGCGTGCGCGACTTCATCGTGCTGCACTACAAGCTGACCGGGCGCAGCGATTCCGAGTTCTGGCGCTATTGCGCCAACATGGCCATCCCCGAAACGCTCAGGCACCAGATCGCGCTGTTCCGGGAAACCGGGCGGGTCGCCATCTACGACCCGCAGGGCTTCGGCGTGTCGTCGCACGTCTCCATCCTGGCCGGACTGGGCGTGACGCCCGGCGCCGACGATCCGCTCATCAACCAGATGGACTTGCGCAAATTGCACGCGCATTTCCACCAGCTGCGCCAGACCATCGCGCACACCGTCAACGCCATGCCCGACCATACGCGCTATGTGCGGCAGCTGCTCAGCGAGAGCGAGCCGTCCGCGCCTGGACAGGCTGGCTGACACCAGGCAGTAGCGGCACTGCGTCGGGCCCGGCGCGGTCCGATTTTTGTTCGTAGTGATGCAGCACTTTCCTTGGAGCTAAAAAATATGAATAAGAGACAACTCGCGGCCGTGACCGGCCTGCTGGCAGGCTTGCTGGCCGGCTGCGGCGGCAGCGGCGGCGACAGCGCCGCGCCGGCGCAGGCCACGGCCTCGCTCAGGATGGGCGGGACGGCCAAGGCGCCGGCGCCCACCCGCTGGGCCAGCGTGAAGTTCGGCGGCGGCGGCTACGTGCCCGGCCTGATCTATCACCCCACCAGTCCGAACGTGCTGTACGCGCGCACCGACATCGGCGGCGCCTACCGCTGGGACGCCGCCAGCAAGGCCTGGCTGGCGATCACCGATGGCTTCGGCGCCACCGAGGGCTTCTACCACGGCAGCGAGACCATGGCGCTCGACCCGAACGACGACCAGCGCGTCTACATGAGCACCGGCATGTATTTGTCGGACAGCCCCAACGCGCGCCTGTACATCTCCACCGACCGCGGCGACAACTGGCAGCACGTCGACCTGCCGTTCTCGGCGGGCAGCAACAACCAGGGCCGCGCCGTCGGCGAACGGCTGATGGTGGACCCCAACCAGCCTTCGATCCTGTTCTACGCCACGCGCGCCAACGGCCTGTGGAAGAGCGGCGACTACGGCCGCAGCTGGACCCAGCTGACCTCGCTGGCCTCGCACAATATGAGCAAGGATGAAATCAACGCCGTGTTCTGGAGCGGCGTGGTCGGCTTCGAGCAGGTGATCTTCGACACCGACACCAAGGGCAGCGGCAGCGCCACCCAGACCATCTACACCGCCGTCGCGCCGGACTACGCGGCGGTGGCCGGCCTGGGCTACAGCATGTACAAGACCACCGACGGCGGCGCCACCTGGAGCGGCATCGCCACGCCGGCCGACGTCGCCGGCTTCTATGTGCCGCACATGGTGCGCAACAAGGACGGCATGATGTACGTGGCCTTTACCAAGGACACCGGCCCCGGCGCCGGCGGCCCGTCCCGGCTGTACAAGTTCGACGGCAGTCATTGGACGCTGTTGAAGAAGTACGACACCGAGCAGTGGGTCAACTTCGGCATGGGCGGGCTGTCGGTGTCGGGCAGCGGCGCGACCACCCGCATCGCGCTGGGCGTCACCAACTCCTGGGGCAACTACGACGGCCAGCCGGTGGTGCAGCTCTCGGACGACGCCGGCGCCACCTGGCGCGAGATCGCCGCCACGGCCCCGCACCTGCCCGACGCCGGCTTCTCCGGCTGGACCGACGACGTCGAGATCGATCCGAACAATCCCGAGCACATCCTCCACGTGCACGGCGGCGGCGTGTGGGAAACCCGCAACGCGTCGGCGGCCAAGCCGACCTGGACCAACGCGTCCGAGGGCATCGAGGAAGTCGCCACCAGCGCCCTGATGGCGCCGCCACCGGGCGCCAGCTACACGCTGCTGCGCAGCGCCGGCGACGTCGGCACCTCGGTGCAGACCGAACTGTTCAAGTCGCCCACGCGCGGCTCGTGGGGCATGTTCAACAGCACCTACAGCTCGGACATGGCCTGGTCCAATCCGGCGTACATGGCCACCACCGGCAGCCACGTCTGGAACAGCACGGCGGCCGGCGCGTATTCCACCGATGCCGGCGTGACCTGGAAGGTGTTCCCGACCAACCATCCGGACGCGGCGGCCAATGACAGCGGCGCCGGCAATCTTGCCGTCACCAAACTCAACAACGTGATCTGGGCGCCGTCCCACTCGGCGCCGGCCTACACCACCGACAACGGCGCCAGCTGGACCTACACCAACCTGCCGGCGCTGAACCACATGGGCATCGACCGCGCCTACCGGCTGGTGGCCGACCGCAAGAACCCGAACAAGGTGTATGCCTACAACTCGGGCGGCTCGTGGTGGGTGCAGTGGTCGGAGACGGCGCACTTCTACACCTCGACCGACGGCGGCCACACCTTCACCGAGAGCGCCGCGTTCGCGGCCAACTCGTGGACCGCCGACTTCTACGCGACCTCGGTGGCGGTCAATCCGAACGCGGAAGGCGACATCTGGGTGGCGGACGGCAAGAGCATCCTGCACTCGCTCGATTCGGGCGCGACCTGGACCCGGCTGAGCGCGGCGGCGCCGATCTGGGGCCAGTCCACCTACCAGCCCGACGTGTACGGCGCCACCTCGATCGCCCTGGGCAAGGCGCCGGCCGGCGCCAGGTACTCGGCCTCGGTGTACGTGGCCGGCGTGATCAACGGCGTGTCGGGCGTGTTCCGCTCCGACGACGGCGGCGTCAGCTGGACCCGCTTCAACGATGACAAGCACCAGTTCGGCGGCATAGGCACGCTGGCGGCCGACCAGAACGTGCCGGGGCGCCTGTACCTCAGCGGCGGCGGCCGCGGCGTCATGTTCAGCTACTGATCTTTTGGGCCGGGCACCCCGCCCGGTCCCGTTCAACCTGTTATGTATCGGAGAATAAATTGAAATCCATGAAGTTATCCAGCATCGCCGGCGCCCTGGTCCTGGCGTGCGGCCTGAGCGCGGCGGCCGGCAGCGCCGGCGCCGCCGTCCTGACCTTCAGCGGCCTGGCCGAGCTCGTCGTGTACGGCAACAGCGGCGCGCTGCCCGCCAATATGCATTACGACGGCAACAACCTGAGCTACGAGGAGGCCGGTTTCCTGCTGACCCTGAACGCGCCCAACGCGGCGGCCGGCCAGGCCCACATCGGCGACGGCACGTTCGAACCGCAGACCTACAACTGGCACGACGGCCTGGAAAACGGCGCGCAGACCTTCGTCACGCTGACGCGGGTCGGCGGCGGCCGTTTCAACCTGGCCGGCTTCGACTACTATGCCGACAGCAGCGCGCTGTCGGCCGACGGCCGGCAGATCGGCGTGCTGGAGGGCGAGGGGAGCTGGAGCCTGGCGCAGAACGGCATCAGCGAGCTGCGCCTGAGTTCGGGCGTCTACAACCAGCTCGACAACATCGACGTCAGCGCCGTGCCGGAACCGGGCACGTACGCGATGCTCGGCGCCGGCCTGGGCCTGCTGGCCTGCATGCGCCGCCGCAGGAAAGCCTGATCGCAGGCCGTTGATCGGTGACCCGCACCGCGCGGGTCACCTGCGCGCTTACTGCGCCGTATCGGGACGGCCCGCCTGGCCGTCCTCTTCGATGATCGCCAATTCCCACGGACCCAGTTCCAGCGCCTCGTCCGGCCGCACGCGGCGCGAGCTCAGCAGCTCCACGCCGGCCCGGTGGCGGTAGCTGAAGCTGACCGCCGCGCCGGAATAGTTGAAGTAGTAGCGCAGCGCGCGGCCAAAGCCGTTGACGCCCGAACGCTCATGCACGTTGGTCGGCAATTGCCGCTCCGGCGCCAGCATGCCCAGCTCCTGCAGCGACGACTGCAACACCGCCTTCTGCAATTTGTCCGACAGGTAGGTGCCCTCGTAGACCACCTTGCCGGCGCCGTACTGGTTGGCGGTGATGGCGGGCCAGCGGCCGAAGAACGGATGGTCGTACCAGGCCAGCGCCTTGGCCGTGTCCAGTTGCAGGAACTCGGCCCAGTGCTGCACCTTGTTGTCCGCGCCGGCCTGGTAGGGATCGCCCTTCAGCGTCAGCGGCTGGGCCAGGTTGGAGAATTCCTGATAGTGGAAGCCGAGCGCCTCGCGCAGCGGGCCCGGCGCCATGGTCCAGCGCACGGCGGCGTTTTCGTTGGCGAAGCCGCTCTTGAAGGTCATCACCACGCGCCCGCCCTTGCGGATGTAGTCGCTGATGCGCTGGAGCAGCGCGTCGTCCGCCACGTACAGCGCCGGCACGATCAGCAGCTTGTAGGCCGAGAAATCCTGGGTGTCCGAAAACACGAAGTCGGCCCCCACGTTCAGGTCGTACAGCGTGCGGTGCATCTGGCGCACCAGCGAGCCGTAGTCGGCCTTGGTGCCGCCGCCGCCCCATTGCGAGTCCTTGGCGAAGGGCATGTCGTTGAGGGCGTTCAGCGAATCGCGGCTCCACAGGATGGCGACGTCGTTGTGCAGCTTCAGGTTCACCAGCCGCGGGCCGATCTTTTGCAGTTCGCGCCCGGTGCGGCTCATCTCGGCGTAGGCGCGGTTGGGTTCCATGTCGTGCGACAGCACGCCCTTCCAGTAGGTCTCCTGGTTGGCGTGGATCGACGCCCAGTGCCAGTATTCGACCATGTTGGCGCCGTTGGACAGGTGGGTGTAGACGTCTTCGCGGAACTGGCCGTCGTACGGCGGGTACTGGAAGGACGAAGACCAGTCGGTGGTCTGGGCGTTGGTCTCGGTGACCAGGAAGTTGCCGCGCTTGAGCGAGCGCGTGAAGTCCGCCTGCAGCGTCTGCTCGGCGCCGTTGTAGTACTCGCGCTGGCCCCAGTGGTAGATGTTGACGGCCGGCGTGTCGAGCGCGCGCGCCACGTCCACCTCGTTGACGTCGCCGTGCATGGCGCCGGCGAAATCATGGGTGACGAACTGGCGCGGCGAGGCGCATTCGCGGATCAGCGCGGCCTGCCAGCCGAGGAAGTCGGTGACGCGCATCTGGCCCCAGCGCGACCACTCCAGCTTGTAGCCGGTGCTCTGGGCGCCGTCGGGGCGCGGCAGGTCGGTCCAGCTGTGCAGGTCCTGGCCCCAGTAGTTCAGGAACCAGGCCTTGCTGAGCTTTTCCGGCGTGCCGAACTTCTTTTCCAGATAGTGCTGGAAGCGCACGAACACGTCGTCGTTGGCGGCGCCGTAGCTGCCGGTCTCGTTGTCGACCTGCCAGCCGATGACGGTCGGGTTGTCCTTGTAGCGCGCGGCGATCTTGCGGATCAGGCGTTCGGCGTAGAAGCGGTAGGCGGCCGAGTCGGTGTTCATGTTCTGCCGCATGCCGTAGGTGTTCTGCGCGCCGTTGAACTTGCGGGCCAGGATTTCCGGGTTCTGCCTGGCCATCCAGGCCGGGATCGAGTAGGTCGGCGTGCCCATGATGACCTTGATGCCGGCCTTGCCCATGGCGTCGATGACGCGGTCCATCCACGCGTAGTCGAAGCGGCCGTCCTCCGGCTCCCACAAGCTCCACGTCGATTCGCCCAGGCGCACCACGTTGAAGCCGGCCTCCTTCATCATCTGCACGTCTTTGTCCAGCCGCTCGTAGGGCATGTATTCGTGGTAGTAGGCGGCGCCGTACAGGATGGTGGGGAAGGGCGGCGGGCCGGCGGCCGGGGTTTGCGCGGCGGCGGTCGCGCACGACAACGCCAGCGAGAGCAGTGTCCGTTTCAGCATTCGAAGTCTCCGTGATGTTTGCAGGGCTGGGATCAGCCAGCCATTGTGGAGACTCGCGGCATGGCCGCGCAATTATGAAAATTACCAATCCGCTCAATGATTTGTCGCCGGCTTCCTGGGCCTGCGCAATTTCATGGGGATCTTGATGGTTTTGACAATTGCCGCGTCCGCACCTTGCCCCGACAATGCATCTCAAGGACTGCGGCGCGGCGCTGCGGTGCCGGGCGCGCCCCGCAGTCCCCGTTTGTGCTCTCCAACTACCTCTCCGGTAGTTTTGGGGCGGCTGCGGCCGCCCCTTTTTTTTCGGCGGCGGACCCAACCGTACGCTTATTGCCATATGACCATTGAACGCGTAACATCGCGTGCAGCGCCGGACCGGCAGCCCGGCGTGCGACTGTCATACACTCTGATCCAGGCTTTCAATGCATGAATTTTATAAAAAAGCGCTAGTCGGGTGCTTTGGTTTGATTGCAGCAAGCGTCGTGCTCGGCTACATCTGCCTGAAACAGAGCTATTTGCAGCTGCCGCTGCTGCCCGCCGCCGACAGCGCGCTGGCCTGGGAAGCCAAACCCAGCTGGGATACGCGTCCGGGCGGCACCGCCCTGATGCAGCTGCGCGAAGCCGGGCAGCAGCTGCGCTTCGACTTCAGCATTGCGAAGTCGGTCGACGCCTTCGCCGGCGCCGAATTGTTTTTCCACGACAGCAAAGGACAGCCCATCCATGTGGATCTGTCGCGCTACAGCGCGATCTCGCTGCTGGTGCAATGCTCGCCGGCCAACACGCTGGCGCTCAGCATTCCCACCTTCGTCGGCGGCACGCCGAAACAGCAGGAGTTCCTCAGCTACCGCACGCCGATCGCCTACTTTTCCTGCGACGAGCATCCTTCGCGCGTCGAGCTGGACCTGACCCGGCTGGAAACGCCCCAGTGGTGGTTCGCCATGGCCGGACAGGCGCTGTCGCGCCAAACCTACAAGCTCGACAAGGTGCCCAAGATCGCCATCGGCAGCACCTTCCAGAGCCCGCGCGGCGCCAGTCTGGCGGTGCGGATCGGCGAGCTGGAACTGAAGGGCCGCGACCGCCGCTATCTGCTGCTGTACGGCGCGGTGCTGGCGCTGGCCTGGAGCGGCTTTGGCGCGTGGTTCTTCAGGAAGCACGCGCAGGCGCTGGTCGACGATGTCAAAGGCAAGCTGCAGAAAGACCTGCCGTTTGTTGCGTACCAGCAACTATCGATGGAGCCGCACCGCGACAAGGAAAAGACGGCCATCCTGCAGTTCATCGCCAGCCACTACGCCGACGCCGAACTGGACCTGGACAGCGTGGTCGAGCAGACCGGGGTCACCCGCAACAAGATCTACGACATCCTGAAGACCGAACTGGGCTTCACCTTCAGCAGCTATCTGAACAAGCTGCGCCTGACCGAGGCGGCGCGGCTGCTGGCCGCCAAGGATACGGCAACGGTGGCGGAAATCGCCTATTCTGTCGGCTACGGCAACGTATCGTACTTCAACAAGCTGTTCAAGGAAGAGTACGGGTGCACGCCGAAGACCTTCCGCGGCGCCTGCCCGCGCTAGCCGGGCGCTAACACTATCGTCATCATTTCTTCAACTATCGCCGTTTTGCTAGCAATTTCAGCCGGAACGCTAGTGCGGGCCGGCTGATCTTCCTATCCTGCTATGCAGCGCTCCGGCCAGGCCGAGAGGGTAGCTGACATAAAAAAATAACGACAAGGAGGAGACGATGACCTGCTTAACAACGGGCGCGCCGCCGCGCCGCAAGCTGGCGCCGGCATGACATGGGCGCCACCAAAGCATACCGGATTGCACTGCTGTTCAACGCCAACAAGACTTTCGACCGCGAGGTACTGGAAGGCATCGCCGACTATCTGGGCAGCACGCGGCTGGCCTGGGAAGTGTTCCTGGAGGAGGATTTTTGCCTGCGGCTGGCCGGCATCGGCAGCTGGCAGGGGGACGGCATCATCGCTGACTTCGACGACCCCGGCGTGGCGGCGGCCTTGTCGGACTGCCAATTGCCGGTGGTGGCGGTCGGCGGCTCCTACGCCGCCGAGGACCAGTATCCGCCCGGCGTGCCCTATGTGGCGACCGACAACTTCGGGCTGGTCAAGCAGGCGCGCGAGCATCTGATCGACGCCGGCCTGCAGCGCTTCGCCATGTTCAGCCTGCCGGAGTCCGGCGAAAACCGCTGGGCGCAGGAGCGCGAACACGCGTTCCGCCGCCTGATGTGGAACGACCGCAGCGAAGCCGAGATCTTCCGCGGCTGCGTGACCAACCCCTGCTCATGGGACGAGGCGGTCGAGCGCCAGGTCGACTGGCTGCGCGGCTTGCCCAAGCCGGTCGGCATCATCGCCGTCACCGACGCCCGCGCGCGCCAGCTGCTGCAGGCCTGCAGCATGGCCGGCATCGAGGTGCCGGGGCAGGTGGCCCTGATCGGCATCGACAACGACCCGCTGGTGCGCATGCTCACCCCGATACCGCTGAGTTCGGTCATGCACGGCGCGCGCGAGATGGGGCGCACCGCGGCCCATTTGCTGAGCCAGAAACTGCACCGGGTCCGGGTGCCGAACGCGCCGGTGCTGGTGCCGCCGGCCGGCGTCAACGTGCTCGCATCCAGCCTGCATCAGCCGGCCGGACATCCGCTGGTGATGCGGGCCTGCCACTTCATCCGCCGGCACGCCTGCGAGAGCCTCAAGAGCCATCAGGTGGCGATGCATCTGGGCGTGTCGCGTTCTTCGCTGGAAGCCTATTTCCGCCAGGAGCTGGGATGCAGCGTGCACGACGTCGTGTTGCGCTGCAAGCTGGACGCCGCCAAGGCCGGCCTCGACAGCGGCGAGCGCAGCATCGCCGACGTGGCGCTGGGCTGCGGTTTCGGCTCGACCCAGTATATGCACCTGGTCTTCAAGCGCGAACTGGGTTGTACGCCGCGCGCCTACCGCGACCGCACATTCGGCGCGCGCGGGCTGCGGTCGGCCGCCGGCTAGCGGCGCGGCCAGGAAACAGGTCGCTGCACGCGACCTGTTTCATTTCAGCCGCCTACCACCAGAGGCTGTAGATCGTCGTTAGCGCGACGGCGATAAGCGCCGAGCCGAACGCGAAGGCGCCGTCGACGCGGAACATCGACGTATCGATATGCATGTGCTTCGATAAGCTGTCGCGCTTGACGCCGGCCATCTTGCTGATGACGACCATGCCGGCCACCACAAACCAGAACACGATGAACATGCGGTCGAGGAAGGGAATTTCGTACACGCCGCTGCCGTTGGCCTTGGAGAAGCCGGTCGACGCCAGGAACGACAGGTCCATCATCGTCGGCAGGAACTTCAGCACGATCGAACCGACCAGGCCGCCCAAGGTGGCGAACATGGCGGCGCCGGCCGTGGTTTTCTTCCAGAAGAAGCCCAGCAGGAACATGGCCAGGATGCCGGGCGAGACGAAGCCGGTGTATTCCTGGATGTACTGGAAGCCGCCTTTCTTGTCGATGCCCAGCATCGGCGCGATCAGCACGGCCAGCACCATCGCCACCACCACGCTGACGCGGCCGATCCACACCATGCGCTGTTCGCTGGCCTGCTTGTTGAAGGCCTTTTTGTAGATGTCGAGCGTGAAGATGGTGGCGATGCTGTTGGCCTTGCCGGCCAGCGAGGCCACCACGGCCGCCGTCAGCGCGGCGAAGGCGATGCCCTTCAGGCCCGATGGCAACAGGCCCAGCAGGATAGGGTAGGCGCGGTCGGGATTGACTTCGCCGCCGACCTTCATGGCGTCGCCCAGCGCGCCGGACTTGTCCAGCGCGTAGGCGGCGATGCCGGGCAAGACCACGATCACCGGCATCAGCAGCTTCAGGAAGGCCGCGAACAGCAAGCCCTTGCGCGCGGTCGGCAGGTCGGCGCCCAAGGCGCGCTGGGTGATGTACTGGTTGCAGCCCCAGTAGTTCAGGTTGACGATCCACATGCCGCCCAGCAGCACCGACAGGCCGGGCAAGTCCATGTAGTTGGGATTGTCGCGCGCGAGCACCATGTCGAAGTGGTCGCGGGTGTGGTTGTACAGCTCGGACAGGCCAGACAGCGCGCCTTGCTTGTGCGCCAGCGCGGCCACCATGTCAAGCGCCAGCCAGGTGGTGACCAGGCCGCCGACCACCAGGCAGGTGACCTGCACCACGTCGGTGTAGCCGATCACCTTCATGCCGCCCAGCGTGATCACCGCCGCGAACACCGCCAGGAACAGCATGCACGGCAGCAGGGCGATGCCCGACAGGCTGCTGATGGCCAGCGCGCCCAGGTAGAGGATGGAGGTCAGGTTGACCACCACGTACAGGCCCAGCCAGAACAGCGCCATGGTGGTGGCCACCGCCTTGCCGTAGCGCTGTTCGAGGAACTGCGGCATGGTGTAGATGCGGTTCTTCAAATAAACCGGCATGAAGAACACGGCCACGATCACCAGCGTGGCGGCCGCCATCAGCTCGTACACGGCGATCGCCATGCCGATCCTGAAGCCGGAGCCGCTCATGCCGATGAACTGCTCGGCCGAGATGTTGGAGGCGATCAGCGAGGCGCCGATGGCCCACCAGGTCAGCGACCCCTCGGCCAGGAAGTAGTCGTGTGAAGCCGAACCGGAACCGGCCTGCTTGCGCCGGTAGACCCAGATGCCATAACCGGCGACCAGGACGAAATAAAACAGAAAGACGGTGACGTCTATGGTGGAAAAAGTGCTCATGCAATGCTCACGATAAAGAGGTTGTCTCCGGGCGGTCGGCCTTGCCTCGGCCGCGCCCTTTTTGATGGTGGGCCAAGGCGTAGCTGCCCCGGCCCGGCCTGCTGCGTTGGCATTATTGCCCAATACCACCCGGCGCAAACGCCGGCGGCGCGCGCTTCGGCAGAATCATTCCGCCGGTTGAGGATTTTCGTAATTGATGCGCCATGCGGCCGGTTGCAAAATGGGTAAAACGCCATTTTCGACCACCGTGCCCTGAATGTTCCATGATGACTACACCCCTTGCCGGCACCACCGGCGAACACCGCTTGTTTACGCTCAGGAACGCCGGCGGCATGGCGGTGACGATCAGCGAATGCGGCGCCGCGCTGCACGCGTGGCGCGCGCCCGACCGCTACGGGCGGATCGCCGACGTGCTGCTGGCCGCGCCCGACCGTCACGGCCCGCTGTTTGCGCCGCCCCGCTGGCAGGGACGCCGCGCCGGAGGCGGCGTGGCGCTGCGGCGCATCACGCCGGACGCCGCCGAGCTGCAGCTGAGCTACCATCTCGACGACGACGGCAACCTGGTCGTCGAGCATGCCGCCTTGGCCGCGGCGCCCACGCCGTGCCCGGCGCAGCCGCCCCCTTGCTTCAACCTCAACAGCGGTGACGCCGACGTCGGCGGCCACATGCTGCAGATCTGCGCCGACTATTACGTGGAAGTCGACGCCGGCGGCATGCCGGCCGGCGTGGCGACGGTGGGCGGCACGCCGTTCGACTTCCGCCATCCGGCGCCGATCGGCGCGCGCCTGTGCTGGCCCGACACCCAGATCCAGGTGGCGGGCGGCTTCGACCACTGCTTCTTCGTCGGCGACCACTACGCCGGCGGACAGGGCGCGTTGCGCGAAGTGGCGCGCGTGATCGATCCCGGCTCGGGCCGCCGTCTGCAGATGTACAGCACCGAGGCGGTCCTGCAATTTCGCGCCGGCGGCCCCGATGCGGAGCCACCGGCCGCGCCGCATCGGTGGCGGCGCGGCCTGTCGCTGCACGCCCAGCCCCGGCCCAGCCTGGTGAGCCAGGGCTGGCCGCAGCTGATGCTGCGCCCCGGCGAGGTCTATCGCCAGACCACCGTCTACCGGTTGTCGCTGCAGCGCTAGCCGGCCTATTTCCCGACCACCTTGAGCAGGGCGGGCGCCTGGCGCGCCAGCTCGGCGTCGCCGCCCACCGTCAGGCGGCCGGCGCCGTCGTTCCAGTGCAGCCGCGCCAGCGTGCCCTTGCCCTGCTGGTAGTCGTAGGACACGCCATCGTCGTCGTACAGCGCGAAGTCGCCGTCCTTGCCCGGATAGACCCTGAGCTCGGCGATCGCCTGGCGGGTCGCGGTCGACTGGATCTCCGCGCCCAGCGGCACGATGGCGCCGGCCCGGACGAACACCGGGATCTGCTCGATCGGCGCGGCCGCCTTGATCCAGCGTCCGCCGGTCAGCTTTTCATTGGTCCAGAAGTTGTACCAGTCGCTGCCGGCCGGCAGGTAGACGTCTTTCTGCGTCTGCCCCTGCTCGGTCACGGGCGCGACCAGGAACGCCGGGCCGAACATGTACTGCGTGCCGATGTTGGCCACCTGCGGGTCGTTCGGGAAATCCATCCACAGCGGCCGCATGAAGGGCGCGCCGCTGTCCCAGGTCGCCTTGGCCTGGCTGTAGAGGTAGGGCATGAGCTGGTAGCGCAGCCGGTCGTAGCGGGCCAGGATGGCCTCGGCCTGGGCGCCGAATTCCCAGATTTCCGTGTGTTTGCGGTCGCCGTGCACGCGCAAGGTCGGCAGGAAGGTGCCGTACTGGAACCAGCGCGTGAACAGTTCCGGATAGTCGTGGTTCTGGCCGACGGTGTCGGCGGCGCCGGCCGGGTCGAGCAGCGGCGTCTTGGTGGCCTTGGTGCTCTGCGACAGCCACTGCCAGCCGCCGATGTCGTTGCCCCAGTAGGCGATGCCGGAGGCCGTCATGTTCAGGCCGGTGGGAATCTGGCGCGCCAGCGCTTCCCAGGACGGCTGGATGTCGGACGACCAGAACAGCGCGCCGGTGCGCTGGGCGCCGAGGTAGGCGGCGCGCGACAGGATCAGCGCGCGCTTGTTCGGCTTCCACGCGCGCATGCCGTCGGCCACGCCTTCGACGTGCAGCAGCGGGAACACGTTGTGATAGCGGTCGCCCGAGCCGATCGCGTAGAAATAGCCGTCCGGCACCAGGTCCGGCTCGGTCTCGTCCAGCCACGGATAGTCGAAGCCGTGCGAGAGGATGTTGTCGCGCGCGTGCTCCCAGTACCATTTGCGTGCCGCCGGGTTGGTGGCGTCGATCAGCGCGCCGGTGCGGTCGGCGCGCGACGGCAGGCCGTCGACGGTCTTGCCGTCCTTGTCCTTGAGGAAGTAGCCCTTCGCGTCGAGCTCGTTGAAATAGCGGCCGGCCGTCTCGAAGCGCGGCCAGATCGAGATGATCGACTGCATGCCCAGGCCGTGCAGTTCCTTGTTCATCGCGTCCGGGTCGGGGAACTGCGCCGGGTCGATGTCGAGCTGGCCCATGCGGGTCCAGTAGAACCAGTCGACCACCATGATGTCGAGCGGGTACTTCTTCTGGCGGTAGGTGTTGGCCACGCGCAGCACTTCCTGCTGGCTGTCGTAGCGCGCCTTGGACTGGATCAGCCCGAACGCGGCCTTGGGCGGGATCGGCGTCCTGCCGGTCACCCGCGCGTAGCCCGAATACAGTTCTTCCGGCGTATTGCCGGTGATGACGAAGAAGCTGACGCGCTCGCCCACGCTGGACTGGAAGCCGGTGCGGCCGTTGACGCCGGCGATGAAGCGGGTCGCCGACGGGTTGTCCCAGACGATGCCGTAGCCCTTGGACGACACCATGAACGGCACGCACACCGTCTCGCCGGCCGGGGCGTCGTACCAGTGCTTGCAGTCGATGACGCGGCCGCGCAGGTCGAGCGGGCCGGTCGATTCCTGGTTCTGCCCCATGCCGTAGTAGTGCTCGTCGGCCGGCGCGCTGAACGAGGCGCCGGTCTGGTAGGTCTTTTCGGTGTTGACGGTTTGCGGCGCCATCTCCCAGCCGGTCATGTCGAGCAGCAGTTCTCCCTTGGCGTTCTTCACCTGCAGCGCCAGCGGCGCCAGTTGCGGCGCGAAGTATTTTTCGGCCATGCTCGGCGTGCGCGCCGCCGGCGCCGCTGCGACGTGCAGGCTCAGCGCCGGCGAGGTGAAGCTGTCGCCGTCCTTGCCGCTGCTGTGGCGGAAGGCGCTGTTGTCGGCGCCGCCGGCCAGGATGCCGTAGCCGGCGCCTTTCAGCGCCTCGGCCTTGTCGGCGGCCAGCGTGATGCGCACCACGTTCGGGCCATAGGCCTCGACCGCGACCCAGGCGCCGTTGCGGTCGAGCGTGGCGATCGGCGCGCCCTGGGCCACGGCCGCGGCGCCGAGCGCGATCGTGGTCATCGTGGCGGCCAGCGTGGTGCGCCGGCGGCGGGCGGGGTGGTGCGTGCTCATGTCAGTCTCCTGTATTCGGGTGGGGCATGCTTGCCTTGGGGGCCCTTGCGCGTGATGCCCGTATTTTGGGCGCTCCATGATTGCAGAGCCGTCATGGGGCCGCAATTATGAAAATCACCGACTCCGGGTATGATTTGCAGCAATTCCCGGCATTGCCGTTCCGGGCCGGGTATCCGTGCGGGTGTTGGTCTTTGGTCACAAAACGCCGCGGAACGCCTTGCCGGCCGTTTTCGGGACTAAAATCGGCCGATATGCATAAATCGACCGCCGCCACGATAGCCCGCTTCACCGACCTGCTGATGGATGCCGTCTGCATGGTCGATGCGGACGGCCGCTTCGTGTTTGTCAGCGCCGCCTGCGAGCGCATCTTCGGCTATGCGCCGCAGGAGATGATCGGCATGCAGATGATCAACCTGGTCGCGCCGGCCGACCGCGAACGCACGCTGGCGGCGGCCCGCACCATCATGGATGGCCAGCCTGCCTCCCACTTCGAAAACCGCTACGTCCGCAAGGACGGCAAGATCGTCCATATCATGTGGTCGGCGCGCTGGTCCGAGGCCGACCAACTGCGCGTGGCCGTGGCGCGGGATATCACGGCGACCAAGCAGGCCGAAACGATGCAGGCGGCGCTGTATGCGATCTCGGAAGCGGCCCATGCCAGCGACGACCTGCCGGCCTTGTTCCGCCATATCCACCAGATTATCGGCGCCATGCTGCCGGCGCCCGGATTCGCCGTTGCGCTACGCGGCGACAGGGGCGAGGGCGTGGAGTTTTCCTATCACGTCAACGCCCATGGCGGCGCCGCGCCGCCGCCGCTGGCGTGCTGGCTGGGGGAGCAAGTGCTGCGCGGCGGCCAGCCGGTGCTGCTGACGCCCGCCACCGCCGCCGCGCTGCCGCCGGCATTGCAGGCGGCCGGCATGCTGCCCGATTGCTGGCTGGGCGTGCCGCTGACGACCAGCCAGGGCAGCATCGGCGTGCTGATGCTGCAGAGCGGCGACGGCCCTGAGCAGTCCGGCTACACCGACCAGGACCAGGAATTGCTGATGTTTGTCTCCAACCAGGTGGCGACGGCGATCCAGCGCAAGCAACTGCATTCCAGGCTGCGCTTCATGGCCCAGCACGATGAGCTGACCCAGCTGCCCAACCGCCGGCTGTTCCTCGACCGCCTGCAGATGGCGGTGGCGCGCGCCCAGCGCCACCAGTGCCGGCTGGCCCTGCTGTTCATCGACCTGAACAAGTTCAAGCAGGTCAACGACGAGCACGGCCATGCCTGCGGCGACCTGCTGTTGCGCGAAGTGGCGCACCGGCTGAAGCGCTGCGTGCGCGAATCGGACACCGTGGCGCGGCTGGGCGGGGACGAGTTCGTCATCATTGTGGAAGAAGTGCTGGTGGCCGACGACGCCCTGCAGATCGTCGACAAGATCCACCAGGTGCTGGCGGCGCCGATGCTGCTGACCACCGGCCTGGGCCTGGCGATCACCGCCAGCGTCGGGGTCGCGCACTACCCCGACCACGGCGCCGACATCGCGCAGTTGATGCGCTATGCCGACCAGGCCATGTACGCCGCCAAGCAGACGGAAGAGCATTCCGGCTAGCCGCCATCAGCCTGTCCAGGCAGTGGTTTTACGACGTGGCTCCTTCGGGAGCCATGTTCGTTTTGGTCCCGGTTGTGCCGATTTCGTTGGTTTCCAGTGTTGAGACTGCCAAGACGTCGGTTACCCATCCACGTAAGCTCTGTTGCGATTCGATAGTCTGTTGACACACGCCATCGAAGCAAACCGGCAGTTTCATTACAACGATTCCCCACACGCGATGGGGGACGTCATCACTAGGAGACGAGTAATATGTTTCAGGAAAAAATATGTGTGCGCTGGGTGAAGTTGGCGCTGGCCTTGTTGTCGGCCCACGGCGCGGCGTACGCGCAGATGGAGCAGGCGCCCAAGCCGGACGCCAAGATGGAGCGGGTGGAAATCACCGGCAGTAACATCAAGCGCATCGCCCAAGAGGGCGTCTCGCCGATGACCCTGATCACCAAGGAAGACATCAAGCGCTCGGGCGCGACCTCGGTGCTCGACGTGTTGCGCAACCTGCCTTCGGTCGGCGGCAACGGCCGCGATTTCGGCGGCGGCAACGACTTCCGCAACGGCGCCACCACGGCCAGCCTGCGCGGCATGCCGACCCTGATCCTGTTGAACGGCAACCGCCTGCCGGTGTCCGGCTCGGACGACTCCAACGGCTTCACCTCGGTGGACTTGAACATGCTGCCGCTGGCGGCGATCGAGCGCATCGAGGTGCTCAAGGACGGCGCCTCGGCGATCTACGGCACCGATGCGGTGGGTGGCGTGATCAACTTCATCATGCGCCAGAACTACCAGGGCGTGGACCTGAGCACCAGCTACGGCACCACCACGCTGGGCGGCGGCGATGTGCGCAAGCTGTCGGTGGCCGGCGGCTACGGCGACCGCGCCACGCAGAAATTCAACCTGACCTACGCGGCGATGGTCGAGGACACCAAGCGCATCAAGGGCACCGACCGCGACTGGGCCAACCACATCGACTTCGGCGCCAGCGGTGGCCTGCAGTACGCCAACGTCTACGGCGCCCACGGCACCGACGCCGGCACGCTGTCGATCGGCGGCAACCGCTTCGCCGACCCGGGATGCCTGCCAGGCTCCAAGCTGCCGTATCCGAGCGGCGCCGAATGGTTCCCTTCGCCGACCCGCAACGGCTGCCTGTCGGCGACGGCGGAATTCACCGACCTGGTCAAGCCGTCGCGCCGCGCCGGCGCCACCGCCGCCCTGAACTGGGACCTCGCGCCGGACCTGACCTTGTTCGCCAATGCTTTCTTCACCAACTTCGACAAGCGCATCGTCGGCCAGTCGTCGTGGCTGCAGAACCGCGCGCGCAACAACCTGGTCATCCCGGCCTCGAACCCCTTCAACACCTACGGCAAGCCGGTGACGGTGCGGCGCGATTTTCCGGTCTACGAGGGCGGCATCAAGACCAATGTCGACAATATCTGGCTGCTGACCGGGCTAAAGGGCGAGCTGGCCGGCTGGGACTGGTCGGCGACCTTGTCGCACGGCGAGGAACGGGGCCGCACCGATACCCTGGGCGCCTACAAGCTGGAGGAATTGAACAAGGCGGTCGACGACGGGCGCTTCAATCCCTTCGGCGTCAACAGCAATTCGGACGCCTTGATCAGGGAACTGTCGGGCGAAATGTATGTGAAGACCCGCAGCAAAACCGATTCCATCAAGGTGCAGGCCGGGACCGAATTCGGCGAGCTGCCGGGCGGGAAGGTCGGCGTCTCGGTGGGGTCCGAGCTGCGCAAGAATTCGCTGTCATACACGCCGTCGCAGGATTGGCAGCAGGGCTTGCTGGGCCAGTACGCGGTGTTGCCGCCGATCTCGGGTTCGGAAAAACTGTCGGCCGTGTATGCGGAGCTGAGCCTGCCGCTGCTGAAGACACTGGAGGCCCAGGCCGCCGTGCGCTACGACAAATATGAGCTGGCCGGCGCCACCACCAATCCCAAGTTCGGCCTGAAGTGGAAGCCGAGCAAGGAGATCATGCTGCGCGCGAACTACAGCACCGGCATGGTGGCGCCGTCGCTGCCGCAGCGCTTCAGCGAAGGCCGGGATTCCTTCTCGGCCACCAAGGACCCGCACCGCTGCGTGGAGGGCGATGTCTATTTCGATACCTATTGCACCCGCTACGTGAAGGCGTCCAACGTCGGCACCAAGAATCTGCAGCCGGAGAAATCGAACCAATACAACATCGGCTTCGTCATCGAACCGTTCAAGGACCTGAACATCGGCCTGACCTACTACGATATCAAGTGGAAAAACAAGATTGACGTCCTCGACAACACAACGGTGCTCGATAACGAAGATGGCGCCTACAAGTCGCATGTAACGCGCGACGAAGTCACCGCCGAGGATATCGCGGCCTATGCGGCGCTGTCGGCGGCCGACCGGGCGCGGCTGGGTCCTTTGCGCGGCGAACTGTCCAACATCAAGACTGGCTGGGTCAACCGCTTCCAGTCGCACACCTCCGGCATCGACCTGGAAGCGTCCTACACCTTCCGTACCGAAAAGCTGGGCCGCTTCAAGGTGTTTAGCGAAGCCAATTACACGCTGCGCTACGACACGGTGCTGTTGGCCGACAACGTCTACATCAACTGCGCGAACAACACCTCGTGCGATGCCGGCGAATACGGCAATCCGCGCGTGCTGGCCAACGTCGGCGTGAACTGGGATCAGGGACCGTGGAGCGGCACCGGCATCGTCAAGTACGTGGCCGGCACCAAGGTCGATCGCACGCCGTCGGCCGTGCAGAACCAATGGTATGACTTCTATGCCAAGGGACGGCGGATTCCCGCCATCGCCACGCTGGACGCATCGCTGGCCTATTCGGGCATCAAGAACGCGGTGATCCGCGTCGGCGCCAACAACGTGTTCAACCGCGATCCGGCCTTCGATCCGGGTTCCTCGCTGGGTTACAACGACAGCTGGGGCGATCCGCGCGGCCGCTACGTGTATGTCAGCCTGGACTACAGCTTCAAATAAACGTTGCTGACGATCCGGCCGCCTTCTTCCGGGAGGCGGCCGGATTTGTCGTTGTTGCGGAATATCGTTCCGGCTTTTCGTCATTTTCGTAATTGCCCGGCTTGCGCGCCGGGGGCACAATCGCCCGCAAACAATTCAGAAAGTGATGGAGACAAATGAAATTGAAGAGAAAATTCAGCCTGCTGGCGGCCGCCGTGGCGCTTTGCTGCGGCAGCGCCAACGCGCAAACCGGAGGCGAGACTGCCGCGCCTGCGGCCATGCCGTGGATGAACGCGCAACTGGATGCGCAGGAGCGGGCCCGCCTGGCGGTCGCGGCGATGACGTTGGACGAGAAGCTCAAGCTGGTCTACGGCTACCTCGGCGCCGACATGGAATACAAAAAGACCACGCGGCCGGCGCCGGCGCACAAGCAGTCGGCCGGCTTTATCTATGGCGTGCCGCGCCTGGGCATCCCCAACCTGTGGGAAACCGACGCCGGCCTGGGCGTGGCCAGCCAGGCCGGGCCGGACGCGCGCCAGGGCACGGCGCTGCCGTCCGGCCTGAACACGGCGGCCACCTGGGATCTGCAGACCGCCTATGCGGGCGGCGCCATGATCGGCGCGGAAGCGCGCGCCTACGGCTTCAATGTGCTGCTGGCCGGCGGCGTCAACCTGATGCGCGAGCCGCGCAACGGCCGCAACTTCGAATACGCGGGCGAGGATCCGCTGTTGGCCGGCAAGATCGTCGGCGCGCAAATCAAGGGCATCCAGTCGAACCGCGTGGTGTCCACGCTCAAGCACTTTGCCCTGAACGACCAGGAAACCGGCCGCACCACGCTCAACGTCAGGATCGACGACCGTTCGGCGCGCATGTCGGACCTGCTGGCCTTGCAGATCGCCAACGAGGACGGCAATCCCGGCGCGGTCATGTGTTCCTACAACCGCGTCAACGGCGTGTATGCCTGCGAGAACGACTATCTGCTGAACCAGGTGCTGAAGAAGGACTGGGGCTTCAAGGGCTGGGTGATGTCGGACTGGGGCGCGACGCACAGCACGGTGCCGGCCGCCAATGCCGGCCTGGACCAGCAATCCGGCATGCCGTTCGACCTGGCCGATTATTTCGGCCCGCCGCTGAAGGAGGCCGTGCTGAACGGCTGGGTGCCGCAGGCGCGCCTGGACGACATGGTGCGCCGCATCCTGTATGCGATGTTCGCGCACGGCGTGGTGGACCACCCGGTGGCGCCGGCGCCGCAAGCGATCGACTTCAATGCGCACGCGGCGGTGTCGCGCAAGGATGCGCAGGAGGGCATGGTGCTGCTGAAAAACAGCAACGGCGCCTTGCCGCTGAACCGCGCCGCCAAACGCATCGCGGTGATCGGCGGCTATGCCGACCGTGGCGTGCTGGCCGGCGGCGGTTCGTCGCTGGTGTATCCGGTTGGCGGCAATGCCGCGCCGGAGTTGACGCCCAAGACCTGGCCCGGTCCGGTCATGGTTTATCCGTCGTCGCCGTTGAAAGCCATCCAGGCGCGCATGCCGTCGGCCACGGTGACGTACAGCGACGGCAGCGACCGCGACGCGGCGGCCAGGCTGGCGCGCGACAGCGACGTGGTGCTGGTGTTCGCGACCCAATGGACGGGCGAGGGCTTCGACATGCCCAACCTGTCCCTGCCCGACAAGCAGGACGAGCTGATCGCCACGGTGGCGGCGGCCAACGCCAACACCGTCGTGGTGCTGGAAACCGGCGGACCGGTGACCATGCCGTGGCTGCCCAAGGTGTCGGCCGTGCTGGAGGCGTGGTATCCGGGCACCAGCGGCGGCGAGGCGATTGCCGGCGTGCTGTTCGGCGAGGTCAATCCTTCAGGCCATTTGCCGGCCACCTTCCCGGCCTCGGAATCGCAGTTGCCGCGCCCGGCGCTGGATGGCTTCCCCGAAGTGGCGGACCGCCGCTTCGATGTCGACTACCGCGAAGGCGCGGCGGTCGGCTACAAGTGGTTCGACCTGAAGGGGCTCAAGCCTTTGTTCCCGTTCGGCCATGGCTTGTCGTACACCGAGTTTGCTTTCTCGGACCTGGCCGCCAGCGTCAAGGACGGCGTGGTGCGGGCATCGTTCACGGTGAGGAATGCGGGCAAGGTGGCGGGCAAGCAGGTGGCCCAGGTCTACGTGTCGCCGCTGACCGCGCGCTGGGAAGCGCCCAAGCGTTTGGCGGGCTTCCAGAAGGTTGAGGTGCAGCCGGGGGCGGGTGTTCAATCGTCAGTCACCGTCGATCCGCGCTTGCTGGCCGTCTATGACTCGGCATCGAAGACCTGGAAGGTCGCCAGGGGCGATTACAAGCTCACCCTGGCGACCAGCGCTGCCGACGACCAGGCCGTCAGCACAGTGGTTCATCTGGAGGCCGCCGTCTACGATGTGAACGGCAAGCGCTCCCGTTAAATCGTTACCACCAAAGGCTGTAGATCGTCGTCAGCGCGACGGCGATCACGGCCGAACCCAGCGCGAAAGCGCCGTCGACACGGAACATCGACGTATCGATATGCATGTGCTTCGACAAGCTGTCGCGCTTGACGCCGGCCATCTTGCTGATGACGACCATGCCGGCCACCACCACCCAGAACACGATGAACATGCGGTCGAGGAAGGGGATCTCGGCCAGGCCGCTGGACGTGACCTTGGCAAAGCCGATCGGCACCAGGAACGACAGGTCCATCATCGTCGGCAGGAACTTCAGCACGATCGAACCGACCAGGCCGCCCAGGGTGGCGAACATGGCCGCGCCGGCCGTGGTCTTTTTCCAGAAGAAGCCCAGCAGGAACATGGCCAGGATGCCGGGCGAGACGAAGCCGGTGTATTCCTGGATGTACTGGAAGCCGCCTTTCTTGTCGATGCCCAGCATCGGCGCGATCAGCACGGCCAGCACCATCGCCACCACCACGCTGACGCGGCCGATCCACACCATGCGCTGTTCGCTGGCCTGCTTGTTGAAGGCCTTTTTGTAGATGTCGAGCGTGAAGATGGTGGCGATGCTGTTGGCCTTGCCGGCCAGCGAGGCCACCACGGCCGCCGTCAGCGCGGCGAAGGCGATGCCCTTCAGGCCCGATGGCAACAGGCCCAGCAGGATAGGGTAGGCGCGGTCGGGATTGACTTCGCCGCCGACCTTCATGGCGTCGCCCAGCGCGCCGGACTTGTCCAGCGCGTAGGCGGCGATGCCGGGCAAGACCACGATCACCGGCATCAGCAGCTTCAGGAAGGCCGCGAACAGCAGGCCCTTGCGCGCGGTCGGCAGGTCGGCGCCCAAGGCGCGCTGGGTGATGTATTGATTGCAGCCCCAGTAGTTCAGGTTGACGATCCACATGCCGCCCAGCAGCACCGACAGGCCGGGCAGGTCCATGTAGTTGGGATTGTCGCGCGTGAGCACCATGTCGAAGTGGTCGCGGGTGTGGTTGTACAGTTCGGACAGGCCGGACAGCGCGCCTTGCTTGTGTGCCAGCGCGGCCACCATGTCGAGCGCCAGCCAGGTGGTGACCAGGCCGCCGACCACCAGGCAGGTCACCTGCACCACGTCGGTGTAGCCGATCACCTTCATGCCGCCCAGCGTGATCACCGCCGCAAAGACCGCCAGGAACAGCATGCACGGCAGCAGGGCGATGCCCGACAGGCTGCTGATGGCCAGCGCGCCCAGGTAGAGGATGGAGGTCAGGTTGACCACCACGTACAGACCCAGCCAGAACAACGCCATGGTGGTGGCCACCGCCTTGCCGTAGCGCTGTTCGAGGAACTGCGGCATGGTGTAGATGCGGTTCTTCAAATAAACCGGCATGAAGAACACGGCCACGATCACCAGCGTGGCGGCCGCCATCAGCTCGTACACGGCGATCGCCATGCCGATCCTGAAGCCGGAGCCGCTCATGCCGATGAACTGCTCGGCCGAGATGTTGGAGGCGATCAGCGAGGCGCCGATGGCCCACCAGGTCAGCGAACCCTCGGCCAGGAAATAATCATGCGAGGCTTTGCCGGAGCCGCCTTGCTTGCGCCGGTAAACCCAGATGCCATAACCGGCGACCAGGACGAAATACACAAGAAAAACGGTCAAGTCTATGGCTGAAAAAGTACTCATGCGGTGCTCACGATAAAAGGTTGTCTCCGGGCTGGTGGCCTTGCTGCGGCCGTGGCCCTTTTTTTGATGAATCTGCCAGAGCGGAATCTTAGGCGATTTGGCCCTGTCATTTCCAATAAGACTTTTGCACTCAGCTATATTGTTTGGGTAGGGGTAGGCCGTATCGGGAGCGTGGGACGCTACCGTAAGTTACAAATCGGCCAGCCGCGCGCGGGTGTCGGCGGCTTGTTCCTGCAGCGCTTGCCTGTCGGCGCCGTCCATGCGGTGCAACTGACGGTAGACCATGCCGAGGCGATGGTTGCCGCCCAGTCGTTGCTCGTTGCGGGCAAAAAAATCCCAATACAGCGCGTTGTAGGGGCAGGCGCGCTCGCCGATGCGCAGCTTCTTCTGGTAGTGACAGCCTTTGCAGTAGTCGCTCATGCGGTCGATGTAGGCGGCGCTGGAAACGTAGGGTTTGGTGGCCAGTTGGCCGCCGTCGGCATACTGGCTCATGCCCAGTGTGTTGGGCAGTTCCACCCATTCGAAGGCGTCGATGTAGATGCCCAGGTACCACTGATGCAGTTCCTGCGGCGACAACCCCGCCAGCAAGGCGAAGTTCCCGATGACCATCAGGCGATTGATGTGATGGCTGTGCGCGTGCTGCAGCGACTGGCCGATCGCCGTCGCCAGGCAGCGCATCCGGGTGTTGCCGCTCCAGAACCAGTGCGGCAAGACTGTCGTATGGCCGAAGGCGTTGAGCTGGTCGTAGCCGGGCATGCGGTGCCAGTAGACGCCGCGCACGTATTCGCGCCAGCCGAGGATTTGCCGGATATAGCCTTCGGCCGATTCCAGCGGCACGGCGCCGTCGCGCCATGCGGCCTCGACCCGCTCGACCACCGTGAGCGGATCGAGCATCTTGGTGTTCAGCGCGAACGACAGCAGGGAGTGGAACAGCCGCCAGGCGCGCAGGCTCATCGCGTCCTGGTAGCGGCCGAAATGCGGCAGGGCGTCGCGCACGAACTGGTCCAGCTGGTGCAGCGCTTCTTCCCGGTTGAGCGGCCATGCGAAGTCGTCGGCCTGCGGCTCGCCGAAGCTGCGCACGCCGGCTGCCTGGATGGTTTGCCACAAGGCGCCATGGTCGTGCCGGCCGCGCGGATCGGCGGGCTCCCACGGCAGGCCCGGCCAGGCCTCGCGGTTGTCGTGGTCGAAATTCCACTGGCCGCCTGCCGGGGCGCCGTTCCCGGTCATCAGCACGCCGTGCCGCTTGCGCATGTGGCGGTAGAACGGCTCCATCACCCAGGCGGCGCGGGCGTTGAAGAATTGCGCGGCCTCGTGGCGGCCGGCGTAGAAGTGTTCGCTGTCGTCCATGCTGGCGGGGATGGACAGGCCGGCGGCGTAGTCGGCCAGCTGCCGGTCCAGCCGCCATTCGTCCGGCGCCTGCCAGGCGAAGGCGTCCGCCTCGTAGTGCGCCAGCAGGTAGTCAAGGTTGGCGGGCAATGACTGGCGGTTGTCCGGATCGTCGATCGACAGATAGTGGACGCAGTGTCCGGCCGCGCGCAGCCGGCGCGCCAGGTCGCGCATGGCGGCAAAGATGGCGATGATCTTTTGCGCGTGATGCAGCACGTAGTCGGTTTCCTGGCGTACTTCCATCAGCACGAAGACCACGTCCGGCGACGGCTGCGCGAACCAGCTGTGGCGGCAGTTGAGCTGGTCGCCCAGGATCAGTTTAAGCGTCGTGCTCATGGCATGGGAACGCGGAAGCGGCCGCGCAGCCAGCGTATCGGCGCGCCGACCAGCGGCAGCTTTTGCAGCAGCTCTTCGGCCGCGTCCCAGTAGTCGCGGTGCGAGATGACCAGGCCGGCCTGGTTGAAGCGCAGGTGGCTGCCGCCTTCGATCCGGTAAGGCACACCGCGCAGGCTGAACACGAATAGCCAGGTGACGAAGGCCTGGTCGCCCTGCGCCATGCGTTCGCCGATGATGAAGCGCGGCTGTTCGGTATGGGTGAACATGTGGCGGAAGATCGCTTCGATCGCGGCGATGCCGCGCACGTCGTTGAACGGGTCGCGGAACTGCGCGTCGGCTGCGTAAAATTTTCCGGCTTGGGGCACCGTGTCGGGCGTCAGCGCGGCGTACCAGGCCAGCAGTGGTTCGGGATCGGTCATTGCGGCACCAGCAAGTGAGTGATTACGGCAAAACGCCAGCGGTAGGGCAGCCAGCGCAACAACTTTACCAGCCGCGTGAAACGCTTGGGGAAGTGGATTTCGAAGTCGCCGGCGGTCAGGCCGCGGCAGATCGCCGTGGCCGCCGCTTGCGGCGTCTGCAAGGCCGGCATGGGGAAGGCGTTCTGCGCGGTCAGCGGGGTTTGCACGAAGCCCGGATTGATCAGGTAGACGTTCAGCCCGCGCGGGCGCAGGTCGGTGTACAGCAGTTCCGCCAGGTTGATCAGCGCCGCCTTACTGGGGCCGTAGACGCTGGCGTTGGGCAGGCCGACGTAGCCGGCCACGCTGGCGACGATGGCGACGCCGCCGCTGCCGCGCGCCAGCATGTCCGGCAGCACCGTGGCCAGCCCGGTGTAGACGCTGCCCAGGTTCACCGCCAGCGTGTGGGCCGCGCCGGCGGCGCTGACCTCCCAGCTGCGTTCCGGATGGTAGGCCGCGGCGCAGAATACGATCAGGTCGACGCCGCCCGCTTGCGCGCAGATATCATGGTAGCGCGCGCTCCAAGCATCGTGGTCGAGGATGTCGAACGGCGCCACGATGGCTTGCGCATGGCCGGCGGCCACCGCCTGCAGCAGGTCGGCGCGGCGCGCCGAGAGCGCCACCCGCGCGCCGGCCCGCAGCAGCTCGCCGGCCAGCGCGGCGCCGATGCCGCTGGAGGCACCGACCAGCCAGACTCGCTGGCCGGCCCAGGCCGCGATCGGCCGGTTCAGGGCGCGCATGCGCGTCTCCGGAACATCAGCGTCACTTGCCCCAGCTCGATCCCGAACTTGCCCATGCTGGCGCGGTTGATCATGGTGCAGTCGTCGATCAGGAACATCCAGTCGTCGAAGCGCATGTCGTAGCTGCGGCCGTCCACCGGCAGCCGCAGCGTGTACTGCCAGTGCAGCGCGTTGCCGGCCACTTCGCCCAGCGCCTCTCCTTCGACGTCGTCGGCGCGGCCGTGCCAGACGCCGTCGGCCGCGCGCGTCAGGCGCCAGACGCGGCGCTGGCTGCTGCCGTCGTCGTAGCGGAACTGTTCGTCGAGCGTCAGCGTGCCGTCCTTGCTGGTGCCGGTGATGACGACGTGGAAGCGCTTGACCACGTCGCCGCCGCGCTTCTGGAACATGCCCCAGGCGTCGGTGGTGCCGGTGAAGTAGGCCGGCAGGTCGAGCGCCGGCTGCAGCGCCTTGTATTGCTGGACGTCGGGGCCGGCGCAGCCGGCAAGCAGGGCCAGCAACAGGCCGGTGAGCAGGGTTTTCATGGTGTACTCCGGTAGCGGTAGGCGGGCACGGACGTTGGCGGAGCGCGCCACAGCGCCGCCATTGCCAGCAGTTTCAGTAAGCAGGGCAGGGCGGCATACACCAGCGCCAGCGCGGCGCCGCCGCTGGTGCTGGCCATGCCGGGACGGTAGCCGAGCGCGGCCAGCAGCGGCAACGCCAGGCCGGACAGGGCCAGCGCCAGCTTGCCCAGCAGCGTCAGCACGCCGTAGTAGGCGCCGGCCGCCTCGTCGGGCGCGAGCGTTTCGGCCAGCAGCACCGGCGGCATGGCCAGGTCGGCGCCGAGCGCCGCGCCGGCGGCGACGCACACCGCAAAGTAGGGCAGCACGTCGCCGGCGCCCAGCAGTCCGGCGCCGGCAAAGCTGGCGATGGACAGCGCCATGCCCAGCCGCCAGCACGGCAGCACGCCGATGCGGCGCGCCAGCGCGGTCCACAGCGGCAGGCCGCAGGCGGCGGCGATGAAATAGCATCCCAGGAAGGCGCCGGCCAGCGGCGCCGCCCGCAACTGGTCGCCGATGAAGAACAGCGCCAGCGTCGCCGGCAGCGAGACCGAGCAGGCGTTCAGGAAATACGGCGCCAGCAGGCGCCGGAAGCGGCTGTTCGACGCCATGCGGCGCAGCGTGGCGCGCCAGTCGCCGGCCGGCTGGACAACGGATGGCCAGGCCGGCGCCAGCTTCAGCAGCGCCAGCAAGGCGGCCAGCAGCAGCGCCGCGAACGCCAGGCTGTAGAGTCCCATGCGGGCCGGGATGGCGTCGGCGGCGCCGCTCATGATGGTGGCGGGGATCACGCTGGCGATGACCATGCCCGCCAGTCCCGCGCCTTCGCGCCAAGCGGCCGCCGGCAGCCGGGCGCCGCCGGCTTGCGCGGCGTGGCCCGGCAGGCGCGCGCCCCACGTCAGGTAGGCGATGTTGAGCATGCTGTGGGCGCTGTAGGCCAGCACCAGCATGGCGCCCAGCCACAGCGTCGCGGACACGCCCGCGCCCGGCGGCGCCCACAGGCCGGCGAAGGCCAGCGCGAGCACCACACCGCCGGCGGCCAGCCAGCGCCTGATGCCGCCGCGCAGGCCGTCGATCAGATGGCCCTGCAGCGGATCCTGCAGCGTGTCGAGCAGTCGAGCCGCGAACAGCACCCAGCCCAGCTCGGCCAGCGCGACGCCGCGCAGCACGCTGTAGTAGGCCGCCACCTGCAGGTACACAGGCAGCGCGGCCATCGCCAACGGCAGGCCCAGCAGGCCATACGCGGCCAGCCGCCACCAGCGCGGCTGGCTGTCCGGCGGCGTGGTCGCGGTCCTCACTGCGGCGCTCCCATCAGTTTGCGGCGCAGGTCCTGGTCGCGCGTGTCGCGGTCGAGCCAGATGCCGAAGAAGGCGCGCGCCAGTCCGACGTCGTCGATGTCGGCCAGCAGCTGCTGTTGGTTGTAGAGGCGCATGCCGTGACCGGGAAGATAGACGCCGATCAGTTCGTCGCCGGACGCGACGTCGGTGAAGGCGTGCTCCAGCGCGCGCTCCCATTGCTGCAAGGTGGCCGCGTCCAGGCCGGCGCCGCGCAGGCGCCGCATTTCATCCAGGCTGGTCTGCACCAGGCGCTGGCGGCTGATGCTGCGGTAGTAGCGCAGTTGCAGCGCAAACGCCGCCTGCGGCTGGAACGGCCGCTGCTGCGCCCACAGCGTGGCGTGATAGATGCGGAAGCCCAGCCAGCTCAGGTCGCCGTCGCCCAGCCTTTCGGCCTGCGGCAACGCGTCCTGCCAGCTGGCGGCGCGACACAGGCTGCTCAGCAGCAGGCCGCCGATCGCCAGCCAATGCCGGACCCGAAGCCGGCGGGCCGGCTCAGGATTTTTGCAGCAGGAATTGGACGACATCGGTTCTTCCCTCGTCAAAGGCCGCTTCGCAGTAGGCGAAGTACATATGCCAGATGCGCATGAAATGCTGGTCGTAGCCCAGGCCGGCGATTTGCGCGTGGGCGGTGTTGCACTGGGCGTTCCAGCGGCGCAGTGTTTCGGCGTAGTCGGGGCCGAAGGCGTGGCGCTGCAAGGGACGCAGGCCGGCGCGCGCGGCGTGCTGCTCGAAGCGTTCTACGCTGGGCAGCATGCCGCCGGGGAAAATGTACTGCTGGATGAAATCGGTGCTGCTGCGATAGCGCGGGAAGAATTGCTCGCCGATGGTGATCGACTGGATCAGCGCCTGGCCGCCGGGCTTCAGGCGCGCCGCGACCGTCTTGAAATACTGTTGCCAGTATTGTTCGCCCACCGCCTCGAACATCTCGATCGACACCACGGCGTCGTATTCGCCGTCGAGGTCGCGGTAGTCGCACAAGGCCAGCTGCACCCGGTCCTGCAGGTTCAGCGCCTGCGCGCGGCGCTGCGCGATCTCCAGCTGCGACGGCGAGATCGTCACGCCGTGCACATGGATGCCTTGCTGCGCCGCGTGTTCCGCGAAACCGCCCCAGCCGCAGCCGATCTCCAGCACGCGCTGGCCGGGGCGCAACTGCAGCGTGTCGATGATGCGCTGGTACTTGCGCTGCTGCGCGGCCTGCAGCGACAGGCTGTGGTCGCCGTCGAACAGGGCGCTGGAATAGGTCCAGCTGGGATCGAGCCACAGCCGGTAGAAATCGTTGCCGATGTCGTAGTGGGCGTGGATGTTGCGCGCGCTGCCGCTGCGGGTGTTGGGCCGCAGCCAATGGCGCAGGCGGTACCAGCAGCGCGCCAGCGCGCCACCGAACAGCATGCGGTCCAGCGACGCCTCGTTGCGCAGCGCCAGCCGCAGCAGCGCGGTCAGGTCGGGCGTGTCGACCCAGCCGGCGGCATAGGCTTCGGCAAAGCCGATGTCGCCGGCGCGCAGGATGCGCTGGCAGGCGCGCCAGTCGTGCACCGTCAGCGTGGCGCCGATGGGCGAATGGGCGTCGCCGAACACCATGCGGGTGTTGCACGGCGTGACCAGTTCCAGGTGGCCCAGACGAATATTGTTGAGCAGCGTGAGAAACCATCGGGCGCCGACTGGCGCCGACGGCAGTTGGGTCGACAAGGTGCGGTTCATCGGGAGGTCTCCTGGTGCACGGTGGTGTGGTGTGACGTGGTTGGGGCGGGCGGCTTGCCGAACACCGGTACGCGCTTCAGCCACAGCCTGAGCGCCTGCCAGTGGATGCGGGCGACGATGCCTATCCCCAGCAATGGGTAGCGCAGCAGCGCGGCGGCCAGCGAGCCGTCGGTCATCGGCACCGGGCGGCCGCTGAGCGCGGTCTTCAGCAACAGGCCGTGGTCGTCGTGATAGTCCAGTCCGGTGCAGTGGCTGGCGCCGTTCAGCCGGAAGCGGAAACGATAGTGTCCCTGCACCGCGCAAAACGGCGACACGTGCAGTTGCTTGGTGGCCGAGCAGGTGCCGTCGGCGCCGATGCGCAGCAGATAGCGGTGGCTTTCGCCGAAGGTGTTGTTGACCTCGGCCAGCACGGCGCACAGCCGGCCGTCGGCGGCGTGGCAATGCCAGAAGCTGACGGGATTGAACGCATAGCCGGCCACGCGCGGGAAGGTCTGCAGCCAGATCTCGCCGTCGGCGTCGATGGCGTGCTCGCGCAGCAGCGCGCGCATCCACAGTTCCAGGCTGGAGCCGTCGCGCGGGCCGTAGTCGCGGCGGCGGATCGACAGCGGCCGCCAGCGGTCGACGCCGAACCAGCTTGAATTGCAGGCGTCCAGCCGGGCCAGGTTGAGGCGCACATACAGCACCGGATAGACGAAGCGGTGGCGCGCCGGGCGCAGGCGCGCGTGCATCACCTGGCCGTGCACCAGCTGGTGGGCGGGCTGCTTCATGGCAGCGTGGCCCACGCCGGCGCCACGTCGAATGCGGCGGCGATGCGCAACGCCGATTTCAGGCCGTCCTCGTGGAAGCCGTAGCCGGTCCAGGCGCCCGCGTACCAGACGCCGCCGTTGCCCTGGATCTGCGCCAGTTGCTGCTGCGCCCTGATCGTGGACTGGTCCATGATCGGGTGCGCGTAGTCGAATTTGGCCAGGATGGTGTCGGCCGCCGGCAAGGCGTGCGGGTTGAGCGTGACCATCAACGGGGTCTTGAACGGCAGCGCCTGCAGCTGATTCAGCCAGTAGCTGACACACACCGGACGTTGGCCGGCGGACTGCGATCCGGCCAGGTAATTCCAGGCCGCCCATACCTTGCGCCGGCGCGGCATCAGGCTGGCGTCGGTGTGCAGGTAGGCGGTGTTGGGCTGGTAGCGGACGCCGCCGAGGATGGCGCGTTCGGTCTCGCTGGCGTCCAGCAGCAGCGCCAGCGTGGTCGGCGCGTGGGTGGCGCACACCACGGCGTCGAAGGTCTCGGCGCCGGCGGCGCTACGGACGATCAGCTCGCCGGCCGCGCCGCGCAGCACCGACTGCACCGGCGTGCGCAGCCGGCAGTCCGGCAGGGTGGCGGCGATCTTCTCGACGTAATGGCGGGCGCCGCCGGCCACGGTGCGCCACTGCGGCCGGTCGTTGATTTGCAGCAGCGCGTGGTTGAGGCAAAAGCGCAGGAAGGTCGCGGCGGGGAAATTCAGGATATCGTTCGGCGAACTGGACCAGATGGCGGCGGCCATCGGCAGCAGGTAGGCGTCGCGGAAGCTGGCGCCGTAACCCTGTTGTTTCAGCAGCTGTCCCAAGCTCAGGCCGGCCTGGGTCGACTGTTGCAGCAGGCGCCGCGCATTGCGGTTGAAGTGCAGGATATCCCACAGCATGCGCAGGAACGACGGCGAGCCCAGGTTGGCGCGCTGCGCGAACACGGTGGCTAGGCTGGTGCCGGCCCATTCCAGCTTGCCCTGGTCCATGGACACGGCGAAGGACATGTCGCTGCCGATGCTGGCCACGCCCAGCTCGTCGAACAAGGCCACCAGGTTGGGGTAGGTGTGCTCGTTGTAGACCAGGAAGCCGGTGTCGACGCCGTGGCTGCGGCCTTCGAGCGTGACGTCGACGGTATTGGTGTGGCCGCCCAGATAGTGGCCCGCTTCAAACAGCACGACATCATGCTTTCGGCTGAGAAAATAGGCGCTGGCCAGGCCGGAGATGCCGGAGCCGATGACGGCGATGCGTTTGCGTGTTGGATTCATGTGCTGTTGTTGGTTATTCTGGCCGCGGTTCTACCGGCGTGCTAATATTACTACTACCAAACAACAAAAGCTACTGATTAGTAGCGAAAATTTACCAATGAGTATCCTTCCGAGATTAAGCTTTAAAAATCAAGCGTTTAAGTTGCGCGAGAGTGCGATTCTCGATGCCACGACGGTGGTGTTGAGCCATAAAGGCTACGATTTGATGACGATGGACGATGTCGCCGGCGCGGTGGGCATCTCCAAGCCCAGCCTGTACAAGCACTTCAAGTCCAAGGAAGAGCTGGTCGGCGAGGCGCTGATACGCCTGCTCGACGGCGCGCTCGACTACGTGGCGGCGCTCGATGCCGCGCTGAGTCCGGTGCAGAAATTGTCGGCCTTGCTGGAATGGGCGCTGCGGGTGCGCCTGGATGGCGGCTTGCCGTTCCTGCCGTCCACCAGTCCCCATGTGCGCGACATGTTGATACGCAATGTGAAGTACATGCTGCGCATCATGAAACTGAACCGTCAGCTGGAGGCGCTGGTCAAACAGGCGCAGCAGCAGGGGCAGCTGAGCAGCGAACTGCCCACCGACGTCATCCTGTACAGCTATTACGCCCGCACCTGCGATCCGGCGGTGGAGTATCTGCAGAAGTACAGCAAGATGGCGCCCGACGATATCGTGCGCCACATGCTGCAGGTGTCGTTTGACGGTTTCCGCTGAGTAGTCAGGCGCGGCGGCGGCGCGCGATCGCGCCGAGCAACAACAAGCCGCCGGCGAGCATCGCGTACGACGACGGTTCCGGCACGGCGCTTACCGAGAACTTGATGTTGTCGATGCCGACGTTGTAGGCGCTGTCATGCCACTGGATGCTCAGGCCGCTGGCCGACGAGACGTTCGGCACCAGGGTGGTGGCCGAGTTATTGGTCGGGATAATGCCGTCAAAACTGAACAACACGCCGCCGCCGATCGCCGACACCGTCACCGAAGTGGTGTGCGCGCCGCCATAGGTGCCGAGGTCGAAGCGCGACAGGCTCACCATCTGGCCGGCTTGCTGCGGCAGCAGATCGATGCGGGCGGCCGAATGGGCGTCGCTCGAGCCGGCCCACAGCACGCCGTACAGGGTGTTGTAGCCGGTGCTCCACCAATTGAGTGTGCCGTGGCCGGTGTAGGGCGCGGAGTATTGCACATCGACCACGCCGGCCACGTCGCCGTAATCCTGCCCGATGCTGCCATTGCCGTTGGAGCAATCCTGGTGCGCGCCGTAGCCGCTGCCGTTGGCGGTGCAAATTTTCGGGGCGTCGAAGTCGAGCGTGTAGTTGCCTGCGTGCGCGCTGCCGGCGAACGCCAGCGCGGCGCCCAGGACCAGAGATGCTGTTTTCATGTCGCTTGCCTTTCGGAATAGTGTCAGAAATAAAACATGTACTATACAATAAGTGTCATTTCGACACCACATAAAGGGAAACATGAAAGTCTTAGCATTCGCAGCAAGCAATAGCAGCAAGTCGATCAACAAGAAACTGGCGATCTACGCCGCGAGCCTGCTGGAAGACGCCGAGGTCGAGCTGCTGGATTTAAACGATTATGAAATGCCGCTGTTCAGCATCGACCGCGAAGCGGCGTCCGGCCACCCTGAACTGGCCAAGGCCTTCCTGCAAAAAATCGCTGCGTGCGACGCCATGATTATTTCGTTTGCCGAACACAACGGCTCGTACAGCGCGGCGTTTAAAAACCTGTTCGACTGGTGCTCGCGGATAGAGCCCAAGGTGTTCCAGAACAAGCCGCAGGTCTTCCTGTCCACCTCGCCGGGCGCCCGCGGCGGCGCCTCCGTGCTGGCCGCCGCGACCGGCTCCGCGCCGTTCTTCGGCGGCCACGTCAAGGCCAGCCTCGCCATCCCTAGTTTTCATGACAACTTCGATCTGGAGCGAGGCGTGCTCAAGCATGAGGAACTCAATGCCCAGCTGGTCAAAGCTGTGGGGTTGCTGAAGGAACTCGCGCCGGTGCTGTAGTCCGTTGCCCGACATAGGGCAGCAGGCTGAGCAGCGCAAGCACGGCCAGCGCCACGCCCACCCATAACGGCGAGCGCATGCCGTGGCCGGCGGCGATCCCCAGCCCGCCGATCCACGATCCCGCGCCCAGGCCGATGTTGATGACCGAGGTGTGGATGGTGTTGACCAAGGGCCCGGGATGCGCGGTGCGCATCACCCGCGCGATGATGGCGGGATTCATGGACATGCCGACCAGGCCGGTCACCACCAGCAAGGCGATGCTGATCGTCTGGTCGTGCGCAAAGACTGCGAACAGCGCCAGGCTGATGCTCAGGATCAGCATGCCGCCGACCATGATCGGTATCGTGTACTGGTCCGCAAACCGCCCCACCACGCCGTTGCCCACCACGTTGGCGACGCCGTAGACCCCCAGCAGCCACGGGATCGACGAGGGCGGAAAGCCGCTGACCTCGGTCAGGATGGGCGCGAAGTAGCTGAAGGCGGCGAAGATCGCACCGATGATGAGGCCGCTGCTGGCATAGGCGGTCCACAGATGGGGATTCCTGAACTCCTTCAGTTCGCTGCCCAGGCTGACCGCCTGGGACGGCCTGGAGCGCGGCATCAGCAGCGTGACCAGCACCATGCACAGCACCGTCAGCAGCACCACCAGCCAGAAGCTGGCGCGCCAGCCCAGATGCTGGTCGATCAGCGTGGCCATCGGCACGCCGACCACCGAGGCCAGCATCAGGCCGCCGATCACGACGGCGGCGGCGCGTCCGCGCGCGTGCACGCCGACCAGGTCGGCACAGATGGCCAGCGAGACGCCGAAGCAGGCCGAGGCGGCCACGCCGGTGGCCAGCCGCGCGCAGGCCATGACGTCGTAGCTGGTGGCCGAGGCGGCGATCGATTGGGCGATCACGTACAGGCTCAGCAGCCCGAGCAAGCCATCTTTTTTGGTGATGCGCAGCTTGAGCATGCCGACCGTGATCAGCGGCCCGCCGACCACCATGCCGATGGCGTAGAGCGAGATCAGGTAGCCGATCCGCGTCACCGGCTCACCCAGCGCCAGCGCCAGCGACGGCATCATGCCCGCCACCATGAATTCGGACGTGGTCAACGAGAAGATCGTCAAGCCGAGTATATAGACAAGCAAGGGCATACAGGTTTCCTTCGAGAGTAAAAGCTAGGACTGGGCGGGGATGAAAATGCTGTCCGCGATGTCGGCGGTTGAAAAGTTCGGGAAGTCGCGCACCGACAGATGCTGCGGGTCGTTGCCGGTGACCATGCGCAGCAGCTGGTTGCCGCCGGCCTGCAGGTAGAACACCGAGCGCGCCTTGCCCGGCCGCTCGACGACCCAGGCGTCGGCCGGCTGGCCCAGCACCGAATGACTGCCGTCATGCAGCGCTTCGCCGTCGCGCAGGATGGCCTGCGGCAGGAACAGTTCACGGAACGGCGCCACCTCGTCCGGCAGCGCCGTTTCGCGCAGTTGCTCGCCATGCCTGGCATACGCCACCTTTTGCTTGCGGCTGCGCTCGCGCCCGGCGTCGCCGATTTCCGACATCCACAGACGGTGCCCGGTTTCCCGTTCCGACCAGGGGTTGAACAGGCCGTCGATGCGGCAGATATTGCGGGCGTAGTCGAACCAGCAATAGCCGGAGGTGACTTCGTCCTCGTCCCGCATCGGCGACCAGTAGGAGATGTAGGCGCTGCTCCATTGCAGCGGCAGCAGCGGCGGGGTGGCGTAGTTCGGCATGGCGGCTCCCTATCGACCCAGCGCGTAGCCGAGCGTGGCCATCAACGCGTCCTGCAACGGCGGCAAGTCCTTGCGGCGGTTGTCGAAGCTGATGGTCAGTTCGGCGTTGCTCAGTCCGATGCGGTCGCTGACGGTCTCGAACCAGCGGCGGCTGCTGTCGGCGTGGTCCTTGAACAGCCGCACCAGCGGCACCGCGCGGGCGTTGAAGTTGGCCAGCGCGGCCGCGGTGTCGGCCTCGGCGCCCAGGGTTTTCGCCAGCAGCAGGGCGACCGTCACCGCCATCGTGGTGCCGTGGCCGATCGAGAAGTGGCCGGACTGCAGCGCATCGCCGATCAGCACGAACTTGCCGTCGCTGGCCTGTTCGCGGCTGAGCGTCATGAAGTTGCGCCAGCCCTGGCCCGGTTGGCTGATCAGGTCGTGGTCGCCCAGTTCGGCCTGGAAGGTCTGGGCCAGATAGGCGGCGACCTCGCTGTCGCTGCGATGCTCCAGCCCGGCGCGCACATAGCTCTGCTCGCTGCACTCGACGATGAAGGTGCTCATCGTGTCCGAGTACTTGTAGGCGTGGCCCATGAAGATGCCTTGCTCGTTGCTGCGGAATACCAGGTTCATCTGGTCGAACAGCTGGGTGGTGCCGTACCAGATGTATTTGTTGCGGCCGAACTCGACCTGCGCCGCCAGCGCCTGCGGCAACTCCAGCGATTTGTGGTTGACGCCGTTGGACACCACCACTAGGTCGTACTCGGCCTCCAGCGCTTCCTTGCTGGCCAGCGGCGTTTCGTACTGGATGGTGATGCCGGCCGCCACGCACCTGGCGCGCAGCGCCTGCACCAGCGCCTGGCGGCCGACGCCGCACAGCGTGATGCCGGTGCTCATCAGGTTGGGCTGGTCGTGGTGCACCAGCTTGAACTCTTCCAGGTACTGCGGGTTGAGCAGTTCCGGCTGCTCCAGGTAGGACAACGGATTGGCCGGATGGCGCGGCGGCCGTCCCGGCAGCACCACGCCCCAGCCCAGCACTTCTTCCTGGGTGTTCTTTTCCGCGATGCGGATGTCCCAGCCGGGCTGGGCTTGCTTCATCTGACTGGCAAAGATCAGTCCTGCCGGTCCGGCGCCGATAACGAGAATCTTCATTAATTTACCCTTCCAAGTTTGTACCAAACGTTTTGCTTCTTCTGGATTTGTTGCAACTCATCGTAGGGAACCGATGTGAAGTACAGTTTCTCCGCCATGTCGGGCGGATAAACACGGGGGAATTTCTTGTGCATGTAGCGGGTGTACCGGGTCTGCAGGAAGAAAATCAGATTCGGGTTGCTCAGCGCCTCGTAGTTGGCGATCGCCATGTCCTGCATGGCGTCGGCCTGCACCTTGCGCTGGCGGGTGAACTCGGCCAGCACCTGGTTCATCGCATCGGGCTGGCGGTCGAGCAGGGTGGCGAACACGTACACGTCCTCCAGCGCCATGTTCATGCCCTGGCCGAGGAAGGGCGCGGTGGCGTGCGCCGAGTCGCCGATCAGCAGCACGTTGCCCTTGTAGTGGAAGGTGTTGGAGCGAACATTGATGAGGTCGTTGCTGGGCAGGGCGATGAACTGGTCCAGCAACTCCTGGCGGCTGGTCGGCGGCAGGCTGCCGAAGTAGCGGCTGAAGAAGTCGGCCATGGCTTCGCGGTTGAGCGTGGCCAGGCTGGGCGTGCCGGTGTAGGGCAGGCAGATGGCGAAGCTGATGCTGCCGTCCGGGATGGTGGCGGCGCGGCCGGCGAACAGGCCCTTGGAATCCATGCCGAAGAAGTACAGCAGGTCCTTGCGGAAGCCCAGGCCTGCGGCGTTCGGCAGCACCAGGGTCTTGTAGCCGTGGCGGAAGAAGGTCTGCTTGAACTCGAAGCGCCGCATGCCGCTTTGCATGGCGCGCCGCACCGCCGAGTGGGCGCCGTCGGCGCCGATGATCAGGTCGCCTCGCAGATGCTGCAGCGCGCCGTTGCTGTCCTGGATCAGCACGGATTTCCGGTCGAGGTCGACGTCCAGGCATTTATGCTCGAAGTAGTATTTGACCTCGTGCCTGACGGCGTGCCGGTTCAGCAGCCGCTGGAAGGCGGTGCGGTCCAGCGACAGCGGGAACAGGCCTTCGAGCGGAGTCAGCTCGCGCACCTTGAAGTCGCCGCGCACGGAGAACGCCATGCCGACCACGGGCTCGCCGCACTGGTCCAGCTCCTGCTTGCTGACGCCGGCCCCCAGCACCGCCTTGATGCCGCGCACGGTCATGCTGACGCCGATCGCGCGCGAGCCGATCGGATCGGCGCTGGCCGCGTTGGGGCCGAGTGGATCGCTGCGTTTTTCGATGACGTGGACGTCGTGCCCCCGCCGCGCCATATAGATGGCGGCCAGGCTGCCCGCCAGGCCGCCGCCGACGATGATGATCTTGTACATTTCAGGCCTCTCTAGACATCTTTCCCCGAGATAAATCGGTTAATTGCTGATTAAAAAATTCCAACATTTCGATCTGCGCCAGGCCGACCACGCCGGCCTCCAGGCAGCGGCCGTACTGGGCCAGCGCCAGGCATTGCTGCGCCAGCTGTTCGCAGCCCAGGCTGTAGTCGGCGCTGACGGCGGCGCCCGGCGGCTCCGGCACCGGCGGCCCGGCGTTGCGGCCGGGCAGGCCGGACGGCATGTTCATCAGCGCGGCCGACAGCGGCCGCAGCAAGCCGGTCATGATGTCGATGGCGGCGTTCATCAGGCGCGAACGGCGCAGGCTGCCCAGCGGCTGTTGCGCGAAATGGTGGGCCATCAGCCCGAAGGTCAGCGCGTAGCAGCCCTGGTACAGCTGCATCAGCGAACGGGCCTTGGGGTCGGTCACCACGGTGCAGTCGGCGCGCGCCGCCAGCACCGGGTTTTTCAGCGACGGCACGGCCGGTTCGAACGGTTTCTCGCGGGACGAGAAGCGCCCGCCCAGCGCGCGCAGCCGGTGGAAGTGCGAGACGTCGAAATGCGGCGACTCGACCGCCACGCCTTCGCCCTGCTCGGTGACGAAGTCGATCGCGAACAGCGCTCTGGCGCGGTCGCCCACTTCCAGCTGGTAGCCGGGATAGGCGCGGTTGGTCAACTCCTTCAGGAACAGGTGGTGCTCGCCGCCGCGCTTGCCGCCGTTGGTTTCAAACAGCTCGGGCAGCTCGGCCAGCGCCTGGCGGATGGCGCGATAGAAGGTGGCGATCGACTTGCCCGGCGTGGGCAGGTAGTCGGGCCATTCGAAGCGCACGAACCTGGCCAGCACGTGCTCGGAAAACGGTTCGAATGCAAATTCCGTGTCCAGGCCGAAGCGCTCCCGCGCCTGCTGGCCCAGCAGCGGGACGCCGGCGTAGAACGGTTCTCCCAGCGCCATCAGCACGTTGTTGATCAGCAGATAGTGGATCATCTCTTCGTGGGCGATCTCCAGCAGTGCGCCGCGCGCGCCGCTGTTGCGGCGCCGGTCGGCGTCGCCGCAGGCGAGCTCCAGCTCGTCCGCCTGCCAGCGGCCGGCTTGCACCAGCTGCTGGCCCTGCTCGTAGTTGGGGATGCTGTAGGCGGCGTACAGGTATTGCATCATCAGCGACAGTTCCAGGTCGATCGCCTTTTTCAGCTCATCGATCAACGCCGGCTTGCTGCCGATGAACTGCGGCGGGGCTTCCTGCGGCGCGGCGGTCCTGGCGGCGGCTTCGACCTGGGTCAGGTATTTCAGGAACAGCCTGGATTTCGGCAGCGACAGTTCGCGCGTGCTCGGCATGTAGTAGCTCTTGTCGCGGTTCTGCGGATCGCACATCTGCCACATCAGGCGCGAATAGGTCTCGCACTTGCACTGGTCTGCCAGGCTGAACACCTTGTCCGCCATGAAGGGATAGACCAGCTCGTAGTAGCTCATCACATGGCGGTAGAGGAAGGCGTAGTCGACCTGTTCGGCCGGCACGTCGTCCAGGTGCCAGTCGTCGGGCAGCACGCGGGCGCCCAGGTGCTGGGCCTGCGGTCCTTCGCCCAGCACGATGCGGGTGACGCCGGATGTGCGGCCGGTGACGGTCAGCTCGGCGTAGCCGGGCCCGCGTGCCGAGGCTTGCAGTTCCAGCGCCAGCAGTTCGCCATGCCCGGCTTGCTCTGCCTCTTGTACGGCCAGCGCCGGATGCGCCTTCAGCTCGCCGCGGTAACGGCTTTGCACGGTGATCGTCTGCGGGAAGTCCTGTTGCCGTTGCCGGTTGGGTGCTTCCAGGTACAGCTGGTTGCTGTCGGACTGGTGCACCCAATCGGCTTCGTCCCACTGCGCCTGCGCGCTGCCCAGGCTGAGCGAGCCGGTGGCCGCGCCGCCGTGCAGCAGCGCCACGTCCACCACGCCGTGATGGCGCCAGTGATCCAGGTACAGCTGCTCGGGGATGCGGGCCAGCAGCACGCCGTCGGCGCCGTGCAGCAGCAGGTCGCCCAGCGCCGCCTTGCCGCCCAGCGCGTGCGTCGGATGTTGCTCGGACACGGGGCCGGCCGCGCGGGTGGTGAACGGAATCGCGGTCGGCATATTGAGCGAGACCCGCTCGCCGTCCACTTTCACCAGCACCGGTCCCAGGCTGGCCTGGCGCGGCAGCAGCAGGCGGCCGGCCGGATACGTGGCCAGCTCGTCCCGGCGCCACAGGCCGATGCTGCCGGCCAGGTCGTAGAACACCGGCGAGTCCGGCTTCTGCGGCGTCGACATATTGAACAGGGCGTACTGGATCGTCAGCCCCAGCACGTCGTCGCCGGCCAGCGCCTGTTGCAGGGCGCGCATGCTGGCCGGCAGCGGCGTGTCCGGATTGAACAGGAAATGCGGATCCTGCTTCGCCACCGAAAACTGGAACAGCCGCGAGCGGCCGAACTCCTCGTCCAGGAAATGCCCGCTGCGCTCAGTGATATGGCCGCCGCCCAGCCAGCGCACCGAATGCGCCTGCGCGATGTCGGCGCTGAACAGGGCCGGCGTGTTGGGCGTGGCCTGTTTGCCGCTGAGCGTGAACTGGCCGGCGTAGATCAGCGTGGTGTCCGGCCGGGCGGGGTTGTTGTCGACCCACCTGGCGCGGTTGAAGGTGGTGCGCAGATAGTCGTTGTAGTGGCCCCATAAGGCCAGCCTGGCGCCGACCAGCGCGTCCTCGGTGTCGACCTCCCCATGCCGCAGCTGGACGCCGGTGATCCTGGCGTTTTCCCACGAAAAGTGGTTGTTGCCGCAGGCGTTGTAGCCGGCCGCCTGGCTGAACACGCCTTCCGGATCCGGCTTGCCGGCGGCGTTGAAGCGGGGCGCGAGCTGCTTCAGGTGCTGGTGGAAGTCGGACGGCGGACGCTCCAGGTCGAACGGCTCGCCGGCCATCGATATGGTGTTGGTGGCGAGATCGATGTGGCCGTGCGTGTTGCGATTGGCGGTCGGCACGTTGGCGCGGGCGAAACCCCGGAAATGAAAGCGCGGGAAATCCAGCAGACTCATACGTCCTCAGCGGTGGAGGTGGCGAAGGCCTGGGCGTCGTTGGCTGCGTCGGGCAGTTGGCCCAGCCGGTCGAGCAGCAGCTGGCTGGCGTGGCGGGCGCTGATCAGGCTGCCCTCCATCCAGCCGCAATGCGAGGTATAGGCATCCGAGCAGGCGATGATGCCGTCCTGGTGCAGCAGGGCGGCCGGATGCTCGGCGTCGGTGTCCATGCAAAACTCGACGCCGTGCGGCCAGTGCTTGTAGAAATGCCCCTTGATCGGCGGCAGCGGCTGGCCGTTGAGCGGCAGCACTTCTTCCAGGTGGCGGCGGACATGTTCCAGGTAGACGTCCTCGCCTTGTGTCAGGCAGTCCCGCCAATAAATCGCGCTTTGGCTGTCGGTGTAGAACAGCAGGTATTTGTCGCCCTTGAAGTAGATTTTCCGCAGCGGGTTCTCGGCCATCAGCACTTTGTCGGTCAGTCCCAGCGCTTGCCACCAGGCGTCGTCGAAGGTCAGGAAGCCTTTGAACAAGGGCAGCGAATCGTACTGGAACGGACTCCAGCCGGAGCGCAGGTCCAGGTTCAGGCGCGCCATGGCGGTGGGCGGGACGGCCATGACCAGGTGGCGCGTCCGGTGCACCCGCCGTTCGCCCATGTGGTTGAAGGCGAGCACGTGGTCAGCGCCGGATTTTTCAACCGACAGCAGGCGGTGGCCCAGCTCGAACTGCACGCCGCCGGCCTGCGCCTGGCCCTGCAGCTGGTTCAGCAGCTCGGCGTAGCCGTCGGTGGCATAGCGCCACTGGTTGGCGGCGTTCTCGGTGATGCTTTGCGTCTCGGGATGTTTCTTGATGATGTCGTAGGCCATGGCCGGCGAGACGATGGGCAGCAGCAGGGCGTCGTAGCCGGTGGCCTTGATGATGCGGGTGGCCTCGGCGGCGCCCAGGTAGTGGCTGAGGAACTGCAGGAACGAGTCCTGCGGATGCTCTTTCACCATCGGTCTCAGGCTCAGCAGGGTGGACTTCAGTTGCTCCTGCACGCGATCGTGGAACACCGCCTCGGTGAACGGATAGACCGCGTGCGGCAGCTCGCTGCCCTGCATCAGTTGCTGGAAGTTCGGATGCAGCTGCGGCGAATAGCGGGCGGCGCCGAGCTCGGCGATTTCCTCGCCGTCGATTTTGCGCGACTGGATGCGCCCGCCCACCGCGGCATTCAGATCGAACACCCGTATGCGCAGATGCTTGCTGATGGCGGCGCCGATCAAGCGGGTGGCGCAAGTCAATCCTCCGATGCCTGCGCCGATGATGCAAATGTCAGAATAATTGGTCATCCAGAATTCCCTTTTGGTGAATCCCGAGCCACTAACCCAAATGTCCCCCCGCGTGCTGGTATGGCGGGAGGTGCAGCGTGCCGCCCCTTTTGAGGGCATTACTGGCGTGGTTCAAGAGTGATGTCGATTTGGCGAAGTCACTTGCATGTCCCTAGTTGCTTATTATTAAATATTGCGCAAACAATATCGTAGGCAATCGCCGGGCGGCTTGATAAATGTCAAGCCGAGTTCGCCTGACGCGAAATGGCGGGAAGTCGGCGCGGGCGCGCCCGGGTTGTTGCGGAAACACCAGCGCATGATGGTCATCGGCAGCGCCGACTGTACAAGCGCGCCTCAACCTGCCAACATGTTTTAATAGAGCAATTATTCGGGCGGTGAGTAGCATATGGCAACGATGAAGCAACGGCGGCGGGCGCCGCTCCACCTCCCCCTACTGTGCGGTTGGCTCGCGCTCAGTCCGTGCGCCGATGCGCAAGACCTGACCGCGTTGCCGCTGGAACAACTGATGTCGCTGGAGGTGTACAGCGCGTCGAAGTTCGTCCAGCGCGCCAGCGAGGCGCCGTCCAGCGTCACCGTGATCACCGCCGCCGATATCCGCGCCTACGGCTGGCGCACGCTGGCCGACGTGCTGCGCAGCGTGCGCGGCGTCTACGCCAGCTACGACCGCAACTACACCTATGTCGGCGCGCGCGGCTTCCTGCGGCCGGGCGACTACAACACCCGCTTCCTGTTGCAGATCGACGGCAACCGCATCAACGACGTGGTGTTCGATTCGGGGCCGATGGGCGGGGAATTCCCGCTCGACCTGGAACTGGTCGAGCGCATCGAATACGTGCCCGGACCCGGTTCGTCGGTGTACGGCGCCAACGCCTTCTTCGGCGTGATCAACGTCATCACGCGCCGTCCGCGCGACCTGGACGGCAGCACGCTGGCCCTGTCCGGCGGCCAGGACGGCGCCCGCCGCGCCCTGGGCAGCCAGGCCTGGACCGACCGCTTCGGCACCGACTGGCTGCTCGCCGCCAGCCGCTACAAGACCGATGGCCGCGACCTGTTCTACGCCGCCTACGCGCAGGACGGCGTCAGCGACGGCGTGGCGCGCGGCCTCGACTACGACAGCGGCCATCGCCTGTTCGCCAAGGCCATCCACGGCGACTTTACCGCCACCCTGATCCACGCGGAGCGCGACAAGGGCGTGCCGACCGCCTCGTACAGCCAGCGCTTCAACGATCCCCGCTCGCACACGGTCGACACCCAAAACTATGCCGACCTGAGCTACCGCACCATGCTGTCGCCGCAGCTCGAACTGAGTGCCCGCGCCTACTGGGCCGAGTACGGCTCGCTGGGCTACTACGTCGGCGACGACGCCAACGGCGTCCTCAATCGCGACGTCTTCGCCAGCCGCTGGTGCGGCGCGGAGCTGACGCTGCTGGCCAATATCGGCGACCACAAGCTGCTGGCGGGCCTGTCCTACGAGGACGACTATCGCCAGCGCATGCTCAACTTCGACGCCGATCCGTACGCGCTGTACCTGAACGAAAACCACGACGGCAACCGCTACGGCCTGTACCTGCAGGACCAGCTGGCGCTGACGCCGGCGCTGCTGCTGAACGCAGGCCTGCGCTACGACCGCCACGTCGCCACCGGCGGCGTATTCAGCCCGCGCCTGGCGCTGGTGCAGCAGTGGGACGAGGCCACCACGCTCAAGGCCATGTACGGCAATGCCTACCGCGCGCCCAACAGCTACGAGCGGTATTACAGCGCGCCCGGCGACGGCGGCCAGCTGGCCAATCCGGCGCTGGGCCGCGAACGCATCGCCAGCGCCGAGCTGGCGATGGTGCGCCAGCTGCCCGGCAACCGCCGCCTGACGGTATCGGTGTTCCGCAACGTGGTGTCGGCGCTGATCACGCAGGTCGACCAGGGCGGCTTGCCGATCTTTGTCAACGCCGGCCGCGCCGTGGCGCGCGGGGTGGAGTTCGAGTACGAGCAAAACTGGAGCAACGCGGCGCGCCTGAAGGCCAGTTACAGCTGGCAGCGCACGCGCCAGGACGGCGCCGACGGCGAGGGCGGCAACGTCAACACGCCCAGCCAGCTGGTCAAGCTGAACCTGACCTTGCCGCTGCAAGGCGCCTGGCGCGCCGGCGCCGAAGCCCAGTACGTGGGCCGGCGCGCCATGATCCAGGGCGGCAGCACCGGCGCCGCGCTGGTGGCCAACCTGAACCTGTATTCGCACCGGCTGACGCGCCACGCCGACTTGGCGCTGACCGCCTACAACCTGTTCAACCGCCGCTATGCCGATCCCGCCTCGGTCGAGCACCTGCAGGACGCGATCGAGCAGGACGGCCGGCGGCTGCAACTGAAACTGACGATGGACTATTGAGATGCCGATGGTGCGCGCCATAGCCGTGTGGTTCTCCAGCTTGCCGCTGGCCCTGCTGTTGGGCGGGTGGAGCGGCGCCGCGCGCGCGGAAAGCGCGGTGCCCGAGTACCAGCTCAAGGCGGCTTTCGTGTTCAACTTCGCGGTGTTCGCCGAATGGCCGGCCGAGGCGCTGCCGCAGGCCAGCCCGCTGGCGCTGTGCGTGTACAGCGGCAACGCGCTGCTGGCGGCGTTGCAGGAACTGCGCGACAAAAGCGTCAACGGCCACCGGCTCGAAGTGCGCGTGCTGGCCGCCGGCGCGGCGCCGCGCAACTGTCACCTGCTGGTGCTGGACCGCCAGGACCGCGACGCCTGGCCGCAGCTGCGGCAGGAGCTGGCCGCGGCCGGCGCCAGCGTGCTGACCGTCGCCGACGACCGCCAGATCGCCCGCGCCGGCGTGATGCTGGCGCTGTTCATGGACGACAAGCGGGTGGTGTTCGACGCCGACCTCGGCGCCTTGCGCGCCGCCCGCATGGTGCTGAGCTCCAAGCTGCTGCGCCTGGCCAGGAGCGTGCAATGATGCGCGCGCCGCAGGCCGCTGACACGAGGGCGGAAACCGGGGCGCTCGGCAGCACGGTCGCGCGCAGCAATCTGCTGGTGGCCGGCGCCGCGCTCAGCGTGGCCGCCTTGCTGCTGGTGGTGTTCCAGTACTTTGTGCTGCGCGACGCGCTGCTCGACGACGTGCAGGTGCAGGCGCGCATCGTCGGCAGCAACAGCAGCGCCGCGCTGCTGTTCGAAGACCAGCGCGCCGCCGCCGAAACGCTGGCCGGGCTGGCGCTGTCGCCGGTGGTGGAGAGCGCCGCCATCCTCGATCCGCGCAGCGTGCCGCTGGCCAGCTACCGGCGCGCCGGCGGCGCCCCGCCCACCGTCGACGAGGCCTTGCGGGCCGGGCGCCAGGTGTTTTCCGCCGGCGCGCTCGAAGTGCTGGAGCCGGTCGCCGCCAACGGCGCGGTGATCGGCAGCGTGGTCTTGCGCGCGACCCTGGCGCCGCTGTACCGCCGCCTGGCCGCGTTTGCCGCCTATATGCTGTTGGTGGCGCTGGCGTCGATGGCGCTGGCCTGGCTGCTGGTGTCGCGCATGCGCGCCACCGTGCGCGCGGCCGAGCGGCGCCTGAACTACCTGGCCCTGGTCGATCCGGTGACGGCGCTGCCGAACCGCAACGCCTTCAACGAAAACCTCGACGCCTGCCTGCGCCGGGCCGACCGCCAGTCCAGCGCTGTCGGCCTGCTGCTGCTCGACCTGGACAACTTCAAGGTGGTCAACGACACGCTGGGCCACACCTGCGGCGACCTGCTGCTGCAGCTGGTGGCGCGGCGCCTGCTCGCGACCCTGCGCGCGCGGGACGTGGTCTGCCGCATCGGCGGCGACGAATTCGTGGTGATCGTCGAGGCGGAAGACGCGGCGCGCGTGACGGCCGGCGTGGCCGACAAGATCCTGGGCGCGCTGGCGACGCCGTTCGCGATCGAAGGCCAGCAGCTGTACGTCAGCGCCAGCATCGGCGTGGCCACCTATCCGGCGCACGGCGACAACGCCGAGTCGCTGATGCGCGGCGCCGACATGGCGATGTATCACGCCAAGAACCTGGGCAAGAACACCAGCCAGGTGTTCCACCAGGAGATGACGCTGCGCGCGCACAAGCGCCTGACGATGGAGGCCAGGCTGCGGCGCGCGCTGGACAACGACGAATTGATGCTGCACTACCAGCCGCAGATCGACACGCGCAGCGGCCGCATGATCGGCTTCGAAGTGCTGGCGCGCTGGACCTGTCCGGAGCTGGGGCCGGTCAGCCCGGCCGAATTCATTCCGGTGGCCGAGGACAGCGGCGTGATCGTGCCGCTGGGACGCTGGGTGTTGCAGACCGCCTGCCGCCAGGCCGCGCAGTGGCAGCGCGAGGGACTGCTGGAGGGCATCGCCCATATGGCGGTCAACCTGTCGGCGCACCAGACCCGCGACAAGGACCTGATGGACGAGATCGAAGCGTTGCTGGCCGAGACCGGGCTGCCGGCGCACCTGCTGGAGCTGGAGCTGACGGAAAGCGCGATGATGGAAAACGTCGAGGCCAACCTGGCGCTGATGCAGCGCATCCAGGCCGCCGGCATCCACCTGTCGATCGACGATTTCGGCACCGGCTATTCGTCGATGGCTTACCTGAAGCGCTTCCCGATCGACCAGCTCAAGATCGACCGCAGCTTCGTCAGCGACGTGCCGGGCGACGGCGCGGCGATCGCGATCGCCATCATCGCGCTGGCGCACAGCCTGGGCCTGTCGGTGGTGGCGGAGGGGGTGGAGAACGCCCAGCAGGTCGAGTTCCTGCGCCAGGCCAACTGCGACGTCATGCAGGGCTATTATTTTTCGCGGCCGGTGCCGGCGTCCGAGCTGGAGCAGATGCTGCGGCGGGCCCGGTCGGCGGAAGCGGTGCAATAAGCCTCACTCCTTGCGGATGTGCTCGGCCAGGAAGTCGATCAGCAGCCGTATGTTGGGCAGCAGGCCGCGGCGCGACGGAAACACCGCGTGGATGATGCCGCCCTTGGGCGCCCAGCCCGGCAGCACGTCGCGTAGCAGGCCTTGCCTGAGGTCGGCCTCGACCACCATCTCGGGCAGTTGCACGATGCCGGTGCCGTGCAGCGCCGCTTGCCGCAAGGCCGTCATGTCGTCGGTGACGTAGCGCGGGCGATGCCCGACCTGCGCTTGCGCGCCGCCCGGGCCGAGCAACTGCCACGCGTGTTCGCGCACCGGTCCCCAGTCCAGGCTGGGCAGGCCGGCCAGCGCTGCCGGATCGGCCGGCCGCGCGTGGGCCGCCAGCAGGCCGGGGCTGGCGACCAGGCGCTGCGGGCTGCCCGACAGCACGCGCATGGCCAGGTCGACGTTGTCCAGCGGCGGAAAGCGCACCCGCAAGGCCAGGTCCAGTCCTTCGCCCAGCACGTCGACGCGGCGGTTGGTGGCGTCCAAATGAACCTGCACCTTGGGATACTCGGCCATGAAGCGCGCCACCAGGTCGCCGATGCGGTAGTCGAGCAGGGCGGTGGGGCAGCTCATGCGGATCACGCCCTGCGGTTCGGCGTGGACCCGCTGCATGACTTCGCGCGCCGCCTCGGCCTCCACCAGCACGCCCTGGCAGCGTTGGTAAAACTCCTGGCCCATGGCGGTGACCGAGAAGTGGCGCGTGGTGCGCTGCAGCAGGCGGACGTTGTGGGCCGCCTCCAGCGCCGCGATGCGGCGGCTGAGCTTGGACTTCGGCATGTTCAGCGCGCGGCCGGCCTGGGTGAATCCTCCGTGCTCGACCACCTTCACGAAGTAAAACATGTCGTTCAAATCCATCATCATTCCAAATTAAGAACACTGATGGCATTTTATGCCACTTTTTTATTTATTGTTGCGGAACTATCATGCGCCTTCTTAACTTTTAGATACCAAGGAGTCCACATGACCAGCGAAACCATCCGCGATCCAGCCGGCGACCATCTGCTGACGCCACAGAACAGCGCCTTTGTCGTCATCGACTACCAGCCGGTGCAGGTGAACTCGATCGCCTCGATGGACCGTCAGCTGCTGATCAACAACATCGTCGGCGCCGCCAAGGCCGCCGTCGCCTACGGCTTGCCGATCATCCATTCGACCGTCAACGTCCAGACCGGCCTGAACAAACCGCCGATCCCGCAGCTGCGCAAGGTGCTGGGCGGCTATCCGACCATCGACCGCACCACCATCAATTCGTGGGAAGACGTCGAGTTCCGCCAGGCGGTGGCGGCCACCGGCCGCAAGAAGCTGATCATGACCGCGCTGTGGACCGAAGCCTGCCTGACCTTCCCGGCGCTCGACGCGCTCAAGGCCGGCTACGAGGTGTACGTGGTGGCCGACGCCGTCGGCGGCACCTCGCTGGCCGCGCACGAGATGGCCTTGCGCCGCATCGAGCAGGCCGGCGGCAAGCTGATCAGCACGGTGCAGCTGTTCTGCGAACTGCAGCGCGACTGGAACCGCAGCGACACCGTGCCGGCCTTCATCGACCTGTTCGTCTCCACCGGCGGCACCGCCGGCATCCAGTTCTCCTACGACCGCGCGGAGTAACTGCGGCGGTTGCCTGGCCACCGTACGCAAGCGTACAGAAGTCCGGCGCCACCCGGCGCATGATGCTCCCACTTACTCAAAGGAGAGCGTCATGCCTGACGACCGTATGCAAACCCAGCGCGTGCTGGTGGTGGATGACAATCACGCCGCCGCCGGCACCGTCGCCGCCCTGTTGGAAGCCTGCGGTTATTCCACCGCCATCGCCTACGGTACCGAGGACGCGCTGAAGCTGGCGGACCAGTTCAGGCCGGATGTGATCTTCCTCGATATCGACATGCCCAATGTGGACCGCTTGCGCACCGCCGCCGCCCTGCGCGGCCAGCAGACGGGCGAGTGCGCGCGCATCTTCTCGGTCGGCTTCAACGCCCACCTGGCCAAGCCGGCGTCGTTCGAAGCGTTGCTGAGCATCATGTCGTAACCCCGCCAATTTCGGCCTATCCGGAAATCATCGGCGCCATCGTCGACGCGGCGAAATAACGCAGGGTCAATAGTGCGCGCTGTGCATGATTTGCTTCTGTTAAGATAAACCCATGCAAATCGATCCACGGCCACACTCTGCAACGGACCAGTCGATGCCAGCGATGGTCGAGGGGCGGCAGCGCGTCAACGGCGACGCCGTCGATCCGCAAACCTTCTTCGACCATTGCCCGTATTTTGTCTTTACCGTGGGGATGGACGGCCGGGTGCTGGCGTTGAACCTGTATTGCCGCCAGCAGCTGGGCACGTACAAGCTGGGCGAGCCGGTGGCGCGCCTGTACACCGACTGGGCGGCGCTGGTGTTGCAGGATGCGGCGCTGGCCGCCGCGCAGGAGAACGGCTACTGGCACGGCGAACTGGAGCTGCTGGGCGTCGACGGCAGCTTCCATCCGGTGACCCAGTCGATCGAGTTGCAGCCTGCAACCGAGCACCGGCCGGCGCGCTTCCTGTGCATGGCATACGAGCTCAGCGAGTACGACGTCTACGAATCGCTGCTGCGCTTCAAGCGGCTGTTCGAGCAGCATCCGCAGCCGATGTGGATCTACGACCTGCAAACCTTGCGCTTCCTGATGGTCAATGCCGCCGCCGTGGCGCATTACGGCTACCCGGAAGCGCAGTTCCTGCAGATGACGATCAAGGACATCCGCCCGTCCGACCAGGTCGCCGCGCTGGAACGCAACCTGGCCAGCGCGCCGGCCAAGGGCGCCGAGCTGGCCGGCGACTGGACCCACGTCAAGGCCGACGGCGGCCGCATCCAGGTGCAGATCTCCTCCCATTCGCTGGTGATCGCCGGCCGCCAGGCGCGCTTCGTGGTGGCGCACGACGTGACCGAGCAGTTGCGCATGGAGGCCGAGCTGTACGCCTCGCGCGAGCTCAAGCAGCTGGTCATCGACCACATCCCCCACCAGATCTTCTGGAAGGACCTGGACGGCACATACTGCGGCTGCAACACCGTGTTCGCCGCCGCCGCCGGGCTGAAGGTGGTGGAGGAGGTGGTCGGCAAGACCGACGACGACTTCCCCTGGCGCCACAACGCCGAGACCATCCGCGCCGACGACCGCGTGATCGTCGCCACCGGCCGGGCCCGCTTCAACGACGAAGACCAGCTGATGCGCGAGGACGGCCGCCTGCACTGGTACCTGATCAACAAGCTGCCGTTCCACGACCAGCGCGGCAACATCATCGGCGTGCTGGGCACGATCGAGGACATCACCGACCGCAAGCAGGCGGAGCAGACCTTGCAGCTGCGCGGGCGCGCGCTCGAGGCCAGCGACAACGCGGTGGTGATCACCGCCCACGGCCCCGGCGGCGACCTGGTCGACTACATCAACCCGGCCTTCACGCGGCTGTTCGGCTATGCCGAGGCGGAGGCGGCGGGACGCCGGCTGGACCTGCTGCTGGAGCAGGAAAACGCCGACGGCGACGTGTTGCGCGAGGCCCTGAGCGGCGTGCATGAGCTGACCATGATGCTGCGCATCGTCCACCGCGACGGCCACCTGCTGTGGGTGCGGCTGCACGTGGCGCCGGTGCCGGCGCCGGCCGGTCCGCCCAGCCACCACGTGTGCGTGTTGACCGACATGACGGAGTCGATCAACTACCAGAACCAGCTCGAGCACCAGGCCAACCACGATCCGCTGACCGGCTTGCCGAACCGGGCGCTGTTCGGCGACCGCATGGCGCAGGCCATCAGCTACGCGGAACGCTACGGCCATCATCTGTGGGTGGTGTTCATCGACCTGGACAACTTCAAGCTGGTCAACGACAGCCTGGGCCACCAGGCCGGCGACGAGCTGCTGTGCACGGTCGGCGTGCGCCTGCGCGCCTGCGTGGCCGACAGCGACACCGTGGCGCGGCTGGGCGGCGACGAATTCCTGCTGCTGCTGTCGGACTCGCCGGAATCGCCGGCCTCGGCCGTGTTGCAGCGGGTGCAGGAAAGCGTGGCCGCGCCGATCGCCATCGCCGACCAGGCGCTGACCGTCACCTGCAGCATCGGCGTCAGCGTCTACCCGCTCGACGGCGGCGAGCCGCAGCAGCTGCTCAAGCACGCCGACATCGCCATGTACCGCGCCAAGGAGGGCGGGCGCAACCAGCTGCAGTTCTACGAGGCGGCCATGCACAGCCGCATCACCGAGCGCGCCATGATCGAGGCCGAGCTGCGCCACGCGCTGGCGCGTGACGAGCTCAGCCTGCACTACCAGCCCAAGCTCGACCTGCGCAGCGGCGCCGTGGTCGGCATGGAGGCGCTGCTGCGCTGGCGCCATCCGACCATGGGCATGGTGTCGCCGGCGCGCTTCATCGGCGTGGCCGAGGAGACCGGCCTGATCGTGGCGATCGGGCGCTGGGTGATGCGCACCGCCTGCTTCCAGAACAAGCAGTGGCAGCAGGCCGGCCTGACGCCGCAGCGGGTGGCGGTCAATGTGTCGGCGCGCCAGTTCCGCGACCCCGGGCTGAGCCGGGAAGTGCAGGCGGCCCTGTCCGACAGCGGGCTCGACGCGCACTACCTGGAGCTGGAGCTGACCGAGAGCCTGGTGATGCACAACGTCGACGGCGCGGTGGCGGTGGTGCGCGGCCTCAAGCAGATGGGCATCGCGCTGTCGATCGACGATTTCGGCACCGGCTACTCCAGCCTGGCCTACCTGAAGCTGTTCCCGGTCGACTACCTGAAGATCGACCAGTCCTTCGTGCGCGAGATGCTGGCCGAACCCAAGGTGGCCGCCATCGTGCGCTCGGTGATCGCGCTGGGCCAGAGCCTGGGCTTCAAGGTCATCGCCGAGGGCGTGGAGACCGAAGCCCAGCTGGCCTATCTGCGGCGCCACCAGTGCGACGAGATGCAGGGCTATCTGTTCAGCAAGCCGGTGCCGGCGCCGGAGTTCGGCGAGCTGCTGCGCGCCGAGCGCATGCTGGCCCTGCCGGCCGAGGAAACGCCGGGCGAACAGCAGACCCTGTTGTTGCTGGACGACGAGTCCAGCATCCTTTCCGCGCTGACGCGCCTGCTGCGTCCGGACGGCTACCGCGTCCTGCGCGCCAACACCGCCGAGGAGGCGTTCGATCTGCTGGCCAGCCACCAGGTGCAGGTGGTGATCAGCGACCAGCGCATGCCGGGCATGAACGGCACCGAGTTCCTCAGCCGCGTGAAGGACATGTATCCCGAGACGATACGCATCATCCTGTCGGGCTACACCGAGCTGGAGGCCGTGCTGAACGCCATCAACCGCGGCGAGATCTACCGCTTCTACACCAAGCCCTGGGACGACCTGACGCTGCGCGAAAATATCCGCGACGCTTTCCGCTACCAGAAGATGATGTTCGGCCGGCCGCCGCCGGCGCGCGGGGTGAGCGATGGATAGAATTGGTGAGATTTCCGCCTGGTAAAGTAGGCATAATTGCTAAAGCCAACATTGGTATCAGGAGGCGACATGTCCGAGTTTGTCCCGCGTTCACGCATCATGGTCGTGGACGATCAGGCTGCCCATCTGAAGGCGCTGTGCGACATCCTGGGGCAACACGAGTTCGACGCGGTCGGCTTTCCCACCGGTGAACTGGCGCTGGCCCATCTGCGCGACAACCACTTCGACCTGCTGCTGACCGACATGATCATGCCCGGCATGAACGGGTTGGTCCTGATCGAGGCGGCGCGCGCGCTGGACTCCACCATCGCCTGCATCATCATGACCGGCGAGGGCACGGTCGATACCGCCGTCAAGGCGATGAAGATCGGCGCCTTCGACTACATCATCAAACCGTTCAAGGCCGCGACCCTGCTGCCAGTGCTGGCGCGCGCGCTCGATTCGCGCCAGCTGCGCACGCAGAACCTCAAGCTGGAGGCGGCCCTGCGCGACCGTATCGACGAGCTGGGCCGCGTGAACCTGTTCCTGGAGACGGCGCGCAAGGAAGCCGAGCGCACCGACCGCGAAAAGTCGGCCTTCCTGTCGAACATGAGCCACGAGCTGCGCACGCCGCTCAACAGCATCCTCGGCTTCGCGCAGATCCTGGCCAGCGACAAATTCCCCAAGGCCGAAGGCGAGCGCCAGCGTTTCTGCCAGAACATCGTCTCCTCCGGCCGGCACCTGCTGCTGCTGGTGAACGAGATGCTGGACCTGTCCAAGATCGAGGCCGGCAAGGTGTCGCTGATGATCGGGGCGGTGCTGCTGGACGAGGTGCTGCGCGAGGTGCAGGCGATCGTCGCGCCGCTGGCCGAGAAGCGCCTGATCGCGCTGATGATGCCGGCCGACTGCAAGCTCGAGCTGTGCGTCGACCGCATGCGGCTCAAGCAGATCCTGGTGAACCTGCTGTCGAACGCGATCAAGTACAACCATGTGCACGGCAGCGTCACGGTCAGCTGCAGCGTCACGCGCGGCGGCCAGGGCTGCATCGCCGTCAGCGACAGCGGCATCGGCCTCAGTCCCGAGCAGATGGAGGCGATCTTCCTGCCGTTCGGCCGCGCCGGCCGCGACGAGAGCGGCGAGGAGGGCACGGGCCTGGGACTGACCATCACCAAGCGCCTGGTCGAAGCGATGCGCGGCAGCATCAGCGTGGAAAGCAAGCCCGGCGAGGGCAGCACCTTCCGCATCGAGTTGCCGCTGCAAAGCGGCGTGGCCGTCATGCCGGGCGCGCGCGTCCCCACCCAGCACGCCAGCTGACACAGCAGTCCATGCCTGGAGCCCGTATGAAGCGTTTTCCCCTCGCAGCCCTGGTGCTGGCCGCCGTGCTGGTGCTGATGGCCGGCATCGGCATGTGGCGGGTGCTGCGGCCGGCCGCCGATCCGCTGCCGGCGCCGACCGCGCTGGTGATCGCCACCAACACCGACTATGTGGGGGCCTGCCCGGTGATGGCGGCCCAGGCCCAGGGCTATTTCGCCGGCCGGCAACTGGCGGTCACGCTGCAGCCCTACACCAACGGCCGCCAGGCGCTGGAGGCGGTGACCTCGAACAAGGCCGACATGGCGACCGTGGCCGACATTCCGATCATGTTCTTCGCGATGGACGCCACGCCGATCCAGGTGATCAGCACCATCTTCCGCACCGGCCGCGACCACGGCCTGGTGGCGCGGCGCGACCGCGGCATCGCCCGACCGGCCGACCTCAAGGGCAAGCGCATCGGCGTGACGCTGGGCACCTCCGGCCACTTCACGCTGGAGGTGTTCCTCAATCGCCAGCGGCTCGACACCCACGACGTGACGCTGGTGAACTACCCGCCCGACGGCCTGCAGCAGGCCATCACCGACGGCAAGGTGGACGCCGTCAGCGGCTGGGATCCCTTCCTGGGCGTGGCCGAGGAAAGCCTGGGCGCCAACGCCATCCGCTTCACCGGGGCCGACGTCTACGAGAGCATCTACAACATGGTGGCGCTGGCGCGCACCATCCGGCACAACCCGCAGACCGTGGTGCGGCTGTTGCAGGCGCTGGAGCAGGGCGAGCGCTTTTGCCGCGAACATCCGGCCGCCGGCGTGGCCTTCTTCCCCAAGCTCTCGGCCAGCGGCGCCAGCGCCATGCTGGCCGCGTGGCCGTCCCACCATTTCGGCCTGGAGCTCGACCAGAGCCTGCTGCTGGTGCTGGAGGACCAGTCGCGCTGGGCCATCAAGGGCGGGCTGACGGCCGCGCGCGAGGTGCCCAACTTCCTCGACTACATCTACCTCGACGGGCTCAAGGCCGTCAGCCCGACCGAAGTGACGATCATCTACTAGGGGCCACCGCGTGAAAATCTCCACCCGCCTCAAGCTGGCGCAAATCATCTGCATCGTCCTGCTGGCGATCATGGCGCTGGTGTTCGCCCGCACCACGCAGCAGATGCGGCACGAGATCGCCAAGGCGGAAATCACCGGCGACGTGCTGCGCGGCGCCGCCGCGCTGCGCTACCTGTCGCTGGAATACGTGCAGCACCACCAGAGCCGCACCAAGGCGCAGTGGCTGCAACGGCACCAGTCGCTGCAGACGATGATCGCCGACGACGGCAGCTTCGACGACGAGGACGAGCGGGTGCTGCTGCGCGACGTGCGCGAACGCCAGCAGTCGCTGCGGGGCCTGTTCAACGAGTTGCAGGGGCTGCAGGCGGAGTTCGCCCGCACGCCGGAGCGGCGTGCCATCCTGCTGGAGCTGGAGGCCAGGTTGTCGGGCCTGATGATGAACCGGGCGCAGGCGATGATGTCCGATGCCGAGGACCTGGCCCGCATCAGCCGCGGCAAGATGTTGTCGGCCCAGTCCGACCTGGTGACGGTCGGCGCGGTGCTGGGCGCGCTGGTGCTGCTGGTGGTGATCGGCGCCATGGGCCTGACCATCCGCAGCGTCAGCAAGCCGCTGGCGCGCCTGCACCAGGCCACCAAGGTGATCGGCACCGGCCGCCTGGACGTGGTGCTGGACGCGCGCGCCGACGACGAGATCGGCAACCTGGCCAGGTCCTTCGACGGCATGGTGGAGCGGCTGCGCCAGACCACCGTCTCGCGCGACGAGCTGATCCACGCCAACGTGGCGCTGCAAACCGAGGTGGCGGAGCGGCAGGCGGCCGAGCGCAAGGTGGTGGCCCAGCTGGCGCGCATGAGCCTGCTGCACCAGATCACCCGCTCGATCGGCGAGCGGCAGGACTTGCCCAGCATTTTCCAGGTGGTGGTGCGCTGCCTGGAAGACCAGCTGCCGATCGATTTCGGCGCCATCTGCCTGTACCGGGGCGACGAGCTGGTGGTCAGCTGCGTCGGCATGCAGAGCTACCAGCTGTCCGAGGCGATGGCGATGGGCGAGGCGGCCCGCATCGAGATCGACGAGAACGGCCTGTCGCGCTGCGTGCGCGGCCAGCTGGTGTACGAGCCCGACATCCGCGCCGTCGATTTTCCCTTCCCCAGGCGGCTGGCCAAGGTGGGCATGAGTTCGCTGGTGCTGGCGCCCTTGCTGGCCGAGAGCACCGTGTTCGGCGTGCTGATCGTGGCGCGCGCCGAGGTCAACGCCTTTTCCAGCACCGACTGCGAATTCCTGCGCCAGCTCAGCGAGCACGTGGCGCTGGCCGCCAACCAGGCCCGCTTGTACGGCGCGCTGCAACAGGCTTACGACGACCTGCACCAGAGCCAGGTGCAGGTCACCAAGCAGGAGCGCCTGCGCGCGCTGGGGCAAATGGCCAGCGGCATCGCGCACGACATCAACAACGCCATCTCGCCGATCGGCCTGTACGCCGAGTCGCTGCTGGAGACCGAGCGCGGCCTGAGCGAGAACGGCCGCGCCTGCCTGCAGGTGATCGAGCGCGCCATCGACGACGTCGCCTCGACGGTGGCGCGCATGCGCGAGTTCTACCGCCAGCGCGAACCGCAGCTGACCCACAGCACCGTCGACGTCAACCTGATGATGCAGCACGTGGTCGACCTGACCCGCGCGCGCTGGTCGGACATGCCGCAGCAGCGCGGCATCGTGATCGAGATGCGCCAGGAGCTGGGCGTGGAGTTGCCGGCCATCCTCGGCGTCGAGGGCGAGATCCGCGAAGCCTTGACCAACCTGATCTTCAACGCCGTCGACGCCATGCCGGACGGCGGCGCGGTGACGCTGCGCACCCGCCATGTCGAGCGGCTGGACGACGGCTCCGGCCCGTACGTGCTGGTGGAGGTGGCCGACAACGGCACCGGCATGGACGAGGCGACGCAGCGGCGCTGCCTGGAACCGTTCTTCACCACCAAGGGCGAGCGCGGCACCGGCCTCGGCCTGGCCACCGTGTACGGCATGATCGAGCGCCACTCGGCCAGCATCGCCATCGAGTCCAGGCTGAACCACGGCACCGCGGTCCGGATGTATTTCCCGGTGGCGCCGTCGTCGGCCGCCGGTTCCGCGCCGCCGCAAGCGCAGGGCCCGGGGCCGGGCCTGCGCATCCTGATCGTCGACGACGACCCCACCGTGCTGGCGTCGCTGGAGAATATCCTGAGCCTGGACGGCCACCACGTCACCAAGGCCGACGGCGGCCAGGCCGGCATCGACCTGTTCTGCGAGGCCGAGCGGGCGGGCAACGCTTATGCGGTGGTGATCACCGACCTCGGCATGCCGTATGTCGACGGCCGCAAGGTGGCCGAGACGGTCAAGCGGGTGGCCCCGGCCACGCCGGTGGTGCTGCTGACCGGCTGGGGCCAGCGCCTGATCCCGGACAGCGGCGAGGCGCCGGTCAATGTCGACCAGGTGCTGAGTAAGCCGCCCAAGATGCGCGAGCTGCGGCTGGCGCTGGCCAAGTGCGCCGAGCAGCTGGCCGCCCAGGCTTGATCGGCTTGAGGTACCGGTCGTTCCCGCGCAGGCGGGAACCCATCCGCCGCATGGATTCCCGCCTGCGCGGGAATGACGAGTAGGCGGCTATTCGCGCTCGCCTTAATCGGCCGGCGCGAACGCGGCCGGGTCCAGCTGTTCGAGCGTGACGAGCTGGCCGCTGCCGGGCAGCGACGGCTGGCCCAGCAGGCGCGCGCGCAGCCGTTCCAGGTAGTCGGCGCGGCTGCGGCGCAGCGCGTAGTCGCGGAAGTTGCTGCGCTCCAGGTCGCACCAGGCCAGCTCGCGGCCCACCTTGGAGCTGCGCTGGGCCTGTTCGAGCAGCGCCGGCTGCAGCGGCGCGTCGCCGGCGGCCAGGCGGGTGTAGCCGTAGCGGTCCATGTAGTCGCCGGTCAGCGTTTCGATGACGTTGATCTCGTCCAGCGTCAGCTGCTGCTTGAACTTGTCGATGTTGGCGGCGATCGGCGGGTAGCAGTTGGACGACCACAGCGCCGACATCTGCGACAGCTGGCGCGCCTCGCGCGAGGCGGCGCCGTCCAGCATCTGCGGCAGGAAGGCGATGCCCAGGAAGCTGCACACGGTCTCCAGCGTGGCCTGCTGCTGCGACAGGAAGTCTTCGTAGCGTATCGTCAGCACGCGCTCGGGCCATTGCTGCATCACGCGGTCGGCGGCCTGGTGCGCGGCCAGCCAGGTCTGGGCGTTGAGGCGGGTGTCGAAATCGTGGATGATGGCGCGGTTCATCGACGCCACCTGGGCGCGCGGATCGCGCGCCACGTTCACGAACAGCATGTCGGGATACAGCGTCATCAGCTCCTGCGCGTAGTGCACGCTGTCCAGCGACTTGTCCATCACCACCTGCGCGCCTTGCTGCTCGGCCGAGCGCAGCAGCAGCTCCCACACCACCCGGTGCACGCTGCGCGGCTGGCCGCGCAGCGTTTCGAAGATCTCCACCGGATCGAACACCACCTCCGGCCACTTGACCATGCTCACCGCCTGCAGGCCCACCACGTCGACCACCAGGTTGAAGTAGGCGCGGTCGTCGCGCAGGTCGCCGTACAGCGGCAGCAGCGGCGCCAGGTCGACGATGTGCAGCGGGTAGGGCGAATAGAACTGCGGCGACATATTCAGCCGCAGCCGCAGCGCGTGGCTGCCGCAGCGGCGCAGCGGTATCATCATCACGGGACGCGGACGCTGGACGCCGCTGTTGCTGGACATATCGTTCATGCTGGTTTTTCCTCGGTAATCAGGCCGGCGAGGCCGGCGGGCGGTGCGGTGTAATAGCGGCGGAAGCTGTCCATGAAGCGGTCCAGCTCCGCCGCCGGCAGGCGGTTGATGCCGGCGGCGGCCTTGCGGCCGCCGCCGGTGTCGAATTGTTGGCAAAAGCCGTTGGCGCTGTGCGTCAGCGGTGCGCCGGAACGCACGCTGACCAGGTAGGAACCGTCGTCGCGTTCGTTGAGCACGGCGAACGAGGCGCCGTGGTGCTGGGCCGCCAGCCGGTTGGCCAGCACGCCGCTGACGCGCCGCGCCCAAGCGCTGGCGGGCAGGATGTAGACCGCGCCGGCGCCCAGTTCGGCGTGCGGCCGCAGGCCTTGCAGGCGCGCGCAGTCGTCGCGGTAGCCGGCGCACAGGGCGCGGTAGATCTCGCTGCCGGCGATGAAGTCGAACGGGTGCTCGTGGCCGGCCAGCGCGCGGTACAGCGCGGCCGGGGCGATGTGCAGGTCCTGCTCGCATTCGCCGTAGGCGTTGTAGTTGAACACCTGGCCCAGCTGCGCCAGCGCCTCGACGGCGTCACCGTCCAGGCCGCTGCGGCGGGCCAGCCGGCAGGCCGCCTCGGCCAGGTTGTCGCCGAAGGCCGCCGCCACCGCCCACGGCCGGTGGCGGCCTTGCAGGTGGCGGTCCACCAGGATGCTGGTGCAGACGTCGGGCGCGCCGTCGCAGTGCAGGCGCAGGCGGGGATGGGCGAAGGCGCAGTCGGCCGAGTGGTGGTCGAAATAGTCGACCTCGGCGCCGCCGTCGAGCAGGCGGTGCAGCGCCGCGCTGTTGCTGTCGAGCGCGATGTCGAGCACCAGCACCTGGCCGCGGCAGCCGTCCGGCACGCGCCGCAGCAGGTCGATCTCGCGCTTGACGCCGGTGACCAGCTCGGCCCGCAGCGGCGTGTGCAGGCGCATCTGGTGCAGCGCGAAGATGCCGTCGGCGTCGCCGTTGAAGACATCGTAGTGGTGGGCGGCGTCCATGGGCGTCAGATGAAGCGGCGCGACAGCTGTTGATACAGCCGTTCGCAGCAGGCGTCCAGCGGCAGCGCGCCGGTGTCCAGCTTGAGCGCCGGGGCCAGCGGTTCCTCGTACGGCGCCGAGACGCCGGTGAACTGCGGTATCAGCCCGGCCCGGGCTTTCTGGTACAGACCCTTGGGGTCGCGCGCCTCGCACACGGCGACCGAGGTGCAGACATGGGTTTCGAGGAAGTTGTTGGCGCCGATGATCTGGCGCGCCATCTCGCGGTCCTGGCGCAGCGGCGAGATGAAGGCGCAGATCACGAACAGGCCGGCGTCGTTCATGATCCGCGCCACTTCGGCGCTGCGGCGGATGTTTTCCTGGCGGTCGGCGGGCGAGAAGCCGAGGTCGCGGTTCAGGTGGTGGCGCAGGTTGTCGCCGTCCAGCACGTAGGCCATGTGGCCGGCGCCGACCAGCCGGCCTTCCAGCGCGGACGCCAGGGTCGACTTGCCTGCGCCGCTGAGGCCGGTCAGCCAGATGGTGGCCGCCCGTTGCCCGGCCTGGCGGCTGCGCACTTCGGCGCTGACCTGGCTGCCGTGCCAGAATATATTGGGCGCGCCCTGCATGCCCGCGTCTTCGATTTTGTCCAGCTTGCCCATCACGCTTCCTCCAGATCAGAACTGTTCCCATTCCTGCGTATCGACCTTGGCCGCGCCGCGCGCGCGGACCGCCGTGGTCAGGGCGGGGGCGCGCGGCGACTTGGCCGGCACCGCCACCGCCACCCGCTGCAGCGCCGGCCGTACCGCGCCCGCCTTGGCCTCGGTGCGGAACACGCTGACCAGGTCGTTCAAGCTGTTGACCTGGTCCTGCATGGCGTGCGCGGCGGCGGCGGCTTCCTCCACCAGCGCGGCGTTTTGCTGGGTCACGTCGTCCATCTGCGTGACCGCCGTGTTGATCTGCTCGATGCCCGACGATTGCTCCTGGCTGGCCAGCATGATCTCGGACATGATGTCGGTCACCCGCTTGACGCTCGACACCACGTCGTGCATGGTCGATCCGGCCTGTTCGACCAGGCGGTTGCCGGCCTGGACCTTGTCGACCGAATCGCCGATCAAGTCCTTGATTTCCTTGGCCGCCGCGGCCGAACGCTGGGCCAGGTTGCGCACCTCGGTGGCGACCACCGCGAAACCGCGCCCCTGTTCGCCGGCGCGCGCCGCTTCCACGGCGGCGTTCAACGCCAGGATGTTGGTCTGGAAGGCGATGCCGTCGATGACGGCGATGATGTCGACGATCTTGCGCGCCGAGACATCGATGGCGGCCATGGTGTCGACCACCTGCGCCACCACCGCGCCGCCCTTGGCGGCGACGTCGGAGGCCGATTCGGCCAGGCCGTTGGCCTGGCGCGCGTGGTCGGTGTTCTGGCGCACGGTGCTGGTGAGCTCCTCCATCGAGGAGGCGGTCTCCTCCAGCGTGCTGGCCTGCTGTTCGGTGCGCGAGGACAGGTCGAGGTTGCCGGAGGCGATCTGGCCGGCGGCGGCGGCGATGGTCTCGGTGCTGGCGTGCACCTGGTTGACGATGCGGGCCAGGCTGTCGCGCATGGAGCGCATCGCGAACAGCAGGCTGTGCTGGTCGTTCGCCTTGGGATCGATGCGCACCGTCAGGTTGCCGGCGGCGATCTGGCCGGCGATCTCGGCCGCTTCGCCCGGCTCGCAGCCCAGCTCGCGGGTGACGCCGCGGGTGATCAGCCAGGCCGCCGCCACGCTGGTCAGCAGGGCCAGCGAGCCGATGATCAGCATCACCGTGCGGGCCTGGGCATAGGCCACTTCGGCCGCATCGGACGCTTCGATGTTTTGTTTTTCCTCGAGCGCGATCAGCTTGCGCAGCAATTCCCACCAGCGCTTCTGCACCGGCCGGAACTCGTAGCGCAGCAGTTTATAGGCGTCGTCCTGTTTTTGTTCCAGCGCCAGCGAGGCGGCGCGCTGGATGAACGGTACTGCCTGCTCGGCCTGCTTGCGGATTTGGTCCAGCAACTCTTTTTCCTCGGGCGAGGTGCCGGCCAGCGTCGCGAACATTTGCCCCAGCTTGTCCTGGGCGGCGGCATATTTCTTCTGCTGTTCGTCGATGCGGTTGACCTCGATCTGGATTTCCTTGTCTTCCTTCAGCAGGATCAGGTTGCGCGTGGCCAGCGCGCGCTCTGTAACTGTCAGGTCCATTACCTGGGCCAGTTTGGTCTCGACGTTGTTGACCTTGGTGATTTCGTCCAGTCGTCCCTGGATCTGCCGCATGCTGGTCAGGGCCAGTCCGATGATTACCAACAGAAACACCGCACCCAGGCCAAAACCCAGTCCGAGCCGGTTTGCCACAGTCCAATTCTGAAATTTCATATTGCCTCCTTAAGGCCTTATTTGCATTCCAAATATCCAAATGAGAATTTGGCAGAACGTTGGCACGATCTTAGAGGTCTGATGAGGCTAGCAAACTCTCACATAATCACTTTCAACATTAGTGCAACAGTGAAATATGCATTGATGGCAATAACGGAAACTTTTGGTTGCAGAGGTAAGAGTGGCAACCAAAGTAGGGATTAATATTTTTGCAAAAATCAATGCATAAAGATACTTTAATGATATTATTTGCTCATCGATAATTATTTTATTATTAATTTCTATCAATTCAATCGTCTACGGGATAATTATGTTAAAGAAACTTATTGTCAGCAGCGTTCTCGCGGTGTGCTGTTCATTCTCCCAGGCTGCCGATGTGCCGAGCGCATGGGCCATCACTTGGACCGGCTTTCAAGCCTACGGCGAATACCGCCCTGACATTGAAATCACCGGTACGTTTTCAGGCGTTGACGCGAACCATAACGGCGTCATCGAGCGCTCCGAACTGACCACATTCAAAATCCTCCCGTTCCACGGATACAACGAGAATTTTCTCGCTTGCCCTGCTGGGACCTTCCCCGTTGTGACCTGCAAGGTTGATTCGTTTTCCTATGTGATTGGCGGGCAATTGCAGTTTATTGCGAGCCATACAGAATTCTTTGACTACCCCAGCCGTCCATACAGCAACATATATGCTTTTGACTCCGGCCAAGGCGCAGTTTTTTCCACCAATGAATGGAGGCCTAACGACAACTATCGCTTCGATATCACCCCGCAGACAGTGATGACGGTGGTGCCGACGGTGTTGACGGTGCCGGTGCCTGAACCTGAAGGCTATGCCATGCTTGGCGCAGGCTTGCTGTTGCTGGCTGGACTCCACTCCCGCAGGAAAAAGCAATAAGCCGCCAGGCAATGGCGCGTCCGCCGGCCGACTACAGGCGGCCGGACAGTAAAGAAAGGCAGCCTCGATGGCTGCCTTTTTGTATTTATTCCCGGGAAAAAACCTTCTACGCAGAATCCGCCTCTGGGCATCGGCCGCCAACAGGGCTAAAATGCAGGTTGGGGCCGTTGCCAGATTACGACACACCATCTTGCAATCTGGAACGGAGGAATTCAATCGGCGGGTATCGCCCGCATGACATGGAATGAACATGGCAACACAGAAAACTAAAATCATCTACACGCTGACCGATGAAGCGCCTATGCTGGCGACCTATTCGCTGCTGCCTATTATCAAGAAGTTCGCTGCATCGGCTGGCGTGGACGTGACCTCCAGCGATATTTCGGTGGCGGCACGGGTGCTGGCCGAATTCCCCGAATTCCTGAGCGACGAGCAGAAGGTCCCGAACACCCTGGCCGAACTGGGCGCACTGACCCAACTGGCCGACACCAACATCATCAAGCTGCCGAACATCAGCGCCTCGGTCGGCCAGCTGACCACCTGCATCCGCGAGCTGCAAGCGCGCGGCTACAAGCTGCCGGACTATCCGGAAGACGCCAAGACCGACGCCGACAAGGCCTTGAAGGCCCGCTACGGCAAGTGCATCGGCAGCTCGGTCAACCCGGTGCTGCGCGAAGGTAACTCCGACCGCCGCGCGCCGAAGGCCGTCAAAGAGTTCGCCCGCAAGCACCCGCATTCGATGGGCGAGTGGAGCCAGGCGTCGCGCACCCACGTTTCGCATATGCACCACGGCGACTTCTACCATGGCGAAAAATCGCTGACGCTGGGCCAGGCCCGTGATGTCAAGATGGAACTGATCACCGCGTCCGGCAAGACCATCGTGCTGAAGCCGAAGGTCTCGCTGCAGGCCGGCGAAATCATCGACAGCATGTTCATGAGCAAAAAGGCATTGCTGGAGTTCTACGAGAAGGAAATCGACGACGCCTTCAAGACCGGCGTGATGTTCTCGCTGCACGTCAAGGCCACCATGATGAAGGTGTCGCACCCGATCGTGTTCGGCCACTGCGTACGCATCTTCTACAAGGATGCGTTCGCCAAGCACGCGGCGCTGTTCGATGAACTGGGCGTCAACGTCAACAACGGCATGGCCAACCTGTACGAGAAGATCGAAAAGCTGCCGACCTCGCAGAAGGAAGAGATTCTGAAGGACCTGCACGCCTGCCACGCCAACCGTCCGGAACTGGCGATGGTCGACTCGGCCAAGGGCATCACCAACTTCCACTCGCCGAACGACATCATCGTCGACGCCTCGATGCCGGCCATGATACGCATCGGCGGCAAGATGTGGGGCGCCGACGGCCGTCCGAAGGACGTCAAGGCCGTGATGCCGGAATCGACCTTCGCCCGCATCTACCAGGAAATGATCGGCTTCTGCAAATGGCATGGCAACTTCGATCCGAAGACCATGGGCACCGTGCCTAACGTCGGCCTGATGGCCCAGCAGGCCGAGGAATACGGTTCGCACGACAAGACCTTCGAAGTGTCGGAAGCCGGCGTCGCCAACATCACCGACCTGGCCACCGGCGAAGTGCTGCTGACCCAGAACGTCGAAGAAGGCGATATCTGGCGCATGTGCCAGGTCAAGGACGCGCCGATCCGCGACTGGGTCAAGCTGGCCGTGACCCGCGCCCGCAATTCCGGCATGCCTGCCGTGTTCTGGCTGGACAGCTATCGTCCGCACGAGAACGAAGTGATCAAGAAGGTGCAGACCTACCTGAAGGACCACGACACCAAGGGTCTGGAAATCCAGATCATGTCGCAGACCCGCGCCATGCGCTACACGCTGGAACGCGCCTTCCGCGGCCTGGACACCATCTCGGTGACCGGCAACATCCTGCGCGACTACCTGACCGACCTGTTCCCGATCCTGGAACTGGGCACCAGCGCCAAGATGCTGTCCATCGTTCCGCTGATGGCCGGCGGCGGCATGTACGAAACCGGCGCCGGCGGTTCGGCGCCCAAGCACGTCAAGCAGCTGGTGGAAGAAAACCACCTGCGCTGGGATTCGCTGGGCGAGTTCCTGGCGCTGGCGGTGTCGCTGGAAGACCTGGGCATCAAGACCGGTAACGCCAAGGCCAAGCTGTTGGCCAAGACGCTGGATGAAGCCACCGGCAAGCTGCTGGACAACAACAAGTCGCCATCGACCCGCACCGGCGAGCTGGACAACCGTGGCAGCCACTTCTACCTGTCGCTGTACTGGTCGCAGGCACTGGCGGCCCAGACCGAGGACGCCGAACTGCAAGCCTACTTCGCGCCACTGGCGAAGTCGCTGGCGGCCAACGAAGCCAAGATCGTCGAAGAGCTGAACTCGGTGCAGGGCAAGGCGATGGATATCGGTGGCTACTACTACCCGGATCCGGCCAAGACCGAAGCGGTCATGCGTCCGAGCGCCACCTTCAACGCGGCGATTGCAGCGATCTGAAGCTAGCGTAACGCCGTAAAGCAGCAGGGCAGCCGATAAAAAGGCTGCCCTTTTTTATGTCGGCGTATCCCTTGCATTCAAAGCGTTGCCTTGCGGGTGGCCCATACAATCGGCAGGCCGAACAAAAACATATGGGAAGCCAGGTCCAGCACCGTCGACAGCGGCTGGAACGTGACAGGGCGGGGGAAGGCCGACAACGGCAACACCACCAGCCGCATCGCCAGGAACACCAGGATGCCGAACAGGATGGCGGACAGCAACGGCTTGGCCAGCAGGGCAGGCGCCTGCCGTGCCGCCGCCAGGAACAGCGCCATCCAGACCAAGCTGAGGGCGAAGTGACTCAGCAATCCAACCGCCGCCGTCAGTGCGCCGCCGTTGAAGGCCGCGCTGCCCAGCAGGCCGCTGGCGACGATTTGCAGCAGGCGCTCCGGCGTCAGGCCGTTGTAGACGGCAAAGGAAATCGCGAACGTGATGTCGAGCGCGCCGGCAACGGCGCCACCGACCAGCACGGCGTATGGAATTGACCAGCGTTTCATGCGTCAGCCTCCTGTAGTTTGTTTTATATTATATTAAAAGCAAAACGTCAGGAGGCTGAGTTGCTTAAATCGACCGGCCGTCGTAGTGATTGACGGGGATGGCGTCCAGGTCTATCCCTTCGATGCAGCGCAGGTTGATCGCCGCCACCGGGTCGCCGTTGGGCGCTGTGCCTTCGCTGTAGGGCGAGATGCCGCAAACCGGGCAGAAGCGGTGCTTGATCACGTGCTTGTTGAACAGATAGGTGCTGGCGTTGTCGTCCGGCGTCAGCAAATGCATGTCCGGGCGCGGCACGAACCACATCAACGTTCCCTTGCGCTGGCACATCGAGCAGTTGCAGGACAGCGCCGACGCGATCTCGCCTTCGGCTTCGAATTTCACTCTGCCGCAATGGCAGCTTCCCTGGTATTTCATAGCGAACCTCCTGAAAAGTAACGATCAAGACTGCTGAAGAAAAGAGCCCAGCCCCGTTCATGATTGATGCGGGCCTGCTCGTCGAAGAAGCGGTCGTGCACGAAACACAGTTCCGTGCCTTCTGCCACTGGCGTTAAAACGATGCTGATGCGCGATTGCCGTTCCGGCGTGCTGTGCCAGGCCCAGGTAAATACCAGCCGCGTATAGGGCGCCACTTCCTGATACACGCCGGTCAATTGATTCAGGCCGCCGTCGGGTCCGGCGAAGGCGAGGTGATAGTGGCCGCCTACGCGCAGGTCGAGCTCCGCCTTGGTCAGCGAGGCCGCGCCGGGGCCGAACCACTGGCTCAGCGCTTGCGGGTCGGTCCACGCGCGCCAGACTTTGTCGGGGGCGACGGGGTAGGTGCGTCGGAGGCTGACTTGGGCTGGCTGTTCGGTGGCGGGCATGATGTGATTTCCTCTTGGTGGTAGAGATAACGTCCCAGCGAATCGAGCTGGTCGGTCCAGAAGTGCTGGTAGTGGGCGATCCACTGGGCGGCGTCCTGCATCGGGGCGGCTTCGAGCGCGCAGCGCACCACCCGGCCTTCCTTCGAGCGGGCGATCAGGCCGGCCGTCTCCAGCACCGCCAGGTGTTTCATGAAGCCGGGCAGGGACATCTCATACTGCTGCGCCAGTTCGGTGACGGTGCGGCTGCCGTCGCCCAACTGCGCCAGCACGCCGCGCCGCGTGGCGTCGGACAGCGCGGCGAAGATCAGGTCCAGCTGGGCGTCTTTATAGTTAACCATAAGGTATAGTATTGGCGAAGTTGGGGGCCTTGTCAAGTCGGCTGCATGAGGGGCCGACGATGTCGGAAAGATTGACACTCGCGCCCGCTTGCCGGCATGGTCGCGGACTTAAGCGTATGACGATAAAGGCCTTTTCCCGCTCTGGAATATAACTTGCTGATGTTCTTGCGACGCGATCGAATAAACAAGCAACCGGAGGATGGACATGAAGATGAACCAAGTCAGAGTGGGCCTGATCGGCGCCGGGCGCATCGCCCGCGAACATCTCGAGGCCCTGCAGGCGATGCCCGGAATCGCCGTCTCTTGCGTCGTCGATTCGAACCGCCTTGCCGCGGCGGCGCTGGCCGACCGGATCGGCGCCGGGGTTCAGGTCTACACCCGGACGGAGGAGGCGCTGGCCGCCAAGGCGTTCGAGCGGGCGCATGTGTTGGTGCCGCCCCATCTGCACGCCGCGATCGGCGAGTCGGTGCTGCGGGCCGGTGTTCACTGCCTGATGGAAAAGCCGATGTGCGTGGCGTCGGCAGAGGGCCGGCGCATGCTCGCTGCCGCCGAGTCCGGCAACGCCGTGCTGGGGGTGAACCAGAACTTCATCTTTCATCCGGCCCTGCTCAAATTCCGGGACATGCTGGACGCGGGACACTTCGGCCGTGTGCGCTTCGTCTCCCTGGTGGTCGCCGTGCCCTTGGCCCAGCTGAAGTCCAGGCAGTTCGGCCATTGGATGTTCGAGCGGCCGTCGAACATCATTCTCGAACAAATGGTGCATCCGCTTAGCCAGCTGATCCACTTTATCGGGCCCGCGCACGTGTCGGCGTCCACGGCCGCGCCGTCCAGGGAAATCGCGCCCGGGGTCAATTTCCACAAGAGCTTTGACGTCACGCTCAAGGGGGCGTTGGGCGACGGCCAGTTGCACATGGCATTCGGGGCCAGCTTCCCCGTTTGGCAACTGACCGCCGTGTGCGACGACGGCGTGGTGGCGGTCGATTGCATACGCAACAGCATATCGAACTGCAAGCGCACGCGCTTTCTGGAGGCCGCCGACATCGCGCTCAGCCTCGCCGCGCAGGGCGCGGCGTCGTTGCGGCAGTCGATCGGCGGCGTCAGCCGATATTTGGGCGCGCAACTGAAGCTGCGTCCACGGACGGACGCCTTCCATTGCAGCATCCGCGGCTCGGTCCAGGACTTCCACCGCGCCATCGACGAGGGCAGGGCGCCGCTGTCCAGCGGCCAGTTCGGCGCCAACCTGGTGGACTTGTGCGAGCAGGTGGCCCGCCTGGCGAACGTGTCGAACGAGCCGGCCGCCAGTCCCCGCACGCTGCTGAAGGCGGACCTGCCGACGCCCCATTTCGATGTCGCGGTGCTCGGCGGCACGGGTTTCATCGGCCGTCATGTCGTGCGCCAGCTTCTCGACGCCGGCTACAGCGTCGGCGTGATGGGGCGCAACGTGCGCGGCGCGCCGGACTTCTTCAGCGAGTCGAACGTCACCCTGGTCGGCGGCGACGTCGGCAACCGCAACGATATCGCGCGCGGCATCGGCAGTGCGAAGTACGTCGTCAACCTGGTCCACGGCGGTACCGGCGCAACGCGCCAGCAGACCGTCGACCTGGTCGCCGGCGCGGCCAGGGCGGTGGGCGAGGTATGCCTGGAGAAGCAGGTGGAACGGCTGGTGTTTGTGAGTTCGATCGCCGCCGTCTACCTCGGCAAGCGTTCGGAAACCATCCTGCCGTCCACCCCCTGCGACCAGCGCGGCGGCCTGCGTTCCGACTACAGCCTCGCCAAGGCCGCGGCGGAGCGGGTGCTGCTCGACATGCACCGGGACCAGGGCCTGCCGGTGACCATCCAGCGGCCGGGCATCGTGGTGGGCGAGGGCGCCTCGCCCTTCCACTCGGGCCTGGGGCTATTCAACAACGACGAGCATTGCCTGGGGTGGAACGGCGGACGCAACCCGCTGCCGTTCGTGCTGGTGGAGGATGTCGCGTCGGCCATCGTTTCCGCGCTCAAGGCCGATGCAGGCGTGCTCGGCCGCACCGACAACATCGTCGGCGGGGTCAGGTTGTCGGCGCGCGAGTACTTCGACGAGCTCAAGCCCATCGTCGGCCGTCCGCTCACCTTCCATCCCCAGTCCCTGGCATTCCAATTGCTCATCGAATGGGGGAAATGGCTGATCAAGACGGCCGGCGGCAACAAGGTACGCCCGCCCAACTCGCGCGATTTCCTGTCGCGCGGCATGCCCTCCCGTTTCGACACGACCGAGACAGAGGCGGTGCTGAACTGGGCGCCGGTGTGCGATCGCCGCGCGTTCATCGACAAGGCCCTGGTCGTGCCGGTGCGCGCCTTGCTCGATTGATCGGCGATGCGTCGTCCGCGCCTGTTGCACGTCTTTTCCACCTTCGACGTCGGCGGTCCCCAGGTGCGCGTCACACGCATGATCGAGCACTGGGGGGCGGGTGTCGAACACTGGATTTGCGCGCACGACGGCCGCTATGGCGCGCAGGCGCTGCTGGCGGCCGCTTCGACGGCGAGCCTGGTGCGCGACGTACCGCTCAAGCAGCGCGGCATGTGGCAGCGCCTGCGCCGGTTGGGCGCCTATCTGCGTGCCGCACCGGTGGACCTGGTCTGTACCTACAACTGGGGGGCGATGGATGTGCTGTTGGCGAACCGGCTGTTCGGGCGGCGTTCGCTGGTGCATCATGAAGAGGGCTTCGAAGTGGCCGAGGCGGCACGGCAGAACCGGTTGCGCAGCGCTTATCGGCGTCTGACTTATCCGGGGGCCAGCAAGATAGTCACGGTGTCGCGCAATCTCGAAGCCATCGCGCGCGACGTCTGGCGCCAACCCGGCGGGCGCATGGTGTATGTGCCGAACGGCGTGGATGTCGCCGGCTTTTCGACGCCGCCGCGCGCCGACGCGATTCCCGGCTTTGCGCGCCGCCCCGGCGAAATCGTGATCGGCTGCGTGGCGCGACTGAACGCGGTCAAGAATCTCACGCTGCTGGTGCGCGCGGTTGCCCGCCTCGCCGGCCAGTTCGATGTGCGGCTGGTCATCGTCGGCGAGGGGCCGCAGGCCGGGGCCATATTGGACGCCGCCGGCGAATGCGGACTGGGGGACCGGCTGGTGCTGCCCGGTTTCGTGCCGCATCCGCAGAACTATGTCGGCCTGTTCGACATCTTCGCCATGTCCTCGTTCAGCGAGCAATTCCCGCTGTCGCTGGTCGAAGCGATGGCGGCGGCGCTGCCTTGCGCCTGCACCGACGTCGGCGATTGCATGGACATCATGCCAGACGTCTCCAGGCGATTCGTGTCGCGCTCCGGCGACGAGGACGGCTTGGTCCTGTCCCTGGGGCAGCTGGCGGCGAGCGCCGCGTTGCGCTGCGCCCTGGGACAGGCCAACCGCGCCGAAATCGCCGCCCGCTTTTCGATGGCGGACATGATGCGGCGTTATTCCGACGTTTACCGCAGCGTCGCCGACGGCAGCATGCCGGCCTCCTGACCTGCCCATCCTCAGTCCGGGCGCCGCTGGCGAGGTCTAAGCATGTTGGCGACGATTTGTAATATCGTTTGCCTCGGCAGCATGCGGGGCAGCCAGCCCAGCATGCGATTGGCTCCGCCGGGAACGACATGGCTCCTGCCGCGATCCAGTGCCCGCAGGCTGAGGTTGACGACAGTCTCGGCCGCCATGCGTGTGCCGACCCCAGCCTCTTCGGCGCCGACCACGTCAAAGAAAGCGGTATCGGTGGCGCCCGGGCACACCGCTAGCACGCGCACGCCGCGCGCGCGATATTCTTGCCACAGCGCTTCCGAAAAAGACAGCACGAAAGCCTTGGTGGCGCCGTAGATGGCCATGTAGGGCAGGGGTTGCAGCGCGGCGGTCGACGCCACATTGATAATGGCACCCTCGGCCTGTTCCAGCATGGCCGGCAGGAAGGCATGACTGAGCTCGACCACGGCTCTGCAATTGAGCGATATCTCGTCGAGCTGCCGGTCCAGCGGCAGGGCTTCAAAATGACCGTGCGTCGCAAAGCCGGCATTGTTGATGAGGATGTTAGGCGTCAGGCCTAGCGCGCTGGCCCTCGCATGGACCTCGCCGGCGGCGCCGGCTTCGGTCAGGTCAGCCGCCAGAGCGTGCGCCCGGATGCCGTGGCGATGCTCCAGCTCCCGCGCCAGGCTGGTGAGCTTGTCCGCTGACCGCGCGACGAGAAGCAAGTTCGCCCCGCGCGCGGCCAGCGCATGGGAAAATGCCAGGCCTATTCCGGATGAGGCGCCTGTTACCATGATGGTGGTGTTGCGATAGTTGAGTGGTCGCATGGTGAAATGATTGGTTGAGAGAGTGCTGAATGTAAAGCGTGGACCATGGTCCACGGTCAATCATTCTCTTCAACAGTCTGCGTCTCGATGGGAAGGAAACTGGTAATGCGCATTGGTGAAATTGCATCGCGGGCCGGCGTATCGCGCGATACGGTCCGATTTTATGAACGTATGGGCTTGCTCAACGAGGCAGCCCAGCCGCATTTGAGCAACAACTACAAGGAGTATTCGGCGCTGGCCTTGCGCCGCATCGAACTCATTACCCACGCCAAGGCGCTGGGCTTCACGCTAAAAGAGATCGCGGGTGTGATCGCCGCGTGGGAGCAGGAGGCGCTGGCGCCGAGCAAAAAACGGCTGCTGCTTCATGAGAAAATTCGTGAAGTGGAGAAGAAAGCGCACTCGCTGTCGGTACTTCGCGTTGCATTGTCGGAAGCCTTGGACAAGGTGGAGAGCGGCTGCAGCGATGAACAGCCGGCGCGACACACAGCAATGATGGGACAACAACTCGAAGGGTAGAAATGACGCATATTGTTACGTTCAATAAATTCCACGCAAGTCTGTGCCTGGCGGCGGCCCTGCTGGGCGCCTGCATCAGCGGCCCGGTGCCCGCCGCGCCGGCCGCCTCGGCCGCCGCGCCGCTGGTGATCGGCGAGAGCTTCAACATCGAATCGAAAGTGCTGGCCGAAACGCGCCACATCAATGTCTACATGTCGCGCGGCTACGCCTTGCCGGCTGACGCGCCGCTGCCTGTGCTCTACATGCCGGACGGCGGCCAGCGCGAAGACTTCCTGCACATCGCCGGCCTGCTGCAGGTGTCGGTCGACAACGGCACCATGCGGCCGTTCATGCTGGTCGGCATAGAAAACACCCAGCGCCGCCGCGACATGACCGGCCCCACCGACAACGCCGAAGACAAGAAGATCGCCCCGGTGGTCGGCGGTTCGGCGCAGTTCCGCCGCTTCATCAGGGAGGAGCTGATGCCGGAGGTGAAGCAGCGCTACCGCACCACCGGCGAAACGGCCGTGATCGGCGAATCGCTGGCCGGCCTGTTCGTGGTCGAAACCTTCCTGCGCGAACCACAGCTGTTCGATCACTACGTGGCGGCCGATCCCAGCCTGTGGTGGAACGACAGCAAGCTGCTGGCCGAAGCACCGGCCCTGCTGGCCCAGCGCGCGGCAAGGCCGCAAACCTTGTATATCGCCAGCAGCTCCAACGCCGGCATCGTCCAGGGCGCCGGGCAATTGTCGGCGCTGCTGACGGCCCGCGCTCCGGACGGCCTGCGCTGGCATTACCAAAGCATGCCGGCCGAAACCCATGCGACGATCTACCAGCCGGCCGCGCTGCAAGCATTTCGTATGATGTTCAAGCCCAAGCCGGCGGTCAACTGAGCTTGCCTAGTCAAGCGCATTTTTGCCCTCGCATGCACGGCGGCTGAAAATGAGATATGATGAGCATCATGAATTCGAAATCCACCAAACGCGCTGCCGTCAGCCGCAAGGAAGCCACCCACGAACGTATCGTGGAAGTGGCGGCGCGCGCGATTCGCCGCAGCGGTTATGGCGGCACCGGCGTCGCCGATATCATGAAGGAAGCGGGCCTGACGCACGGCGGCTTCTACGCGCATTTCGAATCCCGCGATGCGTTGCTGGCCGAGGCCGGCGACCGCGCGGGCGCGGAATCGGTCGCCCTGGCGGCGCGGGTGGCGGCTGCCGCGTCGCCGGGGCAGGCTTTGCAAGCCATGATGCAGGCCTACCTGTCGCAAGAGCATATTGACGCCATTGAGACCGGCTGCCCGGTGTCCGCACTGGGCTCGGAAATGCCGCGCCAGGCGCCGGAGGTGCGGCGCGCCGCGACCATCCACATCAAGGAAATGATCGATCTGTTCGCCCGCCAGATGCCCGACTGGGGCCAGCCGCAGGCGCACGAGCAGGCGATGGCGCTGGTCTGCGCGCTGATCGGCACAACCATGGTCGCACGGGCGGTGGACGATCCCAAGTTGTCGGCGGCATTGCGCGCGGCGACGTTGAAACAACTGGCTCCGCCGGCCGGGTAAGGTGCGTCATCGGCGTGTTTTTTTTTGCATTAAAATATGATGATCATCATATTCAATCGATACCTTTGAAAGGAAATGCCATGAACAACAAGATTGCCTTGGTCACCGGCGCCTCGTCCGGCATCGGCGCCGCCACGGCCCTGCGGCTGGTCCAGGCGGGCTTCAAGGTGTACGGCACCAGCCGCCGCGGCGCCGGGGCCGGACCGGGCGGGTTCGAAATGCTGGCGTTGGACGTGACCAGCGACGCCTCGGTGCAGGCGGCCGTGGATGAATTGATGCGGCGGGAAGGGCGCATCGACCTGCTGGTCAATAACGCCGGGGTGGGCGTGGCGCCGGCGGGGGCCGAGGAAAGCTCGATCACGCAGGCCCAGTCCATTTTCGACACCAACTTCTTTGGCCTGGTGCGCATGACGCGCGCCGTGCTGCCGCATATGCGCGCCAGGGGCGAGGGCCGCATCGTCAATATCGGCTCGGTGCTGGGTTTCCTGCCCATGCCGTATGGCGCGCTATACGCCGCCACCAAGCACGCCGTCGAAGGCTATACCGAATCGCTGGACCACGAGGTCCGCAACTGGGGCATACGCGCAACCGTCATCGAGCCGGCCTACACCAACACACCGTTCGACGCCAATATGCTGGCGGCGGACGCGCCGATCGAGGCCTACCGCGAGGTGCGTACCGCCGTGCTCCGCCGCGTGCAGGAAGTGATGGCCGGCGCGGAGGGGCCGGAGGTGGTGGCCGAGACGGTGCTCAAGGCGGCGCTGGCCCGCAAACCCAAACTGCGCTATGTTTCCGGCGGCCTGGCCGCGCGCCTGCGCCTGCTGCGCACCTTTGCGCCGGCCGGCGTGATGGACGCCGGCATGCGCAAGGATCTGCGGCTTGCATGACATCATGAAAGCACTTATCTTCAAACAGTACGGCAAGCCCGGCCAGACCAGCTTTGCCGACGTGCCGCGGCCGACGATCCGGCCGGACGAGATACTGGTGCGGGTACATGCCGCCGGCCTCAATCCTGTCGATAACGCGATATTGACTGGCGCGTTCAAACCCATCCTCAAGTTTCGGCTGCCCGCCACCGTCGGCAGCGATCTGGCTGGCGTGGTGGTGGAAACCGGCAGCCGCGTGACGCGCTTCAAAGTGGGCGACGCGGTGTTCGCCAGCGTGTTCGACCTGGGCGTCGGCTCATTGGCCGAGTTTGCCGCCGTGCCGGAGCATGCGGCGGCGCTGAAACCGGTCAACCTGGATTTCGTGCAGGCGGCGTCGATCCCGATGGTGGGGCTGACGTCATGGCAGGCGCTCGTTGAGCGCATGCGCTTGCAGCCGGAGCAGAAGGTGTTCATTCCCGGGGGCTCCGGCGGCATAGGGACGTTCGCGATTCAATTGGCCAAACACCTGGGTGCCAAAGTCGGGACCACCACCAGCAGCGGCAACGCCGGTTTGGTGCGCAGCCTCGGCGCCGATGAAGTGATCGATTATAAGACGCAGGACTTCGCCCAGATCTTGCAGGGCTATGATGCGGTGCTGGCCACGACCAGGGACGATACGCTGCAAAAGTCGATTGGGATCGTCAAGCCCGCCAGCCGCCTGGTCTCGCTGGTCGGCCCGCCGGACGCCGCCTTCGCGCGCGGGCGCGGCATGAATTTTTTCATGGCTTTTGTGTTCGGCCTGTTGAGCCGCAAAATCATCCGTCTGGCAAAGCGGAAGGAGGCCAGCTACTCCTTCCTGTTCGTGCGCCCGGATGGCGCACAGCTCGTCAAGTTGGCCGCGCTGGTCGAGGCTGCGCACATCCGTCCCGTGGTCGATAGGGTGTTTCCGTTCACCCAGGCCAAGGAAGGGCTGGCGTATCTGGAAAATGGCCGCGCCAAGGGCAAGGTGGTGGTGCAGATAGTCGAGTGATCAATCAGGGCTGGCGCCGACCGCGAGTTGCAACTGCACCGTGGCCGTCGCCAGGTCCGCCGACGCCTGCAACCAGGCCAGGTAGGCCTCGTCCGCCGAGCGCTGCGCCGACAGCAGTTCCAGCAACGACGCCGCGCCTTTTTTATACGACAGGCGCATGCCTTCCACCACCTTGTCCGACTGCACCAGCACCGATTCACGGTAACGCTGTTCGTTGAGCTGCGCCGCGCGGAACTGCGCATGCACGCGCCGCACGTCGGTCTGCGCCTTGAGCTCGGCCGAGCGCAGCGCCAGCATCGCCTGCGTGACCGCCGATTGCGCCTGCAACACTTCGCCGCGCTGCGTGCGCGACAGCGGAATCGGCACCGAGACCGTCAGGCCCAGGCTCAGCGAGCGCTGCGTCGGCGAGTTGGTGACGTTGCCGCCCGCGTCCGTCAGCGCGTGCACCGACGGCGTGTTCTTCAGGCCGACGTTCACCACTGGATCGACCCAGCGGTTGGCCTGCGCCAGATCGGCCGAAGCGTGCGCCGCGTCCAGCGCCGCGCGGGCGATGCGGATGTCGTCGCGCGCGTCCTCGGCTTGCCGCACCAGCTGGTCCACATCATCGAGTCCGTTGGCGGCCGGCGCATCGCAAGCCAGTTCCGCATTGCCGAACACTTCGCCGTAGCGCCGACCCAGCGGGATCGACAGCGACTCGGCCGCCGTCTGCACCTGCGCGCGCGCCGTCACCACGTCCGCCTCGTAGCGGTCGCGCTCGACCTGCGACTGCGACAGTTCCAGCCCACCGATATCGCCGACTTTGCGCCGCACGACGTTGGCGTTGACGATATCGCTTAATGAACGCAGCGTCGCTTCCTGCCGCACCAGCGCATTGCGGGCGCGGCAGGTTTCGGCGTAGGCCGCCGCCGCGTCGGCGTACAGCTGGCGGCGGCCGCCTTCCAGCGTCGCCTCACCGAGCTTGACACCAGCCTGCGCGGCGCGGATGCGCTGGCCGCGCTTGCCGGCCGTCTCGATGGTCAGCGCCACGCTCATGGTGGTGGCGGTGGAAGCGTTCGGCTTGTTGGCTTTGGACAGCTCCCTGGAATCGATGCCCGCCGTCAGCACCGGATCGGGCCGCACGCCGGCGATCGATACGCCGGCCTCGGCGCTGCTGACGTTCTCGCGCTGCATCTGCAAGTCCAGGCTGTATTTGGCCACAGCGGCGGCATAGTCGCGGAACGTGACCTGGCCGTAGGCGGGCAGGGCAACGCACAAGGCCAGCAGCGCGCACACGGGGTTGAGTTTAAATGTCATGGGCATGCTCCGCTTGCGCCGGACCGTCGTCGGCCGGCTTGGGTTTGTTCTCGATATAGCGTTCGACCAGGTAGTACAGCGCCGGCAGCCACACCAGCGTCAGGCCAGTGGCCGTAATCAGGCCGCCGACTACCACGGTCGCCAGCGGACGCTGCACATCGCTGCCCAAGCCATGCGCCAGCGCCGCCGGCAGCAGGCCCAGCGCGGCGACGCTGGCCGTCATCAGCACCGGACGGAAGCGGCTGTACGCGCCCTTGAGCACGGCGTCCTTCAGCGACAGGCCGCCTTCGGCGCGCAGCTGGTTCAGGTTGGACACCATCAAAATCCCGTCCATCACCGCCACGCCGAACAGCGCGATGAAGCCGACCGCGCTCGATACATTGAGCGTCATGCCGCGCAGGTGCAGGGCGACCAGGCCGCCGAGCGCGCCCAGCGGCACCGCCGCCAGGATCATGGCCGGCTGGCGCAGGTTCTTGAACTGCGCGAACAGCAGCACGAACATCAACGCCACCACCATCGGCATGATCAGCGCCAGGCGCGCCTGGGCCCGCTGCTGGTTCTCGAACTGGCCGCCCCAGGCCAGCTGGATGCGGCTGTGGTCGTACTGCACCCTGGTCTCGATCTGCGCCTTGGCGTCGTCCAGGAAGGAGGCCAGGTCGCGGCCGCGCAGGTCCAGCCGTACGGTCAGGTGGCGCTTGCCCATTTCGCGGGTGATGGTGCTCTCGCCATCGTCCAGCCGTATGGTCGCCACCTGGGCCAGCGGAATGCGCGCCCCCGTGGCCGAGGTCAGCAGCAGGTCGCCGATGGTGTCGGGATTGCTGCGCGAGGCGTCGGTGAAGCGCACGCCGATGTCGTACTGGCGGTCGTCGATGAACACTTGCGACACCGGCTTGCCGCCGATGCCGGTGCCGATCAGGTCGGCGACGTCGGCGGCGTTGATGCCGTAGCGCGCGGCGGCGGCCCGGTCCACTTCGATGCGCACCTGCGGCAGCGGCGGCTCCTGGTCGATGATCACGCTTTCCGCGCCGGGCACGGCCGTCAGCGTGCGTTCGACGTCGGCGGCGATGCGGCGCGTCTCCTTGAAGTCGTTGCCGTAGATTTTCACCACCAGGTCGCTGTGGGCGCCGGCCAGCTTGTCGAGCACGCCGTCGATCATCGGCTGGGTGAAGCCGACCCGCGTGCCGGGCAGCTTGGCGAAGCGCTGGCCCATCTTCTCGATCAGCTCCTGCTTGCTCAGGCCGGACTTCCAGCTGTCGTAAGGATGCAGGGTCACGCTGACCTCGATGTGCGACGGCGTCCACGGATCGGTGCCTTCATCGTTGCGGCCCAGTTGGGTGACGATGGTGGCCACTTCCGGGAACTCCAGCGCCGCGCTGCGCAGGCTGTCGGACATCTCGGCCGCCTTGTCGAGCGAGATGCCAGGCGGAAGCGTCACCTGCAGCCAGATCGATCCTTCGTCCAGATAGGGCAGGAAGTCGCGGCCGATGGTGCCGCCCAGCACGCAAACGGCGGCGAAGGCCAGCGCGAACGCGGCGATGGTCAGGCGCGACTTGCCCACGATCCTGGCCAACAGTGGCTCGTACAGCTGCCTGGCCTTGACCAGCACCGGATTGTTGAACACCTTGCGCGGCTTGCGGTAAGCCTGGTAGGCCAGCCCCGGTATCAAGGTCAGCGACACCACCAGCGCGCCCAGCAGCGCGAAGCCGATCGCGAACGCCATCGGCGAGAACAGCTTGTACTCGATGCGCTGGAAGGTGAACAGCGGCAGGTAGGCGGTGATGATGACGATCATGCCGAAGAAGATGGGCTTGGTCACTTGCAGCGTGGCCTTCATCACGTCCTTGCCGCGCAGCGCGGCGCCGTGGTTTTCCTCGTACTTGCGCAGGATGTTTTCCATCACCACGATGGCGCCGTCGACCACGATGCCGAAGTCGATCGCCCCCAGCGACAGCAGGTTGGCCGGAATGTGGAAGTGGTGCATGAAGATGAAGGCCGTCAGCAGCGCCATCGGGATCGTCACGGCGACGATGGCGGCCGCGCGCGGGCTGCCCAGGAACAGCAGCAACACCAGCGTCACCAGCAACATGCCTTCGACCAGCGTCTTGCCGATGGTGTGCAGGGTGGCGTCGACCAGGCCGGTGCGGTCCAGATACGGGACGATCTTGACGTCCTTCGGCAGCACGTGCTCGTTCAGCTCCTGCACCGCCTCGTGCACGCCCTTCAGCACCTGCGACGGGTTCTCGCCCTTGAGCAGCAGCACGATGCCTTCGATGGTGTCCGGGTTGCGGTCCTTGCCGAGGATGCCGTGGCGCTCCTTGCTGCCCAGGCGTACTTCGCCCAGGTCCTTGACCAGCACCGGCACGCCGTTCTTTTGCGCGACCACGACGTCGCCCAGGTCGTCCAGGTTGCGTATCAGGCCGACACCGCGCACCACGAAGCCCTGCTGGCCGCGCGTGAGGATGCTGCCGCCGGCGCTGGCGTTGTTGGCGTTGATGGCGTCGGTGATCTGCTTGAGCGACAGGTTGTACTTGCTCAGCTTGGCCGGATCGAATTCCAGCAGGAACTGCGTGGTCAGGCCGCCGAAATTGCCGACGTCGGCGATGCCGGCCACCTGCTTGAGGCGAGGGATCACTTTCCAGAATTGCAGCTCGGACAGTTCGCGCAGCGAACGGGTCTTCGATTCCAGCGTGTAGCGGTAGATCTCGCCGATCGGCGAGGTCAGCGCGTCGAGCCCCGGCTGGGCGCCGTAGGGCAGGGCCACGCCGGCGATGCGCTCCTGCAGGCGCTGGCGTGACCAGTAGTCTTCCACGCCGTCGCGGAACACCACCGTGATCAGCGACAGGCCGAAGGTGCTCTTCGAGCGCATCACATGCATGCCGGGCGTGCCCATGATCTCGCGTTCGAGCGGGATGGTGATCTGCGATTCGACTTCCTCGGCGGCCAGGCCGGGCACTTGCGTGACCACCTGCGAGCTGGTGTCGGCGATATCGGGATAGGCTTCCAGCGGCAGCTGGTTCCAGCAGAACACGCCGTATAGCGCGACCAGCAGGAACACCAGCCACGCGATGCCGCGCCGCTGGAAGCAAATGGCAACCAGTCGATCAATCATTGAGCAGCACCCCTTCCTTGACGACGATGCGCATGCCGGCTTTGAGGCCGGAGACGATTTCCACCTGGTCGCCGCTGTGGACGCCGGTGGCGACGCTGCGCGCCTCGAAGGTCCAGGCGGCGGTTTCCACGTAGACCTGGGTCTGGGCGCCGCTCTGCACCAGCGCCGAGGCCGGCACGACCACGCCCTGGTGCGGCGTGCCGCTGAATGTCACCTGTGCGAACATGCCCGGCTTCAGGCGGCCGCTCTTGTTGTCGACGGCCACGCGGACCTTGACGGTGCGGGTGTCCGGGTCCAGCACCTCGCCCACGTAGCCGACCTTGCCGGCGATGTGCTCGCCGGGGTAGGCGTTCAGCGCGATGTCGGCGGTCTGGCCGGCGAACACGGCGGCCAGGTCTTTTTCCTGCACGCTGGCGGTCAGCCACACGGTCGACAGGTCGGCCACCACCATCACCGGAGCGTTGGTGTCGTTCCAGAAGCCGCCCTGGCCGCCGTTCAGCTCGATCACGTGGCCAGACAGCGGCGCACGCAGCGTGTACAGGCGGCCGTTGCCTCCCGCGCCGGCCAGGCTGCCGCCCAGCTGGGCCAGGCGCGACTTGCTGCGCTGGCTTTCGCTGAGGGCCTGTGCGTAATCGCTCTCGGCCTGTTCCAGGTCCTTGTGCGCCGAAATGTCGGCTGCGCGCAGTTCCTTCTGGCGCTCCAGGTTGCGGCGCGCCAGTGTCAGGCCGGCCTGGGCTTTGCCGGCGTCGCTGTAGGCCAGCGCGACATCGGCCGAATCCATGGTGAACAGGGCGTCGCCGGCCTTGACCGTGTCGCCCAGGTGCTTGAGCAGACGGTCGATGCGGCCGGCCACCGGCGGCACCACGCGCACCAGGCGGGCCGCATCGGCCTCTACCACGGCCGGCACCGGAATGCTGCGCGCCACGCTGCGTTCTTCAACAGCGGCCACTTGCAATGACTTGCGCAGCGGCGAGGCGGCCGGCACGGCGATGGATGCACCCTTGCGCACCACGGCGGTGGGCGGGGCGGCGTCGGTCTCGGGAGTATGGCCGCAGCCGCTGAGGGCGGCGCAGAGCAAGGGGAATAGCAGCAACGAGGTTGGCAACATCGTGCGCTGCAAACGTGAGTCGATTTTCGTCATGACGTTTCCTGAAGGCGAAAGGAATCCATGGCGCCAGAGTGCACCGGTGTAGTCCATGGTTGAGAGGAATGGCCGCAGTGTAGCGAGAAGCGGACTGGACGATCCTGAATCTTCCTTCAGGAAACAACTTTTGCCCGGGAGACGGCAGTAAAATGCAGCCATGAACAAGATATTGCTGATCGAGGACGACCAAAAGGCGGCCCGCCTGCTCAAGCGCGGCTTGCAGGAGGAAGACTACGCCGTCGACGCCGTGCACAGCGCGGAAGAGGGCGAACCGGCCGCGCTGGCCGGCGATTACGACCTGATCGTGCTGGACTGGATGCTGCCGGCCAAGGACGGCATCACGCTGTGCGCCGACCTGCGCGCGCGCGGCCTGCTGACGCCGATCCTGATGCTGACCGCGCGCGACGGCCTGGGCGACCGCGTCGCCGGCCTCAACATCGGCGCCGACGACTACCTGACCAAGCCCTTCGCCTTCGACGAGCTGCTGGCCCGCATCCGCGCGCTGCTGCGCCGCTCGACGCTGGTGCGGCCGGCGCTGCTGACGGTGGCCGACCTGGTGCTGGACCCGCAAAGCCACGCCGTCAAGCGGGCAGGGCAGGCGTTGGACCTGACGCCCAAGGAATACGCGATCGTGGAACTGCTGATGCGCCAGGCCGGGCACGTGGTCAGCCGGCAGCAGCTGGCCGAGCGCATCTGGACCGCCGACCTGATCGCACTCGACAACCTGATGGACTCGCACATGCGCAACCTGCGCCGCAAGGTCGATCCGGAAGGCATGCCGCGGCTGATCCACACGGTGCGCGGCCAGGGCTTCCGGCTGGCGGAGGCGGGCGGCGATGGCGTTTAATTCCCGGCTTAATTTCCGCCGCCGGCTGGCGCTGGTGCAGACCGCCGTCATCGTCTCGGTGCTGTCGGTGGCGGCCATCGCCGGCTACCTGAGCCTGTCGGACGCGGTCAACGAACAGCTGGACGGCGCCTTGCTGGCGCTGGCCGAAACCGAGTCGGCGATGCTGCGCGCCGCGCCGGACCAGCAGCCCAAGGTGCACGACGCCGAACAGGGCGCCACGCCGCCGTCGCTGGCGCGGCTCGACCGCTGGGTGCAGATCGTCGACGCCCAGGGCCGGGTGCTGGCGCGCAGCAGCAACCTGGGCGCGGCCAGCCTGCCGGCGCCGCCCGCGCTGATGGCGCGCATGGCCGCCGGCGACACCATGTTCCAGACGCTGGACCATTTTGCCGAGGAGCCGGTGCGCATCGTCTCGCTGCCGGTGCAGGGCAAGCCGTTTCGCTACACGGTGCAGGTGGCCGGCTCGCTGGACGACGTGCGCCATGTGGTGGCGTCGGCCAGCCGCATGTTCCTCGGCATGGCGCTGGTGCTGCTGGTGGCGCTGACCGTGGCCAGCGCCTCGATCACGCGCTGGGTGTTCCGCTCCATCGACGACATCGTGCGCCAGGCGCAGCGCATCGGCGACGCCAACCTGGACCAGCGCTTGCCCCATCCCGGCACCCGCGACGAGATCGGCCGTCTGGTCGACACGCTCAACGACATGCTGGACCGCATCGATCAAAGCTTCCAGATCCAGCGCCGCTTCACCTCGGACGCATCGCACGAGCTGCGCTCGCCGCTGTCGCGGCTGCGGGCCGAGATCGAGATCACCTTGCGCCGGCCGCGCGACACCGTCGAATATGTTGACACGCTGCGCTCCTGCATGGAGGAGGTGGAGCGCCTGACCCTGCTGGTGGAGGAACTGCTGGCGTTGGCCCGCTACGACGCCGGCCAGGACCGCGACGCTTCGGCCGCTACCGCGCTGGACGAGATTGCCGCCGGTGCAATCGAGCGCGCACGGGCGATGGCGCAGCAGCGCGGCGTCAGCCTGTCGCTGCAGGCCGGGGCGGCGCCGGTGCGTGCCGCCATCGGCGAGGGCGCGGCCACGCTGATCATCGTCAACCTGCTGGAAAACGCCGTCAAGTTCACGCCGTCCGGCGGCACGGTCAGCGTCAGCATCACCCAGGACGGCGACTGCGCCTGCCTGCGCATCGCCGACAGCGGGCCCGGCATCAGCGTCGACGACCTGCCGCATCTGTTCGACCGTTTCTACCGTGGCGCCTCGGCGCGGTCGGGCGATGTGGCCGGGGTCGGCCTCGGGCTGGCGCTGACGCAAACCATCGTCCACGGCCACGGCGGCCGCATCGAGGCCGCCAACCTGCCAGCCGGCGGCGCCGCCTTCACCGTCCATCTGCCGCGCGCCGCGCCACCCTGATCCTCGCGCACAAGATGATGGTGTTCGCTGCACTAAATCGCTGGTTGATCCTCAAATGCAAGCTAATGTCACACGCCGGTAATTTCTAACTGGCAAGATCGCTTCCTGAAGTCACTGATGTGGTCTACCCTTACTGCCTCTGATCGGAGGCAGTCTTTTTTTGGAAGGAAGTTTTATGCAGACCGCAGAAGTCGTGTTTTCGCGGCGGCAGGGCGTGTTGAGCATGGCCTTGAGCGTCGGCGGCAGCGTCATCGCCGAAAGCGCCAGCCAGGAAACCATCGCGCGCGAGCTTCAGATCCGGTCGGTGCGCTTCCTGACGATAGACGGCGTGTTCACGACGGAATTGCCGACCACCGAAAAGACGCTGACGCAGGCGTCGGCCGTGGCGTTCGCCGAGCAGATGGCGGCGCTCAAGCTGATCGCCGCCTGTTCGGCGGTGGGCGAAACGGTGGGCTTTCTTTTTCCGGAACGCCGGCGCCGTCCGCGTGAACCGCTGGCCGACCTCGGACCGGATACGCCGGCCGCGCCACAACGGGATTGACGCCGCCCGCGCGCTCCGCGCATCATGGACGCTGGCGCCATGACGAGGGAGCGAGCACCATGAATGAAACCGGCCAGTTGCACGGCAGTTGCCTGTGCGGCGGCGTGGCCTACCGGGCGGAGAAGCCGGTCAGCCACGCCAGCCATTGTTATTGCACCATGTGCCAAAAGCAGCACGGCGCGGCCGCCGGGTCGTATGCGAATGTGTCCGCTGCAGGCTATGTCGTCGAACGCGGCGCCGACCTGATTACCGAATACGCCTCGTCCGACCACGGCCGGCGCGGCTTTTGCCGGGTCTGCGGCTCGACGCTGTTCTGGCGCAGCACCGAGGCCCCGGACCGCATCGCCGTCACGCTGGGTACGCTGGAGCCGGAGTACGACGGCCCGGTGCGGCGCGAACTGCACACCGACACCAAACCCGCCTGGCTGCCGCTGCGATGACGGCCTAGTTGTAGACGCCGCAGCCGATCACCAGGTCGCCGACCTTTTCAACGAAGGTGGACTTGGGCTCGATCGCCTTGCTGCTTGGATTGGGCCATTTGTAGTGGACCCAGCCGCTGCCGGCGCCGTTGGCGACCGCCAGCATGTCCTTGAACAGGTATTTGTCATCCGGGTCCTTCATCTCCAGCACCTGTTTGTTGATGATCTTGGGCAGGGCTCCGTGCGCCACCATCTTGCCTTGCAGGTCGATCACGAAGATATACAAGTCGCGGTCGATGAAGCTGCCTTTCGGATTGCTGAACTCGGCCAAAGCGGCGTCGCGGTCATGGCTCTTCATGTAGGTGACCGCCTTCTTGACCATGGCTTGGGCCTGTTCCGGCGTACTCTTGTCCGGCGCTGCACTCGCTCCCATGGAAATGATGGCCGCAAGGAAGAAAGTGGCGATGCGCTTGGCAAAATGGATCATGTTGGTCTCCTGGTTATGGGCATGGCGCGGGCGGCCAGGGCGGCTCCATGCATGAGGTCGATTTAGCCCTGGGGCCTACCTTAGCATTGTGGCCGACGCACCGCAATGGATTGGTGCCGGACGCGTGTGGCATACTTGGCCGCTATGATGCCCGATGCTCTCCGCCGCCTCCTGTCCGCGCTTGCCATGCTGTGCCTGCACGGGACGGTGTCCGCAGCGCCTTGCGTGGAGCCGCCTGCCGATCCCCTGAACACCTACGACGCGCCGCACACCTACGCCAAGCTGGTGCGCGACTATCCCGCCATCCGCATCGCCAGCGCGGCGTTGCCGGTGGACGTGGACCGCATTGCCGACCTGACCTACGCGCAATATGGCGAGCGCTGCCTCAAGCTCGACCTGTATCTGCCGCTGGCCGCGCGCGCCGACGGCGGCATGCCGGTGGTGGTGCTGGTGCACGGCGGCGGCTGGCGTGCCGGCTTCCGCGCCGAGTTCGCGCCGATGGCGGTGCGGCTGGCGCAGCATGGCTATGCGGCGGTGGCGATCAGCTATCGACTGTCGGGCGAGGCGGCTTATCCGGCGGCGATCGACGACACGCAGGCCGCCGTGCGCTGGGTGCGCGACCATGCCGGCCTGTATCACCTGAATCCGCAACGCATCGCGCTGGCGGGCGGCTCGGCAGGCGGCCAGATCGCCAGCCTGGCCGGCGTCACCGGCCATCCCGAGAGCGCGGTGCAGGCCATCGTCAACATCGACGGCCTGTCGGACTTTACCGCCGAGGCGGCGCTGAAGTACGAGGACGACCCGGCCAAGCAGCCGTCGGCGGCCGGCGCCTGGTTCGGCGGGCGCTATGCGGAGAAGAGCGCGCTGTGGGCCGAGGCGTCGCCGATCCGGTACGTGCGGGCGGGCATGCCGCCCATGCTGTTCATCGCCAGCGCCCAGCCGCGTTTTTCCGTCGGCCACGAAGAGATGGCGGCGCGCATGGCGCAGGCCGGCGTGGCCAGCCAGACCGTTGTCTTGCCGAACACGCCGCATTCGTTCTGGCTGTTCGACCCGTGGCTGCAGCCCACCGTCGACGCCATCGTTGCTTTCCTGAACGACAAAATGCCGCAACGCTAGCGCCGGTTTTCCTTACACCGCAGGTGGCGGTCGACGGCTTGCGCCCAGCAAATCAAGACCTTAGGATCGTGGTCTGAAATTTGCGACAGCTCCCTCACGCTGTACCCGATTAATCGCGAGGAGCCCGCCATGTCGACCAAACTAGCTGCCGTTCTGCTGTTCCTTCCCATCGTTTTTGCCCTGCCAGGCCCGAGCGCGCGCGCGCACGAGAATGCTTTTGTTGTCAATGGCGTGCCGGTCCCCAAAGGCTCTATCGTCGATATCCCTGTGATCGGTACCTGGCGGATCGAGAAGCATGCAACCAAGGACCTGTACCTCCATTTCTTCGTCTCGCCACCGGTGCCGCCGGCACCGCCGAAGGGTTTCCGCGTGCAGGATGCCACCAAGCGCATCATCAGCATCGGCGGCAACCTGGACGGCCCGCCCGTCCAGAAAGGCAAGGAGGTGCTGATCAAATACAAAGGCGGTGAAACGGCGACCATCATCGGCACGCTGCTGCTGCCGGGCCAGCCCAATCCCCCCGACCCGGGACCGATGAAAGGTGTCGTCACCGGTCCGGCCGATGAACTGGCCCCGGACGAGGCCCGCGTCGCGATCCTGGAACTGCTGGCGCAGCCCGACATGAGCGAGCTGTTTCCCGTGCCGATAGACCTGTCGTACTTTCACTTCGATTTCTTCGGCACCACACCGTTCCCGGTCTTTGCGGGGGAAGTGACGTTCACCACCGACACTGGCCTCAGCAGCACGTTCTTCGTGATACCGGAGCCCGGCACGCTGGCGCTGGGCGCCGCCGCTACGCTAGCCTGGCTGGCGCAGCGCCGGCGTCGGCGCTGATCGCGCGGCCCGGAAAAGGGTAGTCCGACCTCTCCATTTAGCCAGTGGCGCCGCCACGGCGCCCGGCCTAAGATGATCGCAGCCGCGCTGAACGCAGCGGGCGCCGTATCCACCTCATCAAAATGGAAGCCACCATGACCAATCCCAAACTTGAAGTATTGACGCCGACCAACTGCCAGCTGATCTTCATCGACCAGCAGCCGCAAATGGCCTTCGGCGTGCAATCGATGGACCGCCAGGCGCTGAAGAACAACACCGTGGCGCTGGCCAAGGCCGCCAAGGTGTTCAATATCCCGACCACCATCACCACCGTCGAAACCGAGGCGTTCTCCGGCCACACCTATCCCGAGCTGCTGGACGTGTTCCCCGGCAAGCCGATCCTGGAGCGCTCGTCGATGAATTCCTGGGACGACCAGAAAGTGCGCGACGCCCTCAAGGCCAACGGCAAGAAGAAGGTGATCGTCTCGGGCCTGTGGACCGAGGTGTGCAACAACAGCTTCGCGCTGTGCGCGATGGCCGAGGGCGACTACGAAATCTACATGGTGGCCGACGCCTCCGGCGGCACCTCGAAGGAAGCCCACGATTACGCGATGCAGCGCATGATCCAGGCCGGCGTGGTGCCGGTGACCTGGCAGCAAGTGCTGCTGGAATGGCAGCGCGACTGGGCCCGCCGCGAAACCTATGACGCCGTGATGGCCATCGTGCGCGAACACTCGGGCGCCTACGGCATGGGCGTCGACTACGCCTACACCATGGTGCACAAGGCGCCGCAGCGCACCACCACCAGCCACGAGACGCTGGCGGCCGTGCCAGTGCCGGCGAAGTAAGCGGCAGGCCGCGCGCGGCGACATGCAGGAAGTGGCGCGGCCCTAGCCGGTCGCCAAACGCTTCCTGACTTCGGCGACATTGCGGCCCACTTCGCGCACCACGTCGATCAGCGTGGACGGCGGCACGTCGAATTGCTCGGCCCAGTACTGGACTTCCCGGCTATGCTGCGGGTTGATGGTGCGGTGTTGGCGGTAGTCCGCCGCCATGGTTTTATGTTCGACTTGCATGATGGTCTACAGAAAGTGCTGGAATAGCGCCATCGTCGCCGCTGCCGCCACAGCGCACTGTGCTCCAGCGTACGCTGGGCAGCCATATTCCGCGTTGCGCGGCGGCACGCGGCCCGGGGTGCTATACAATCGGTGCATGGTGTCCATCAACCATTTACCGCCCTGGAGGCTGCTATGTCGACCACCCATACTTTTCGTCCCGACTACGTCGGCGCCGAAGTCGTCGAAGCCGGCATTGAAGTTGCCGACCGTAAAGGTCCGGACAGCGCGGCCGCCTATCTCAGCCAGCGCGGCGTGGCCGCAACGGTGATCCAGCGCGTGGTTGCCGAGCCGGAACATCGGCGCAATCCCGGCCGTTTGCGCAGCCGCGACGAGCGCCTGGTGGAAGAGGCGTCGCGCTTCAAATTCAAGGTCTGACGGGGGAGAGCGGGCATAGGTGGATTCGCACCACCGTAGGACAGGGACCACATAGCCCTATGTTCCCAGCCTACATATGGCCCGTACGCGCTCCTATAATCGATCGTACATGGCGCAGATATAGTGTTGTTCATCAGGTCGCAATGATCAACAACTCACAAGAGGCTCGCCATGTACCATGCTACCCATCCTTCCGTATCGCATCATGCAGTGCGCAGCACTCAGGCAGAAGCATCCGCACCGGTCGTCAGCCTGACCGGCGCCCAGCAGAACGACTTGCTGCGCGCACTGTCCCGCGAAGAACTGATCAGTTTGTTTGAACACCTGGAACTGGTGCCGCTGGACGCAGGCAAACACCTGTTCGACTTCGGCGACAAGATGGAATACGCCTACTTCCCCACCAACGCCATCGTCTCGCTGCAATTTGTCACCGAAGACGGCGGCGCCTCCGAGATCGGCGTGGTCGGCCGCGACGGTGTGGTCGGCGTGTCGATGTATGAAAGCGAACGCGCCAACTGCTCGGCCGTGGTGCAGAGCGCCGGCTACGGCTACCGCATCCGCGCCTCGGTGCTGCGCGCGGCCTTCTTCGACGGCGGCGCACTGGCCCAGCAACTGATGCGCCACACCAGCGCCTTGTTTGCCCAGCTGGCGCAGACGGTGGCCGGCGCGCGCCACGGCAGCATCGAGCAGCGCCTGTGCCGTTGGCTGCTGGAACGGCTGGACCGCTCGCTGTCGAACGAATTGAAAGTCACCCAGGAAACGATCGCCAACCTGCTGGGCGTGCGGCGCGAAAGCATCACCTGCTGCGCCGGCAAACTGCAAGAAAAAGGCATGATCGAATGCCGCCGCGGCACCGTCGTCGTACTTGACCGCAGCGCCATGGAACGCCATGCCGGCGGCTGCTACGTCCCCGTCTAATGCCTGTACCTGGGCGCATGCTGGAGCTGGTCCAGCTTGCGTTGCACCAGCCGGTACCAGGCGCTCGCCCATCTGGTCGCCCTGACCGATTCCTCCACCGTTGCCGCCGACATGCAGCGCTGCACCGCTCTCATCTGGCGATGCAGGGCATAGGCGGCTGGCGGCGGCTTGGGGTGTGCGGGCGAGATATCCATGCCTGCATTCTGGCGCCGTCGCCATGCCGCCGCTGTGCGTTGGCACACGCAGTAGCCACCTCGGCCAACGGCCGCCACATAAACTAGTGCGATTATCTTCGTGTTCAAAGCGCTTGCCGCTCGCTATACTTCGCCCCTGAGAGACATGACTTAAGGGAACAGATGGATAAGCAAGTGAAAGCGTCCTGCGCGTTGGCGCTGTGGTCGGTTGGCGCGCTGGCCGCCGCGCAGGCGGCCGAGACGGAAGTGGGCACGGGAAAAATCGAGCGCGTCGAGGTCACCGCCACGCGCTCGGCCGGCGCGGTCGATGTGCAGCAGGTGCCGGCGGCGATCACGGTGCTGAAGCCGGACAGCCTGACGCGCTACGGCCAGGGCAACCTCAACGATATCGCCAGCCTGGTGCCGGCCATGTCGGTGCAGCAGCAGGCGCCGGGCGTCAACAACATCACCATGCGCGGGCTGGTGGTGCGCGGCATCGTGCCGTCCGAGGTGCAGGATTCGTCGCTGGTGGCGGTGTATATCGACGACATGCCGGTGACGCTGAAATCGTCCAATCCCGACCTGAAGGTGCTGGACCTGGAGCGCATCGAAGTGCTGCAAGGGCCGCAGGGCACGCTGTTCGGCGCCGGCGCGATGGCGGGCGCGGTGCGCCAGATCACGCAAAAACCGGAGCTGGGCGAGCTGTTCGGCACGGCGGAGGCGGTGGGCTCGAACACCTCCGGCTTCGGCGGCGCCAACCGCAACCTGCGCGGCATGGTCAATCTGCCGCTGAAGGCCGATGTGCTGGGCCTGCGCCTGACCGGCTACACCGGCACAGATTCCGGCTATATCCGCAATCAACTTATTGGCAGCAGTACCTTCGGCAACACCACCAACGACGTCTCCACCAACCAGGGCCGCGCCGCCCTGCGCCTGCGCGCCTCGCCGGACCTGCTGATCGACGCCAGCGCCACCGCCTCCAACATCAAGGGCGGCGTCAACGACGCCTATGCGGGACTGGCGCCGTTCACCACCATCGCCTTGCTGCCGCAGACCAGCAACGACAAGCTGCAACTGTATAACCTGGGCGTCAGCTATGACCTGGGCGGCGCCCAGCTGGTGTCGTCGACCTCCTACCTGCACCGCGACACCCTGTACGTGACCTCGGCCCAGTATCCGGCCACCGCCTTCATCTTCGGCGGGAAAAATCCGCTGATGCAGGCCGCCTACACGATCGGCAACGCGGTCAAGGATTTCGCGCAGGAGTTCCGCCTCAACTCCAAGGGCTCCGGCCCGCTGAAGTGGACCGCCGGCGCCTTCTTCGAAACCGGCAAGCGCAATACGCGCCAGGACGAGCCGACCACCGGCTTCGACGAACGCTTCGCCGCCACCCACAACTTCCCCGGCTATAACTCGCAGGCCAACGACCTGGCCTTCAATCCGAACGATTTCTTCTCCGGCACGCAGAACACCAAATCGCGCCAGCTGGCCTTGTTCGCCGAAGGCACGTACACGGTATGGGACAAGCTGGACCTGACGGCCGGCCTGCGCCTGTTCAAGGGCACGCAGGACTTCGACCTGCGCTTCACCGGCCTGTTCGGCAACCTGGTCGGCGCGACGCCGTCGGCGCCGGTCGGCCAGCCGGAGCTGAGCGACAGCAGCGCCACCTCGCGGGGCGCCAACCCGCGCTTCGCCGCCGCCTACCATGTCGATGCGGACCATACGCTGTATGCCTCGGTGGGCAAGGGCTTCCGCTACGGCGGCAACAACCAGCCGGTGCCTTTCAACTTCTGCGGCGTGAACGCGCCGGCCACCTTCGCGCCGGACAGCCTGTGGAATTACGAAGTCGGCTCGAAGAATACGCTGCTGGAGCAGCGCATGACTTTCAATGCCAGCGCTTATGTGATCGAGTGGAAGGACGTGCAGGTGTTTAACAAGCTGCCGTGCACCTACTACTTCACGCAGAACGCCGGCAAGATCCGCAGCGAAGGCCTGGAGCTGGAAACCGCCTTCAAGCTGACGCGCCGCGCGTCGCTGGGACTGAGCGCCGCCTACAATCACGCCTACGCCACCCGCACCGTGGTGACCGGCATCGCCGCGCAGAACATCCCGGAAGGCAGCCGCGCGCCGTATGCGCCGCGCCTGTCCGCCACGGCGACGGCCAGCTATTCCGTCCCCGTGCGCGGCAACGACGAAGTGGGCATCGCCGCCAGCTATGCCTACCATAGCGACGCCTACACCAACTTCGCGGCGGCGCAGGGCAGCTATGCGCAGATACCGTCGTCGAACACGGTCAACGCCACCGTCACCTACAAGACGGGCGCCTACGAGTTCGGCCTGTTCGGCACCAACCTGACCAACGGCGCCAAGATCAGCGACGTCACGCCGAACACCATCGCCATCCAGCCGGGGGATACCTTGTTCATGGTGCGTCCGCGCACGCTGGGCTTGCGCGTCAAGGCGCGCTTCTGATCGCCCGCGATGGATTCCCCCAGCCTGAAACAGCAGCGCTCCGAGTACGTGGACGCGTTTCAGCGCGCCGAAGTGGCGGCCGAGCGCGGGCGCCTGCTGTGGCGGGGGGAGTGGCCCACCTGGCTGCTGATCGCCGTGATCTACGGCGGCTGGCTGCTGACGCTGACGTACTGGCGCCGGATCGGCGACGTGCCGGCCACCTTGCTGATGATCTGGTGGTGCGCCTGGTATATGTCGCTCCAGCATGAGCTGATCCACGGCCATCCGACGCCGTGGGCCTGGGTCAACCGCCTGTTCGGCTATGCGCCGCTGGCGATCTGGTATCCGTACCGGCTCTACCGCGACAGCCATCTGCGCCACCACATCGACTTTCACCTGACGATGCCGGCGCTCGACACCGAGAGCTACTACGTGTCGCCCGCCGTGTGGGCTGGCCTGGGCAAGCCGGTGCGGCTGCTGTACTGGTTCAACAAGACCTTCTGGGGACGGCTGCTGGTCGGCCCGGCGATCGCCGTCGCCGCCGCGTGGAGCGAGGCGCTGCGCCAGCCCCTGCGCGGCGAGTGGCGCAACGTGCCGATGTGGCTGATCCACTTCGCCATGCTGGGGGGGCTGCTGTGGTGGGTGCATGCGGCGTTCGGCATGTCGCCGCTGTACTACGTGCTGGCGATCTCGTATCCGGCGCAGTCGCTGACGATGATACGGTCCTACTACGAACATCGCCCGGCGGCGGAGCACAAGCAGCGCATCGTGCTCAATGAGGCGGGCTTCGTGTTCCGGGTGCTATTCCTGAACAATAACCTGCACCTGGTGCACCATGACCTGCCGTCCTTGCCGTGGTATCTGCTGCCGCGCGTGTACCACGCGCGGCGGGCGGCATACAATACGCGCAGCGGCGGCTTCCATCTGCACGGCTATGGAGAGCTGATGCGCCGCTTCGGCTTCACCCCGGTCGACGCGCCGGTCCACCCGAACATGCCCGACACATGAACTGGAAATTCGCCCTGCCGATGTACAACGTCTCGCCGCGCCTCCAGCACGGATACGAGGCGCTGCTGCTGGCGCTGGCCGACGCAACGGGCGTGCGGGCCGAATTGGCGCGGCCGGCAGACCTGCCGGCGTTCTGGCGGCAACCGGACGTGCTGCTGAGCCAGACCTGTGGATATCCCTACTTGACACAGTTGCGCGACCATGTGACCCTGCTGGCCACCCCGTGCTTCGACTTTCCCGGCTGCGAGGGCAGCGACTATTCCAGCTTCATCGTCGCGCGCGAGGGCGGCGGCATCCGCAGCCTGGCCGATGCGCGCGGGCGCGTCGCGGCGGTCAACGATCCGCAATCGAACAGCGGCATGAACGTGCTGCGGCACGCCGTGGCGCGCTGGTCGCTGGATGGGCGCTACTTCGAAGCGGTGAAGTGGTCCGGCAGCCACGCGGCCAGCCTGCGCATGGTGCGCGAAGGCGCGGCCGCGATTGCGTCCATCGATTGCGTGACCTTCGGCTATCTGATGCAGGAAGACCCCGCGAGCCTGCAGGGTTTAACCATTTTGCAGCATTCGGCGCCATCTCCGGGATTGCCCTGGGTTGCAAACAGCAAGGCGCCGCCGGAGTTGACGGCGCGCTTGCGTGCCGCCTTGCTGAGCCCCACGCCGGCGCTGCGCGCGCTATGCGACAGCCTGCGTATCCGGGGCTTCGAGCAGCGCAGCGACGCCGATTACGGCCGCATCCTGCAGATCGAGGCCGAGGCGCAAGCGGCCGGGTATCCAGCCCTGGCTTGACGGGGTTGCGAATTGCATGCGTTGCGTTTTAGTAGCAATGCGGCGGAAATTGTCGCTTAGTTATTTTGCGGTAATACCGTTCCGCTATACTGGCCCATGGCCGCACAGACGGCTGGCTCTTTCCTCACTCCTCCACACTATGGACAGTCACCATGACTATTACAAAGCGCTTGATCTTGACTCTGTCATTGGCGTTGCTCGCGCTGATTTTCGTCGGTATTACCGGCCTTACCCAACTGTCCCGGGCGCAGCAGCGCCTCGACATGGTGCAAACCCGTTTGATCCCCAGCATCGCCGGCTTGAACATGGCCAAAGGCTACCTTGCTGATAGCCGCCTGGCCGGCTACCGCCTGTCGGTGTTCTCCAACCTGGCCGACAAGACTGCCCTGGACAAGGCCTACAACGAGGCCCACGCCAAATTTGACGAAGTCATCGCGACCTATGAAAAGGAACGCATCTTCGACGACACCGACCGCAAGATGCTGGAAGCGGACAAGGCCAACATGGCGGCCTACCGCCAGGCGCTGATTCCGTTCCTGGCCGGCGCCCACGCCGGCGACATGGACGCGGTGCGCGCCACGCTGCTGGCCGGCACGCCGCTGGCGCTGTCCGCCGGCGCCGTCAAGAAAGGCTTCGACGACCATATCGCCTACAACAATAAGCTGATCAGCGACGTGCGCGAGGAGAGCGACGCCGCCTACAAATTCGCCTTCCGCCTGATGGTGAGCGCGGTGGTGCTTGGCCTGCTGGTGACCGGCGCGCTGGCGTGGCAGCTGTACGTCATCATCAAGGGCAGCCTGGCGTCGATCCGCGATACGCTGGAAGACGTGAGCCAGTCGCTGGACCTGACGCACCAGATCAAGGTCGAGCGCATGGATGAAATCGGCCACACCGCCGTGGCGTTCAACAAGCTGCTGGAGCAGATCGCCGGCGTGATCGACGCCGTGCGCGCGTCGACCATCGCCGTCGGCACGGCCTCGCAGGATATCGCCAGCGGCACCGGCGACCTGTCGCAGCGCACCTCGTCGCAGGCGGCGGCGCTGGAGCAGACCGCGGCCAGCATGGAGCAGCTGACCTCCACCGTCGGCCAGAACGCCGACAACGCCCGCCAGGCCAACCAGCTGGCGCGCTCGGCGTCGGACGTGGCGGCGCAGGGCGGCACGGTGGTGGAGCAGGTGGTGGTGACGATGGGATCGATCAACGAATCGTCGCGCAAGATCGTCGACATTATTTCGGTCATCGACGGCATCGCCTTCCAGACCAACATCCTGGCGCTGAACGCTGCGGTGGAAGCGGCGCGCGCCGGTGAACAGGGCCGCGGCTTCGCGGTGGTGGCCACCGAGGTGCGCAACCTGGCGCAGCGCTCGGCCGCAGCGGCCAAGGAGATCAAGGCGCTGATCGACGATTCGGTGGAGAAGGTCGGTTCCGGCACCAAGCTGGTGGAGCAGGCCGGTACGACGATGCAGGAAGTCGTCGCCAGCATCAAGCAGGTGACCGACATCGTCGGCGAGATCAGCGCGGCCACGCAGGAGCAGAACGACGGCATCGCGCAAGTCCACCAGGCGGTGACGCAGATGGATCAGACCACGCAGCAGAATTCGGCGCTGGTGGAAGAAACCGCCGCCGCCGCGCAGACCCTGCGCGACCAGGCCGACAAGCTGGAACAAGTGGTCAGCGCGTTCAAGATCAACGCCTCGGCTGCGGCGTATGCGCCGCCGAAGCGCCCGGTGCGCGCCGCCGCGCCGGTGGTCGCGACGCTGCCCAAGGCCCCGCGTCCCAAGCCCGCCGCCCAGCCGGCAGCCGCGCCGAAGAAGCTGAAGGTCAGCGCGGCCGCCAGCAAGGACGAGTGGGAAGAGTTCTGATTAAGACGCGCCCCCCGAGCCAAGGCGGGGTCTGACCCCTCGGGGGCAGACCCCTGGCTGGCGGTGCGGGGTTGCTTTTTAAGCTAGAATCCATATTCATATTATGGAGGGTAGCGATGGAGCATAACCGTCTCGGAAAATCCGGCTTGCGCGTGCCGGAACTCAGTTTTGGCACCGGCACTTTTGGCGGCGGCAACGACTTCTTCAAGGCCTGGGGCAGCACGGATGCCGGCGGCGCCGCCCGCCTGATCGATGTCTGCCTCGAACACGGCGTATCGATGTTCGATTCCGCCGATGTTTATTCGGACGGACTGGCCGAGCAGATCCTCGGCCAGGCCATCAAGGGCAAGCGCAACCGCCTGCTGATCTCCACCAAAGTCACTTTCCCGTCCGGCCCCGGCGCCAACGACTTCGGTTCGTCGCGCCAGCATCTGATCGCCGCGGTCGACCAGTGCCTGCAACGGCTGCAAGTCGAGCATATCGACCTGCTGCAATTGCACGGCCAGGACAACAATACCCCGGTCGAGGAAACGCTGTCCACGCTGGACCAGTTGGTCCGCTCGGGCAAGGTGCGCTATATCGGCGGCTCCAACTTCTCCGGCTGGCACATGATGAAATCGCTGGCGGTGTCGGACCGCTACGGCTATCCGCGTCACGTCGCGCACCAGGTCTACTACTCGCTGCTGAACCGCGACTACGAATGGGAGCTGATGCCGCTGGCCGAAGACCAGGGCGTCGGTGCGATGGTCTGGAGCCCGCTGGGCTGGGGCAAACTGACCGGAAAAATCCGCCGTGGCCAGCCGGCCAAGCCGGGCACGCGCGCGCACGATATCGCCGGCACCGGCCCTGGCTTCGAGGAAGAGCGCCTGTTCCGCATTGTCGATGCACTCGATGTCGTGGCCGAACAGACCGGCAAGACCATCCCGCAGGTGGCGCTGAACTGGCTGCTGGGGAAGAAAACCATCTCCAGCGTGATCATCGGCGCGCGCGATGAGCAGCAGCTGATCGACAACATCGGCGCCACCGGCTGGCGCCTGAGCGCCGAGCAGAACGCGCTGCTGGAGCAGGCCAGCGATGTGTCGCCGGCCTATCCGGTGTGGCACCAGCGCGGCTTCCCGATGCTGAACGAGCGTGGCTAGAAGTTCTTAACCAGCGTCGCCCGCAGCGAGCGCGATTCGATCGGGTGGAAGTGGATGTCGCTGACCGGCGCCGCTTCGCCCTTCAGCTGCGACGGGTAGTAGTAGTCGATGGCGGAGTCGCGGCGCTTGGTCAGGTTGAAGGCTTCCAGCTCCAGCGTCAGGCCCTTGCGGATCTTCCATCCGAAACGGGCGTTCAACGTCAGGCTGGACTTGGAGCGCACGCTGTTGTCCTCGATCAGAGGACGCGGTCCGAAATAGCGCAGCTTCAGCGAGCCCGAATAAGGACCGCCATCGTCCACGGTCAGCGCCAGCTGGCCCGTGCCTTCGATGGCGCCGGGGATATGGTCGCCCTCCGGCGCGCCTTCCAGCTTTTCATCGCGCGAACGGGCGCGCGCGTAGGCCAGGTCCAGGTCGACCGACAGCCATTGCAGCGGCTTGTAGTAGTTCGACAGTTCCACGCCGTAGCGGCGGCTCGGCCGCCCCGCCTCGGTGGTGCCGGCGTCGCCGACAAAGCTCAACTCCGAATCGAAATCCAGCCGGTACACCGACAGCGACGATTGCAGGCCGGGCAGCCAGCTGCTGCGCGCGCCCAGCTCCATGCCGCGCGAACGCACCAGCGGCGACACCTTGTCGACCGCCGCGCCGGTCTTCGGATCGATGCGGATGGTGGCGCCGCGCGCGTCGTTGCTGTGGAAGCCGTTGCCGATGTTGGCGTACAGTTCCACCGTCTGCCACGGCCCGTAGATCAGGCTCAGGCTCGGACTCACCAGATGGTCGCCGGCCTTGCCGGAGTTAGCCGCCAGACCGCTGCGGACGTCGAAGCGGTAGCTGTCGAAGCGCGCGCCCGCCACGGTGCGGAAGGCGCTGTTCCAGCGCATGCTGTTCTCGACGTACATCCCGGCGCTGGATTCGACGATGTGATCCCGCCGCACCACAGCCAGCGGCTGGCGCGCCTGCGTAGTCAGCAGGCCGTTGAAGATATTATCGTTTTGCAGCTGGATGCCGATGGTGGTGGCGCTGTCGCCGCCGGCCATGTGCTGGTGCCAGCTGTGGCTCGCGTTGACGCCGCTGGTGACGCGCCTGTCCGGCTGCGCGAACTGGTCGCCATGCACCGGGTCGTCCATGAAGTAGGTGAAGTTGGAATACAGGTCCAGCTGGTTGGCGATGACGTAGGCGTTGACGCGGGAGGCGCTGTCCTCGCTGGTGCGGCGCCAGCCGCCGGAGAGACTGTAGCGGTGCGACTTGCCGCCGTCGGTCGGATCGATGGCGTCGCTGCGGCCGATCCGGCCGTCCTGCACCGCGCGCAGCGGGATCTGGTCGGTCGAGTTCCAGTCGGCGCGGTAGGCCATCAGGCTGACGTTGAAACCGTTGTTGGCATAGCCCTCGCTGTAGCGCAGCACCGCGTTCAGTTTCTGGTAGTCGTCCGGGTGCGTGTAGGGGCCGTCGTTGTGCAGCACCTCGATCGCATACAGCAGGCTGCCTTCGCCGGCCTCCAGCGAGTCGGCCAGCAGCGCGCGGCCGTAGCCGTTCTGGCCGGCCGACACGCTGGCCACGCCTTGCAGCAGGCGGTTGGCATACACCACCGACGCCGTGCCGGCCGAAGCGAAATCACCGTCGCCGGCGGAGTAGGGCCCTTTCTTGTAATCGAGCCGCACCGCCAGTTCCGGGATCAGGAAATTCAAATCGGTCCAGCCCTGGCCGTGGGCGTGGCTGCGCTGGTTGACGGGCATGTCGTCGACGCTGGTGCGCAGGTCGGTGCCGTGATCGAGGTTGAAGCCGCGCAGGTAGAACTGGTTGGCCTTGCCCTCGCCGCTATGCTGGCTGACGATCAGGCCGGGCGCCGCTTCGAGGATTTCGCCGGGGCGGTAGACGGTGCGCGCGGCCAGCTCCTGCTGCGAGATGCTGCCGGCGCTGGCGGCATCGGCCACGCCCAGCTGGCTGCCGCGCGAGCCTTCGATCAGCACCCGTTGCAGGATCTGGTCGTCGGCCTGCGCCGAGCTCAATGCCAGCAACAGCAGATATTTAACGGGTGGTTTGATCGGCGCTGCCTTGATCGAAGATGAGAGTCTGGACGGGGCCATCGGCTTGCAGGTTGACGGTGTTCTTTTGCGATGGCAGGAAGTCTATCAGCAAGGCGTTGTGGATGCGCGTGGCGCGCGCCAGCTTCCTGCCTTCGATCTCCTGGAAGATGACGACGCTGTCGGCGTCCGCCTTCACGCCGACCCAGTGCAGCGGCAGGCGCTGGCGGTCCGGGCCCTCCAGGTAGAACTGCCGTTCGACGTAGCGGCGCAGCGGCGCCTCGCTGTCCGCCTGGCCGAGGTCGAAACTGCGGCCGTAGAGATTCGTCAGCAGCAGCGCCACATCGTGCGCCGTGTAGGTGTGGACGATCTCGGTGTTGCCGGTGCGGTCGTTGTAGCTGATGTCGGCTATGCCCATGTGAAAATTATGGGCGTTCGCCGCCGCGCCGGCCAACGCCAGCACGGCAGCTGCGATCAGGCGTGAACCCAGGCCTAGGGCGCGCGGCATCATTCGGCCGACGAGTCCTTGGACGACTTGTCGCCCTTGCCCTTGAGCGGCGTATTGAAGTCGCGCATCAGGTTGTTGCGGTCACGCTCGGTCTTGAACAGCTCCATGCGCGACTGCGTGACCTTGCGCGGCCAGCTGTTGTTGCTGGTGTCGATGTCGGCGGTTTCCCAGAACGGATCCTGGGTCAGGCCCACCATCGGCTCGTCGGTGACGATCAACTTGGTGATCTTCTTCGGCGAGTAGCGCCATACCTCGGCCGGGATGCGCTCGATGTACTTCTTGCCGCTCTTGAGTTCAATCTCCAGGATCAACGGCATCACCAGGCCGCCGACGTTGGAGAAGTCCACCAGGTACAGGTGCTTGCCCTGGTCCAGCAGCTTCTTCTCCCACGGCTCCAGCTTCTCGATCGCTTCGGCGTAGCTGTTGCGGTCCTTGTTGGTGACGGTGAACTCGTCATGTTCGTTGTAGAAGTCCTTCAGCTCCGGATGGGCGTCCAGGCGCTTGGGCAGCGACTTGTTGAGCTGCTCGGAAATCGACACCGGCTGCGCTTCCTTCTGCGCCTTCTTCCATGCCTTTTCCTTTTCCGGGTCCTTGGTGCTCACGCCGTATTCGCTGATGCCGTCGATGCTGATGTCCACCGCGTCGGTGGTGTAGAACCAGCCGCGCCAGAACCAGTCAAGGTCGGTGCCGGAGGCGTCTTCCATGGTGCGGAAGAAGTCGGCCGGGGTGGGGCGCTTGAACTTCCAGCGGCGCGCGTATTCCTTGAAGGCGTAGTCGAACAGGTCGCGGCCCAAAATGGTCTCGCGCAGGATGTTCAAGCCGGTGGCCGGCTTGGCGTAGGCGTTGTTCCCGAACTGGAGCAGCGACTCCGAGTTGGTCATGATCGGCACCTGGTTCTGGCTGCGCATGTAGTCGACGATGTTGCGCGGCTCGCCGCGGCGCGACGGGTAGTTGTCTTCCCACGCCTGTTCTGCCAGGTACTGCACGAAGGTGTTCAGGCCTTCATCCATCCAGGTCCACTGGCGCTCGTCCGAGTTGATGATCATCGGGTAGTAGTTGTGGCCCACCTCGTGGATGATCACGCCGATCAGGCCATACTTGGTCTGCTGCGACCAGGTGAGGGCGCCGGTCTTCTTGTCCTTGGCCGGGCGCGGGCCGTTGAAGGAGATCATCGGATACTCCATGCCGCCGACCGGCCCGTTGACCGAGATCGCGGTCGGGTAGGGGTAGTCGAAGCTGTACTTGTTGTACTGGTCGATGGTGTGGATGATGGCCTGGGTGCTGTACTTGCCCCACAGCGGATTGCCTTCCTTCGGATAGTAGGACATCGCCATCACGTTGGTGGCATCCTTCTTGAAGCCCTGCGCATCCCAGATGAACTTGCGGCTGGAGGCCCAGGCGAAGTCGCGCACGTTGGCGGCCTTGAAGTGCCAGGTCTTGGAGGCCTTGCTGACGGATTTCTCGGCCTTCTCGGCTTCCTCCTGCGTGACGATGACGACCGGCGCGGTCGCGGTTTTCGCCCTGGCCAGGCGGTCGCGCTGCGCCGCGCTCAGCACGTCGTCCGGGTTTTGCAGTTCGCCGGTGGAGGCCACCACGTGGTCGGCCGGCACGGTCAGCTGCACGTCGTAGTCGCCGAATTCCAGCGTGAATTCGCCCGAGCCCAGGAACTGCTTGTGCTGCCAGCCCATCACGTCGTAGTAGGCCGCCATGCGCGGATACCATTGGGCGATTTCGAACAGGTCGTTCTTGTCATCGTCGAAGTGCTCGTAGCCGGAGCGGCCGCCCAGCACCTGCTGCTCGTTGATGTTGTAGGACCAGTCGATATTGAAGGCGAAGCTCTGGCCCGGCTTCAGCGGCGCCGGCAGGTCGATGCGCATCATGGTGCGGTTGATGGTGTACTTCAGCGGCTGGCCGCCGGCGGCCACCGACTTGATGTTGTAGCCGCCGTCGAATTCGCGGCCGGCCAGGATGCCGCGCATGCCTTCGAACTTGTAGCCCTCTTCCGGCGTGTGCGCCTTGGCCCATGCTTCGCGCGAAGGCTGCGTCAGCATCATGCGGGCGTCGGAATCTTTTTTGTAGATGTTCTGGTCGAGCTGCACCCACAGGTAGCTCAGCGTATCGGGCGAGTTGTTGTGGTAGTTGATTTGCTCGCTGCCGGTGATGGCGCGTTTGGCTTCATCGAGCGTGGCGCGGATCGTGTAGTCCGCGCGCTGCTGCCAGTAGGCGGCGCCGGGTGCGCCGGAGGCGGTGCGGTAGGAGTTGGCGGTGGGGAGAACTTCGTCCAGCTGGCGGAACTTGTCGTCGAACGGCTCCGCCGCAAATGCGGACGCCGTCAAGCAAAGGGCGATGAAGCCGATACTCTTGCGCATAGTTTGTATTCCTGATGATTTCCCGAACAAAGGAAGCTAGTGTATAGCAACTTTTCAAAGAATTACCATGCGATACAATAAAATACAAACTAAGTGGCAGTTTTCATTTTTGCTTATTTGCTGACCCGCTGCTGGTCCTGGAAAGCGTGGTGGGCGTCGTCGGTGGCGCTCATCGCGGCCGACGGCAGGTCCAGCCGCATCAGGCGGGAGCCCTTGCCGCTGCTGGCGCGCGGCCATTCCGGCAGGCCTGCGCCGTTGGGGTTTCCGGTCTTGATGAAGTTGGCGAAGTAGGCCTGCATCTGCGCCGACAGCGCGTGGTCGCCGGCGCTCCATGCATACACTTTATTTGTCTGCAGGTTACCCAGCGCGTATTCGATTTCGACCGAATGGCCGGCGCCCGTCTGGCCCGGACGCGGGTGCGAATAGTAGTAGCGATAGACCGGCTGGCCGCTGGTGCGCGCGTGGGTATCGATCCACTTCCAGGTGCCGTGGGCGATGAACAGGTCGCCGGCGAGATCGGTGGCGGCCTGCATCACGTCGCCGCTGTAGGCTTGCTGCGCGGCCGGGGCGCGGTCTCGGTACATCGTTTGCAGCATCTTGTGGAAGTTCTCCGGCGTCGGCTCGGCTTCGCCCAGCACCTGCTTGTAGTAGCCCTCCTGCGAGTTCCATCCGGCCAGCAGCGGCACCTTGGCCTGCTGGCCCGCGGCGTAGATGTCGACCGGGCTGCGGGGCAGCACATAGCCGTCCTGGATGGCGGCGAGCCATGGCGCGTCCGGCCGCTTCAGGGTGTCCAGCAGCTGTTGGGCGGGCATGGCGCGCAGCGCGGCCAGTTTGGGCGCGCCGATTTTTTCGGCGAAGTCGGCGCCTGTCTTTTCCGCGATCGCCAGCGGCAGCGGGGCTTCCAGGCCGAGCAGCGAACCGCTCTCGCCGATGGCGCCGGCGATCAAGTCCTTGGCCAACGGCGACATCATCTGCGCGCTGACCGACCACGAGCCGGCCGATTCGCCGGCGATGGTGACGCGCGCGGGATCGCCGCCGAAGGCCGCTATGTTCTTCGCCACCCATTGCAGCGCCGCCGCCTGGTCCATCAGGCCGTAGTTGCCGGAGGCCTTGTGCGGCGATTCGGCCGTCAGTTCCGGGTGGGCCAGGAAGCCGAAGATATTGAGCCGGTAGTTGACCGTCAGCGTGACGATGCCTTTGGCGGCCATGCTCTCGCCGTCGTAGCGCGGTTCGGAGCCGTCGCCCGCCGCGAAGCCGCCGCCGTAGAAGTACACCAGCACCGGCAGCTTGTCCTTGGCCGACTTGGCCGGCGTCCAGACGTTCAGGTAAAGGCAGTCTTCGCTGACGCCGTCGGAGCGGAACACCATGTCGCCGAACAGCGGCAGCTGCATGGCGCGCGGACCGAAGTGGTCGGCCTTGCGCACGCCCTGCCATTTCTGCGCCGGCTGCGGCGCCTTCCAGCGCAAATCGCCGACCGGCGGCGCCGCGAACGGTATCCCCTTGTACGATTTGACGCCGGAAGCCTCCAAAGTGCCCTCGACCACGCCGGTGGCGGTGGTGGCGCGTGGCGCGGCCGCGAAAGAGGGAGCGGCGATCACACTGAAAGCAGCCAGCAGCAAACCGTATTTATTCATGTCGTCATCGTGGAAGTTGAATGTCGACGCCCACTATAACTGGAAGCACTTCCACCTGTGATAACTTATTTACGATTTGCCATGCCAATCTGATCTACCCATGGAAGTATGCCGCCCGCTGCGGCGACATATCGGTTGGCATCATGTTGATGTTCGCGTTGTGCATGACGCACAGCGAGCCGGCCACCACGATCACGATCAGCAGCGCGGTGCAGATGAAGACCGCCGTGTTCTCGCGCTGATCCTTCGCCGCGCCCATGTGCAGGAAGTAGATCAGTTGCGCCAGCAACTGCGCCACCGCCAGCACGACGATGGACACCAGCCGCATGTCCGGCGGGATTACGCCGGACATGACGGCGCTGAACGATGCCAGTGCCAGTAGCGCGGACAGGGCCAGGCCGAGCCCATGGCTTTGCAGGCCGCCGTGGGAAGAGGTGTGATGTGCTTTCATGTGAACTCCCGCAGGTAGACAAAGGTGAAGACACAAATTCAGACCAAATCCAGGAAGTGCCAGAACAGACTGAGGCATGAATGTCGGGTTTTCAGGCATACTAGCGGCAAGCAAAATCCATACATATGGAAAAAATGTCGCAGTCAAAATCCATACAAGATGAAAGCCATGCGATCGCCTGGATAGGCCGGTTCGCCCAGCACTCCGGGCCGCGCTACCTGCAGATCGCCGATTTCGTCGAGCAGGCGCTGGCCGACGGCCGCCTGAAGCCGGGCGACCGCCTGCCGCCGCAACGCCGGCTGGCGCAGCTGCTCGACGTCGACCTGACCACGGTCACGCGCGCCTACGACGAGGCCAGGCGCCGCAATCTGCTGGAGGGGCGGGGCGCGCGCGGTACCTACGCTGCCGCGCCCAAGGTGGAGCTGGCGCAGCTGCTGGACCTGAGCATGAACATCCCGCCGCCGCCGGCCGGCGTCGACTTCGACGACCTGCTCAAACAGGGACTGGCGCAGGTGCTGCTGCGCACCGACAGCGGCCTGCTGATGAACTACCACCTGGGCGGCGGCAGCCAGGCCGACCGCGCAGCCGGCGCCGCGTGGCTGGCGCCCATGCTGGGCCGGGTGGACCAGGAGCAGGTGGTGGTGTGTCCCGGCGCGCAAGCCGCGCTGGCGGCGCTGATCCTGACCTTGAGTCGCCCGGGCGACACCATCCTGGCCGAACCGGCCGTGTATCCCGGCCTGCGCGCGGCCGCCGCGCAGCTCGGGCGGCGCGTGGTGGCGGTCGAGGTGGATGCGGCGGGCATGCTGCCGGACGCGCTGGAAAAAGCCTGCGGCAAGCAGCGCGTGGCGCTGCTCTACCTGAACCCGACGCTGCAAAATCCGACCACGCACACCATGCCGGCCGCGCGCCGGCGCGAGATCGCACGGGTGACGGCGCGCTGCGGCGTGCAGGTCATCGAGGACGATCCCTACTGGCTGCTGGCCGACGCTGCGCCACCACCGCTGGCGCATTACGCGCCGCGCCAGGTCAACTATATTTCGACGTTGTCCAAGTGCCTGGCGCCGGGCTTGCGCACGGCCTTCGTGCTGCTGTCCGATCCGCAGCGGCGCGAGGCTTTCATGACGGCGCTGCGTTCCTTCGTGCTGATGTCCACGCCGTTGACGACGGCGCTGACCACGCAGTGGATACACGACGGCTCGGCCCAGCGGCTGCTGGCGGGCGTGAAGGAGGAGGCGCGCAAGCGCCAGGTGATGGCGCACCAGCTGTTGGCCGGCAAGGTAGAGGCAGGGGCGGGGGCTGGCGCGGATGGCATCCATGTCTGGCTGCCGCTGCCCGCTTACTGGACCGCGCACGAACTGGCGCAGGCGGCGCAGGCCGAGGGCCTGGCCGTGACATTGTCGGAAGCGTTCTACGCGGGCCCGCGCCCGCCGAACGTGATCCGTATTTCATTGGGCTCGATCCGCGACAGCCGCCATTTGGCGGCCGCCTTGCGCAAGCTGTCGCAGCTGCTGGCGCGCAAGCCGTCGTCGCGGCATCAAGCCCTGGTCTGAACCCGGATCAGCCGCGGCGCGCGCGGCGGCGCGCCAGGCCGATCAGGCCCAAACCGCCGAGCAGCATGGCGTAGGTTTCCGGTTCCGGTACCGCGGCGATGGTGCCGTTGACGGCGAAGGGCAGCTCCACCGACAAGCCGCTGCCGGTTTCCTCCAACGTGGCGAATGGATCGCCGCCGGTCGATTGCGCGGCGTTGCCTTCACGGGCGTCGGACGTAGGCGGCTGCCATGGACCGGAAGCGGCGGTGCCTGCCAGGCCCCAGGTCAGCCAGTAGTGGCCGGAAGCCAGCGTGACGTCGGTGATGTCGGCGTTGACCGTGTAGATGGCGCGCTGCTTGTTTGTGAGCGTGCCTTCGGTGACGCGATAGCCGGCCAGGCCGCCATTGGTAACGCCGGTGGTGCCGGAGGCAACCACGGTGCCCGAATTGACGTCGCTACCCGAGACGATGCTCCAGGTGGCCGAAGTGAAGCTGAAGCCGTTGGCGCCGGTCTGGTAGCCAAAGAAGCTCAGGCTGGAGACATTCCAGCTTTTGCCCGCCGTGACATTGAAATCGTCGGCAACGAAATTGCCCGCACCGCTTTGAGCGCCGAAGCCGTAGGTGGAGGCGTCCTGGCCGATCACGGAGACACCGGTGGCATCGACCACCGGTCCGTTGTTATACAACTCGCCAGCGTTGGTAACACCGGCGACCAAAGCGAGTACTGCGAATGCGATTTTGTTCATCATTTCCCCATCTCTGTTGTAAGAAATGCAAAAATAACACCATTCGCCATTGTTGCCAATAAATTATTTCAAATATGCAAATTACATTCGATTAACGCAGCGTTTCCGTCAGCACCCGGCCCTCGGAACCGGCCGGCGGCCGCACGTGCAGCAAATTGGCCAGGGTCGGCGCGATGTCGACCACTTCCGCATACTGGCCGTAGGCGCCCGGCTTGATCCAGCGTTTGCCCATGATCAGCAGCGGCACATTGGTGTCGTAGGCGTACGGCGAGCCGTGCGAGGTGCCGCTGGTGCCGCTGCCGAAGTACCAGTAAGGCTTGGTGACCACCATCAGGTCGCCCGACGCTTCGCGGTTCCAGGCGCGGCGCATCAGCGTGGCGATGCGGGTGGTGTTGGCGGCGCCGCTTTCGAGCTGGGTGCGGGTGTAGGCTTCGACGATGCCGTTCTGCGCCAGCAGGTAGCGGGCGGCGGCGGTTTCCACTTCCTCGCGTTTCAGGCCGCTCTTGTCGATCTGCGCGTAGTCCAGGTGGATGTTGGGCAGCGACCAGGCGCTCAGCAGCTTGGCGCCGTCGAATTTTTCCGACAGGTGCTTGTCCAGCGCGGCCATCAGCTTGTCGCCGTCGATGCGCTGGGCGTCGATGTGCTGGGTCTGCGAGAACTCGGGCGTGTTCGGGAAGCCGTGGTCGGCGGTCAGCACCACCAGCACGTTGTCCATGCCGACGCGCTTGTCGAGGTAGTTGAAGAAGTCGCCCAGCATGCGGTCCACGCGCTGCAGGTGGTCGTGCGACATTTTGCTTTCCGGGCCGAAGGCGTGGTTGACGTAGTCGTGCGCCGACAGGCTCACGCCCAGCAGGTCCGGCACGCCGGCCGGATTGCGGCCGAGGTTTTCGCCTTCCACCGCGGCGCGCGCGAAGTCCAGCGTCAGCTGGTCGAGGAAGGGGCCGGTCTTCAGGCTGTTGTAGTAGCCGGCGTCGATCTGGCCGCTTTCGCTGTAGTAGGCGTAGGGCAGGCGGTTGTGGCTGCCCGGCTTGACCTGGTTCAGGTCTTCGCTGGCGTCGCCGGCGTAGGCCGCTTCGGGCAGCAGCGGCGTCCACGACTTGCCGTAGTAGCGGTCCTGCGGCTTGGTCGCCTGGTATTGCTGGACCCAGGCCGGATGCGCTTTCATGTAGAAGGTGCTGCTGGCGAAGTTGCCGCTCTTGTCCATGTACATGTAGGCGGTGCCGGTTTTGCCGGCCAGCAGAATCGCGCCGCGGTCCTTGCCGGAGACGGTGACCACCTTGCTGCGGCTGCCGGTGGCGTAGCGCAGCTGGTCGCCCAGCGTGTCGACTTTCAGGCGGGTCGGCGCGGTGCCGTCGCTCGGCTTGGTCTCTTCGCCGATGTAGGTGTAGTTGCTGTCTTCGGTGCAGTACACGGATTTCTTGGTGACCGGGTCGATCCAGTTGTTGCCGATGATGCCGTGCACATACGGGTAGGCGCCGGTCAGCACGGCGCTGTGGCCGATCGCGGTGACGGTGATGCCGTGCGCCTGGTGCGCGTTGCTGAACGACGCGCCCTGGTCCAGCATGCGACGTAAGCCACCTTGGCCACCCTGGCCGAACTGGTCGCGATAGCGCTGCACCTGCTCGTTCGGCAGGCCGTCCACCACCAGCACCACCACCAGTTTCGGCAGGGCCGAGGCGGCGCTGGCGGCAGGGGCGGCGGCATGCGCGGCGCTCAGCGCCAGGCAGGAGGTCGCGATTACGAGTGCGGGCAGGGACAGTTTCTTTGTCATGTTGGGTCGTCGTCAGGTTGGGAAGGATCGTCGGCGCACAGCCTACCATGCGCCGGCGATATCCTACCCCATCCTTGTGACGGCTCGATGACAAACACTAGGGCTGCGGGTTCCAGCCGGCGCCGCCGTTGTAGGCCGCGAACACCTTGGCGCGGTCGGCGAAGCCGGCCGCCACGTCGCTGGCGCTCAGCTGGAAGCCGCCGACGCGCGCCGCCAGATTGATCGGCGCGCCGGCCAGCGTGGTGCTGCCGTATTCGCGCCAGCCGCTGGCGGCGGTCGGCGTTACCGGGTTGGGGGCCGGCTGGCCGTTCACGCCGGCGCCGGCCCAGCCGACGGTGGCCACGTGCGCGTCCATCCTGGTGTTGATGAAGGCGACGTTGTCCCAGGTGGCGGTGCCGCCCGGGCTGCGCGCCAGGTAGGTCGAGCCGGCCGGCACGTCGCCATGCTGAGGGCCGGGACCGGCGCCGTGCGTCAGGCTGCTGTTGAGGAAGACGTAGCCCTTGTCGGTGGCGTTGGCCACGCGCGCTTGCAGCACGTAGCCGCCGCTGCCGGCGTTGGCGGTGTCGCCCACCGAGCGGATCTCGCTTTCCTCGAACAGCGCGGCGCGGCTGCCGCCCCAGATGAAGTCCACATTCCCCGCCACCAGCGAGTGATAGAACCAGGCGTAGCCTTTCAGGTTCAGCGTGTCCTGCTCGCTGTAGAAGTTGGCGTTCTTTGCCAGCAGGCGGCCGCTGTCGGTATTGAAGTATATCGTTTCCGCCTGGGCCGAAATGGCGCCCGAGCGCAGCGTGGTGTTCTTCAATGTCAGCGTGTCGAGGGTCAGCATGTCGGCCGCTTCGACCAGCATGACGGCGCGGCCGCCGGCTGGCGTGGCGCTGTCGCCGTTGGCCTGGCTGCTGCCGGAGCCGGTGTTCAGCGTGTCGTAGTTGGCATACTGGATCACGGCGCCGTCGCGGCTTTCGCCGGCCAGGGTGAGGTTGTTCTTGCCGCGCAGGTAGAGCAGCTCGTTGTAGGTGCCGTTGCGCACGGTGATGGTCAGCGGATCGTTGGCGGCCAGTTCCTTCATCGCGTAGTTCAGCGCCGCCTGCACGGTGTTGAAGTCGGCGTCGTCGGCGGCGCCCACCGTCAGGCTGGTGCTGCCGGCGGCCGGGCCGGCGGCGCGCGTGGTGAACCACCAGTCGCCCAGTTTGCCGATGCCGGCGAACGGTACGCCGCCCAGCGTGGCGCCGTTGAACACGCCGTTGGCGACGGCGACGTAGTATTCGGTGCCGTAAGCGAGCTTGTTGCTGTGCGGTTTGATCGTCACCGTATTGCCGCTGATGCTGACCGGCGTGGTGTTGACCTTGCGGATGGTCGGCTGTCCGGCATAACCCAGGATGTCGGTCTCGCCGGAGAGCCGGATCACATCGACCAGCGCGTCGTCGCTCTTTCGGAAGATGCGGATGCTGCCGCCGCTGCCCAGCGTCGGCGGGGTGTCGAAGGTCAGCCTGAGCGAGGCGTCGATGTTGGCGCTGCCGGCTTGCGCGGGCAGGGCGGCGCCGGTCAGAGGATAGGTTTGCGTCGGCTGCACGAACTGCGGGCTGATGGTGGCGGCGATAGTGCGCTGCAAGGTCGGATCGGAATCGCTGGTGATGACGATGCTGGCGCTGCCGGCGCCCACCGGCGTGATCGTCAGCAGCGTGCCGTTGATGGAAACCGCCGCCACCGCCGGGTTGCTGGAGCTGGCGCTGAAGCCGTCCAGCGCGCCGTTCGGCTTGACGGCGGTGACGCTGACGCCGAGCGGCGCGTCGCCCACTTCGGCCGCGTAGCTGGGCGAGGATGGATTGAGCGTCAGCTGCGAAGGCTTGAGCGCCGGATCGCCGATGCGCACGTCGTCGATCTGGAACGATTTGTTGGCCGTGTACAGGCCGACCCTGCCACGCTCCGCGAAGGCGGCATCGGTCACGGTGCCCAGCGCTTCGCCGTCCAGGTAGATGGTCAGCGAGCTGCCGATCATTTCAAAGCGCACCGTGTAGAACTGCGCGTCCATCGCGATCGGCTTCTTCACCTGCTTGGGGCGCGACAGCGAACCGGCCAGCATCCTGGCGATTTCCACCTGCGTGCTGGCGGTGCTGCTTTGCACATTGAGGCCGCCGCCGTACCAGTTGGCGGCGTCCTTGTAGCGGGTCACCAGGTACAGCTGCTTGTTGCCGGTGGTGCCGTTGGTCAGGGGCTTGATGCGGGCCTCGACGTAGTAGTCGGCGGACGGCACGCCGCCCAAGGCCGCAGGTTTGAGTAACGCCAGCACGCCGCCGGTGCTGGCCGCCGTGTACTGCATCACCAGGTTGGCGCCGCCCACGCTTTCGGCCTTGACGCTGAAGCTGCCGTTGGCGCCGGCCACCGGCAGCAGGTCCCAGTTGGCCGCGCCGCCGTTCTGGAAGTCGTCGCAGAAATACAGGCCGGACGGCGGGCAAGTCAGCATCACGCTGACGTCGGGCGTGACGTTGCCGCTGCCGCTGATGGCGGTGCTCAGCTTGCCGCCGCCGGCCTGCGCCAGCGCGTTGGCCTTGACCAGCGCCAGCGGCCGCGCCGCGTAGGCGTAGGGCACGGTGTAGGCGACGCTGTTCGGCGTCGAGCAGCCGGCCAGCGGCGCGCCGTTCAGCATCGAGCCGCTGTCCTTGAACGCGCCCGGCACGGTGCCGCCGATCGGTTCGACAACGTCGTCGCAACGCAGGGTACGCGGGCCGGCGATCTCGAACACATTGTTGTTGGACAGGATCTGCGCCGCCTGGCCCACGCCTATGCTGTATTCGTAGGGGTAGGCCGGATGCGATTTGCTGCCGACGAAATAGTTGTTGTACACGTGGACCTGGCCGTAGCGCACGCGCGGCGCGCGGCTGACGATGTCGCGGAAGACGTTGTTGCTGAAGCTGACGTGCAGCTTGCCGCTGTCGGCGGAGGCGCTGTCGCTGGAGCCGATCAGGTTGTTCTTGCGGTGCTGGCCGAAGACGTTGTACGACACCGTCACGTAGTCGGAGGCGTTGGTGATGTCGAGCGCGCCGTCGTGGCACTGCTTGGGCTGGCCGTTCTCGATTGGCAGCAGGTCGTCGCTCATGGCGCCGTCAGTGAAGGTGTTGTGGTCGATCCAGATGTGGTCCGAGCCGCTGACGCCGATGCCGTCGTAGGCCGAGTTCCAGTTGCCGATCGCGCCGTCGCTCGGGTCCCAGACCGGGCCGACGTCGCAAGGGTTGACGATCTTCAGGTTGCGGATGATGACCTGCGAGACGTTGGCGACCACGATGTGGCCGTTGACGATGCCCGACGCCGCGCCGTCGCCGATCAGCGTGGTGTTGCTGGGCAGGCGTATCAGGCCGCGTATCGCCTGGTCGCCGGTGTTGGCGTAGGGCACGCCCTCGCTCATGTCGATGGTGCCGCTCAACTTGATGATCTTGGGCGCGGCGCCGCCGTGCTTGATGGCCGCCAGCAGTTGCACGCGATTGGTCGCGGTGTAGATGTTGGACGACAGCGCCGTGGCGCCGCCGCTGGTGCCGCCGGCCATGGCGGCAAAGCCGTCGGCGGGCGCGGTCTGCAAGGCGACGTCGGGCGATGCCGCCTGGGCGGACAGTGCAATGAGAAGGGACAGGCGTAGCGCCGCCCTGAAACTGTAGCGTTTCATATGGTGCTCCTTGGATGGTGAGGGCGGTTTAGTGCTGCGGCTTGCGGCGGCGCGCCATGGCGCCCAAGCCTGCGAGTCCGGCCAGCAGCATCCAGCCGGCGGCCGGTTCCGGCACCGGCATCGCTTGCAGGACGATGGCGGTTTCCAGCGCGTTGAAGTCGCCGTTCCAGTTCACCGCGCTCAGGTCGATGGCGATGGCATGGCTGTTGACGATGGTCAGCACCGGCGTGCCGCTGGTGGCGCCGCTGTCGACAACGCTGAAGCCGGCGATGGGCGCGGCCAGCGTGGCGCCGAAGTCGAAGGTTGCGCTGTAGCTGCCGCCGCTGACCGGGCCGTTGTTGAGGATGGTCAGGTGGCCGTCGGCCGAGAAGTCGAAGGCCAGCAGGTAGTCGGCGCTCAGGAATTCGGCGCCGGGAGTGTTGGGATCGAGGCCGCTGACGTTGCTGCCCGGTTCGGCGTTGAAGCCGTGGTCCAGGCCCAGCATGCCGGCGGCGTCGCCGTTGTAGCTGGCGCTGATGACGGCGTTGTGCAGCGGAGCGGCCGCCTGCGCGCTGCCGCCGGCGAGGGCCAGCGGCAGGGCGATACAGGCGGCAGAAGTGGCGGCCGCCACGGCTTTGAGTAAGTTGACGTGCATTTTTGTCTCCAGATATTGAGTTGCATAACGCCGGTCTGCGCCGGTCGCCGGTCGGCACACCTCGCGTATGCCGTGCCACCGCGAGGAGGGCGCGGGGAGCGCCGAGCTCGTGGTTGGTCAAAAATCTGTGTAATGCGGGAAGAGGGTGGTGCTGTGGTCAATTGGTCAGCCAATTCTACGGTGGCCTGACCAATTAATCAAGGTGGACTGTCCAATAAGGTGGCGTGAGGGTCACAAGCGCATGTGCATGAAGGTGGTGGGCCCAAGCGTGCCGTCGGGCAGGGCGGCGTAGTCGGGCACCACGCCGGTGACGGCGAAGCCCAGCTTTTCATACATGCCCTGCGCAGGGAAGCCGGTGCAGGTATCGAGCACCAGCAGCTTGCAGCCCAGCGCGCCCGCCCGCGCCAGCGCATGCCGCATCAGCGCCTGGGCGATGCCTTGCCGGCGCGCGCCGGAATGGACCAGCATCTTGGAAATCTCCGCGCGGTGGCGGCCGTTGGGCAGGCGGCACAATACCAGTTGCACCGTCCCGCACAGCGCGCCGTGGTCATCATGCGCGATGAACAGCAGCCGTTCGCCGCTGTCGACCTGCGGCGCCAGCGCCAGCCAGAAGGCCTCGGCTTCTTCTTGTGAACAGGGCAGCAGGAAGCCGACGCTGGCGCCGTGCAGCACGCAATTGCGCAGCACGTGCGCCAGCTCTGTGGCATGCCGGCGCAGGCCGGCGGCATCGAGTTGGGTTATGGTGGACATAGGGCGATCAGGTAGCGGGCCGGCGACGGCCCTGGGCAGAAAAAGCGCGTGGCGCCGAACAGGTGAAAACGCAGGCAATCGCCCGCCTGCAGCTGATGGGTGACGCCGTCGAGCGTGTAGTCCAGCGCGCCCTCCAGCAGCCACAGGTGCTGCTCCATGCCGGGCACCGGGGCGCTGTCGTAGTCGATGCGGGCGCCGGGCGGCAGCCAGCCCTCCACCAGTTCGACGCCGTAGCCGCGCGCCGGCGGCGACACCATGCGCCGCCGGAAACCGCTGGCGGGGTCCTGCCATAGCGCCTGGTCGGCGGCGCGCAGCAGCTCGCCGGGCTGCGATTCGGCCTCGGCGATCAGGCGCGACATCGGCAAGCCGAACACGGCGCACAGCTTGCCCAGCAGGGCGGCGGTGGGACTGGTCTCGCCGCGCTCCAGGCGCGACAGCGTGGCGCGGCTGATGCCGCTGGCGCCGGCCAGCTCGTCCAGCGACAGTCCGCGCTCCACGCGCAGGGCGGCCAGGCGCTGGGCCAGGCGGGATTCGATCTCGTTTCTCATAATCGAGAATATATCTCTATTGTGAGATGGTGGCAAGGCCGGTCCGCTGATTTATCAACGACTCCTCTGCGCTGCATCAATCGCGCGGCCATGGCGGCCAGTATCTTTTGACGGTAATCCCAATCGAAAGGAGCTTACGATGGCCACGACATCCACCCCCCATATCATTCCCGGCAGCGGCCAGTTGGCGTTGCAGGGCGCGGTCGCGCTGGGTCCGGTTGCGGACGAGCAGACCATAGAAATCACCGTGCGGCTGCGCGCCGCGCCCGATCGCGCGCCGCTCGACCTGCAGGCGGCCACCGCCGACGCCCAGCCGGTCGCGCGCCAGTACCTGAGCCGCGAACAGTTCGCCCAGGCCCACGGCGCCAGCGACGCCGACATCGCCCAGGTCGAGGCCTTCGCGGCCCAGCAGGGCATGGTGGTGATCAGCAGCGATGCGGCCCAGCGGCGCGTGGTGCTGGCCGGCACGGCCGCGCAGATGTGCGAGGCCTTCGGCGTCCAGCTGGAAGAGTACGAATATCCGGACGGCAGCTACCGCGGCCGGACCGGCGAACTGAGCGTGCCCGCTGCGCTGGCCGGCGTGGTCGAGGGCGTGTTCGGGCTGGACGACCGGCCGGTCGCCACGCCCAAGTTCCAGCGCCTGCAGGCGGACGGCTTCGCCTCGGCGGCGGCCGCCAACATCGCGTTCTCGCCGCCGCAGCTGGCGCGGCTGTACAACTTCCCGCAGGGGCTGGACGGCAGCGGCCAGTGCATCGCCATCATCGAGCTGGGCGGCGGCAGCCGGCCGCGCGACCTGAAGGTGTATTTCGGCGAGCTGGGCTTGCCGGTGCCGCGCGTCAAGTCGGTCTGCATCGACCACGCCAAGAACCGCCCCTCCACCGCCAACAGCGCCGACGGCGAGGTGATGCTCGACATCGAGGTGGCGGGCGCGGTGGCGCCGGGCGCGCTGATCGCGGTCTACTACGCGCCCAACACCGAACGCGGGTTTCTCGATGCCATCACGGCCGCCGTGCACGACGCGACCAACAAGCCGTCGGTGATCTCGATCAGCTGGGGCGCGCCGGAATCGGCCTGGACCGGCCAGGCCATGACCGCCTTCGAACAAGCCTTCGCCGACGCCGCCGCGATGGGCGTGACGATCTTGTGCGCGGCCGGCGACAACGGCTCCACCGACGGCGTCGGCGACGGCGCCCAGCACGTGGACTTCCCGGCGTCGGCGCCGCACGCGCTGGCCTGCGGCGGCACCCGCGTGATGCTGCAGGACGGCGGCCCCGCCGTCGAAACCGTGTGGAACAGCGGCCCCAACAGCGCCACCGGCGGCGGCTACAGCAGCTTCTTCGGCTGCCCCGACTACCAGCAGGGCGTGGTCAACGGCCATGCCGCGCGCGGCGTGCCGGACGTGGCCGGCGACGCCGATCCGGCCAGCGGCTACAAGGTGCGGGTCGACGGCCAGAACCTGGTGTTCGGCGGCACCAGCGCGGTGGCGCCGCTGTGGGCCGGCCTGCTGGCGCTGATCAACCAGCGGCTCGGCCGTCCGGTCGGCTTCCTGCATCCCTTGCTGTACGGCTCGCTGCAGGGCAGGGGCGTGACCAGGGACGTTACGAACGGCAATAATGGCGCCCAACAGGCGGTGCCGGGATGGGACGCCTGCACGGGTTGGGGCTGTCCCGATGGGGAAAAACTATTGCAGGCTTTGAGTGATTAATTTTGTAAATTAGAACAATTCTTTAGTGCAAGTTTCGCATGGGAAAAAGACACTTTTTCGCTCTACAGCCCGCTAAAAATGGTGATTGTTGCCAAAACCTTGATAGAATGATGGGGTAGAAGTTATTTTTGCTCGACAGTTCCAGGTGTCGTCAAACAGGAGTCGATTATGATCATGGTGAACAATATTGGTGGTGCTTCCCTTCCTGCGGCCGTGGTCGCGGAGAAGACGCTTGAGCCGAAGAAAAACGCCACGCCTGTAGCCGAAACCAATGCGGACTTGAGCGCATCGGTCGCCGCCTATCTGTCCCTGCCTGGCTTCAATTCCCCGGTGCAAAACGACCCCGTGCTGACCGCCAACGCGGCCGACAAGGCCAGCGCCGTGGTCAAGGCCGTGGCGGAATCGGATGACGATGGCATGAAGCTGGCGTTGAAGCAATTCGACGAAGGCTTGAAGCGCCTGGTGCAGCGTCCTGAGACCGAGTTCTTCCGCGCCAAGTTCGGCGTCGACGCCAGCGCCGACGACAGCAACAAGCTGGTGTCGCCCGATCCTTTGCCGGGCGTCGATGAAAACGGCGTGCTGGGCAGCGGCAAGGTCGACATGGCCGCCGACACCAACAAGGACGGCAAGATCAGTCCCGAAGAGCTGCGCCGCTACCAGATGCCGATCACCTACCGCAGCAGCGAGCGCGCGGTGGATTCCGCCGTCAACGGCCCATCGGCCTTTTCGCTGACCGAAGTCAACCGCGCTTACGGCGTGGTGGCCACCGCAGAAGCCGCCTGACCTGTCCCACACAGCTTGCCCTAAAACGGGCTTCGCCTTCACGGCGGAGCCCGTTTTTTTTCGTGCTGCAAGTTTCGCGGCGCAAACGTCATACAAAAAACACACTCAGCACCTAAAAAATGCGAATATGTCAGGCAAAAGTGCAGTTCAGTTAACCTTTTGGTCTGGCATGACCCTTCAGCGGGAGTTTTTTGTGAGAAAACAGAACTTCAGGCAGTTCCACCGGCAAGCCGTGCACGCCGGCGTGGCGGCGCTGGTCGCGGCGGGATTGGGCGGCTGCGCCCTCGGCCCCGAATTCAAGACGCCGGCCGCACCCGCTGCGGCGGGCGAGCGCTACACCCCCACGCCGCTGGCGGCCCAGACGGCGGCATCGGCCGGCGTCGGCGGCGCCGCCCAGCAGTTCGCCATGGGCCAGGATATTCCGGCGCAGTGGTGGACGGTGTTCCGCTCGCCGGCGCTGGACCAACTGATCCGCAGCGCGCTGGAGCAGAACCCGAATATGGCGGCGGCCGAAGCGGCGCTGCGCCAGGCGCAGGAAAGCTATAACGCCCAGTCCGGCAGTCTGGTCTATCCCACGGTGAACGGCCAACTGGGCGTGGCGCGCCAGAAGGTGTCCGAGTCCGGCGGCGGCAACGGCGGCGTCTTCAACCTGTACAACGCCTCGGTCAACGTCGCCTACACGCCGGACGTGTTCGGCGCCACCCGGCGCACGCTGGAAGGCGCGCGCGCCCAGGTCGACTACCAGCGCTTCCAGGTCGAGGCGACCTACCTGGCGCTGAGCGCCAATGTGGTGACCACCGCCATCCGCGAAGCGTCGCTGCGCGCGCAGCTGAAGGCCACGCAGGAAGTGCTGGCCGCCCTCAACCAGCAGCTGGGCGTGATCGAGAAACAATTCCAGTTCGGCGCCGTGCCGCGCAACACCTTGCTCACCCAGCGCAACCAGGCGGCGCAGATCGCCGCCACCTTGCCGCCGCTGGAAAAGGCGCTGGCGCAAAGCCGCCATCAGCTGTCCGTGCTGGCCGGCAAGCTGCCGAGCGAGGCCGGCATGCCCGAGTTCGAGCTGGCCTCGCTGACCCTGCCGGAATCGCTGCCGGTGTCGCTGCCGTCGGCGCTGGTGCGCCAGCGGCCCGACATCCGCGCCAGCGAGGAACAGCTGCACGCGGCCAGCGCGGCGATCGGCGTGGCGACGGCGGCCCAGTATCCGCAGTTCACGCTGAGCGGCAGCTACGGCTCGTCGGCCCAGACCTTCAGCAAGCTGTTCGACGCCGAGACCACCGCCTGGAACCTGGCCGCCGGCCTGACCGCGCCCATCTTCAACGGCGGCGCCCTGAGCGCCAAACGGCGCGCGGCGGAAGCGGCCTACGACGTGGCGGCGGCCCAGTACCGCGCCACGGTGCTGACGGCGTTCCAGAACGTCGCCGACAGCCTGCGCGCGCTCGACTCCGACGCCGCCGCGCTCAAGGCCCAGGCCGAGGCGGAGTCGCTGGCGGCCGAATCGCTGGCGCTGGCCACCCAGCAGTACAAGCTGGGCGGCATCAGCTACCTGGTGCTGCTGGACGCGCAGCGCAGCTACCAGCAGGCCCACGTGGCGCTGGTGCAGGCGCAGGCGGCCCGCTATGCCGACACGGCGGCGCTGTTCCAGGCGCTGGGCGGCGGCTGGTGGAACCGCGCCGGCGGCGTGCCGGCGGCCACGGCGGTGTCGGCGGCCGCGCCCTACGGCAGTGCCAAGTAAGCAGCACATATCAAACAACACTAAAAAGCAGGAGAACGATACATGACCAAGCGTATGTTCATCATGATAGGCGCCGTCCTTTTACTGATCGTCGTGCTGGCGTTCGGCAAGTATTTGCAGATTAAAAAACTGATCGCCAGTTCGCCCAAGCCGACCGCGCAGGTCGTCACCGCGATCAAGGCCACCGTCTCCGAATGGCAACCGCAGCTGACGTCGGTCGGCACGCTGGTGCCGGTGCGCGGCGTCGACGTCACCACCGAGATCGCCGGCCTGGTGCGCCAGGTGCACTTCAAGTCGGGCGACGAGGTCAAGGCCGGCCAGGTGCTGTTCGAGATGAACGCCGATTCCGACATCGCGCAGCTGCGCGCGCTGCAGGCGGCGGCCGACCTGTCGGCCTCGGTGCTCAAGCGCGACAAGCTGCAATTCGCCGCCCAGGCCATCAGCCAGGCCCAGCTCGACAACGACGACGCCGACCTGAAGAGCCGCAAGGCGCTGGTGGCGCAGCAGCAGGCCGTGGTCGACAAGAAGACCATCCGCGCGCCGTTCGCCGGCAAGCTGGGCATCACCGCCGTCAATCCCGGCCAGTACCTGAACCCCGGCGACAAGCTGGTGACCTTGCAAACCATCGATACCGTTTATATCGATTTCTTCGTGCCGCAGAAACAGCTGGCCGGCCTGTCCATCGGCCAGAAGCTCAGCCTGACCAGCGACGCCTATCCGGGCGTGGCCTTCCCCGGCAAGGTGACCTCGATCAGCCCGAAAGTCGACGCCGCCACCCGCAACGTGCAGGTCGAGGCCACGGTGCCGAACGCCAAGCGCCAGCTGCTGCCGGGCATGTTCGCCAACGTCAGCCTGGACCAGGGCGACCAGAAGAAATACCTGACCCTGCCGCAGACCTCGATCACCTACAACCCCTACGGCTCGACCGTGTTCGTGCTGGCGCCGCCGCCGGCCGACGCCAAGGACACGCTCAAGGATGACAAGGGCAACGCCCACCTGGTGGCGCAGCAGGTGTTCGTCACCACCGGCCCCACGCGCGGCGACCAGGTCGCCATCCTGACCGGCGTCAAGGAAGGCCAGACCGTGGTCACCAGCGGCCAGCTCAAGCTGAAGAACGGCACGCCGGCCGTGATCGACAACAAGGTGCAGCCGGCCAACAACCCGAACCCGACGCCGCAGGAACACTAAGGGAATCCGCGCCATGAATTTCACCGACATCTTCATCAAGCGGCCGGTCCTGGCCAGCGTCGTCAGCCTGCTGATCGTGGTGCTGGGCCTGCGTTCGTTGTTCAGCCTGCCGATCAACCAGTATCCGAAGACGCAGAACGCGGTGGTCACCATTTCCACCACCTACTACGGCGCCGACGCCTCCACCGTGGCCGGCTTCATCACCCAGCCGCTGGAAGGGGCCATCGCCCAGGCGCAGGGCATCGACTACCTGTCGTCGTCGTCCAACAGCGGCGTGTCGGTGATCACCGCCACCCTGCGGCTGAACTACGATTCCAACCGCGCGCTGACCGAGATCACCACCCAGGTCAACTCGGTGCGCAACCAGCTGCCGCAACAGGCGCAGCAGCCGGTGCTGACGGTGCAGACCGGCCAGACCACCGACGCCATGTACATGGGCTTCTACAGCAACACGCTGCCGACCAACAACGTCACCGACTTCCTGGCGCGCGTGGTCAAGCCGAAACTCGATTCGATCCAGGGCGTGCAGACCGCCGAGCTGCTGGGCGCGCGCCAGTTCGCGCTGCGCGCCTGGCTGGACGCCGGCAAGATGGCGGCGCACGGCGTCACCGCGACCGAGGTCAGCGCCGCGCTGGCGCAGAACAACTACCTGACCGGCCTGGGCGCCACCAAGGGCCAGATGGTGACCGTGCCGCTGACCGCCGGCACCGACCTGCACACGGTCGACGAGTTCAAGGCGCTGGCCATCAAGCAGGCCGGCGGCGCCATCGTCCACCTGGAGGACATCGCCACCGTCACGCTGGGTTCGGAAAACTACGACTTCAACGTCGCCTTCAGCGGCGTGCGCTCGGTGTTCATCGGCATCAAGGTGGCGCCGGAAGCCAACATCCTGGACGTGGCCAAGCGCGTGCGCGAGGCCTTCCCGCCGATCAAGGAACAGCTGCCGAACGGCCTGACCGGCGAGATCGTCTACGACTCGACCGAGTTCATCAACACCTCCATCGACGAAGTGGTCAAGACCCTGATCGAAGCGCTGGTCATCGTCACCATCGTCATCTACCTGTTCCTGGGCAGCTTCCGCGCGGTGATCGTGCCGGTGATCGCGATGCCGCTGTCCTTGATCGGCACCTTCTTCGTGATGCTGATGCTGGGCTATTCGATCAACCTGCTGACCCTGCTGGCCATCGTGCTGGCGATCGGCCTGGTGGTGGACGACGCCATCATCGTGGTGGAGAACGTCGACCGCCACATGAAGGAGGGCATCAAGCCGTTCGACGCCGCCATCATGGCCGCGCGCGAGCTGGGCAGCCCGATCCTGGCGATGACGGTGGTGCTGATCGCGGTGTACGTGCCGATCGGCTTCCAGGGCGGCCTGACCGGCGCGCTGTTTACCGAGTTCGCCTTCACCTTGGCCGGCGCGGTGGCGGTGTCGGGCATCGTCGCGCTGACCTTGTCGCCGATGATGTGCGGCCACTTCTTCGACCCCAAGCAGGATGAAGGCAAGTTCGTCAAGGCCATCGACAAGGTGTTCGAGAAGGTCCATAGCGGCTACCTGCGTTTGCTGCACAGCCTGCTCAACACCTGGCCGGTGCTGATCGTCATGGGCCTGATCCTGAGCCTGCTGCTGGGCGTGATGTTCAAGATGTCGCAGTCGGAACTGGCGCCGGAAGAGGACCAGGGCATCGTGCTGTCGCAGGTGGTCGGCGCGCCGACCGCCACCTCGGACCAGATGCAGGCCTACGCCAAGCAGATCTTCGACATCGCGCACCAACTGCCCGAATACGAGCAGATGTTCCAGATCACCGGCGTGCCGACCACCAATTCGGGCATCGGCGGCGTGCTGTTCAAGTCGTGGGACAAGCGCTCGCGCTCGGCGCACGAGATCCAGCAGGACCTGCAGGAAAAATGGAGCCATGTGGCCGGCGGCCGCGTGGCGGCGTTCCAGTTCCCGGCGCTGCCGGGCAGCTCGGGCTTGCCGGTGCAGTTCGTCATCACCACCACCGAGCCGTTCGAGAACCTCAACACGGTGGCGCAGGCGGTGCTGGACAAGGCGCGCAAGGACAACAAGTTCTACTTCGCCGACGTCGACCTGAAGATCGATTCGCCGCAGGCGCGCGTCGAGGTCGACCGCGACAAGCTGGCCACGCTGGGCCTGACGCAGCAGGACTTCGGCAACGCCATGGGCGCGGCGCTGGGCGGCGGCTACGTCAACTACTTCTCGATCTCCGGCCGGTCCTACAAGGTGATCCCGCAGGTGCAGCAGGTCGACCGCCTGAACCCGGCCGACGTGCTGGACTTCTACATCAAGACCCCGGGCGGCGTCATGATTCCGGCCAGCACCGTGGCCAGCATCAAGTACAGCGTGCAGCCGGAATCGGTGACCCGCTTCCAGCAGCTGAACTCGGCCACCATCGCCGGCGTCACCGGCGCCTCGCAGGGCGAGATCCTGGAATACCTGCGCAACACCGTCAAGGAAGTGGCGCCGTCGGGCTACACGGTCGACTACTCGGGCGGCTCGCGCCAGTACATGAGCGAATCGGGCGGCTTCGTGGTGACGATGGCGTTCGCCGTCATCATCGTGTTCCTGGCGCTGGCGGCGCAGTTCGAGAGCTTCCGCGATCCGATCGTGATCCTGTTCTCGGTGCCGATGGCGCTGTTCGGCGCGATGACCTTCATCTTCCTCGGCTACGCCTCGATCAACATCTACACCCAGGTCGGGCTGGTGACGCTGATGGGGCTCATTTCCAAGCACGGCATTTTGATCGTGGAAGTGGCCAACCACCTGCGCGCGGCCGGCAAGAGCAAGCGGGAAGCGATCGAGGAGGCGGCGGCCACCCGCCTGCGCCCCATCCTGATGACGACCGCAGCGATGGTGTTCGGCGTGGTGCCGCTGGTGGTGGCCTCGGGCGCCGGCGCGGCCGGCCGCCATGCGATGGGCCTGGTGATCTTCACCGGCCTGTCGATCGGCACCTTGTTCACGCTGTTCGTGGTGCCGGCCATGTATATGTTCCTGTCCGGCCAGCATAAAGCCGAACCGCAGGCCGAACCGCAGGCCGCCCCCCACGGCGCCGGCGGCGCGGCGCCGGCCCACACCGCCGGGCAGCCGACCTGAAGCCGGGTACGATGTCCGCCGCGGACCAGGAGACGGCGCGGCGCTTCGGCTGGCTGAACGGCCAGCGCAAGCGCAGCATGGAAGAAGTCATTCTGATGATGCTGTGCGCGCTGTGCGTGCCCAGCATCCTGCCGTTCGGCATCTACCGCCTGATGCAGCACCAGTGGCTGTCGGCCATGGTCGACATGGCGCTGGTGCTGGCCATGCTGGCGGTGATCGCGCATGTGTGGCGCACCGGCCGCCACCGGGTCGCCAGCTTCTGCGTCACGCTGTTTTATTCGGCCGGCATGCTGGCCACGGTGTACCTGCGCGGCGTGTCGCTGATCTACTGGGTGTATCCGACCATGATCGCCTGCTACTTCGTGCTGCGGCCCGGCGTGGCGGTGGCGATCAACAGCGTCTCGCTGGCGGTGCTGGTGGTAATCCTGCTGTCGCAGCTGGCGGTGCTGAACCTGATGACCATCGTCGTCACCATCGGCCTGGTCAACCTGTTCGCGTATATCTTCGCCCAGCGCACGGGCGCGCAGAACAAGGCGCTGCACACCGAGGTGGAGCTGGACTTCCTGACCGGCGTCGGCAACCGCCGCTCGCTGGACCGCAAGCTGGCCGACCACGCCGACGAGCGCCGTCCGCACCTGCCGTCCTGCCTGCTGTTGCTGGACCTGGATCACTTCAAGCAGGTCAACGATCTGTACGGCCACGCGGCCGGCGACCAGGCGCTGATACGGCTGTGCGAGGTGATGCGCCTGCATACGCGCTCGAGCGACCGCATCTTCCGCTACGGCGGCGAGGAGTTCGCCGTCATCGCCAACGGCGCGGCGCTGGACGCGGCCAGCCGCCTGGCCGACAACCTGCGGGCCGCCGTGGCCGCGGCCAGCCTGATTGAAGGCCATCCGCTGACGATCTCGATCGGCGTGGCCTTCATGGACAAGCGCCGCACGCCGGCCGACTGGCTGATGCAGGCTGACAAAATGCTGTACGCGGCCAAGCAGGGCGGGCGCAACGCCGTGCGCGTGGCCGCCGGCGATGCGCCCGACATGGAGCAAGTATGAGAAATACCATCGTCGCGGGAATATTGGCGGCCATGCCGCTGCTTGCCTGGTCTTTGCCGGAAGTGCCGCCACCGGCCCCCAAAGCGCAGCCCGAACTGCTGGCGCGCGACCTGAGCCTGCCGCCCGCGTTGTCCGACGAGATGATACGCAAGGCGGTACGCGCCACCATCGTCGAAGATCCGCATCCGGCCGACACGGCGAACCGCGCGGCCGGCGTCTTCGGCACCACGGCGCCGACCATGCATGACACGATGACGGCCGCCTTCGAGCAGGCCAAGGTGCCCGATTGCCTGCACGGCGACGCGCTCAAGCTGCAACCTGCGCATATCGGCCCCATCGCCGTGGTGGGGCCTTACTCGCTGCCGTGGGTGATCGCGGCGGTGATACGGGGCAAATGCAACTGAGGTGTCAGAACGGCTTCACGCCGATCAGCATCTGGTGCAGCCAGTGGGCGAACAGCACCGCCACACCGAAGCCGGCCACCACCGTGACGGCCGTCGCCACGCCCTTGCCGGGCGGGTAGATGGTGCCGGCGGCGGCGTCGCGCCGGCGCGCCGTGCGGAACAGCAGCACCGACCACACCAGGAAGCTGCCGAACAGGATGATGTCATGCAGCGTGCCGTTGGCCAGCAGGTGGGCCAGCGCCCAGACCTTGACGGCCAGCGTCATCGGATGATGCAGGCGCGCCTTGATGCCGTTGCCCGGCACATAGGCCGCCATCAGCAGGATGAAGGACAGCACCATCAGCGGCGCGGCGATGTGCGCCATGAAGCGCGGCGGCGACCACACCACCACCGGCTGCTGGCGCGCCAGCCCGTAGCCCCAGACCAGCAGGCCGAAGCCGGCCAGCGACACCAGCGAATACAGTCCCTTCCAGCCGTTCTCGCCCAGGCGCGCGCGCATGGCGCCGCGCCAGTCGTCGGCGAAGATGCGGACCGAATGCAGCCCGAGGAAAATCAGCAAACCTAATATCAGTAGCGCCATCATCACATCCCTGGAGTTGGTTGAACTGCGCCGACGATACACCGGCTGGCGGCGGCATGCAATGTCGGCGTAGTCAGCGTAGCCGGCCCGCGAGGTGGACCATGTCGCCGCCGCCGGCCAGCCGCAGCGCGCGCCAGCCGTCGGCGCCGGCCTCCGATGCCAGCTGCACCGACAGCGCCTGGCCGGGCAGCGTGACCGGGCGCAGGAAGCGCACATCGAGCTCGCGGAAGCTGCCCGGCGCCAGCGTTTCGTAACTGCGCGCCAGGCTGCCGAAACCGTGCAGCACCTTGCCGCCGAAGATGGAGCGGCGCGCCAGCGGCCCGCACCAGTGGATCGGGTTGAAGTCGCCGGTCAGCAGCGAGAAGCGCAGGCCGTCGCTGGCGTCGGCGCGCCAGGTGCCGGCGGTCAGCCAGGCGGGATCGGGCGGCCGGACCGGGGTGTTGCGGGCGGAACGCCCGCCAGGCAGGCGCACGCGCATGTGCAGCCGCGACTCCACCAGGCGCGCCTGCTGCGCGGTGCCGGTGCCGACCGCCACGACGATCCTGGCCCAGCCGTCCGCATGCGCGACCTGTTCGACCGAGGCGCTCAGCGTCAGCGGCGTGTCGCGCGGCAGCGGGCCATGCACCGTCATCGCAACGCCCTGGTTGATGATGCCGGTGAGCCGGTAGGGCAGCTGCATCAGCAGTTCGCTCACCAGCGGCAAGCTCCATTGCGACACCATGTGCGGCGGCAGCTGGCCGTCGTAGCGGCCGGCCGCGCCGCACCAGCGGATGTAGTGTTCGACCAGCTGCGCCGGCGGCGCGGCGATGCGGCGCTGGAGCGGTGCGACGGCGAGCGTCCGCACCGGGGGCGCATCCGGTGGCGCATCGGCGCTATGGGGCACCTCGGGCGCCTGGGGCGCCAGCAGGGCGCGGCCTGCGGCTTGCAGCAGCATCCTGGCGGTGGCCCTGAGCATCGCGCCCTGGTGGCGCAGCAGGCCGTAGGGAATGGCGTCGGCCGCCGTCATTCCAGCGCCCTGATCACGGCGCCGAGCAGCGCCTGCGGCTGATAGTTCAGGCGACCCGGCGTCAGGCCCAGCCGCACCAGCACCAGCTGCTTCGACGGCACGATGGCGATGGTCTGGCCGTCGTGGCCCTCCAGCCAGTAGGTATCGGCCGGAAGCTTGAACGGCGGGTCCGGGTCCTGTCCTTCCGGCGTGCTGCCGGACGGTCCCCAGCGCCATACTTGGCCCTGTCCGTACTGGCCGCCGGAGGCCGGCGCCACCTGCTGCATAGTGGCCACGAAGCCTTCCGGCAGCAGGCGCTTGCCTTGCCAGACACCGTCCTGCAGCAGGAACTGGCCGAAGCGCGCCCAGTCCTGCGTGGTCGCATACATATAGCTGGAGCCGACCAGATTGCCGCGCGCATCCGCCTCCATCACGGCGCTGCTCATCCCCAGCGGCTCGAACAGGCGCGCGTGCGGCAGCGACAGCACGGCCGCCGATGTCGGCGCAGCGTTCGCGCCGGCCGCCGCGCGCTGCCAGATCCGCGACAGCAGCAGCGTGGTGCCGCTGGAGTAGTTGAAGGCGGCGCCGGGTGGCTGCACCAGCGGCCGGGCGGCGGCGTAGGCCGCCATGTCCGGTTCCAGGTACAGCATGCGCGTGACGTCAGAGACGTCGCCATAGCCTTCGTTGAATTGCAGGCCGCTGCTCATCGCCATCAGCTGCGCCAGCGTGATGGCCGCGCGCGGATCGGTATCTGGGCTGCCTGCATTCGGCCAGAAGCCGCTTTGCTGCAACGCCAGTTTGCCGTCGGCGATCAGGATGCCGACCAGCGCCGCGCTGACGGTCTTGGTCATCGACCATCCCAGCAGCGGTGTGCCGGCGTGGAAGCCGGCGCCGTAGCGCTGCGCTACCAGGCGGCCATGGTGGATCACGGCCATGCCGCGCATGCCGGGACCGGCCAGCGCATCCTGCGCCAGCAAGGCCTGCACCGCCGGCAGGGTCTCCGGCTGCGAGCCGGTCGGCCACGCCACATTGGCGGACGGCGCCCAGATCTTCAACGGCGAGAACCGGTACTGCGCGGCCTGCGTAACGTCGTTGTCCGGCACCACGGCGCATCCGGTGCCGGGCCGGTACACGGCCAGGCCCTTGCCGATAAAGCCCAGCAGGTCGGCGCGCACCAGCTTTTGCTCCTGGTCGACGCGCACTTGCAGCAGCTTGAGGAGGGGATGGCCGGGCGCCTGCACGTCGTCGGCCAGCACGGCCTGCGCATCGCGGCCGGCGATGAACACATTCGAGCACACCATCTTGGCGCCGTAGCTGGCGCCCACCCGCAGCAGCTCGGGCGGATGCAGCGCCAGCGTCAGCACGGCGCCACCCACCAGCACCAGGGCTGCGGCGGCGGTGAGCTTGAGTACCTTGGCCATCTACAAGCTGGCCCGGAATTCCACCGCGATCATGCGCGGCGGCGTGAGGTAGGCATAGGGCGCACCATATTGCTCCGTTTGTCCACCGAGGCTGGTAATGTAGCGCTGGTCGAACACATTGTTGACCAGCAGCGCCACGCCGTAGCGCGAACTCGGGCTGTCCCAGCCCAGGCGCAGGTCGAACTTGCTGGTGGCCTTGCCCGTCTCAAGCTGCGCGGTGCGCAGGCACTGGAGCTTGGCGGTGTCGCTGTTGCAGCGCTGCGCGCTCGAATGCGTGCCCTGGAAATTCAGGCTGCTGCGGCCGCCCAGTGTTTCCCAGTTGAGGTTCACGCCCGCCATCGCCGTCAGGCGCGGCGTGCCGACCGGCTGGCCGCCCAGGTCCAGCGTGACGTTGCCTGCGGCGTCGAGGCGCTGGTAGCGGGTATAGGTCTGGTCGATGTATTCCATGCCGCCGAATACCGTCACGCGCGGCGTGATGCGCATGCGACCGTCCAGATCCAGGCCGTGCGCCTTCTGGTCGCTGGACACCACGTTATAGGTCGGCAGCGTGCCCACGCTGTACAGCTGGATGTCCTGCAGATTCTTGAACTTGTAGGCGAACAGCGAAGCGTTGACGGTGGCGCGCAGCTCGGGGAAGGCCAGCTTCACGCCGGCTTCGAAGTTGGTCATCTTCTCGGGCGCGAAGCTCGGGTCCTTGCCGGTGTTGGTCGGCGAGGCCGGATTCGGCGGCGTGAAGATATTGAAGCCGCCGGCCTGGTAGCCGCGCGCCAGGGACGTGAACAGCAGCGTGTCCTTGTTCAGCTTATGGTCCAGCACCAGGCGCGGGCTCCAGTCGGTCCAGTCCTTCTCGCGCGTGACGGGCGACGATGCCAGCTGCGCCGCCGTGCTGAAGATGACGTTGGACGGGAAGGCCGAGGCATCGAGTCCCGCCAGCGGGCCGAAGCTGTTGAGGAAGTTGTCCAGCTGCGGCGACACGCGGCCCGGCACGTACCAGGTCATCTGCTTGTTATCTCGCGTGTAGCGCAGGCCGGCGGTGACGTTGGTGGCCGGCGTCAGGTGCCAGATGGTGTCGCCGTAGATCGAGACCGACTTGGTCTTGACGTCGCTGTAGTGCGTTTCGTCCCAGCTGAACACCGTGTTCGGGCCGATGCCCGGCAAGCCCGCCGCGCCCAGGCCGCCGAACAGCATGGCGAAATTCGGCTGGCCGCCGCCGAACTGGCTCAGCGTGTCCAGCGTGCCGGTGGTGACGAAGGCGCCGGCGTCCTGGTGCTCGTTGTTGTGATAGAAGCTCAGACCCGCGATCCAGTCCAGCTTATCGGTTTTGCCGGACAGCTTGAACTCCTGCTGGAAGCTGTGGGCGCGCTTGGCGTCCAGCGTGGTCAGGTACAGGTCGGGACGGGCGCCGCCGTCGTTGTCGGTCACGTTGTGGGTGCTGAAGCGGCGATAGGCGGTGGTGGAGTTGAAGGTCATGCCGGCCAGCGGCGTTTCGAAGCGCAGCGTGGCGCCGTCGAACTTCCGTCCCTCGGTGCCCTGGTCGTCGTTCTGCAGCGGCGCCTTGAAGGGATCGACGAAGTTGGCGGTGTAGGCCGCGTCATAGACGCCGGTGTAGCCGCCCAGCGGCAGCCGTGGATCCTTGATGACGCCGAAAGCGGGGCGGCCATGCTGCTCCATGTTCTCGTGCTCCCATGCGAACACCAGCTTGGCGGCGTCGAAGTCCTTGCGCAACGTCAGGCGGGTGGCCCAGTCCTTGTCGCCGCCGGATTTTTTTCCGGTGGCGGTGTTGTCGACCCAGCCCTCGCTGCCCGAGCGCACCGCCACCAGGCGCGCGGCGAAGCTGTCGCTGATCGGCAGGTTCATCATGACGTCGGCATTGGCGCGGCCGTATTTGCCCAGCTTTATATGGCCGGCGGCGTCGAGCTCCTTGCCCGGTTCATTGGTGGTGATGGCGATGGCGCCGGCCGCGCTGTTACGGCCGAACAGCGTGCCCTGCGGACCCTTGACCACTTCGATGCGCTGGACGTCGATGAAGTTCATCAGCGCGCCGCCGGTCTTGCCGGTGTAGACGCCGTCGACATAGATGCCTACCGGCGAATCGGTGGCGATGCCGAAGTCGCCGGTCTGCACGCCGCGTATGCCGAAGCCGGGCTGGGTCGGCTCGACCGCGTCCACCACCAGGCCGGGAACGTAGCCGTTCAAATCGCCCAGGTCCTTGGCGCCGATGGCGTCGAGGTCTTTGGCGGTCAGTACCTGGATGGTCATCGGCACGTCCTGCACGAACTGCTTGCGGGACTGTGCGGTGACCACCACCGACGGGATCTCGTCGGCGGCCCACGCGGGCGGCACGAAGAAGGCTGCGGCCAGGCTGGCGGAAATTACGGTGCGGGCAGGGATGCTCATGTCGTCCTCCATTGGAAAGTTTTTATATTCTTGTCCAGCCAAACTACAGCGATCACCATGACGACCAGGATCGTCAACTTCAAAACCATCGGCGCTGCATACCCGAACCACTGCGGCAGCAGCGCGAACGCCAACCCTAGTCCCAACGCGCGCGCCTGTTCCGCGCGCAGCGCCCACCGGCGGTCTTCCAGCAGCGCCCCCAGCGTCAGTGTGCTGGCGACGACCACGCCCGCATACAGCAGCAACTGCGGCTGCGCCAGCGAAGGCGCGATCGCGATCAGGTGCGATACGCACGGCACCAGCAAGGCGAATTGCAGCATGGCGTAGAGCGCGGCGGCAGGCGGCGTGGCGGGGCGGTAGTGCGTGAACAGGGTGGCGTCGAAGTGACCGAGCGGTTCGCCGGTCCAGCCGCCGGGTGGCCCGAACCACACATGCAGCTTGCCGCGCCAGCCGCGAACGCTGCGCGACGCGAGCCACAAATCGGCATAGTAGTGCAGGTTGGCCCAGGCGGGATTGAGGCTGCGCAGCGGCGTGCGCACGCCGTAGATAATGCGTTCGTCCGCGCGCTCGTCGGCGTAGGTGCCGAACATGCGGTCGAACAGGATCAGGATGCCGCCGTAGTTGCGGTCGATGCAGTAGTCGTTCTGGCCGTGGTGTACGCGGTGGTTGGACGGCGTGACGAACACCCGGTCCAGCAATCCGAGGCGGCCGACCATTTCGGTGTGCACCCAGTACTGGTACAGCAGGTCGATCAGGCCGACGCCGACCAGCACCAGCGGCGGCACGCCGGCCAGCGCCATCGGCAGGTAGAACAGCCAGCCCAGCACCCAGCCGCTGGAGGTCTGGCGCAGCGCGGTGGAGAGGTTGTAGAACTCGGACGAGTGGTGCACCACGTGCGCGGCCCACATCACGCCGACCTCGTGGCCCAGGCGGTGCGTCCAGTAGTAGCAGAAATCGTAGGCCAGCAATGCGCCCAGCCACACCCACACGCTGTTGGCGGGCAGCGAGACGAAACGCCAGTGCTCGTAGACGGCGGTGTAAATGCCCAGCATCGCCAGCTTGACGAACAGGCCGACCACCTGGCTCACCATGCCGAGGTGCAGGCTGGTGAGGGCGTCGGCGGTATCGTAGGCGGCCAGTCCACGGCGATGCGCAATCCATGCTTCGAGCAGGATGGTCAGCATGAAAACGGGAATGGCGAAGACGATAGGATTCACTTCGGGCCGGGGTCGTTTAAGTCCAAACGATTATGCCTATATCCATGCAAGATACACAAGAATTAACGGCAATGTTGAGGCTTGTGAAACACAAACGGGTCAGATTTACATTGATAGTTAATCCAGTTGCAGCCGGGACTTGCCGGCCATGAGCGCAACCGCGCCGGCGACGACGCCGAGCAAGTGCGCCTGCCACGCGACCACCACGTCGGCCGGCAGGTTGGACCAGCCTAGCTGCTGGCCAAGATCTGCGCCGGCGGCTTCGGCGCAGATCTTGGCCAGCAGCGTAGCGGCCATCAGCAGCAGGGCTGCGCGCGTGGAGCGGGCGGCGCGCGGCCACAATGCGCCGCCGGCCATCACCACCAGCATCGCGGCGATGCCGGATGCGCCGCGGTAGTACAGGCAGTGCGGCGCGAGCAGCAGCATGCCCAGCGAGATGAACGGCGCGCCCAGGCCCAGTGCTACCAGCAAGCGGCGCATGCCGGCGGCCGGCGATGCGCTCAGGTGCACCACGATGACGGCGGCCGCCAGCACCACCGCGAAGTCGATCAGCGCATGCCGCATGGAGTAGTGGACCAGGTGCCCGGTCCATAGCCGCCATAGCTGGCCGGCCAGCAGGGCGTGGCGGTCGAATTCCAGCAGCTCAGGCACGGCGCCCCAGTCGCCACGCCAGGCCTGCCAGCAGCGCCACCAGCGCCAGGCCTAGCCAGTCCATCGCGCCGCCGCCCTTGTAGCCTTCCTTGTTTTCCACCTGGTAGTTGGCGTCATGCTTGATGCGCTCGCGGAAGTTGTCCAGCTCCGCTTGCAGGTTGGGCACCAGCTGGTCGACCGCGGCGTTGTAGCCCTCGACCTGCGCGGCGCGCGATTTTTCGCTGAATCCCGCCCAGCTGGCGCTGCCCTTGACCTGGCTGGTGCCCGGCGCGCGGAACAACAGCTTGTGGCTGCGGACATCGAACACCGAGGCGTCCAGCATGGTCTGCACATCGTACTGGTCGCCGTGGATGACGTAGGCGCCGATGATGGTCCAGTACAGCATCGACAGCGCGTTGGAGTCGTTGAACTGCACCTGGTCGTAGGAGAGCAGGGCCACCACTTCAACGTCGAACATGCGTCCCACTTGCTCAAGATTGGTGAAGCCGCCCCTGGCCCGCATGTACTGGGTTGGGATGATTTCGATCTTGCCGATGTAGGGATGCCTGGAGAAGGAATCGCGCACGCGCTCCAGCAGTTTCATGCGGGCCGCCTCGGACGTGCCGTTGCCCCAGCCCGCGCCGGGCACGAAGGCGATGCCGACCTTTACCGGCGGCCGCAAGCGCGTGACCGTGGGCGTCATGGCCGGTGGTTCCTAGGCGTCCGGGTAGAGGTAATCGACGATGCTGCCGGTCTGTTTGACGCTGCGGCTGTAGCTCATGGAAGCGCAGCTGGACAGCAAGGCCGCCAGCAGCGCAATGGTCAGGATATTCAGGATACGCATGTGGATTCTCCGGTGGTTGCGGATTATGCGTTCCTGAATCTCCTGTGTGAAAGCGCCGTGCCCGTAGTACTACCGGATGCTACAGGCGGTATCGTCGCAGTGCACTTCCGGCTGCGCCACCGGTTCGGCGAGCAGGCGGCCGATCAGCGCGCCAACCTGCATGTCGTCGGCGCGGCCGAAGTGGTTCAACCGCAGCCGCCCCTGGCGATCGATCAGCAACAGCGTCGGCGTCCCGCGCAGCTGGTACTGTTCCATCGTCAGCGGAATGGCGCCGCGCGGCGCCGGCTGGTCTATCGCCACCGGGAACTGGATGTGGTACTCGTGCACAAAGGCTTCCAGCGCTTTGGCCGTCATGACGTCGTGGTGCTCGAACACGGAATGCAGTCCGATCACGGCGACGTCCTGCTCGTCGAAAGTGCTGCGTATCGTCCTGGCCTGCGGGATGCCGTGCGAAACGCAGCCGGGACAAAGCATCTGGAAGGCATGGACGGCGACGACCTTGCCGCGCAGCTGACTTAGCGACAGCGGCTGGGCGGTGTTCAACCAGGCCGCAACCTGGAGTTCGGGGGCGATAGCGTGCATGGTTGCTCCTTATTTGGCGCGCAGTTTCACCGCAGGGAAGTCGACCGGCACCTGGAAGGCGACGTTGACGTAGTTGGTGAACAGGTTCAGCGCTACATGGGCCATGATCTCGACGATGGCCTCGTCGTTGAAGCCGGCGATGCGCAGCGCTTCCACGTCCTCGTTGTCGATCTGCGCGCGGTTGCTGACGACGGCGACGGCGAAGCGCAGCGCGGCGGCGGTCTTTGGATCGGTTGACTGGCCGGCCTGCGCGGCGCTCATTTCGTCAGCGCTGGCGCCGGCCTTGCGGCCCAGGGCCGTGTGCGCGGCCAGGCAGTAGTCGCAGGCATTGCGGTCGGCGATGGCGACGGCGATCTGCTCGCCGAGTTTTGCGTCGATCACGCCGCCGCCGAGGGCGCCGAACGAGCCCCACATGCTCTTCAACGCGGCGGTCGAATTGGCGACGGCCTTGAACATATTCGGCGTGGCGCCGAACGCGCCCTGGATTTGCGCCAGCAGTTGTTGGCGTTCGCCGGTGGTGTCGGCAGGGGTGACGAGGGAGATGCGGTTCATGGTATTTCCTTTCAAGGGTTAAAAAGTACTGCGGTTAAAAAACAAGTAGGACTCCTAATTATTGTGGCGAAAAAAAATCTCAGGCAAACACCTTCCAGTTGCGGCGGCGCGTGGCGGGATCGGCCGGCACCTGCTCCGGGCAGTCCATGCGCAGCAGCGCTACCGACAGCGGCGCGTTCACCAGCCCGCAGTGGTGCGGCGCGGGCTTGCCGGGATGGCGGTTGGCTTCGAAATACTGGCATGACAGGCAGGCCCGCATCTCGGGGAAGCGCTCGGTCTTTTGCAGTTGTGCGATCAGCTTGAACAGGCCTGTCAGCAATTCAGTCTGCTGGGCGGCGGGCAGGGCGGCGGCGGCATCTTCGGCAAAACTCAACGCGCTGCCGATGCGGGCCGCCGTGGCGACGCCTTCATCGGTGAGGAACAGCGCGGTGGCGCGGCCGTCGTCCTCCGCCCTGGCCTTGTACAGCAAACCCTTGGACACCAGCGCCGACACCGAATCGCTGGCGCTGGCCGCGCTGATCGACAGCTGCGACGCCAGCCAGGACAGGCGCACACCCTGCTTGCGGCCTTGCAGCAGCTGAAGGATCTCGGCCTGCGCCGGATTCAGGTTTTCGGACGTGGCGAACTCCCACATACCGGAGCGCATCACACTGGCGATGCGTCCGATAGAGGTGATGATACGCGCGGAGACATCCGGCGTATCCTGCCACGGCTTGTTTGGTTTGGTGTCCATGCTGTGCATTATACACAGGGATTCCAATTTAACAAGGACTCCTAACTAAAATCAGAATCCGACCGAAATTCCAGCGTAAAGCGTGCGGCGAGCACCGTATTGCGGCGCGCCCACGCCTACGCCGGAACCGTCGCGCAGCAGATAGGATTTGTCGAAGGCGTTGACCAGCGCCAGGCGGCCTTCGACGTTGCCGATCGCTGTATTCTTCCAGTTGTGCGTCAGGGACAGGTTGACTGTGGTGTAGTGCGGCAGCGTACCGGAGTTGGGCGCGGCGCCGTCGGGCGTCATGCGCAAGCCGCTTCCGTACAGGAAGTCGCCGTTCAACTGCGTCGCGCCCCAGTGGTAGTGGGCGCCGCCCGATACCGTGTAGGTCTGGTCGTGGTCGACGTAGATGTAGTGGTTGGCGATGTAGGCCAGTTCGTCCGGGCCGAACAGCGACTGGCCGGAGACGATGTTCTGGCCCTTGGCCTGCTGCGTGGTCAGATTGAGGAAGCCGCCCCAGTTGGCGCGGTTGTACACCGCCGACAGCTCCAGGCCCTTGGCATAACCACGGTCATAGTTAAACGGCGACAGTATCAGCGCCTGGCCGAACTGGCCTTCATCCAGCATGTTGCGGATTTTCTTGTAGTAGGCGTCGGCCGTCACGGTCAGCTGTTCGTTGACCTGGTGACTCAAGCCGATGTCGTAGTAGTTGGTGCGCTCGGCCTTGACGTTGTCCGACACCGCCACCTGCGGCGCGTTGGTGGTGCCGGCGTATTTGTCGATGCTCGATTGCGCGGCCAGTTCCTGCGGCGGTGGCGTGAAGTAGCGCGAGTAGCCGGCATGCAGCGCCGTACCTTTGGCGAGCTGGTAGGCCAGGTTGACACGCGGGCTCCATTGCTGCTCGTCGACGAAGGCCGATACCTTGTCGAAGCGCAGGCCGTAGTTCAGCGTCAGCGGCGCGGCGATATGCCATTCGTCCTGCAGATAGAAGCTGGACAGCTTGCCGGTCTTGCTGCTGTTGTCGATGATGGTGCGCGGATCGGTGCCGGCCTGAGAGCCGCTGTCGTCGGTGTCGAACACGGCGACCGCGTTGTCGCTGTGGGTGGTCTGGCGCGAGTAAGCCAGGCCGGCGCGCACGGTGTGGCTGTCGTTGAGTTTATAGCTGGCGTCGAACTGGGCGCCGCTGGCGGAGTTGGAGCGCAGCGTGTTGGAAGCGACGCCGTTGTAGATCAAATCGCCCAGCGCGTCCGGCGTGTAGTGCAGTTCCGAATACTGGTGGAAGGCCGATACCTGGTAATTCAGGTCGCCCAGGCTCTTTTGCAGCGACAGCACCAGGAAGCGGTTCACCTCGCGCTGGCGCTCGTCCAGCTGCGACGACGGCAGCTTGCTGGTGCCGGCGGCGGCGTCGCTTTGGCCGGTGAGGGAGAAGCCCGGCGCCTGGTCCGGATTGTTCGGAATCTGGAAGCGGCCGTTGTAGGTGCCGAACATCAGGCCCAATCGGGTTTGCTCGTCCAGGAACCAGGAGAGCGCGCCGAAGGACTTGCTTTGTTTGGTGCGGTCGTGCAGCGCGGAGCGGGTGGCCTGCGGATTCTCGATGCCCAGCGCGTTCGACAGGTAGCTGCCGGACAGGTAGTAGTTGAAGGCGCCCTGGGTGCCGAAGAATTCCGCGCTCGGTTCGACGTAGTCGTTGCCGCCCACCAGCACGCCGACGCGGCCGCCCGATTTGACCGTACCTTCCTTGGTCTGGATGTCGACGATGCCCGAGGTGCGCAGGCCGAATTGCGCCGGCAGCGCGCCGGTGATGAAGTCGGTCTGCTGGACGAAGCGGGTGTCGATCGACTGGCCGAAGCCGGTGATACTCTCCGGCAGCTGTACGCCGTTGACGCGGTACTGCACATTGGCGTGGTCGTCGCGCACGTGGATGGAGCCGGAGCCTTTCGAATCCTGGCTTACGCCGGGAAGGCGCAGCAGCACTTCGTTGAACGGCGTATTGTCGCCGCGGCCAAGCTGCTCGATCATGTGGCGGTCGATCGAATAAACGGTGGTGCCGACGTTCGGCGACAGGTCGATGCGCGCGCTCTTCAAATGGGCGGCGGTCACTTCCACTTGCTGCATCGGACTGCCGTCGGCGCTGGCCGGTGGGGCTGCGGGGCTGGCCGCGGCATCGTCGGCGGCGCTGGCGTGGTGGGCGCAGAAGGCGGCTGCGAGCAGCAGTGGAAGGGCGCGGAGTTGTGGCGTGCGTTGCATGGTAAGTCCTTGAATGTTCAGGCGTGGCTAGCCTCCGGCCTGCGCGATCATGTCGGGCAGGCGCGCGGCTACGCGCACGGGGCGCAAAAGTGCGGCCGTGTTAGGTGTAACGAAAAATCGTTACGAAAAATCGCGACGAAAAAAGCGAATCAGAGGGAGATAGCGGCAACGCCGGGTGGCGCGTGCGAGGGCGGGGTGAGGAAGTCGATCCGGCGGGCCCGGATGGATCGCTGCGGGACGAGGGCGGGCTGGCTGACCAGCATCGCCACCGGCACCACCGCCAATGCCGGTGGCGGAACACCGGCCGGCATGTGCGCGATTACGCAAGCTGCGCAATCGTTTTGAGTGTCGGCATAGGCGTGCTTGTGCGAGCTCGCCCCGATCAGTTGCAGCGACAGGAACACCAGCACGAACAGCATCAGGACGCGCTGGATGCGCGTCTTGTGATGTGAAGTGCCTACGGAGAGTGTATGTGCATGCATGCCTTGATTTTACAGCGCTTCTGCGAAGTTCGCCAATGACTATCTGGTAATGAAGTCAATGCTGGCCGATCGCGCCGTCGCCCACCAGGCCGCGCCGGGTGGCCAGCACCACCGCGTGGGTGCGGGCGGTGGCGCCCAGCTTGTCGAACAGTCCCTTGACGTGGGTCTTGACGGTGCCGACACCGATGCCCAGTTCGCGCGCGATCGACTTGTTGCACTGGCCTTGCGCCAGCAGTTGCAGCACATCGGTCTCGCGGCTGGTCAGGCCGACGCGGGTGAAGCTGTCGGCCACGCAGCGGCTCAGGTCCGCGCTCAGGTAGCGCAGGCCGCGGCTCAATGCGCGCACCGCCGCCGGCAGCTGGTCGGCGGCGCAGCTTTGCAGCAGGTAGCCGTGCACGCCCGCCATCATGGCGGTGCGCACTTCCCATTCGCGATCCATCTGCGTGACGATCAGCACGCGCGCTTGCGCCTCGCCGTGATGCGGCGCGTTGGCGCGTTGGCGCATGAGCTCCAGGGCGCCCTTGTGGTCGAAGATGACGACGTCCGCCTGGTTTGGCTGCGGCGGCGCCGCGTCATGCGCGATCTGCATGTCGCTCTCGGCGCCGAGCAGCGCGGCCAGGCCGGCGTTGATGATGGCGTCGCTGTGCGCGATCAGCACGCGCACCTTGACGTCCTGGTTGGCGAGGTTGCCCCCGATTGCGGTGTGTGGCCAGTTCCTGGTATCCAGTCGCATCTCAATTCTCCCCGAATAGTGACATTGAATTCGTTTGCTGTCCTGCGGCAGAAGATTAAACTGGATGAAGGTTTTTGCCACGCCCCGATACGGGGTAACGGCACTACCCAGAAAGGGTGATGGATGAAATGCATCCGACGATTTCAGACGAAACCGTCAGATGCACATGGGGGTGTTACTGAGTCGACGGCGTGGTCGTGGTTACTGTTGGCCAGTAGCGCGGGAACTCCGTGCGGATCAGGTCCGTGACTCGTTTCAGGTCGGCGTTGTTGCCGTTCCAGGTGGTGTACATAAAGCCGTCCACACCTTTCACGCCGTCGGCTTGCTCGCCCGCTTGCAGGTTAGTCAGCCAGGTACGGGTGGATGCCAGCGAGGAGTCGTCGTAGTACAAGGCGATCATCTGCCGGAAGTCCTTGTCCGAGAAGAATTTCAACGACTGGCGCTGCGACATGGTACTCCAGTTCATGATCGTCGTGTTCGGCTTCAGGCCTTTCCAGGCATCCGTCAGGTCGCCGTTGACGGCGAAGTACTTCGGCAAGGCGTTGAGGTTCGGGTCGAACATGTCGTTCCAGATGTACATGTTCACGTTGGGATTGGTTTGCAGTACAGTGTCCTGCATCTTGGTCGTGGTGCGGGCCAGGTAAGCGCCGGCGGTAGCGTCGGTGCAGGACGGATCCCAGTTCATCACGCGCCACTCGTCGTAGTAGATGAAGTAGTTCGACGGCGCAAACAGGTTGTTGATGCCGTCAAAGACCGCCTTCTGTTCGTCGAAGTAGGTTTGCGAGCAGGTCGACGCCGGCGTGGCGTAGCGACCGCTGAAGTTGTCGCCCGATTGGTACGACGATACCAGCAGCTTGTCGCCATTGCGTATCCGTCCGGTCGACAGGATGGACAGTTTCTCGGCCAACACCCTGTAGTCGGTCCCTTCGGTATAAACGGTGCCGTCAAGCGCGGTGACTTTTACCGGCAGCGTAGCGCGGCGGACGGTGTGCGGCAGGCCGACTTCGCGGATATCGATGTCGTCGATCCAGGCGGCGCCGTCGGTTTCCATGGTATTGCTCCACGTGCCCATATACAGGCGGAAGCCGTCGTAGTTGAGGGTATTGATATCGAAGTCGTAGCGCGTCCAATCCTGGTCGGCGGCAAACGTATTGGGGTTGTCGTTCCAGTTGCCGTTGCTCTGCGTGCCCCAGCCCATGCCGGCGTTGCTCGAGTAGTTACGATAGATGGCGTTCACGCCGGTCGGATCGTTGACCATGACAGTGAATTTGTTTTTGTAGTTCTGGGTCTTCATCCAGAACGAAACCCGGTACGAGGTGTGCGGCTTGAGATTGCCGAACTGGTGCCACAGGCGGGCGGTGCCATAATTCGGACCGTTCAGGCCGGCCGTCGAAATGAATTTGACCGAGTTCGTTTCTCCGCTGGCCGAAGGGTGGCCGACGGTGGTATCGAGCGTCATTCGGCTGATCGGATCTGCCAAGCCCCAACCGCCGAGGCCGTTCGCGAAGGTTCCGTCCGTGACGATCGACGTGCCGTCGGCCTGCGCCACGGCGCCATTGACGGTGAACGCCATGCGGTCGACCGGGATCGCCTCGACCAGTTCGGGATGGCGGTACTTGGGGATTTCCGGACCGCCGGAGACCGGGATCAGGTCAATGCCGAGATTCTTGGCCTTCAGGGACAAGGCCTTAAAGTTATCGACAAAGTTGCGATGGGGATTGTCCGGCGTGCCGAGCAGCGTCAGGTAGCTGCTGGCCAAAGCAATACCGTTGTAACCGTTGTCCTTGGCCGTGGTGATCAGATTGTTCAGGATGACGTAATAAGGATCCTGTTCGTACAGACCGTTGCCCATGTTGGACGAGTAGTAGATCCAGCGTTTTTTGAAGCAGGTATTGGTCGACTGGCAGGACGCCTCCGGCTCGAAAGGGGCGGCGGTGGTCATGACCTCGCCGGGGGCGCTGGTGGCTTGCGCTTGCGCTCCCTGGCAGGCAAACATCAGGCCCAGGCTCAATGCCAAGGGGGTTAACACGGGTGTGCGCATAACATTCCTTATTAAAAATCAATGGTTGTCTATTATGCTATGAGATTACAATTAATAAATATTTTTTTACAACTAACACCCCAAAAGTAGGAGCAAATGGGGATCATTCCCGGTGATGGCAAACCGAGAGCCGCCCTCTAGACTGTGGGCATGCAACGCTCACTCCTATTCGAGGAAACCCCCATGTCCAAAATGTACGTCGTGTCGCTGGCCGTTGGCCTGCTGGTTGGATTAATCTATGGCTTCCTGAACGTACGCTCGCCAGCGCCGCCGGTGGTGGCGCTGGTCGGCCTGCTGGGCATCCTGCTCGGCGAGCAGCTGCCGCCGCTGTTGCGCCAGTTGTGGCAGCCGCAGGCCAAGCAGGTGTCGTGGATCGAGGAGCACGTCAAGCCGCATTGCTTCGGCCAACTGCCGTCCGCGCAAAAGAATGACGAAACCAAAGGGAAAGCATGATGAGACTAGACCTGAACCCGCAGCCTGACCTGATCCTGCATCGCGGCCTGTTCACCACGCTCGACCGCAGCAATCCGCACGCCGAAGCGGTGGCCATCAAGGACGGCCGCTTCACCCATGTCGGCCGCGCCAACGAGATCCTGGCGCTGGCCGGTCCACGCACCAGGGTGGTCGACCTGCAAGGCAAGCGCGTGCTGCCCGGCCTGATCGACAACCATTGCCACATCATCCGCGGCGGCCTGAATTTCAACCTGGAGCTGCGCTGGGACGGCGTGCGTAGCCTGGCCGACGCGATGGCCATGCTGAAGGCGCAAGTGGCGATCACGCCCGCGCCGCAATGGGTGCGCGTGGTGGGCGGCTTCACCGAACATCAATTCGCCGAGAAGCGCCTGCCGACCATCGAGGAACTGAACGCGGTGGCGCCCGATACGCCGGTGTTCATCCTGCACCTGTACGACCGCGCGCTGCTCAACGGCGCCGCCTTGCGCGCCGTCGGCTACACCAAGGATACGCCGGAACCGCACGGCGGCCAGATCCTGCGCGACGGCGCCGGCAACCCGACCGGCCTGCTGCTGGCCAAGCCGAATGCGGCCATCCTGTACCAGACGCTGTCGAAGGGCCCCAAGCTGCCGCTGGAATACCAGGTCAACTCGACCCGCCACTTCATGCGCGAACTGAATCGCCTCGGCGTGACCGGCGCCATCGACGCCGGCGGCGGCTTCCAGAATTATCCCGAGGACTACCAGGTGATCCAGCAGCTGTCGGACGCCAAGCAGCTGACGATACGCCTGGCCTACAACCTGTTCACGCAAAAGCCCGCTCAGGAAAAGGAAGACTTCCTGAACTGGACGCAAAGCGTCAAGTACCAGCAGGGCGACGACTACTTCCGCCACAACGGCGCCGGCGAAATGCTGACCTTCTCGGCGGCCGACTTCGAGGACTTCCGCCAGCCGCGCCCGGACATGCCGGAGACGATGGAGGACGACCTGGAAGGCGTGGTGCGCGTGCTGGCGCAGAACCGCTGGCCGTGGCGCATGCACGCCACCTACGACGAAACCATCAGCCGCGCGCTGGACGTGTTCGAGCGCGTCAACCAGGACATTCCGCTGGCGGGATTGAACTGGTTCTTCGACCACGCCGAAACCATCTCCGACCAGTCGATCGACCGCATCGCCGCGCTGGGCGGCGGCGTCGCCGTGCAGCACCGCATGGCCTACCAGGGCGAGTACTTCGTCGAACGCTACGGCCACGGCGCGGCCGAGGCCACGCCGCCGGTCAAGAAAATCCTGGAGGCCGGCGTGAAGGTCTCGGCCGGCACCGACGCCACGCGCGTGGCCTCGTACAATCCGTGGGTGTCGTTGGCCTGGCTCATTACCGGCAAGACCGTGGGCGGCATGCAGATGTACCCGCGCGCCAATTGCCTGGACCGCGAAACGGCCCTGCGCATGTGGACCGAGAACACCACCTGGTTCTCCAACGAGGTAGGCAAAAAGGGCCGCATCGAAGCGGGCCAGCTGGCCGACCTGATCGTGCCGGACAAGGACTTCTATGCCTGCGCCGAAAGCGAGATCGCCGACATGACGTCGCGCCTGACCATCGTCGGCGGCAAGATCGTCTACGCGGCCGGCGAATTCGCCAGCTACGACGAGCCGCCGCCGCCGGCCATGCCGGATTGGTCGCCGGTGCGGCGCTTCGGCGGCTACGCCGGCTGGGGCGAGCAGATCGGCAACAACCGCGCCGCCCTGAAGGAGCTGGAGCAGCGCAAGCGCGAGCAGCAGCAGCTGCGCCAGCAGCAGGCCGCCTGCGGCTGCGCCAACCAGTGCAACGTGCATGGCCACCAGCACGCCAGCGCGTGGGCCAGCAAGCTGCCGACGTCGGACCTGAAGAGCTTTTGGGGCGCGCTGGGCTGCGCCTGCTGGGCGGTGTGATGGCGGCGCTGCTCAAACCCTTGTTCAAACCATTGGGCGCACCGTGGCTGCGCTGGATCTTCCTGCTGCTGATCTGCGCCGCCTATCTGCAAGGCGGCATCAACAAGCTGCTGGACTTCCCGTCGGCCATCGGCGAGATGCAGCATTTCGGCCTGTCGCCGGCCGGCCCGATGGCCGCGCTGGTGATCGCCGGCGAACTGGGCGCCTCGCTGATGATTTTGTCCGGCTTCTACCGCTGGCTGGGCGCGGGCTACCTGGCCGCGTTCACGCTGATGGCTACCTTTGTCGCCAACCGCTACTGGGAAATCACCGGGCCGGAGCGCTTCATGGCGGCCAACGGTTTCTATGAACACCTGGGCCTGGCCGGCGCCTTTTTGCTGGTGGCGTGGCACGATATTCAGAAGGAGACCTGATGGAGCGTGGCGAGACTAAACAAAGCATGGCGCTGGGCTTCCTGGCCGGCTATGTCGACACGCTGGGCTTCGTCGGCCTGTTCGGATTGTTCACCGCCCACGTCACCGGCAACTTCGTGCTGATCGGCAGGGCGGTGTCGCGGCCGGCGCCGGACGTCTTGCTCAAGCTGCTGGTGTTCCCGGTGTTTGTGCTGTTCGTGGCGCTGGCGCGCTTGTTGATACTGCATTGGGAACGCGCCGGCGGCCGCCAGCTGCGCAACAGCTTCCTGCTCCAGGCCTTGCTGATGGCGGGCAGCGTCGCCAGCGCCTGGGCAGGCGCGCCGATCGAAGCACCCAATGCGCCGCTGACTTTGTTGACCGGCATGCTGTGCGCGGGCGCGATGGCGGTGCAAAACGCCTACGGCAAGCTGCTCTTGGGGAAGGTGGCCGCCACCACCGTCATGACCGGCAACGTGACCCAGCTGGTGATCGACCTGGTGGACACGCTGCGCGGCGACGCCGATGCGCACGGACGCCTGAAGAAACTTGCCTGGCCGGTGCTGGCGTTTGCCGTCGGCTGCATCAGCGGGGCGCTGGCGTTCGTGCAGGCCGGCTTCAACGGCCTGATACTGCCTTGCGTGCTGCTGATCTGGCTGGCCTGCGCGGCCAGCGACTAGATCGACATGATGCCGCGCTTGAGGGCGATCGTCACCGCATGGGTGCGATCGTTCGCGGCCAGCTTGGACAGCACGTTCTTCATGTGCGCCTTCACCGTCTCTTCCGAGATCGACAGCCGTTCGGCGATGCGCCGGTTGGAATGGCCGTTGGCGGCATGGCTCAACACTTCCGTCTCGCGCGCGCTCAACGGACCCTGGCCCATGTGCTCGGCCAGTTCCATCGCGATCTCCGGCGGGATGCGGCGCTGCCCCTGGTGCACGCCGCGTATCGTATCGAGCAACTCCTTGCGCAAGGTACTCTTCAACAAAAAGCCCGCGGCGCCGGCCTGCACGGCGCGCAGGATCTGCACGTCGCCCTTGTAGGTGGTCAGCATGACGACGCGCGCGCCGGGATGCGCGCGCCGTATCGCTTGCAGCGCGCTGACGCCGCACATCTCCGGCATGACGATGTCCATGATGGTGACGTCGGGCCGCAGGACCTCGTGCTGCTCGACGGCCTCGCGGCCGTTGCTGGCTTCACCGACCACGCGCATGTCATCCTGGCTGGCGATGGCTTCGCCCAAGCCCATGCGTAGCAAGGGATGGTCATCCACCACCAGCACGCTGATGGGGCGAGGGATGTCAGGCATTTCCATGTCGGCCAGTTTAACGCAGCTGCGTGTAATTCGCCGGCACCCACTGGTAAGCCTTGCCGCTGCTGCGCAAGTGGCCCAGGCCGGGGAAGGGCAGGTGGGCCGCGCCGATCAGCGCGCCTTCCTTGGCGGCCTCGGTGAAGGCTTGCTTGCGGGCTTGGGCGGCGGTCTTCGGATCGGTGTCGAAGCCGATGGTCACTTCCGGATGGTCGAACTGCACGGCGCCGGCGTGGATCAGGTCGCCCACCACCAGCAGCTTCTTGCCTTTGCTTTCAACCATGTAGCTGATGTGGCCCGGCGTGTGGCCGTAGCTGGCGACGGCGCGGATGCCCGGCGTGATGTCGCTGGCGCCATTGAACGGTTGCAGGTGCTGGTTGGCGACGTACGGCGCCAGCGACGTCATCGCGCCCTGGAAGAAGCCCTTGCTGTCGGCCGGCGCCTTGTCCATATTGGCCTGGCTGAGCCAGAAGTCGGCATCGTGCTTGTCGGCGCGGATGGTGGCGTTGGGGAAGGCCGCCTGGCCGTTGGCCGCGAGGCCGCCCACGTGGTCCGGGTGCATGTGGGTGATCAGCACTTCGTCAACCTGCTCCGGCTGGTAGCCCGAGGCTTTCAGGTTGGCCAGCAGCTTGCCCAGCGTCGGGCCGAACAGGCTGCCGGCGCCGGCGTCGATCAACACCAGCTTGGCGCCGGTGTTGACCAGGTAGCCGGTGACCGAGGTCTCCACCGGGTTGCTCAGGAAGGAGCGGGCCAGTTCCTGGTCGGTCTTGGCGGCCGGCTGCTGCAGCAGCTTGTTCATCGGCAGATCGACGGTGCCGTCGCTGATCGCGGTCACTTCAAAATCGCCCAGCATGATGCGGAAGAAGCCTGGCGCGTTGGTGCCGGCCAATGGTGCTGCGGCCATTGCAGGGGCGCTGATGGCGAAAGCCAGGGCAAGCGGGCTGAGTTTGCGTAAGAGTTGCATAAAGTTCCTCATTAATGAATTTACTAAACACAGTATGCAGCTTTGCAAAAAATGGCACAATATCCAATAATGCAAATTGTATTTGCGCGAATTGCAAAGAAAGGGAACGTGATGATCGATTGCCTGAAGTGCCTGTTGGCGGTGGTGGAGCATGGCAGTTTGTCGCGCGCGGCGGCGGAGCTGAAGATGGCGGTGTCCTCGGTGTCGCGCAAACTGGACGCGCTGGAGGCCGAAGTGGGTTCGCGCCTGCTATTGCGCAGCTCGCGGCAAATGCTGTTGACCGACGCCGGCGAACGCTTCCTGCCGCGCGCGCGCAACATCCTGGCCGAACTGGCCGAAGGCAAGGCCGCCGTGCAGGAGTTGGACAGCGAACCGCGCGGCCTGCTGACGGTGACGGCGCCGGCCGCCTTCGGGCGCCTGCACGTGGCGCCGGCCATCGCCGAGTTCCTGCGCCACTGTCCGCTGCTGGAGGTGGAGCTGCACGTCAGCGACGATATCGTCGACCTGTCGGCGCGCCGCGTCGACGTGGCGGTGCGCGCGGGCGTGCTGCCCGACAGCGACCTGGTGGCGACGCGGCTGGCGATCCAGAACCGCGTGGTCAGCGCCAGCCCGGATTACCTGGAACGCCACGGCTGGCCGCAAACGCCGATGGACCTGCTCAACCACCAATGCCTGACCGTGACCGGGCGCTCGGCGCCGCGCGGCTGGTGGCGCTTCGACGGCGTGAACCAGAACCAGCCGCTGGCCGTCAAGGGCAAGCTGCGCTGCGACGATACCGATTCCTTGCTGCACGCGGCCATCGGCGGCGCCGGGCTGGTGCATCTGGCGAACTGGCTGGTGAGCGACGCCATCGTCGCCGGCCAGCTGGTGCCGGTGTTCCCGATGGCGCCGGTGCTGCGCGGGGCGGCATCGGACCGGCGTGAACCGCACGAGTCCGCAGTGCATGCGGTGCACATGCCGGGCCGTTCCAACCAGGCCAAGGCCCAGCTGCTGATACGTCATTTGAAGGAGTATTTCGGCGATCCGCCGTATTGGGATCTTGCGATGGAAGCTGCCGGGGCGGGCGAGCGCCGCGCCCCGTGAGGTGAAAAGAGGAGCGGAGATTAATCCCAGTCGCCGCCACCGCCGCCGCCACTGTCGCCGCCGCCACCGCTGCTGCCGGAATCGTCCCAGCCGCCGCTGACGCCGAAGTCCTGGCCGCCCATGTCATCGCGGCGCAGCAGTTCGTCGCGTGACGGATCGTCATAGACGATGTCGTTGCGCGGCTGGCTGCTGTTGCCCGAATCGTGGTTGCCGCCGGTGAACTGGCGCGCCAGCGCTTCACCGGCGACGATACCCGCGCCTACCGCTGCGCCGGTCGCCAGGCCGCCCATGATGCGCGAACCCATGCCGCTACCTTGTTGTGGCTGGCCGTAGCCCGGTTGCGGATAACCCTGCTGCGGATAAGCGCCTGGCGCATAGCCGGGCGCCGGAGCGCCGCCGGGATTGAAGCCGGCCGGATTGTTGTAGCTGTCGGCTGGCGGGTTACGGCGCGACATGAAGCGCGACGCCAGCCAGATAAAGCCTATCAAGCCGCCGCCCAGGATCAGGATGGTGCCCCAGGGGATGCCGCTGCTTTGCGGTGCGCCGTAGTTGCCGTTGCTGTAGCCGGCGTTGCTGCGGGCGGGCTGCTGCTGCGAATAGTTGGCCTTGGGTTTCTGGCCCTCGGCCAGCAGCGTGCGCAGCTTGGCCAGCGCGTTTGGATTCACCTTCGGCAGGCCGGGCGACAGCCGTTCGGCCGTGGCCAGCTCGCCCTGCGCGGCGGCGAACTTGCCTTGCTTGGCCAGCAGTTCGGCCTCCACGAAGTGCGCGGTGGCGCTGTTCGGGTGGGCTTTCAGTACCTGGTCCATCAGGTCCTGGGCGTCGCTGTACTTGCCTGCTTCTGCGGCGACATAAACATCGTGTATCGTGGGTTCGGCCGCAAACGCCGGCACCGCCAGCGCCAAAGCGCCGGCCAGCAGGGTCATACGTGCGAAAGATTTTGCCGTCATGTCAGATCTCCTTGTAGTCCTTGTAGGGACAGGCTGAATATAGTGGCAGTTTACGCCATTTTCAAGCCCTGCGCGGTACGCTGGCTAACCGATGGCGTTGGAATGCCCACTGCGGCCATGACGGTATCGGCGATGATGTCGGCCGTGGCGGCCGATAAAGTCCAGCCCAGGTGGCCGTGGCCGGTGTTGTAGAACACGGTGGGCGCCTTGCCGCGGCCGACGCGCGGCATCAGGTTCGGCATCATCGGCCGCAGGCCGGCCCATGGCGTAACGTCGCGCGTGCTGATGTCGGGGAAGCATTGTTGCACCCAGTTGTGCAGCGGCGCGATGCGGTCGGCGCGGATGTCGCGGTTGTAGCCGTTGAACTCCGCCGTACCGGCCACGCGCAGGCGGTCCTCGCCCAGGCGGCTGGCGACCAGTTTGGTGGCGTCGTCCACCAGGCTGACGTTGGGGGCTGCGGCCTGGCTGGCGGCGTCGTGCAGATGTACGGTGATCGAGTAACCCTTGACCGGATAGACGTTGACGCGGTCGCCCAGCATGGCCGCCAGCGCGCGGCTGGCGGTGCCGGCGCAGACCACCACGGCATCGTAGCGCCGCGTGTCGTCGGCGCCGTCGCGGGTGGTGGTGATGAAGGCGCCGTTGGCGTCGGCGCGGACCTTGGTCACGTGCTGCTCGAAGCGCAGGTCCACGCCCAGTCGCTGCGCCGCTTGCGCCAGGCCGGCGGTGAATTTGTGGATATCGCCGGAGCTGTCGCTTTCGGTGTAGTGGCCGCCGTAGAACTGGCCGGTCAGCGTAGGTTCGAGCGCGCGCATTTCCTCGGGCGTGACCGCGCGGCGCGGCAGGCCGCCTTGCGCCAGCAGTTTTGATACCTCGGCCGCGTGCTCGAAATCGGCGCGGTCGCGATGGATGTGCAGGATGCCTGCGCGCTTGTGGTTGAAGTCTATGCCTTCCTGCGCGGCCCAACTGAACAGATGCTCGCGCGCGGCCACGGCCAGCCTGGTGGTGGCGATGGTGTTGTAGCGATAGTGGGGCAGGGCGGCGATGAACTCGGCGAACCAGGACAACTTATGCCAGCTGGGTTTCGGGCTGACCAGCAGCGGCGCGTCGTTCTTCAGCATCCACTTCAGGCCTTTGACGATGGTGCTGCGGTGGTTCCACGCTTCGGCGTTGGAGGCGGACAGCTGGCCGCCGTTGGCGAACGAGGTTTCCATCGCGGTGTAGCGATGGCGCTCCAGCAGCGTGACGGCGTAGCCTCTGCTGGCGAGCGCGTAAGCAGTGGTGACGCCGGTGACCCCGCCGCCGATGATGGCTATGGTTTTCATCCAAATAGTTTACCATCTAAGGTGGCGCCAGCCCTGGAAGCAGACTAGACTAGGAAAAAAACAGGGAGAAAACCATGGCGCGTATCCGTTTGCTGCTGGTTGTGCTGGGCGTCGGCCTGATCAACGCTTGCGGCGGGGGCGGCGGCGGTTCAGGCGGCAATACCCAACCCTTTGTCCCTGTGCCTACGAATACCGCCAGCGGTACGGTCATGTTCAAGGGCGCGCCGCTGGCCGGCGCCACCGTGACGGTCTACGAGACCAATAGCAACCGCGTCTTCGCCACCCTGACCACCGACGCCAATGGCAATTACAGCGTTGGCGGCCTGGGGACTTCCTGCACCATGTCCTGCACCATCAATTACCAGTTCTTTGCCTCGAAAGCCGGCTACGCGTTCAATCCGTTCATGGCGACGAATGTGTCGGGCGACCGTTCCGCCTATCTGTGGGACCCATCGCCCAAGAATTGGTACGCCAATAGCGGCGCCGCCGTGACGCGGGCCGGCTATAACGGTGCGTTTTCGAATCCCGATGGCGGTTCCGGCATCATGTTCAACGTCGTCAATTTGAATTCGTCAGTCAACAACTCCATCACCGGCGCCAACTTCAATGCCTACGACGGCAGCAATCCATTGGTGAGCATCGCCTCGACCGGGCTGTCGAAACGCTACACCGACAATCAAGACGGCACCGTCACCGACAACTTGACCGGCCTGGTCTGGCTGAAGAACGCCGGTTGCCTCAGTCCGGCATTATGGGCGAACGCGCTGACCGAGGCCAACCAGCTGGCGAGCGGAACGTGCGGATTGACGGATGGATCCAAGGCCGGCGATTGGCGCTTGCCCAACCTGGTGGAACTTGAAAGCTTGGTCGACGTCTCCGCCAGCAATCCGGCGCTCACCGCCGGCAACCCGTTCACTTCCGTATCGACGGGAATCTACTGGACCTCGACCAGCTACTACGGCGGCCAGGCGGGCTCGCCGAACGCATGGGCGATCCGCATGCAGGATGGGCGCTACATCAACGACACCGCCAGTTCGAATCTCAACCTCAAGGCGACATCGACGAACGCGGTGTGGGCGGTCAAAGGCACGAGTTCCGGGGCGGGCAGGTTGCAGGCGACGGGGTTCTATGTTTTCTACGCCAAGGGCGACGACGGCTCGCTGGAGAAGGGCGCACCGCTCCCCGCGCCACGCATGCGCGACAACGGCAACGGCACGGTCACCGACACGGTCACCGGCCTGGTCTGGCTGAAGAAAGCCGATTGCATCCAGCAAAACTGGACGGCGGCTCTCGGCGCCATCAGCACGCTGGCGAGCGGCCAGTGCGGCCTGACCGATGGTTCCGTCGCGGGCGCCTGGAGAATGCCGACCCGGAAAGAAATGCTGAGCCTGGCCGATCGTGCGCAGGGCAATATGGCGGACTATTTTGACGAGTCCTTCAACAGCTCGGCGGCGGGCATCGCCTCGCAGCCCGCCAGCTTTACCAACTTTGCGCAGTTTCAGTACTATTGGACATCCGGCACCAATGCCGCCAGTCCCGGCGACGCGTGGAGCGTGTTCAGCTGCGACTTTGGCGTCTACAACATCCCCAAGGGGAATGCCGGCTATGCGCTGGCGGTTCGTTAGTCGTCCAAGCCTTTGCCCTTGAGGATGTGCGGAATACATTTCTCGACTCTGGACTCGCGGGTCTTGGCTTGCTTAGCTGAGGAGAAGTGCAGCAGGTAGCCGCGTTGCCGCCCCGGCGTCAGGGCGGCGAAGGCTTCCTGCAGTTCGGGCGATTCCTCCAGCCGGTTCAGGAATTCTTCCGGCATGGCGAATTCGGCGGTCTTCTTGAATTCCACTTGCGCGCCGGACCGCTCCACCTTGATGGCGTCGCGGATGTAGGACTTCAAGGTCGACGCCATCTTGGCGATTTCTTCGGCGCTGGTGAAACGGATCTGGCGCCCCGCCTGCACGTTCTCGGTCTGCTGGATCAGAATGCCTTTGGGATCCTGCATCAAAGCGCCTTTGAAAAACAGCAGCGCGCAGTATTCCTTGAAGCCGTGGATCAGCACGATGTTCTGGTCGTCGAGCGTATAGCAGGGATGGCCCCATTTGAATTCCTCGGTCAGATCGCAGTCGAGGACGATGGCGCGCAGCTTGATGTATGCATCCTGCCATTGGCCTGGCTTGCCGACGTAGGCATCGACCTTGGAATTCAACGTCTTCTCTGTCATAGTGCACCTCGATGGAGTCAATAGTGGCAAAAAAATAATTATACCCGGCTCATTGCCGGGCGCACCCTGATGCCTTCGGCCGAGTTCCAAAACCGGAATTAGAGAAAATTTGGTGCGCGCACTGGCCAACGCATTTCTCGCCACGCTTAACAAGGATAGAAGTGAGTCTATACACGATAAAAAGTCTTTTGATGGCCACTGCAATTTTCGGTCTCAGCCTACCGCCTGTCGCACTTTGTGCCAATAAAAGTCCAGACAAAATAACGTTAGAGAAGATGACATGCCCGGCCTCAAGCATAAAGAATGCTGTGTGCATAAAAGCCATCGTTCCTGAAAACTACGATTTACCGAGTGGTCGCCAAATTAGTTTGGATGTGGTCATCCTCAAAGCCGCCATGCCGGCCACTCCGTCACGATCACTTTTTGTGCTCCAGGGTGGCCCAGGTCAAAGAACTACTTCAACGATAGAGGACGAATCTGAGGTTTGGAAAAAACTGGGACGCACGCATGACCTTGTATTCATTGATCAGAGAGGCACGGGCATTTCACCGGACCTCCATTGCGCGAACCCGAATGAAGACAAAAGTGTCTTACTGAGAGATCTCTGGTCAGCCGAAAATCTCACCGCATGCGCGAAACGCTTGTCCGACACTGTCGATCTGACGCGGTATACGACGACCGACGCCGCGCGCGACTTAAACAATATCCGGGCGGCCTTGTCTTACGATCAGATTGGCATAGTGGCCTATTCTTATGGAACCCGCTTGGCACAGGAATATCTTCGCCATTATGATAATTCGGTGCGTGCGACATTGCTAATGGGCCCGGTGGCGCCAGGGACATATGTACCCGCCGGCCTTGCCAGCGAGGCTGAAATCTCTTTAACCCAAATATTGAACCGATGCAAAGCCGACAAAAAATGTTCGACCGCGTTTCCAGATGTCTTTGGTGACCTGAAAAAATTGAAGGCTATTCTCAACGGACGAGGTCTTGTTCTGCACAAAGGATCGAAAGGCCAGGCCAACGACGTGCAGATTTCATCCGGTGTTGTGGCGTCATATTTACGCATGTATCTTTACGCAGTATCAAGCGCGGCGCCCCTGCCGCGATTGATACACACGCTTGCCAACGAAGACAAGAATCAAGAACAGCTCGCGTTGATTGTTCAATGGCGCGAACAATTCGAGGATGCGGCGCCTTGGGGCTTGTACATGGCTATCACATGCAATGAGGATTTGCCTTTCATCGATGAGAAGAAAGAACGTAGGCTTGCCGCAGGTACCCTCATCGGATCATTCCGCATCGATCAGCAGTTTGCCGCTTGCCGGAACTGGCCGCGGAGTCAGGTAAGTCCGGAATTTCATACCCCCGTCGATTCCGACAAGCCGATCTTGCTACTTGTTGGCCAATTTGATCCATCTACTCCCTCAAGCAACAGCGAACAAATTCTCTCCCATATGCCGAATGGCAAATTAATCATTGTCCCCAACAGGTCGCACGCCATGTTTGAAGATTGGGACGAGTGCCTTGAAAAGGTAACGACCAATTTTCTGGAAAATGCAAATGCAAGAACCGTCGACACTGCCTGCGTGAACCGCCTCAGATTGCCGAGTTTCGACATCCCACCCCTGTAGATTCTAACTTGGGCCGTTACACCTCAGGCCTTCTTCGCGCCGTTGATGTAGCGGTCCACCACCGTCGGCAGCACCGTCAGCGGCACGCCGCAGCTTTGCACCAGCGCGTCGTTGAAGCCGGCCAGGTCGAACGTGCCGCCCAGCGCGGCCTTGGCGCGTTCGCGCTGGCGCAGGATTTCGTTGTGGCCCATCTTGTAGCCGCAGGCCTGGCCCGGTGACACGCAATAGCGGTCGATCTCGCTGGTCATCGCCTGCATGCCACGCCCGGTGTTCTCGACCAGGAAGCGGATCGCCTGCTGGCGTGTCCACTTCATCGCGTGGATGCCGGTATCGACCACCAGGCGGCAGGCGCGGAACTGCTGCGCTTGCAGATAGCCGATCTGGCTGAACGGATCGTTGGCGTACAAGCCGAATTCGTCGACCAGCTGTTCGGCATACAGCGCCCAGCCTTCGACGAAGGCGTTAAAACCCATCAGCGAAGCAATCAGCGGCAGCTCGTCGTGGTGCTCGGCCAGATACGCGCCCTGGAAGGCGTGGCCCGGCAGGCCTTCGTGCGCGGTCAGCGTGGCCAGTTCGGACTTCGGCCACAGTGTGGTCGATTTCAGGTTGATGTAGTAGATCGCCGGGCGCGAGCCGTCCAATGCGGCGAAGTTCATATACCCCAGCGCGGCGCCGGCTTCGATATCGACCGGCACGCGCTTGATTTGCAGCGGCACCTTCAAGTCCATGTGCGAAATCTTCGGCATCAGTGCGCGCACGGCGTTGACGCGCTCATTGCAGTAGGCGATCAGCTGTTCGCGGCCCTGGGCGTTGTCGGCGTAGAAGCGCTTCGGGTCCTTGGCCAGCGCCTGCAAGCGCGCGCCCACGGTGCCCTGCGTGATGCCCTGCGCCTTGAGGATGGCGTGGATGCGCGCTTGCAGCTGCTTGTTCTGTTCCAGCCCGATCGCGTGGATCTCCCTGGCGCTATGGCTGGTCGAGGTGCCCAGCTTGAGCGCCCATTCGTAGTACGCGCCGCCGTCCGGCAGGCGGTGCACGCCGGCGACGCTGGTCGCCTTGGCGGTGGCCTTGGCGAAGGCGGCGATCTGCCGGTCCAGCGCCGGGTAGACCGCGGCTTCCACCAGCTTGGCGGCGCGCGCGTTCCAGTCGCCGGCGATGCCCAGCTTTCCGGTGCGCTCGCTGATCGAGGTGACCAGTTTTTGCGCGGCGACGGCGGTTTTTCGGTAATCCTTCAATTGTCCGATGGCGGTGCGGGCGATGAAGTCCGGCGGCATGATGCCTTGCCCGGCCTGGTCGACGATGCGGGCGGTTTCCTGGTCCAGCATGCGCGCCATGCCGGCCACGCGTTCGAGGTAGGCCTCGGCATCGGCGGCGTTGGCGATCTGGTGCTGCGAATCGAGGAACTCGGGGATGCGGGTCAGCGCGCCGTCCTGCTGCGTGACGGGGAAGGGCGCGGTGCCGCCGAAGAAGCCGCTGGCGGCGCCGCCGAAGGAAAAGCGCAAACCGGCCACGCCTTCGTTGGCGGCATAGCGCACGGTGTCGTAGCGGATTTGCGCGTCGGCGCCGAGGGCGTTGCGGTCCAGCGCGGACAGGCGGCCCAGCATCGACTCGACCTGCGCGGCCCAGGCGGCGTCGCCGACCGGAGACAAGTCTTCCAGTTGCGCCTTCAGGCCGGCGCGCGCGCCCTTGTCCAGTCCCAGCGAGGTGGCGCTGGTCGGCGCCAGCCGCAGAATCTCGTCGGCGAAGTTCTCCAGCAGCGTGGCGAACCGGGCGTCGGCCGGTGCGGCTTGCGCCAGTGCGTAGCCGGGCAGGGCGCTGACGGCGGTGGCGGACAAGGCGGACAGCAGCAGGTCGCGGCGGGAGAAATTCTGAGGCTGATTGTTCATGACTTCCTTTATGGTCGGGCTAAGAATTCGTGCGAGGACGACCTTAGCCCGACGCCGGGAAGCGTGTCAATCAATTTTGCCGGGGGCGAAGCGCAAGTGATAGCGTTCTACCAAGTTACGCAGGGTGTCGAGTTCCTGGCGTGGCAGGGCCAGCGCCACGTGCATATCGGGGCGGACCAGGTAGGCGGCGTCGCGCAGCAAGCCGGCGTCCGCTGCGGCGTCGCTCCATGGATAGACATGCAGCGGCAGCGACACTTCGTGCGCGGCGGCGCTCAGCAAGGCCGAAGGCTGGCCGTAGACGTGCAGCTGCCAGTCCAGCGTTTGCAGCGCGCTGAAGTTGTCCTCGCCGTCCGGCTGCGGCACCCACGGCAGGCGGTCGCCGCCGATCACGTCGCCGGCGCGCCCGCCGCTCAGATGGCTGTCGGGATAGTGGATCTGCACTTGCGACAAGGTCTTGAACAGCGTGCGGCGCGCGGCCGCAAAGCCGGCCAGCACCGGGAACACATGCGGCACCAGCCATCCGCGCAACAGCTGGCCGCCGGCTCCCTGCGAGACGATCATCTGGAAGGCGCGGTCGGTGGTGGCCACCAGCTTGCGCGCGAACACGATGCGCTCGGCCTGGTAGGTCTCGAGCAGGGCGGGATCGGCGCGGCCCTGCAGCACCTGCGCCAGTTTCCACGACAGGTTGACGGCGTCGCCGATCCCGGTGTTCATGCCCTGGCCGCCGGCGGGGCTGTGGATGTGGGCCGCGTCGCCGCCCAGGAAGCAGCGGCCGGAGCGGAACTGCGACGCCACCCGGTGATGCACGCGATAGGTGGAGAACCAGTTGACCTGTTCCACCTTGATGCCCAGCAGCGGCTCCAGCACCGGGCGGACGTCTTCAAAGCCCGGCTCGGGCAGCGCTTCCGCTTGCGGCGGCAAGATGCCGATCAGCCGCTGCATGCCGCGCGAGCGCACCGGCAGCATCAGCGCAAAGGTGTTGGCGCCGATGTGGCCGACCAGGTCGCGGTTCTCCGGGCCGGAGGTCTTGACGTCGGCCACGTAGTACAGATGTTCGTAGGTGCCGCCGCTGAAATCGAATTTCAGCGACTCGCGCACACGGCTGCGGGCGCCGTCGCAGCCGCACAGGTAGGCGCTGCTGCTGGCGATGCGGTCGCCGTTGCGCTCCAACACCGCGCGCACGCCCCATTCGTCCTGCGTGAACGACTCCAGCTCGGTGTTCCATTCGACCTCCACCCCCATGGCCTTGAGCTGCTCGACCAGGAAGCGCTCGTGGTCGTCCTGCGGGAAGGCCAGCACAAAGGGATAGGGACTGAGGCCGGCGCCGATGTCCTTGAGCGGCAGCTGGGCGACATCTTCGCCGCCTTCGCGCAGGTGGATGGCTTCGATCTTGATGCCGAGGTTGACGACGACATCGGCAAAGCCCAGCTGGCGGTAGAATTCCAGCGTGCGCGCATGCACCGCCATGGCGCGCGAAGCCTGTCCGGGGCCGCTGTTTTTGTCGATGATGCGCACGGCGACACCATGCCTCGCCAGGCGGATAGCGAGCACCAGGCCGGTGGGACCGGCGCCGACGATGAGGACTTGAGGGGCCATGCGAAGAGTCTACATCCGGCGCAGAATAGAGGGGCGTTCAATTGAATACGGGCTTAAGAAACGGCTGGTAAGATGCCAAACATTGCTTAACTTACACCTGTGCACCATGACCGTTTTCGCCTCCCGCCGTGCCCTGATCCTGGCGCTTGCCGCCGCCCCCTTCGCCCATGCCGCCGATTTGCTCGATTCCGCCCCGGCCTCCGCGCCGAATTCGGCGGCGGCGCTGCTGGCCAAGCTGGAGGGCGAATCGGGCGGCCGCCTGGGCGTGGCCGCGCTGAACACGGGCGACGGCCGCCGGCTGCTGCATCGCGCCGACGAGCGCTTCCCGTTTTGCAGCACCTTCAAGACGATGCTGTGCGCCGCCGTGCTGGCCAGGGAGCCGGCGCTGCTGAAGAAGCGCGTGCACTACACGAAAAAAGACCTGGTGACCTACTCGCCGGTCACCGAAAAACATGTCGGCAAGAGCATGACGGTGGCGGCGCTGTGCGAGGCCACCATCCAGACCAGCGACAACACCGCGGCCAACCTGTTGATGCAGCAGATCGGTGGACCGGCCGCAGTGACGGCGTTCGCGCGCTCGATCGGCGACATGGAATTCCGGCTGGACCGCATCGAAACAGAGCTCAACACCGCACTGCCCGGCGATCCGCGCGACACCACCACGCCGGTCTCGATGGCGGAGTCGCTGCACAAGCTGCTGCTGGGCGACGGCCTGGGCGCGGTGCAGCGCAAGCAGCTGAAGGACTGGATGCTGGGGAATACCACCGGCGACACCCGCATCCGCGCCGGCGTCCCGTCCGGCAGCCTGGTGGCCGACAAAACCGGCACCGGCGACTATGGCAGCACCAACGATATCGGCGTCATTTGGCAGCCGGGCAAGGCGCCGATCGTGCTGGTGACCTACCTCACCCAGCCCGGCAAGGACGACAAGGCGCGCAGCGAGATCCTCGCCGAGGCGACCAGGATAGTCGTCGAAGCGTTCCGAGTCGGTTAAACTACGGCCTTACACATTAAGGCCAGACCATGACGAACAAGAAACAAGCAGCGCCCGCGCCTACGGGCCGGGTAGCGAATCCCTTCCTGAACGCCGAGTTTTACTCGCGCATGCGCGACTACACGGAGCGCGATGCGGCGTTTTCCAAGGAAACCAAGGCGATCGGCGAGAGCGGCGCCGGCAAGCAGAGCACCGATGCGCGCCATGCGCCGTCGCTGGCGCTGCTGCGCGCTGTGGTGAAAAAGGGCCTGACGCTGGAGGAAATGTTGAACCGCATCGTGAAAGGTGTGGAATCGGGCCTGTGGGAGCCTTGGCTGACCGCCTTCGGCATCGAACTGCGCGGCGTGAACTACGCCAAGACCGGCGAGCGCAATGCCCGCCTGGCGATCGACATGAGCATGAGCTCCAAGGCGCACACGATCTTCTCCGCCGCCGGCGTCGGCAACTGGCGCAGCCTGGTGGCCGAGGACTGCGCCCAAATCCAGATCGACAAGCCTACCGAGAAGACCCCGGCCAAAGTCACCGCCATCTTCTTCCTCGACGCCGCCGCCTAGTTCCACTCCAGATGCACCACGCTGTAGCCGCGCTGCTTGAGTAGTTTGAGCAGCGCCGGCAACGCTTGCGCGGTCGGCACGTTCACGTCGTGCATCAGGATGATGCCGCCGCCGGTGTCGTCCAGGCTCTTGACGAGGCGCTGCACCAGGATGTCGGTGGTGTCTTCCGGCAGCCAGTCGTTGATGCCGAGGTCTACCGACATCACGGTGATGCCGGCCTCCTTGAGCGCCGCCAGCATGGTCGGCGTCTCCTCCAGATAGGGGAAACGATAGGCAGGCGTGGCCTTGCGGAATACCGCCTGGTAGGCTGCCAGCACTTGACGAAGGTCGGCCAGCTGCTCGGGCGCGCTCATCGCGGACAGATGCGGGTGCGTCTGGCTGTGCACTCCGGTCGAATGGCCTGCCGCCACAACGCGCCGCGCCAGTTCAGGCGATTTCTCCAGATTGCTGCCGACCATGAAGAAGGTGGCTCGCGCGCATTGGTCCGCCAGCGCCTTGAGTACCAGCGGCGTGGTTTCCGGCACCGGGCCGTCGTCGAAGGTCAGCACGACTTCGCCCTTTTTCAGCGGCAGCGGCGCATGCTGCAAGGCGCCGTAGAGCGCGGCCTCGCGTTTCAGCGTGATGGTGCGGGCGGTGCCCAGTTTGTCGGCGCCGCAGTCGGCGGCGCTGGCTATTCCGGCCAACGCCATCAGCAGGCCTGCTATCGCGATTTTCATTTGATTGGCTCCCAAGGACGGCAAGCCAGCGAGGCTACCAGATTATTTGGGAGCGGGGCGGAACGCGCGGGCGTCGCCAGCGCTGCAATCTCGTCGCACCATTCGGCAAGTTGAATGCCATGGCATTTGAGCTTGGCCTCGTGCCTGGTCCAGGCGAGCACGAATGCGAGAGTCTGTTCGGCGGCCGGCGTCGTGGCCAGCGTGGCGCAGACTTCCGGGCCGAGATAGTCGCGCGCCACCGCTTGCCAGTCGAAGACTTCCTCCACCCGCATCAAGTCGACGCCGACCGCGCCATGCAGGTTGATGGCGGCCAGCGAATATCCGTCTTCATGCGTGAATGAGCAGCCGATGGTGCGCTCGTCGCCTGCCAGCGTGACGCGCGGCGCCTGGCCGGGCGTGCTGTCGATGAGGATATGGTTGGCATCGACGCCCAGCACCGAGGCCAGCGCGGCGCGTGTCGCCGAGCGGATTTGTTCGCGCGCGCGTGGCCGCTCCACGCTGGTGGCAACGCCTATCACGAACAGGCCATCCTGCGTCGTCGGCACGGGACCGGGCCAGGGGTGGACGATCAGCTCCATCATCGCGCCGGCGCGGCCGGACAGCCCGCCCAGTAGCCGTTGGCGGGAATCTGCTCGCCCTTCATCACCAGCGTCAGCGCGCCCAGACGGGCGTTGTCGCCGACGACGGCGCTGTACAGCACCGCGCTGCGCGGCCCCATGTAGACGCCCTTGCCGATGGTGACGCGGTCGATCTTCATCACGCGGTCTTCGAACAAATGGGTCTGCGGGCAGGTCAGCGCATTGAGTTCGCTGTGGTCGCCGATGTGGACGCAGTCGAATTCCGTGATGTCGGTGGTGTCCAGGTAGACGCCCTTGCCGATGTGGGAACCCAGCATGTTGAACGCCAACGGCAGCCACGGCGTGCCGCGCAGGTAGCGCATGAAGTTCGGCACGGCGATGCCTTCGTACAGATTGGTCACGCCTTCGGACAGCCAGACAAACGGCGTCCACATCGGCTCCGACTGTTTGCGATAGCGGCCGATCAGCAGCCATTTCAACAGCACCACGAAGAAGTAGTTGCCGATGCCGTAGCCCAGGCCCGCCAGCGTCAGGTCCCACGTCACTTCGGACCAGCGTCCGGCGCCGGCGGCCGGCATCACCGCCAGCACCAGCGTGTAGCCCACCGCGATCACCAGCGCATGCGGCGCGACGATGCGGAATGCCTCGATCAGGCCGCGGCCCAGGCGGCGCATGGGCGACGGGTGGAAGGTCAGGTTTTCAGGATAGCCGCTGGTCTGCTCGCGCGCGGGCAGGTTGATCGGCGGGGAGCCGAGCCAGGTGTCGCCGCTCTTCATCTGCTCATTGTCCGGCGCGCGCGAGTGCACGCCGATCAGCACACTCTCCGGCAGGATGGTGCCGTCCGGGATGTAGGCGCCGTTGCCGACGAAGCTGCGGTTTGAAATCACGGTCGGCTTCATGATCATCCAGCCGCCGTCGATTTCCTCGTCGCCCAGCATGACCGCGTCGGCGATGAAGGTTTCGTCGCCCAGGGTCAGCATGTCCGGCACCACGCCCAGCGCGGTGGAGATCTCGGCATCCTTGCCGACCTTGGCGCCCAGCAGGCGATACCAGTACGGCGCGAACACCGTGGCGTAAATGCCGTGCAGGACGTTGAGGCTCGATTCCTGGATCTGGCTCACCAGCCACTTGGCGCAGTAGGTGTTGCTGTGGATGGCCGAGCGGCCCGGCTGCAGGCGTGGCAGCACGCTCCAGCGGATGCCGGCCGACAGCAATGCCGTCAGCACGATCAGCACCGTACTGGCGGGGAAGGCCAGCAGGAAGTAGCGCAGCAGCTGGATGCGCAGGTCGTCGCCCTGGATCCACGGCAGCCAGCCTTGTTCGTCGAACCAGTCGATCAACACGAAGCTCGGGAACACCGGCATGAAGAACAGCGTGACGATCAGCAGGATGCCGAAGACGAAGAACACGCCTTCGCCCATGCGGCGCGCGGCGCTGACCTGGGGACGCGGCGGCAGGCGGGCGGTGTCGAAGGCGCCGGTGTCGCGCGCCGGCGAACCGGCCCAGACGCGGCCGGCCGGCACGCGCATGCCGTCGCTCAGCGCCGACTGGCCTTCCAGGTGGCCCAGCGCTTCGATGTGCGTGTTCCCTTCCATGACGGCGAAGGAACTGACGCAGGTGTCGTCTTCCAGCGTGATCTGGCCCAGCAGCAGGCGGCCGCGCTGCACGCGGGCGTTCTCGAAATTGACGGCGTTGCCGATGCTGACGTTGTCGCCGATGCTGAGCAAATCGGGCGAGCGCAAGGTCATCGAGCCGATGATGACGTCCTTGCCCACCTTGGCGCCCAGCGCGCGCAGCCACCAGGCGCTGAGCGAGGAGCCGCTCAGCAGGTAGGCCGGCGCCGCTTCGACCAGCCGGTCGGCCAGCCACCAGCGGTAGTAGGTGACGCCCCACAGCGGATAGTCGCCGGCCTTCAGGCGGCCGGCGATCAGCCATTTGCCGGCGATGGCGATGGCGAATTCGCCGATGGTCGCCAGCAGGAACACGCCGACCGAGGCGGCGATCGCGCGCGCCACCGAGTCGCCCGGATCGCCGGTGAAGAAGTGGTAGGTGAAGAACGGCGCCAGCCACTGCGCCATGCGCAGCGCCACCAGCGCCGGCATCGCGGCCACTTGCGCCAGGCCGCAGGTCCAGCGCTTGAGCGTGGAGGGCGGCGTCCAGTCGGCTTCCGCTTCGGCGGCGATGGGCGCGTCGGCCAGCACCTGGGCGATCTTGCCGATCTGGCGTTGCTGGTAGATGTCGCGCACGGTGATGTGGGCGAAACGTGGATCGGCGCGCAGGGCCGAGGCCAGGCGCGCGGCGAAGAACGAGTGGCCACCGAGGTCGGTGAAGAAGTCGGCCTGGCGCAGCACCGGCTGGCCGGGGAACAGCGCGGCCAGCGCGGCGAACAGCGCCACTTCGGCCGGCGTTTCGGGCAGGTCGGAATCTTCGTTGCCGCCGGCCGGCGGTGCGCTCAGCGGCATGGCCTTGAGCGCCTTGCGGTCGATTTTGCCGGAGGTCAGGCGCGGCATGGCTTCCTGCATTTCGTAGCGGCCGGGGACCATGTACGGCGGCAGCTTGGCGGCCAGGCTGGCGCGCAGGGTCTTTGTGTCCAGCGCAGCGCCGGCTTCCGGCACGATGTAGGCCACCAGCTGGTCGATGCCGTCGTCCTTGCGCAGCAGGACGGCGACGGTGCCCACGCCTTCCTGCTGCGCCAGCACGGCTTCGATCTCGCCCAGCTCCACGCGGAAGCCGCGGATTTTCACCTGGTCGTCGGCGCGGCCGAGGCACAGCACTTCGCCCTCGGCGTCGATGCGGGCCAGGTCGCCGGTGCGGTACAGGCGGGCGTCGTGCTGGCCGCTGGACCACGGATTGACCAGGAATTTTTCTTCGGTCAGGTCCGGGCGGCCCAGGTAGCCGGCCGCCAGGCCAGGGCCGGTGATGCACAGCTCACCGATCTCGCCGCGCGGCAGCAGGCGCAGCGCCGGCATGGCGTTGGTGTCGATCACCAGCAGGCCGTAGTTGGGCAGCGGCGTGCCGATGGTGACCGGATGGCCCGGTTGCAGGCGCGCCAGGCTGGCCGATACCGTGGCTTCGGTCGGGCCGTAGGTGTTGAACATCTGCCGGCCGGGGCGCGACCAGCGCTCCACCAGCGATTCCGGGCACATCTCGCCGCCCAGGTTGATCAGGCGCAGGCTGGGCACTTCCTGATTGAACAGCGCCAGCAGGGTAGGCACGGCGTGCAGCACCGTGACCTGGTTCTCGTCGAGCATGCGCGGCAGCGTTTCCGGGTCGCCGCTGATTTCCTTGGGGCCTATCCACAGCGTGGCGCCAACCAGGTAGGCGATCCAGATCTCTTCGAACGACATGTCGAAGGCCACCGAGAAGCCTTGATAGACTTTGTCCCCGGCCGTGACGCCGAGCACCGCGTTCTCGCTGCGCAGGAAGTGACAGATGCTGCGCTGGGTGATCAGGATGCCTTTCGGCTTGCCGGTCGAGCCGGAAGTGTAGATGACGTAGGCCGGTACGTCGGGCGAAACGGCGCCACGGCGCGACAGTACGGCGCCGGTGGCGGGGGCGGCCAGCAGCGCTTCGGCGGTCCACACGGGACGGCTGAAAGTGCCGAGCGCGGCCAGGCGCGGCGCCAGGGCGTCGCAGGTCAGCACGCCGGCGCCGTCGGCGTCGTCCAGGCACACTTGCAGGCGGTCGACCGGGGTGTCCTCGTCGACCGGCAGCCAGGCCGCGCCGGCCTTGGCGATGCCCGCCTGCAGTACCAGCAGCTCGATCCCGCGCGGCAGCCACAGGCCGACGATCTGGCCCGGCCGCACGCCGGCGTCGATCAGGCGGGCGGCGACCAGGTCGGCCTGGGCGTTCAATTCGCGGTAGCTGAGGCGGCGGTCGCCGAAGATCAGCGCGGTCTGGTCGGGAGTGCGGGCGGCGCTTGCTTCCAGCAGGTCCGCCAGGATTTCCTCGCGCAGCAACTCGCTTTGCGGTTTCCCGTAAAGAATGTCTGGATGCGATTGTGGAATGTGCGGCGATACTGGGTCGTTCATGCTGATACTTTATTTTGTGTTGGCGGGTGTCATTGTACGGTACGCGTGTACGTTCCAATAGAGGGAGAATGCAAGTTCCGCTTACAGCCTTTACAATAGGAAATATCGGGAGATTTTCCTGTTTCATCGAGGAGCCGCATGTCAATGAACCGTCCGTTTATCGCCCCCATGCAATTTGACGATCCGATTGCCGCTTATGAACAGGTGTTGGCCATCTACGAGGCCAACGTCGCCCACTTGCGCGACGCCATGAAACGCTTTGTCGCCGGCGAAGATGTCGGCGAACATGTGCGCGGCTGCTACCCCTTTGTGCGGGTCCATACCGACACCGTGGCCCGCGCCGACTCGACGCTGGCGTTCGGCTTCGTGGCCGGTCCGGGCACCTACGAAACCACGCTGACCCGGCCCGACCTGTTCGCGCGCTACTACCAGCAACAGTTCAAGCTGCTGCTGAAGAACCACGGCAGCCACCACCTGCGCATCGAGGTGGGTACCAGTTCGCAGCCGATTCCGATCCACTTTTCGTTTGCCGAGCACGAGCACATCGAAGGCAATATGAGCGCGGAACGACGCCTGCTGATGCGCGACGTATTTGACCTGCCCAACCTTGCCGCGATGGACGACGGCATCGCCAACGGCACCCACGAGCCGCCGCCGGGCGAGGCGCAGCCGCTGTCGCTGTTCACGGCGCCGCGCGTGGACTACTCGCTGCAACGCCTGCGCCACTACACCGGCACCTCGTGCGAGCACTTCCAGAAGTTTGTGCTGTTCACCAACTACCAGTTTTATATCGACGAGTTCGTCAAGCTGGGCCACGAGCTGATGGGCCAGGCCGCCGGCGCGCCGGACGACGATTACATCGCCTTCATCGAGCCGGGCAATATGGTCACGCGCCGCGTCGGCCAGGCGGTGCAGGCCAGCGACGCCCACGGCGCGCCGCTGCCGCGCCTGCCGCAGATGCCGGGCTACCACCTGATCCGCGCCGACGGCACCGGCATTTCGATGGTCAATATCGGGGTCGGTCCGGCCAATGCCAAGACCATCACCGACCATATCGCCGTGCTGCGCCCGCATGCCTGGCTGATGCTGGGCCATTGCGCCGGCCTGCGCAACACCCAGCAGCTGGGCGATTACGTGCTGGCGCACGGCTATGTGCGCGAAGACCATGTGCTCGACGAGGACTTGCCGCTGTGGGTGCCGATCCCGCCGTTGGCCGAGGTGCAGGTGGCGATCGAGGCCGCCGTGGCCGAGGTCACGCGGCTGACCGGCCACGACCTCAAGCGCGTGATGCGCACCGGTACCGTCGCCAGCACCGACAACCGCAACTGGGAATTGCTGCCGCAGCGCACGCCGGAGCGCCGTTTCAGCCAGAGCAGGGCGATCGCGCTGGACATGGAAAGCGCCACCATCGCCGCCAACGGCTTCCGTTTCCGCGTGCCGTACGGGACTTTGTTGTGCGTGAGCGACAAGCCCATGCATGGTGAGATCAAGTTACCGGGCATGGCTAACCAGTTTTATCGCGAACGCGTCGACCAGCATTTGCGCATCGGCATCCGGGCGCTGGAACTGCTGCGCGCCTTGGGCGTGGACAAGCTTCACAGCCGCAAGTTACGCAGCTTCACGGAAGTCGCGTTCCAGTAAAACTATGCAGAAAATGCATAAAAGCCCGCCAAGTGCGGGCTTTTTTTCAGTTTCTCCACCTGTGGCGATACTTTTTTCGGTATCGAAAACCCGAAAAAATTGATTGGTTTGTTTTTTAGCCAGACCCTAAGATGATTTTGAGGTTGCTGCACAAAACTATAAAACAGATAACACAGGAGACGTATGAACAAACTATCAACCGGGACTTTCGAGTCCCAGGCGAAGCATCGCCTCGTCCTGAAAACCGGCGTCGCGGTGCTGGCCGCAGCCGGCCTGCTCAGCAGCGCCTCGGTGTGGGCGCAAGCGGCCGCCGAAAAGTCCGAGCCTGCCGACGCCGCGACCGTGGTCGTCACGGGTGTCAAGGCATCGTTGATCAAGAGCCTGGCCATCAAGCGCACCAGCGACCAGGTCGTGGAATCGATCGTTGCCGAAGACATCGGCAAGCTGCCCGACAACAATGTCGTCGAAGCGCTGCAGCGCGTGACCGGGATCCAGGTCACCGACCGCTCCGGCGGCGAGGTCGGCACCTTGTCCATCCGTGGCTTGCCCGACGTCCAGACGACCTGGAACGGCCGCACCATCTTTACGGCGTCGGGCACGCAGGTCGCGCTCCAGGACATTCCGTCGACCCTGGTTCGCCAGATCGACGTCTACAAAACGCGCGACGCCAGCCAGCTGGAAACCGGCATTGCAGGCCAGGTCGACGTCAAGTCGCTGCGCCCGTTCGATTTCAAGGGTCAGAAAATTTCGCTGACGGCGCGTGAAACCTATCTCGAGCCCGCGAACAAGGCCAACCCACAGCTCAGCGGCATGTACAGCAACCGCTGGCAAACCGGCATCGGCGAAGTCGGCGCCCTGGTCAACCTGTCGGATGTGAAGACGAAATACCGCAACGAAAGCGTGGCGCCGGGTGCGATGGTGCCGTTCACCAGCCCCAATGCCGCCGAAGTTCCCGCGGGTTACACGCCCTTGCAGCGCATCTTCGACAACAATGTCTGGACGCCAGGTACCCATGCCGGCTTGTCGAGCGCAGCGGGTTCGACGCTCAATTTCAACGGCAAGGCTTATCCTTACTACCTGGCGCGCGACGCCGTTTTCCAGTCCGACAACAAGGGCGAGCGCGAGCGTCCCTCCGCCAACCTCGCCTTGCAGTGGAAACCGAACAGCGACTCGGTCTACACCTTCGAATCGATGTACAACGGTTATCGCGACAAGGCCTTCAACCAGATGCTGTTCAGCTTTGTCGACTGGTGGGGTGACCTCGGCAGCAACCCTGCAAGCTCGATTACGACCTTCCCGGGGACGAACATCATCAAGAGCCGTAACGTCAACAACGTCTATGGTTTCAACAGCGGCGACTACACCACGTCGGCAACCGACTCCTACGTTTATGCCCTGAACGGCAAGTGGGACATCAGCGACAAGCTGAAGCTGGAAGGCGACCTGTCGTACCAGACCAGCACCTTCCACTCGGAATTCACCGCCACCCGGATCGATCGCGTTGCACCGTCCATCTCGGTCGATTTCAATGGCGGCGGCAACAACACGGCGTTCCGCTTCAATAACAATGCCGACCTGACCGACCCGACCAAGTGGAATGTCGCGCAGTTCTACGATACCGCCAACCGCAACAAGGGCAGCGCCGCGACGGCCAGCCTGGGGGGCGTCTACGATACCGACTGGGGTCCGCTGCAGACGGTCCAATTCGGCCTGCGCTACGACGACCGCAAGGCGTCGGAGGCCAACCGGAACCAATCGGCCTTCCTGGGCCGCAACCTGGCCTCGCTGGGTCCGGCGTATTCCTCCACCAACTCGAACTTCGGCACGTCCATCTCGGACGTCCCGCGCTCCTGGGTGGAGCCCAACGCCTACTACATCCGCGACCATATCGACGAGTGGCGCAAGATGTATAACGCGGCCGATGCGAACTTCCTGACGACGGACAAACTGAGCCTGCAGAAGACGTTCGACGTCGATGAAAAGACGAAGAACCTGTTCGTGATGGGCAATACCCAGAACGAGCTGTTCGGCCATCGCCTGCGCGGCAATTTCGGCATGCGCTACGTTAAGGTCGATACCGACATGAACTTCTACAAGATTGATGCCACCACCAAGGCGGTCACGCCGTCCGGTGCCAGCAAGTCGACCAGCAAGTTCTTGCCCAGCATGACCCTGATCTACGACCCATCCAAGGACGTCGTGGTGCGCTTTAACTATGGCCAGACCCTGCGCCGCCCGAGCTTTGGCGACCTGAATCCTGTCCTGCAACTCGGCGACGACGTTTCGAAGGTGGGGTATGGATCGGGCACCGGCGGCAATCCCGACCTGAAACCGACACGTTCCACCAACCTCGACCTGACGGGTGAGTGGTATTTCCAGAAGGACAGCGCACTCTACGGCACTCTGTTCAAGCGCAAGATCGACGGCCTGATCGTGAGCTTGCGTCACAAGGTGCACGTCGATCCGGCGAACGACCCGTTCCGCAACTCGACCTCGGGCGGCGACCATACGAACGGCTATGACTACGTCATCAACTCGCCGGTCAACGCCTCCAACGGCGACATCAAAGGCGCCGAGGTCGGCTTGATCTACTTCCCGAAAGGGTTGCCGAGCCTGCTGGACGGCCTGGGCATCCAGGGCAGCTATACGCGACTCAGCTCGTCGCAGAACGTGCCCGACGCCAATGACGCCGGCGTCATCGTCTCGCAGCTCGAGACACCGTTCTTCGGCGTGTCGCACAGCTCGTACAACGCCACCCTGGCTTACGAAAAGGGCCCGATCAGCGCGCGCTTGTCCTATGTCTGGCGCTCCGCCTTCCTGGCCAAGAACGAAGCCGCCCTGTTTGCCAATCCGATTGGTATCTGGCGTAGTCCGGAAAAGAGTGTGGACATGCAAGTCTCCTATAAAATCAACGACAGGATGTCGGTCGATGTCAGCGGTGTCAACTTGACCAACTCAATGCAGCAGCAGTACTACCACTTCGGTAGTGCGGGTACCCCGCAGTTGAACAATTTCGGTACGCTGCAGATCGGACGTTCGGTCTCGGCCGCCCTGCGCTGGCAGATGTAACTGCAAGATCTAAGAGCGTTCCCGTTAGCGGGAACGCCAACCTGTTGGAGTATCCGATGTCGAATCAAAAATTATCGTTGCTGGAAAAAGTGGGCTTTGGCGCCGGCGACATGGCGCTGAACGTGGTGATTTCGTCGATGATGTTGATCATTACCTTCTTCTACACCGATATCTACGGCCTGAAGACGATGGACCTGGCGCTGATGTTCGGCGTGGTGAAGTTCGTCGGCGCGATGGCCGACCTGACGATGGGGCAGATCACCGACCGCGTCACCAGCCGCTGGGGGCGTTACCGTCCGTGGCTGCTGCTGTTGGCCGTGCCGTATGGGCTCAGCGTGTTCTTCGTCTTCACCACGCCCGATTGGGGCTACAGCGCCAAGCTGGTTTGGGCCTACTCGACCTACATCATCATGACCATCATGACGGCGGGCGTGGGCATTCCATACATCTCGCTGCCCAGCGCCTTGTCCAAGGATCCGCAGGAAACCTTGTCCGCCAACGGCTACCGCCTGTTCTTCGCCAAGATCGGCGCCTTCATGGTGACGGTGATCGTGCCGCTGCTGTCGGAACGCTGGGGCGGCGGCAACGCGGCCGCCGGCTACCAGTTCGCCATGGCGGTGATGGCCGGCATGGGCGTGCTGCTGTTCCTGTTCTGCTTCTTCACCACCCAGGAGCGCGTGCGGCACGTGGTGCAGCGCCAGTCGCTGTGGGCGCAGATCAAGGTGCTGGTGAAAAACGACCAGTGGCTGATCCTGTGCGGCGTCTGCGTGACCGGCACCATCGGCTATGTGGTGCGTGGCTCGGTGGCCATCTACTACGCAAAATACTATCTCGGCGCGGACGGCCCCACCATCTCGGCCTTCCTGTCCACCGGCGTGGTGGCCGCCATCGTGTCGATGATCGCTTCGACGTGGATCACCAAGGTCTATTGCAAGGTCAATCTGTTCCGCTGGACGCAGATCGGCGTGGGCCTGATCAGCGCCGCGATGTATTTCTTCGTCGGGCCGGGCGACACCATGCTGGCGTTTGTGCTGTACTTCCTGCTGTCGTTCGTGGTGGACCTGCATGCGCCGGTGTTCTGGTCGGCCATCGCCGAGACCATCGACTACGGCATGGTCAAGACGGGCAAGCGTGTATCGGGCTTCGCTTTCGGCGGTATTTCGGTCTGCCAGAAGGCGGGCATGGGCATTGCCGGCATCTTGGTCGGCAAGTTGTTGACGCATTTCGCCTATGTGCCCAACGTCCAGCAGACCGCTTACGCGTTGCACGGCATCGTCCTGATGATGACGTTGATTCCGGGTTTCTTCCATACCGTTATGGGACTTTTGATGTTCAAGTATCGTATCAACGACGAGTACTACACCGAGGTCAAGGCGGAAATGGGAGTCAAGGGTTATGTGGCAGTCTAATTTTTTGGAAATCGAAGCAATGGAAGATGTACTCACGCCGCTGATCGAGCAGCGCGCCGATCCTTTTATCATTCGTCACAGCGACGGCTACTACTACTTCACCGCCTCGGTGCCACAGTACGACCGCATCGAGCTGCGCCGCGCGAAGACCATCGCCGGACTGGCGGATGCGGACAAGGTCGACGTCTGGCACAAGCCGGACACCGGTCCGTATAGCGAACTGGTTTGGGCGCCGGAGCTGCACTTCAATGACGGCGCATGGTACGTCTACTTCGCCGCCGCGCCGAGCCGCGAGATCAAACACAAGCTGTTCCAGCACCGCATGTACGCGATCCGCAACGCCAATCCGAATCCGTTGGAAGGCGAGTGGGAGTTCATGGGGCAGATCGACACCGGCATCGACACCTTCTGCCTGGACGCCACCACCTTCAGCCACAAGGGCCAGCTGTACTACCTGTGGGCGCAGAAGGACGTCGCCATCGAGGGCAATTCCAACCTGCACATCGCGCCGATGAAGACGCCGTGGCAGCTGGGCGGCCCGCCGGTCATGCTGAGCAAGCCGGAATTCGACTGGGAGATCCGCGGCTTCTGGGTCAACGAAGGCCCGTCGGTGCTGAAGAAGAACGGCAAGATCTTCATCAGCTATTCGGCCAGCGCCACCGACGAGAACTACGCCATGGGCCTGTTGTGGGCGGACGAACAGGCCGACCTGCTGGACCCGGCGTCGTGGACCAAGCTGCCGCAGCCGGTGCTGCAAACCTGCTACGAGCATGGCGTGTACGGACCGGGACATAACAGCTTCACCATTGGCGATGATGGCGAGACGGTCATGTTGGTTTATCATGCACGCACCTATACCGAGATTATCGGCGATCCGCTGTGGAACCCGGACCGGCACACCTACGTCAAACCGTTGAAATGGGACGAGCAGGGCATGCCGGTATTCGGAAAGCCATCGTTAGCTTAAAAGCACGTCGTCCTCGCGAAAGCGGGGACCCATAGAACATTCGCGGCGGCCACGGGATACGAATCCCGTCGGCCGCCGTTGCCGTAGAAAGCACCCATGCAGCCAACCATCGCCACATCGGCCTTCGGCCCCGAAGCTACCCTGTACACCCTGACCAACGCCAACGGCATGATCGTCAAGATCAGCGACCTTGGCGGCGTGATCACCGAAATCCACACCCCGGACCGGGACGGCCACCTGGCCGACGTCTGCCTCGGCTTCGACGATGCCGCCGCCTACCTGGGCGAATCGCACTACCTCGGCGCGCTGATCGGCCGTTACGGCAACCGCATTGCCAACGGCCGCTTTACGCTGGACGGCGAAACCTATCAGCTGAATGTGAACAACGGTGTAAACCATTTACACGGAGGCCTGGATGGCTTCCACCGCCGCATGTGGGAAGCCGAAACCTTCGCCACGCCCAAATCGGCAGGCCTGATCCTGAGCTACCTGAGCCCCGACGGCGAACAAGGCTACCCGGGCAACCTGGAAGTGACGGCGATCTACGAACTGCGTAACAATAACGAATTGCGTATCGCTTTCCACGCGATCACCGATAAAGCGACGCCGGTCAACCTGACCAACCACGCTTATTTCAACCTGGCCGGCAAGGGCGACATCCTGTCCCACGAGCTGACCATCGCCGCCGACGCCTACACGCCGGTCGACAGCGGCCTGATACCGACCGGCGAACTGCCTGCGGTGGCCGGCACGCCGTTCGACTTCCGCACGCCGCACGCGATCGGCGCGCGCATCGACGAGGACGACGAACAGCTGCGCCACGGCGCCGGCTACGACCACAACTTCGTGCTGAACAAATCCGCGCCAGGCGCGCTGGAACTGGCGGCCCGCGTGCGCGATCCGTCCTCGGGCCGCGTGCTGGAAGTGCTGACCCAGGAGCCGGGCGTGCAGTTCTACAGCGGGAACTTCCTGCACGACGGCATGGGCGGAAAAGGGCGCATCTACAGCCATCGCAGCGGTTTTTGCCTCGAACCGCAGCACTATCCCGACTCGCCGAACCGTCCCGAGTTCCCGTCGACGATACTGCGTCCGGGCGAGGAGTACACCACCGTCATGAGCTACCGCTTCTCCGTGGAGGACTGATACCGATTCGGGTATCGAAGTCGAATAATAATTTATTGGAAAGATATCTCACTACAACTTAGTATGGCTTATCGATGCGGGGGCATGACAAGCACGCCCCCGTACAAGAACATACTTAGGAGATATGCATGTCCGATAATGACAAAAAGGTGAAGCTGCGCTCCGCCGAGTGGTTTGGTACCCAAGACAAAAACGGTTTCATGTACCGCAGCTGGATGAAGAATCAGGGCATACCCGATCACGAATTCCAGGGCAAACCTATCATCGGCATCTGCAACACGTGGTCGGAACTGACCCCTTGCAATGCCCACTTCCGCAAGCTGGCGGAACACGTCAAGCGCGGCATTCTCGAAGCAGGCGGCTTCCCGGTTGAATTCCCGGTGTTCTCCAACGGCGAATCGAACCTGCGTCCAACCGCCATGCTGACCCGTAACCTGGCCAGCATGGACGTCGAAGAATCCATCCGCGGCAATCCGATGGACGGCGTGGTGCTGCTGGTCGGCTGCGACAAGACCACGCCGGCGCTGTTGATGGGCGCCGCATCGGTCGACATTCCCACCATCGTTGTCAGCGGCGGTCCTATGCTGAACGGTAAGCTGAACGGCAAGAACATCGGCTCCGGCACCGCCGTATGGCAGCTGCACGAGCAGGTCAAGGCCGGCGAAATCACCATGCACGAATTCATGTCGGCGGAATCGGGTCACTCCCGCTCCGCAGGCACCTGCAACACCATGGGCACCGCGTCGACGATGGCCTGCATGGCCGAAGCGCTGGGCACCACGCTGCCGCACAACGCCGCCATTCCCGCCGTCGATTCGCGCCGCTACATCCTGGCGCATATGTCGGGCATCCGCGCCGTCGAGATGGTCAAGGAAGGCCTGACGCTGTCGAAGATCCTCAGGCGCGAGAACTTCGAGAACGCGATCCGCGTCAACGCCGCCATCGGTGGTTCGACCAACGCCGTGATCCACCTGAAGGCCATCGCCGGCCGCATCGGCGTCGACCTGGAGCTGGAGGACTGGACCCGCGTCGGCCGCGGCACGCCGACCATCGTCGACCTGCTGCCGTCGGGCCGCTTCCTGATGGAAGAGTTCTACTACGCCGGCGGCCTGCCGGGCGCGATCCGCCGCATGGGCGAGGGTGACCTGGTGCCGCATCCGAGCGCGCTGACCGTCAACGGCAAGTCGCTGTGGGACAACTGCAAGGATGCGCCTATCTATGACGATGAAGTGATACGCCCGCTGGACAAGCCGCTGCTGAAGGATGGCGGCATCTGCATCCTGCGTGGCAACCTGGCGCCGCGCGGCGCCGTGCTGAAACCGTCGGCCGCCACGCCGGAGCTGATGCAGCATCGCGGCCGTGCAGTGGTGTTCGAGGACTTTGAGCATTACAAGAGCCGCATCGTCGATCCTGAACTGGAAGTCGATGCCAACTCGGTGCTGGTGATGAAGAACTGCGGCCCGAAAGGTTATCCGGGCATGGCCGAAGTAGGCAATATGGGACTGCCGCCGAAACTGCTGGCGGCCGGCGTCAAGGACATGGTCCGCATCTCGGATGCGCGCATGAGCGGCACCGCCTACGGCACCGTGGTGCTGCACGTGGCGCCGGAAGCGATGGCCGGTGGCCCGCTGGGCATCGTCAAGGATGGCGACTGGATCACGCTCGATTGCGCTGGCGGCCTGCTGAATCTGGAGATTTCCGATGCGGAGATGGCGGAGCGCCAGGCGGTGCGCGTCGCCGGCTCGGCGCCGGGTCCCAAGACCGGCTACCAGAAACTGTACATCGATCACGTGCTGCAAGCCGATGAAGGCTGCGATTTCGACTTCCTGGTCGGGAACCGCGGATCGGCCGTGCCGCGCCACTCGCACTAATCAAATTCGGAGACACCATGCTACTCGTGCAATTCAAGAACGAACAAGGCGCGCGCCAGATCGGCGTGCTGGAACAGAACACCATCCGCGTCATCGAAGGCTACGATACGACCTACGCACTGGCGCAGGCAGCGATACGCCAGTCGACCGGCCTGGCCGACCTGGCGACCAAGGCCGTCGGTCACGCCGTGCAGGCGTTTGACGCCGTCGCGGCGGCGGGCCGTCTGCTGCCGCCGCTGGACCACAGCGACGACGCCCATTGCTACGTCACCGGCACCGGACTGACCCACCTGGGCAGCGCCGACACCCGCGACGCCATGCACAAGAAAATCGGCGGCGATGTTGAATCCCTGAGCGACTCCATGAAAATGTTCCGCATGGGTGTTGAAGGCGGCAAGCCTGCCGAGGGCGAAGCCGGCGTGCAGCCGGAATGGTTCTACAAGGGCGACGGTTCCATCGTCGCCGCCAGCGGCCAGGCCCTGAGCATGCCGGACTTCGCGCTGGATGGCGGCGAAGAGCCTGAAGTGGCGGGCCTCTACGTGATCGGCGACGACGGCCAGCCGTATCGCGTCGGCTACGCCATCGGTAACGAATTCTCGGACCACGTGACCGAACGCCAGAACTACCTGTACCTGGCGCACTCCAAGTTGCGCGCCTGCGGGTTGGGCCCGGCATTGCTGGTCGGCGAAGCGCCTGCGCACATTGAAGGCACCTCGCGCATCTACGACGTGGAGGGCAAGGTGCGCTGGGAGAAGGCGTTCTTCAGCGGCGAACAGAATATGTCGCACACCATCGGCAACCTGGAACACCACCACTTCAAATACCCGCTGTTCAAGCGTCCCGGCGATGTGCACATCCACTTCTTTGGCACGGCGACGCTGAGCGTGGCCGACAACATCGTCGTCAAACCCGGCGAAACCTTTGAAATCGAAGCGCCGCAATTCGGTCCAGCCCTGCGCAACAAGCTGACCGTGTACAAAACCGAAGTCGCGAAAGTGAAGGCATTATGATCATTACCGGTGAAGCGCTGATAGGCGGCGTTGCCGTCAAAGGAACGGGCGCTGCGATCCGCGCCTTCAATCCATCGCTGCAACAGCCGATGGAGCCTGAATTTCATACCGTCGATTTCGCGCAGATCGACCAGGCTTGCCATCTGGCCGACGCCGCGTTCGACACTTTCCGCGCGCTGAGCGACGAGCAGCGCGCCGTCTTCCTCGAAACCATCGGGGAGCAGATCATGGCGCTGGGCGATGTGCTGGTGGAGCGCGTGATGGCCGAAAGCGGCCTGCCGCGCCCGCGCATCGAGGGTGAGCGCGGCCGCACTGTCGGCCAGCTGAAACTGTTTGCCAACCTGCTGCGCGAAGGCTCGTGGAACGACGTCCGCATCGACAAGGCGCTGCCGGAACGGACGCCGCCGCGTCCCGACCTGCGGATGCGCATGATCGGCCTCGGTCCGGTGGCGGTCTTCGCGGCCAGTAACTTCCCGTTGGCTTTTTCTGTCGCTGGTGGTGACACCGCGTCGGCCTTGGCGGCCGGCTGCCCGGTGGTGTTGAAGGCGCACTCCGCGCATCCCGGCACGTCCGAGCTGGTGGGGCGCGCCGTGGTCAAGGCGGTGGAGCTTTGTGGCCTGCCTGCCGGCGTGTTCTCGCTGCTGACCGGCAGCGGTAACGGCATCGGCCAGGAGCTGGTGCGTCATCCTGCGATCAAGGCGGTCGGTTTCACCGGCTCGCGCAGCGGTGGCATGGCGCTGATGGCTGTTGCAGCCGCGCGTTCGGTGCCGATTCCCGTGTATGCGGAAATGAGTTCGATCAATCCGGTGTTCCTGATGCCGCGCGCATTGGCTGCGCGCGCCGAGGAAATCGCCGCCGGTTTCGCCGGTTCGCTGGTACTGGGCGTGGGGCAGATGTGCACCAACCCGGGATTGGTGATCGGCGTCGGCGGCCCTGACCTGGACCGTTTTGCCAACGCCGCCGCCCAGGCGCTGGCCGGTGGCGCCGCCTGCGCGATGCTGTCGCCGGGCATCGCCGGCAGCTTCCAGCGCGGGATCACGCAACTGGCGGAACATGCGGACGTGAAGACGCTGGCGCTGGCGCCGCAATCGGAGGGCAAGGGCGCCCCGGCGCTGTTCGTCGCCAGTGGCGCCGCATTCCTGTCGCAGCATGCATTGTCGGAAGAAGTATTCGGCCCGGCTTCGCTGCTGGTCGCCTGCAAGGACATCGCGGAGCTGCATCAAGTCGCCGAAAGCCTGGAAGGCCAACTGACCGCCACCCTGCAGCTGGACGATGGCGATCTGGATCTGGCGCATGCACTGCTGCCGGTACTGGAGCGCAAAGCCGGCCGCATCCTGGCCAACGGTTTCCCGACCGGCGTGGAAGTGTGCAGTGCGATGGTGCACGGCGGCCCGTTCCCGTCGACTTCCGATGGCCGCAGCACGTCCGTAGGTACGGGCGCTATCGTGCGCTTCCTGCGTCCGGTGTCGTACCAGAACCTGTCGCAGGCCTTGCTGCCTGAGGTATTGCGCGACAACGGCGCCGCAACCTGGCGCCGCCGCGAGGGCGAGCTGACGCGCGGTTGATAAAAATAAAAACGGAGACTGTATGACCCAGTTGGCCAAATTTGGCAGCTTGCGCGGCAAGCGAGTATTCATTACGGGTGGTGGCACCGGCATCGGCGAGGCGATGGTGATTTCCTTCGCCGAGCAGGGCGCGCAAGTGGCGTTCGTCGACATCGCGCGCGACGCCAGCCTGGCCTTGATACGCCGGGTGAAGGAAGCCGGCTACCCTGAGCCGCTGTTCCGCCAGTGCGACATCACCGATATCCCGGCGCTGCAAGCCACCATGTCCGAGATGGCGGCCAACGTCGGCGATTTCGACATCCTCGTCAACAACGCGGCCAACGACCAGCGCCACGAGACGGCCGAGGTGACGGTGGATTACTGGAACGAGCGCATCGCCATCAACCAGCGGCCGATGTTCTTCACCTGCCAGGCGGTCCTGGAAGGCATGAAGAAGAAGGGCTCCGGTTCGATCATCAACGTCGGTTCGATTTCGTGGCATGTGAAGAACGCTGGCTATGCGGTGTATGCCACCTCCAAGGCGGCGGTGCACGGCTTGACGCGCGGACTGGCGCGCGAGTTCGGCGCGCACGGCATTCGCGTCAACACCGTCACGCCGGGCTGGGTGATGACGCAGCGCCAGATCGACCTGTGGCTGGACGAAGCGGGCGAGCAGGATATCAAGCGCAACCAGTGCATGCCGACCAAGCTGCTGCCGCAGCACGTGGCATCGATGGTGCTGTTCCTCGCCGCCGAAGACGGCGCGATGTGCACCGCCCAGGAGTTCATTGTGGATGCAGGCTGGGTTTAAAGTTCTGCCCCGGAGACAACCGTCCTATGAGGCGGCGGGAATATATAACCATAAAAAGGCAAGAACATGGCAAAGGCATGTTTCTCCGCGCTGGCGCTCGCAGCCAGTGCAATGACGGCGGCCGCTGCGCCGCCTGAACTCAACAGCCCCGATCATCACATCAGCGTCAAGGTGCACGCCACCGCTGGTGGTGGGTTGGGGTATTCGATCTCGCGCGATAGCAAGCCGGTGCTGCTGGCTTCCGACCTTGGCTTGCAACTGCAAGGTGCCGATCTGGCGAGCACACTGACAATTGCGGCCACCTCCAAGGCCCGCGCCGTCAGCGACCAGTACCAGATGGCCGTCGGTAAAAAGAGCAGCATCAGTTATCGCGCCAACGAGCAGACCTACACCGTGCGCAACGCGCAACAGCAGGCGATGGACATCGTGTTCCGCGTGTCGAACGATGGCGTGGCCTTCCGCTACGTCGTTGCCGAGCCTTCGCTACCGCACAAAAAACTGATACAGGAGCGCACCACCTTTGCCTTGCCGCCTGCGGCCAAGGCATGGCTGCAACCGATCGCCGTGGCCCAAACCGGCTGGGGCAGAACCAATCCGTCCTACGAAGAGCACTATCAGATGGACATCCCGGTCGGCACCACGTCGCCGTCGCCGGCTGGCTGGGTGTTCCCGGCGCTGTTCAAGAGCGGCGACAACTGGGTGGCGATCTCCGAAGCGGGCATGGACGGCAGCTTCCAGGCTTCGCGCCTGGCGCCGGAATCGGCTGGCGGAAAATACAGCATCGGCAATCCGATGGCCGCGGAAATCTATCCGGGCGGTGGCCTGCTGGCCGAAGTAGACGGCACGCTGACATCGCCCTGGCGCCTGCTGGCACTGGGTTCCCTGAAGACTGTGACCAACTCCACGCTCGGCACCGACCTTGCCGCCCCGGCCATCGCCTTCGACAAACAACTGGTCAAGCCAGGCCACGCTTCGTGGAGCTGGGCGTTGATGAAGGACGACGCCACGGTCTACGACGTGCAGAAGAAGTTCATCGACTACGCCGCCGACATGCACTGGGACTACACCCTGATCGACGCCGACTGGGACCGCAAGATCGGCTACGAAAAGATCAAGCAACTGGTCGACTACGCGGCGACCAAGCAGGTCGGCATTCTGCTGTGGTACAACTCGTCCGGCCCATGGAACTCAACCGAATACTCGCCTAAAAGCCAGCTGCTGACCCATGAGCAGCGCGTGGCCGAGTTCAAGCGCCTGCACGATATGGGCGTCAAAGGGGTGAAGATCGACTTCTTCAACGGCGACGCGCAATCGATGATCGCCTACTACGTCGCCATCCTTCGCGACGCTGCCGATGCAGGGCTGCTGGTCAACTTCCATGGCGCCACGCTGCCGCGCGGCTGGACCCGCACCTGGCCGAACCTGATGACGATGGAAGCCGTACGCGGCATGGAGTTCACTACCTTCGAGCAGGCCGACGAAGACAAGATGCCGACCCACGCGGCCATGTTGCCGTTCGCCCGCAACCTGTTCGATCCGATGGACTTTACGCCGATGGTGTTCGGCGATATCCCCAAGATCAAGCGCACTTCCAGCAACGGCTTCGAGCTGGCCACGTCGGTGCTCTACATCTCCGGCATCCAGCACTTCGCCGAGATCCCGGAGGGCATGGCCACCGTGCCGGCCTACGTCAAATCCTTCTTGCAGGAGCTGCCGCGCAGCTGGGACGACAGCCGCCTTGTGGACGGCTATCCAGGCCAGTACGCCGTCATCGCGCGCCGCTCCGGCGACACCTGGTACATCGCCGGCATCAACGCCACCAATGCAGACAAGGCGTTGACGCTGGACCTGTCCTTCGTCGGCGCCAGGCAGGGCGTCATTATCGGCGACGGCAGTGCCGAACGCGATTTCAGCCAGCGCAGCATCGCTGCCGGAAAAAAAGTAGCTGTAACGATCAAGCCGCATGGCGGCTTTGTCATAAAACTATAAACAGGAGATTAGAATGAACTACATCAAACATGGCGTACTTTCCCTTTGCCTGCTCGCTTCCGGCGGTGCCTTCGCTGCCGACGCCATCGGCCTGACCATCGATGCCGGCAAGCCGGGCGCCGTCATCAACAAGGACATCTACGGCCAGTTCGCCGAGCACTTGGGTACCGGCATCTACGAAGGCATGTGGGTCGGCCCCAAGTCGAAAATCCCGAATACCAAGGGCTGGCGCAACGACGTCGTCGGCGCATTGAAGGCCATGCACGTGCCCCTGGTGCGCTGGCCGGGTGGCTGCTTCGCCGATGAGTATCACTGGAAGGATGGCCTGGGCCCGCGCGAGAAGCGTCCGGTCAAGGTCAACACCAACTGGGGCGGCGTGGCGGAATCCAACGCCGTCGGCACGCACGAGTTCTTCGACCTGGTCGACCTGCTGGGTGCCGATGCCTACGTCAACGGCAATCTCGGCACGGGCAGCGCGCAAGAGATGTCGGAGTGGATCGAGTACATGACCTCCGACAGCCAATCCACGCTGGCCAATCTGCGCCGCAAGAACGGCCATGAGAAGCCGTTCAAGGTCGCTTATTTCGCGATCGGTAACGAGGCCTGGGGCTGCGGCGGCAATATGTCGCCGGAACATTACGCGGACCTGTACAAGAACGTCGAGACCTTCCTGCGCGCGCCGCAGCAATACCGTCCGAAGATGATCGCCAGCGGCGGCAACGACAACGACGTGACCTGGTCCGAAGTGCTGAGCAAGCAGCTGAAGCGCCAGACCGACGGCATCAGCTTCCACTACTACACCATCCCGACCGGAAAATGGGAAGTGAAGGGCGCCGCCACCGGCTTCCCTGAGAAGGAGTGGATGTCCACGCTGACCAATACGCTGCGCATGGAAGATCACATCCGCAAGAACTCCGCCGCGATGGACAAGAACGACCCGGAGAAAAAACTGGGCCTGTTCGTCGATGAGTGGGGCACCTGGTACGACGTGGAGAAGGGCACCAACGCGGGCTTCCTGTTTCAGCAGAATACCCTGCGCGATGCGGTTGTTGCAGCGCTTAACTTCAACATCTTCCATGCCCATGCGGACCGCGTGCGCATGACTAATATCGCGCAGATGGTCAACGTGCTGCAATCGATGATCATCACCGACAAGGACAAGATGGTGCTGACGCCGACCTATCACGCCTTCGAGATGTACGTGCCGTTCCAGGGCGCGACCTCGCTGCCGCTGACGTTGTCGAACAATCCGCAGTATGCGCTGGATGGCGCAAGCGTTCCTGAAATCAGCGCATCGGCCGCGCGCGGCACCGATGGCAAGCTGTATCTGGCGCTGGTCAACACCAATCCGGGGCAGGCTGCGGATGTGGCGATCAACGTACCGGGACAGACGATCAAGTCGGTCAAGGGCCGCGTGCTCACCGCCGCCGCGATGGATGCGCATAACACCTTCCAGACGCCGCAGGCGATCAAGCCGGCGCCGTACAGTGCCACCGCGGTCGATGGCAAGCTGACGGTGAAGATCCCAGCCAAGGCTGTTGTCGTTGTAGCGGTGGAGTGAGAGCATGAGTGAACACGATATCTCGATCTCGCGCCGCAAGGCCATCGCCGGCGGCGTAGCACTGCTGCTGGCAGGCTGCGGTGGTGGCGGTGGAAGCTCCAATCCGGTCACGCCGGTGCCGACGCCAGCGCCGACGCCTACACCTACACCAACTCCGACTCCGACTCCGACTCCGACTCCGACTCCAACGCCGTCGCCGACCACCATCACGTTTGGCGATGCATCGGTACACGACCCGGCCGTGATCAAGGTAGACGGCACGTACTACGTATTCGGCTCGCACCTGGCCGCCGCCAAATCGACGGACCTGATGAACTGGACCAAGATCGCGGACGGCGTCAACGCCGCCAATCCACTGTTCAACAACGTCGTCACCTCACTGGCGGACACCTTCACCTGGGCGCAGGTGACGGATCTGTGGGCCCCGGACGTGGTCAAGCTCGGCGACGGCAAGTTCTACTTCTACTACAACGCCTGCAAGGGCGACTCGCCCCGTTCGGCGCTGGGCGTGGCCGTGGCGGACAAGATCGAAGGCCCATACGTCAACAAGCAGCTCATGCTCAAATCCGGCATGTGGGGCCAGGTCAGCGAGGACGGCGTCAACGTCTACGATGCGCTGACGATGCCGAACGTGGTCGACCCGAACACCTTCTTCGACAAGGACGGCAAGCTGTGGATGATCTACGGCTCCTACTCCGGCGGCATCTTCATCCTGGCGATGGATCCAGTTACCGGTTTGCAGAAGCCTGGACAGGGCTACGGCAAGCACCTGATGGGCGGGAATCACAGCCGCATCGAGGGTGCGTATGTGATGTACAGCCCACAGTCGAAGTACTACTACCTGTTCACGTCCTTCGGCGGACTGGATGCAAACGGCGCCTACAACATGCGCGTGGCGCGCTCACTGAATCCGGACGGTCCCTACGTGGACGCCAAGGGTAACGACATGGCGAACGTCAAGGCCAATCCCGCGCTACCGCTGTTCGACGACGCCAGCATCGCACCGTTCGGACAGAAGATCATGGGGAACCACCAGTTCGCGCTGGCGGACGGCGAGACCGGCACGCCGCTGGGCTACGTATCGGCAGGCCACAACTCCGCATATTATGAAGCGGCGACGGGCCAGTACTTCCTGGTGTTCCACACGCGCTTCCCCGGCACCGGAGAGTTCCATCAGATCCGCGTGCACGAGATGTTCATCAACGAAGACGGCTGGATCGTCGTGTCGCCGTTCCGCTATGCTCCGCTCAGCAAGAACGCGACGGCGCTGTCGGCCGAGGTGACCGCCGCCGATGCCGCCGGCACGTACAAGATGATCAATCACGGCAAGGACATCACGGCGGCAATCAAGGCTTCGCAGAATATCAAGCTGGCGGCCGACGGCACGGTTTCCGGCGCCGCCACCGGCACTTGGAAGCATAATGGCGCCAACAAGATCACGATTTCGCTGGGTGCTACCGGAACCTTCAACGGCGTTCTGTCGCGCCAATGGAATACCAACGCCAGTGCCTTCGTGGTGACGTGGACCGCGCAGTCGGTGGATGGCGTGTCGATCTGGGGCGCGCGCACAGGGAGCTAGGATGAAGTCAGCGATATTTGCATTGGGCCTGTTGGCGCTGTCGGCTTGCTCAGCCAAGGAAGTCAGCGTCCACGATCCGGTGATGGCGAAGGAGGGCGATACCTGGTATGTATTCAGCACCGGGCCGGGCATCACCTTCTACAGCTCCAAAAACATGAAGGACTGGACGCCGGAAGGCCGCGTCTTCAAGGAGCAGCCGGTGTGGGCCAAGCGCGCCGCACCGACCTTCGACGGCCATATCTGGGCGCCGGATGTGCACTTCCATAACGGTCAATACTATTTGTACTATTCCGTTTCGGGCTTCGGCAAGAACACATCGGGTATCGGCGTCACGGTCAACAAGACGCTCAATCCCCGCTCGCCGGACTACCGCTGGGAAGACAAGGGCATGGTGCTGCAATCGGTGCCGCTGCGCGACGACTGGAACGCCATCGACCCGAACATCGTTGAAGACGGCAAGGGTGGTGCGTGGATGGCGTTCGGCTCATTCTGGAGCGGCCTGAAACTGGTCAAGCTGAATGCGGATTGGACCGGACTCGCGGAGCCGCAGGAATGGCATGCGATCGCCAGCCGTTCGCGCGGGCCGTCGGTGGCGGAGAAGTCGGCGGGGCCGGATGAAATCGAGGCGCCGTTTGTCTACAAGAAGGGCGATTACTACTATCTGTTCGCGTCGTTCGGGCTTTGCTGCCGCAAGGGCGACAGCACCTACCACGTTGTTGTCGGCCGGTCCAGGGAGGTCGCTGGTCCTTATGTGGACAAGAATGGCGTCGACATGATGAAGGGCGGCGGCTCCACTGTCATCGCCGGCGACAAGGATTGGAAAGGCCTGGGCCACAACAGCGCCTACACCATCGACGGCAAGGACTACCTGGTGCTGCACGCCTACGAGACGGCGGACAACTACCTGCAAAAGCTGAAGATCATGGAAATGAAGTGGGATGCCAGCGGCTGGCCGGTGGTGGACCAGGCGGACCTGAACCGGTACCGCAGCAACCAGCTTCCATCGCCATGAAGGGAGCCCTGAAGGCGGCGTTGATCGCCGCCGTCATGCTGTGCGCATCGGCTACGGCCGCTCCGTTGCAGCTGTTCCCTCTCGGCGATGTTCGCCTTGGCGACAGCCCCTTCCTGGAAGCCCAGCGGACGGACCTCCATTACCTGCTTGAGATGGAGCCCGACCGCCTGCTAGCGCCGTTCCTGCGCGAAGCCGGCCTGCCGCTGAAGCAGCCCAGCTACGGCAATTGGGAAGCGTCCGGCCTGGACGGCCACCTTGGCGGCCACTATCTGTCCGCGCTGGCGCTGATGTACGCGTCCACCGGCGACGACGAAATTCTCCGCCGCCTGAACTACTTCGTGGCGGAGCTCAAGCGCTGCCAGGAACGCAACGGCAACGGCTACATCGGCGGCATCCCGGACGGCAGCGCCGCATGGCAAGCCATCGCCAAGGGCGAACTCCATGCCGACAATTTCTCCGTCAACGGCAAGTGGGTCCCTTGGTATAACCTGCACAAGGTGTATGCGGGCCTGCGCGATGCCTACACCTACGCCGGCAACGCCGACGCCCGCGCCATGCTGATCGCCATGTCCGACTGGGCGCTGGAATTGACCTCGCACCTGAGCGAGGAGCAGATGCAGTCCATGCTGCGCAGTGAACACGGCGGCATGAATGAAGTACTGGCCGATGTCGCCCAGATGACGGGGCAGAAAAAATACATGGACCTGGCGATCCGCTTCTCCCACCAGGCCATCCTGCGGCCGCTGGAAGAAGGCAAGGACCAGCTCACCGGCCTGCACGCGAATACGCAGATTCCCAAGGTGATCGGATTCAAGCGCATCGGCGACATCACCGGCCGTCGCGACTGGCAGCAGGCCGCACAATTCTTCTGGCAGACCGTGCACGATCACCGCACCGTCGCCATCGGCGGCAACAGCGTCAAGGAGCACTTCCACGACGATAAGGACTTCTCTTCGATGGTCGATGAAGTCGAAGGCCCGGAGACCTGCAACACCTACAATATGCTCAAGCTCACCGAGCTGCTGTTCCTGGGCGACGCCAAGGGCAGCTACGGCGACTACTACGAGCGCGCGCTGTACAACCATATCCTGTCTTCGCAGCGGCCGGACAGCGGCGGCTTCGTCTACTTCACGCCGATGCGGCCCAATCATTATCGCGTCTACTCCCAGGTGGACAAGGCCATGTGGTGCTGCGTAGGCTCCGGCATCGAGAGTCACGCCAAGTACGGAGAATTCATCTACGCCCATCGCGGCGACCAGCTCTTCGTGAACCTCTTCATCCCTTCGACGCTGAACTGGCGCGAACAAGGCATAAGCATCACGCAGGCCAACCGCTTCCCGGACGAGGACCGCAGCACGATTGTGGTCAAGGGCAGCAAGGCGTTCACGATGAAGATCCGTTATCCCGAATGGGTGGCACGAGGCGCCTTGCGTATCACGATCAACGGCAAACCGGTGACGGCCGATGCGGAGGCGGACCGCTACGTCAGCCTGCGCCGCGAATGGCGGGACGGCGACAAGGTCGAGATCCTGCTGCCGATGAAAACCCATCTGGAGCAGATGCCGGACAAATCCAACTACTATGCGGTGCTGCACGGCCCCATCGTAATGGCGGCGAAAACCAACCCCTTCGCCGGCGAGAAGCTGAACTTCTTCGCCGACGATTCGCGCATGGGCCATGTAGCACAGGGACAGGTCTGCCCGTTGGAATCCGCACCGATGCTGGTCAGCGACACCAAGGCCTTCATGGACCGTTTCAAGCCCGTGCCGGGCAAGCCGCTGACGTTCACGGCGCCGGGTCTGGTGCAGGGAAAGAATGTCGGCAGCGTGACATTCATCCCGTTCTTCCGTCTGCACGACTCGCGCTACGTGGTCTATTGGCCGTATTCGACGCCGGCCAACCTGGCCTTCATGCAGTCCGAGGCCGCCCAGGACGAGGCTGCGCGCCTGGCGCTGGACGCCCAGACCATCGACCAGGTGGCGCCGGGCGAGCAGCAGCCGGAATCCGATCACTTCTTCAAAGGCGAGGGCGCCGACGCCGGCATCAACAAAGGCCTGCACTGGCGGCATGCGAGCGGCTGGTTCAGCTACGACCTGACCGACAAGAAGGGCGAAGCGAAGACCCTCAGGCTGACTTATTCGACGCTGGATGCCGGCCGCCGTTTCGACATCTTTGTCAACGGCCAGCTGCTGGCCGAGGTGGCGCTGGACGCGGCGGCGCCGCAGGAGATCTATACCAAGGACTACGCCATCCCGCCCGTAATGGCGGTTGGCGGAAAACTGGTGGTCAAGTTTGTCGCCCGCAAAGGCTCGATGGCCGGTGGTTTGTATGGTTTGCGCTTGTTGCGTTGATATCAAAATTGGTATCGAACTGCCAGAAAATGTCATTGGATAGATATTCTCGTTTCTCATAGTATGTGATCCAGAAAATACACAAAAATCCATCTGGAGACTTCGCTATGACATGCAATCGCAGAACCGTGCTGGCCGCCGCATTCCTCGCCGCCTTTACCTTCAACGCCCCGGTCTTCGCGGCCAAGCCGCTGGTGATCGGGTTCTCGCAGGTCGGCGCCGAGAGCGAATGGCGCACCGCGAACACCGTGTCGATCAAGGACGCGGCCAAGAAGGACGGCATCACCCTCAAATTCGCCGACGCCCAGCAGAAGCAGGAAAACCAGGTGAAGGCGATCCGCTCCTTCATCGCCCAGCGCGTGGACCTGATCGCGTTTTCGCCGGTGGTGGAATCGGGCTGGGACACCGTGCTGCGCGAAGCCAAGGCCGCCAAGATCCCCGTCATCCTGACCGACCGCGCCGTCAACGTCAGCGATCCTTCGCTGTACGCCACCTTTATCGGGTCGGACTTCGTCGAGGAAGGTCGCCGCGCCGGCCGCTGGCTGCTGGAGCGCGCGAAGAAGACGCCCGATACCGTTATCAATATCGTTGAGCTGCAAGGCACCGTCGGTTCTGCCCCCGCGCTGGACCGCAAGAAAGGCTTCGAGGAAGTCATTGCCGGTAATCCGAAGCTGAAGGTTATCCGCTCACAGACCGGCGACTTCACCCGCGCCAAGGGCAAGGAAGTGATGGAGGCTTTCCTCAAGGCCGAGGGCAAGAAGATCAATGTGCTGTACGCGCATAACGACGACATGGCGATCGGCGCGATCCAGGCCATCGAGGAAGCGGGCCTCAAACCGGGCAAGGACATCGTCGTGATTTCCATCGACGGCGTCAAGGGCGCTTTCGAGGCGATGATCGCCGGGAAGCTGAACGTGACCGTGGAATGCAGCCCGCTGCTGGGTCCACAGTTGATGCAGCTGGCGCGCGATGTGGTGGCCGGTAAGCCGGTGCCGAAGCGCGTCGTTACTCAAGAAGGCGTGTTCCCGGCCGAAGTCGCGGCCAAGGAATTCCCGAACCGTAAATACTAATCCAATGGCTATCTTAACTTCCGCGCCTGCTCCGGTGCTGGAGCTGCGCGGCATCAGCAAGGCATTCCCCGGTGTGCAGGCCTTGAGCGGTGTGGCGTTGAACCTGTATCCGGGCGAGGTGCATACGCTGATGGGCCAGAACGGCGCCGGCAAATCGACCCTGATCAAAGTGCTGACCGGCGTGTATGCGCCGGACCAGGGCCAGATCCTGCTGGAGGGACGGGCGATACAGCCTGCATCCACGCTGGAAGCGCAGAACCTTGGCATCAGCACTGTTTATCAGGAAGTGAATCTTTGCCCGAATTTGTCGGTGGCGGAGAATATCTTCATCGGCCGTTATCCGCGCAAGCGCGGCGGCATCGACTGGGCCGGCATGCAGCGGCAGGCGGTGGAGCTGCTCGAGCGGATGCAGATACGGATCGATGTATCGCTGCCGCTGGCGCGCTATCCGCTGGCGATCCAGCAGATGGTGGCGATCTCGCGCGCCTTGCTGGTATCGGCCAAGGTGCTGATACTCGATGAGCCGACATCCAGTCTCGACGAGAAGGAAGTGGAGCTGTTATTCAGCGTATTGCGTGGCCTGCGCGAGCAGGGCATGGCGATACTGTTTGTGACGCACTTCCTGGACCAGACCTATGCGATTTCGGATCGCATCACCGTCATGCGCAATGGCGAACGGGAAGGCGAGTACGCGTGCAGCGAGTTGTCGCGGTTTGATCTGGTCAACAAGATGGTCGGCGCCGCTGCGGTTGCGGTCAGCGAGGGCTCAGCCGCGCCAGCCGCACCTGCTGCGCCGTCGAAACTGGCGACCTTCCTGCGCGCGACCGGCTTGGGCCGCAAGGGTGCCTTGTCGCCGATGGATATCGAATTGCGCCAGGGCGAGCTGCTAGGCCTGGCCGGCCTGCTGGGATCCGGCCGCACCGAGGCGGCGCGCTTGCTGTTTGGGGCGGACAAGGCGGACAGCGGCGACATCGTCGTTGACGGCAAGGCGTGCAGCTTCGCCTCGCCGCGCGACGCCATCGCCGCCGGCATCGGCTTCTGCTCCGAGGACCGCAAGCATGAAGGTGCTGTGCTTGAGCTGTCCGTGCGTGAGAATCTGATCCTGGCGCTGCAGGCCCGCACCGGCATCCTGCGCGCGATTCCGCTCAAGCGTCAGCAGCAACTGGCGGAGGAATACGTCAAGGCGCTGGGCATCAAGACGGCGAGTATCGAAACGCCTATCGGCACGCTCTCCGGCGGCAATCAGCAGAAGGTGCTGTTGGCGCGCTGGCTGGCCACCGAGCCGAAGATGCTGATCCTGGACGAGCCCACGCGCGGCATCGACGTGCGCGCCAAACAGGAGATCATGGACTATGTGACCGCCCTGTGCCGCAAGGGCATGGCGATCCTGTTCATTTCGTCCGAGCTGCCGGAAGTGCTGCGCGTGAGCGACCGTATCGTCGTCATGCGCGACCGCAAAGCCGGCGGCGAGTACCCGCGCGGCGCGCTGGACGAGAGCTCGGTGCTGCAAGTGATCGCCGCAGGAGACGTCCATGAATAGCCCGTTGAACGAAATCGCCGTGCCACGCCCCGCTGCTGCTACGGCTGTGCCGAATGCCGGCTCAACCTCACCATCGACTGTATCCATGTTTGTGCGCCATCCCTTATTCCGCCCGCTGGCCGCGCTGCTCTTGCTGCTGCTGGTGGACTTGCTGCTGGTTCCCGGCTTCTTCCATCTGGAGATCAAGGACGGCCATCTGTACGGCAGTTTGATCGACATCGCCAACCGCGCCGCGCCGCTGGTGCTGGCAGCCCTCGGCATGACGCTGGTAATTGCCACGCGCGGCATCGACATCTCGGTCGGCGCCGTGGTCGCCATCAGCGGCACCGTCGCCGCGATGCTCATCGGCGGCACGATGGTGATGCAGAACGGCGTACCCGAATACGTCGCCAACACGCCGATGGTCTGGGCCTTGTGCGCAGCCATGGGCGCGGCGCTGCTGTGCGGCGCCTGGAACGGCCTGCTGGTGGCCGGCCTTGGCCTGCAACCCATCGTCGCCACGTTGATCCTGATGGTGGCCGGGCGAGGCCTGGCGCAGCTGTTCACGGACGGCCAGATCGTCACCGTCTACTACAAGCCATTCTTCTTCCTCGGCAGCGGCTACCTGTTCGGATTACCGTTCTCGCTCTACATCGTCGGTGCGGTATTCCTGGTCACCGCGCTGTTGATGCGCAAGACAGCGCTGGGCCTGTTCATCCAGGCGGTCGGCATCAATCCTGTCGCGGCGCGGCTGGCGGGCTTGAAGACTGCTGTGCTGATCTTCTTCGTCTATGTGTTTTGCAGCGCCTGCGCCGGCCTGGCTGGCCTGATGATCAGCGCGAACATCAAGAGCGCGGACGCCAACAACGCCGGCCTGCTGCTGGAGCTGGACGCTATCCTGGCCGTCACGCTGGGCGGCACCTCGCTGGCGGGAGGTAAATTCAGCCTGGCCGGCAGCGTGATTGGCGCGCTGATCATCCAGACGCTGACCTACACCATCTACTCCCTCGGCCTGCCGCCGGAAATCAACATGGTCGTCAAGTCGGTGGTGGTCTTCCTGGTATGCCTGTCGCAGTCGGCGGAATTCAAGAACATGTGGCGCGCCTTCCGCGCCCGGACTAAAGGTGGCGCAGCATGAGCACCATGATACTTCGCGGGCGCGCCTGGATGGCGTCGCCGTATTTCACGTCGCTGGTCACGGTGCTGCTGCTGATCGTCCTGCTGGCGGCGGGCGGCGTGGCCTATCCCGGCTTCCTGTCCTTGCAGGTGCTGTTCAATCTCCTGATCGACAACGCCTTCCTGCTGGTGATCGCGGTCGGCATGAGCTTCGTCATCCTCTCCGGCGGCATCGACCTGTCGGTGGGGTCGGTGCTGGCGCTGACGACGATGATCTCCGCCTGGCTGCTGCAAAGCTGGCACCTGCCGCCGCTGCTGGTGATCGTGATCGCACTGGCGCTGGGCGCGGGCTTCGGCGCGGCGATGGGCGCGATGATCCACTACTTCAAGCTGCAACCGTTCATCGTCACGCTGGCCGGCATGTTCCTGGCGCGCGGCCTGTGCTACCTGATCAGCATTAACTCGATTACCATCGACGATCCGCTGTACGTCGCCATGTCGCAGACCCAGTTGCCGATACTGGGTGGCTTCATTTCGCCTGGAGCGCTGATCGCGATACTGACCTTGGCCGCGGCGATTTACGTCGCGCACTGCACGCCGTTCGGCCGCGCCATCTATGCGGTCGGCGGCAACGAGCAATCGGCGTTGATGATGGGCTTGAGGGTAGGGCGCACCAAGGTGCTGATCTACGCCTTCAGCGGCTTCTGCGCCGCGCTGGCCGGCGTGCTGTTCTCGTTCTACATGCTGTCCGGCTACGGCCTGCACGCGCAGGGTACGGAGCTGGACGCCATCGCTGCGGTGGTCATCGGCGGCACCTTGCTGAGCGGCGGTTATGGCTACGTGGCCGGCTCGCTGTCGGGCGTGCTGGTGCTGGGCACCATACAAACGCTGATCGCCTTCGACGGCACCCTCAGCTCCTGGTGGACCAAGATCGTGATCGGCGGCCTGCTGTTCGTCTTCTGCGTGGTGCAGCGCCTGATGGCGCTGGGCGCAAAACATAAAAAATAACCGGAGAGACCTTTGAAAATCAAGCTGACTAAATTCGTGGCTGTTGCCGTGGCGGGCCTGGCGCTGAGCGCCGCGCAGGCGGCCAACCCGCTGTTCCCCAAGCTGTTCACGGCCGATCCGTCGGCGTACGTGGAAAACGGCACCGTCTACCTCTACGTCGGCCACGACGAAGCCACGCCGAAAAGCCCGGACTACGTGATGAACGAGTGGCGCGTCTACACCAGCTGCGACATGAAGAACTGGACCGACCGTGGTTCGCCGGTGCAGGCATCCACCTTCAAATGGGCCAAGGGCCACGCCTGGGCCGCCGACATCACCAAGCGCGATGGCAAGTACTACTTCTATTCGACCGTCGATCACGCGACCATCCCCGGCCACGCCATCGGCGTCGCCGTCTCCGACAGCCCGACCGGCCCGTTCGTCGATGCCCGCGGTTCGGCGCTGGTCAGCAACGACATGACGCTGCAAACGCCGATCGCCTGGGATGACATCGATCCGGCCATCTTCCAGGACGACGATGGCCAGGCCTATCTCTACTGGGGCAACACGGTGCTGAAGTACGCCAAGCTGAAACCAAACATGATCGAATTCGACGGCCCGATCCAAACCGTCGGCATGGACATGTTCACCGAAGCGTCCTACCTGCACAAGCATAACGGCACATACTATTTATCCTATTCCCGCAACTTCCCGGAAGAGACGGCGTACATGACCGGCCCGAGCGCGACCGGCCCGTGGCAGTATCGCGGCGTGATCATGTCGAAGAACGCCAAGGTCAAGACCATACACCAGGCCATCATCGATTTCAACGGCAAGTCCTACATCTTCTACCACAACGCCAAGCTGCCGGGTGGTAGCGAATACCGCCGCTCGGTCGCGCTGGAGGAGTTCCAGTACAACGCCGACGGCACCATCCCGTTCATCAAGCAGACCAAGGAAGGCCCCGCCGCCAATCCTTCCGTGGCGTGCAAGTGATACCGCAACAGTCGGTATGCCATTAACATCAATACCGATTGTGATATCATTTTTCCATGGAAACTAACCCGAACTGGTTCTTGCGCGCGCGTCTCAAAACGCGCCAGCTGCTGCTGCTGATCGCGCTCGATGAACAACGCAATATCCACCGCGCCTCCGAAGAACTGCACATGACGCAGCCGGCCGCCTCCAAGCAGCTGAAGGACCTGGAGGAGATGCTGGGCGTGCAGCTGTTCGATCGCCTGCCGCGCGGCATGGAGCCGACCATCTACGGCGAAACGATGATACGCCACGCCCGCATGGCGCTGACCAGCCTCTCGCTGGCGCACGAGGACATCGTCGCCATCAAGGCCGGCCTGTCCGGGCAGGTGGACATCGGCACCATCATGACACCGGGGATCGCGCTGCTGCCGCAGGCGATCACGCGCACCAAGCTGCAGGCGCCCAAGCTGCGCATCGGCGTGGAGATGGAGCAGTCCAATATCCTGCTGGAGCAGTTGCAGCGCGGCCGGCTGGACTTCATGATCGGCCGCATCCCCGAGCGCCAGAGCGCAGAGGGCTTGAGCTACGAGGAACTGGGCGACGAACCGGCATGCGCGGTGGTGCGTCCCGGCCATCCGCTGCTGAAGGCGCGCAACCTGTCGCTGCGCGATATCGCCAGCCAGCCGTGGATCCTGCCGCCGCAAGGCAGCATCCTGCGCGCCCGCTGCGAATTGATGTTCCGCCGCGCCGGCCTCGAAGTGCCGGTCAACGTGGTCGATACCACCGCTGTGCTGTTGATTAAACCGCTGTTGCAGCAGACGGACGCGCTCAACGTCATGCCGATCGCCGTCGCCAAGTACTACGAATCGCAGAATGTGCTCAACATCCTGCCGATCGAGCTGCCATGCCGCATGGACGCCTATGGCATCATCACGGTCGATGGCCACATCATGTCGCCGGGCGCCGGCCTGCTGTTGAAGGCCGTGCGCGAAGTGGCGAAAGAAATGTTCTAAGTCTTGTGCGGCGCCGGCTGCTCGAAGCTGGCGAAGGCGTCCAGCAACACTTTGGCGCGGAACGGTTTGAGGATCACACGGCTGATGTGGCGTTCCCGCAGGTCGCTCAGCAGCTGGGCGGTGGCGTGTTCCGCCATCACGGCGATAGGGATGTCGCTGTCGCTGGCGTACATGCCGTTGCGCATCCGGTCCAGCAAGGTCAGGTTGTAGGTGCAGCCTGGCAGCAAGCCGCAGTCGATCGAGATCACCGCGCCGTGGAAGCTGTGCTCGCGCAGCAGGCGTTCAGCCGCTTCCATGCTGGCCGCTTCATGGATGGTTCCCAGTCCCAGTGTGCGCGCCGTCAGCGCGACGGTCCGGCGCAACAGCGTTTGCTCCTCCACCAGCAGCATGTTCAGGTTCTTGATCGCATTCTCAGGCATGTGGCGCCTCCGGACTTTGGCTGAGTTCTTCGAGCAGCAAGTCGCGCAGCGTCGTCAGGATCGCCAGTTCGGTCGCATCCAGCGTGCGCGGCTTGTGGTCGATCAGGCACAAGGTGCCGATGGTGAAGCCGGACGGCATGGACAGCGGAGCGCCGGCGTAGAAGATCACATGCGGCTCGCCGGTGACGATGGGATTGTCGGCAAAGCGCGCATCGGCGCGGGCGTCGGGGATGACGAAGATGTCCGATTGCAGGATCGCGTGGCCGCAGAAGGAAATGTCGCGCGCGGTCTCGCATACATCCAGTCCCACGTTGGCCTTGAACCACTGGCGGTTTTCGTCGATCAGCGACAGCAGAGCGATCGGCATGTCGAATTCCTCGGCGGCGAACTGCACCACCTTGTCGAAGCGCTCTTCCGGCGGCGTGTCCAGTATCAGTAGTTCGCGCAATGCCGCCAGACGCTCGGCATCGTTGTCGGGGATCGGGGCTGCTTGCATGGGCATCGGGGCGGGAAGTAGGGTTGTTGTGACTCTAGCACCGCTACGCCCGTTGCGGGATTTAATGTTGACTGAGTCAACAATCTGTTGCAAAATCGGCTTATGTTCCAGCCGGAGGTCGTATGTCTGTCCCTGTTTTTGATGACCGCGTCGCGGCGGTCCGTTCTTTCAACCGCTTCTTCACGCGCCAGATCGGCGTGCTGCGCGAGGGCCTGCTGCACAGCGAATACACACTGACCGAGATGCGCGTGCTGTACGAGCTGGCCCAGCACGGTGACCAGCCGGCGGCGGTGCTGGGCCGCGATCTTGGCCTGGATCGCGGTTACCTGAGCCGCATCCTGGCCAAGTTCGAGAGCGCGGGGCTGGTGTCCAAGGTGCCGTCGGCCACCGATGGCCGCTCCAAGCTGCTGCACCTGACGGCGCAGGGGCGCGCCGTCTACGAGCCGCTGGAGCGCCGCTCGCGCGATGAAATCGGCGATCTGTTGGGCCGCTTCGGCGAGGCCGACCAGCTGCGCATGCTCGATGCGATGCACACCATCCAGCAGCTGCTGGACGCCGGCAGTGGCCTGAAATACGCCCAGCCCTTCGTGCTGCGCACCTTCCGTCCCGGCGACATGGAGTGGATCACCCGCCGCCACGGCGCGCTGTACACGGCGGAGCAGGGCTGGGACGACAGCTTCGAAACGCTGGTCGGCGAGATCTGCGCCGACTTCGCGCGTAACTTCGATCCGGCGCAGGAGCAATGCTGGATCGCCGAGATGGCGGGCCAGCCGGTCGGTTCGATCGCGCTGGCGCGCAGCGGCGAGGCGGGCGTGGGCAAGCTGCGGCTGCTGCTGGTGGAAGAGCAGGCGCGCGGCTACGGCCTCGGTTCGCGGCTGGTGGACGAATGCCATCGCTACGCGCGCGCCGCCGGCTACCGCACCATGCGCCTGTGGACCACGGACCAGCAAAAGGAAGCCCGCCAGATCTACCGCGGCAAGGGTTATGTGCTGGTGGCCGAGGAGCCGGTGCACGCCTTCGGCCAGGACATGGTCAACGAAACCTGGGAGCTGAAGCTCTGACATCAAGCAGCTGATTGCCTGAGCGGCCCGTTCTCTGGCACTATCCCCAACATGGCAATTTAATCAATCGTGGGGATTTTATGCAAAAAAACAGGCTGGCGGTGTGGTCCAAGCGTGTCGTAATCGGACTGGTGGTGTTGATCGGGCTGGCCATCGCGGCGGCCTGGATGTATTTGCGCGGCAGCCTGGCGCAGTTGGAGGGCACGGTGCCGGCGGCGGGGCTGGAGACCGGCGCCAGCGTGGCGCGCGATGAACACGGCGTGCCGGTCATCAGCGGCGGCAGCCGGCTGGACGTGGCCTACGCCACGGGTTTCGTCCACGCGCAAGAGCGCTACTTCCAGATGGATTTGCTGCGCCGCGTATCGTCCGGCGAATTGTCCGAACTGTTCGGCGCGCGCGCGCTGCCGCTGGATAAATCCCATCGCCTGCACCGCTTCCGTGCCCGCGCCGAACTGGCGCTGGCGGCCATGCCGCCGGCCGACCGCGCACTGCTGGACCGCTACGTGGCCGGCGTCAATGCGGGCCTCGATAAGCTGCGCGCCAAGCCATTCGAGTATGCGCTGATCGGCATGCCGCCGCGCGCCTGGTCGGCGGCCGATTCGCTGCTGGTGATCTGGGCCATGTACTTCGACCTGCAGGGCAGCCAGGAACCGCGCGAACTGGCGCGCGGCTGGTTCCGCGACCATGCGACGGACGAGCAGCGCGCCTTCCTTGCGCCGGAATCGACGCAGTGGGATGCGCCGCTCGACGCGCCAACCATCGCAGCGGCGGACATCGCAATCCCGGCCACGCCGCCCGCATGGTGGGGCAAGCCGAAGGCGAGCGGAGAAAAGTCGCACACCGATCCCAAGGTGGCGGCGGCGGAATTCCTCAACACGGTGGGCAGCAACAACTGGGCCGTGGCCGGCGCCCGCAGCGACACCGGCGGCGCCATCGTGTCGGACGATATGCACCTCGGCATACAATTGCCGGCGATCTGGTACCGCGCGGCCTTGCAGTTCCCCGACGGGAAAGGCGGCCAGCGCCGCGTGGTCGGCGTGACGCTGCCGGGCGCGCCGGTGGTGGTGGTCGGCAGTAACGGCCATGTAGCCTGGGGCTTCACCAACAGCTATGGCGACTATCTCGACCTGATCGCGCTCGACACCGACCCGGCCAAGCCTGGCCAGGTGCGCACCCAAGCCGGCTGGGAGACCCCGGCACTGCATGAGGAAACGATATTAATCAAAGGCGAGCCGGCCGCCAAACTGGCCGTGCGCGAGACCAGCCTCGGTCCGATCCGCGAGGCCATGGGCCGCAGCTACGCCATCCACTGGGTCGCGCACACGGCGGCCGCCGTCAACGTCAACGCCAAGAACCTGGAGTTCGCCGACACGCTGGACCAGGCGCTGGCGATCGCGCCGACGATGGGCATCCCGGCGCAGAATTTTGTCGGCGGCGACGACAAGGGCAATATCGGCTGGACCATCGCCGGTGCGCTTCCGCGCCGCGCGCCTGCCGGCGTGGCCGCCACCTATCCGCTGTCGGCGGACGACCAGGCCGGCGTCTGGACCGGCTGGCTCAAGCCGGAGGAATATCCCAAGGTCGTCAACCCGGCAGGCGGCCAGCTGGCCACCGCCAATAGCCGCCAGCTGGCCAACGCCGGCGCCGAGCTGCTGGGCGACGGTGGCTTCGATCTCGGTGCGCGCACCCACCAGGTGCGCGACGACCTGACCGCGCTTGGCGCCAAGACCGATGTGAAAAAAGTCTACGCCATCACGCTGGACGACCGCGCCGTCTTCATGAGCGCCTGGCGTGACCGCGCCATCGCCGCGCTGGACGGCAAGGCCGTCGAAGGCCATGCCGAGCGCGCCGAGGCGCTGAAGATGCTGAAGGACAGCTGGACCGGCAAGGCCAGTGTGGACTCGGTAGGCTACCGCATCACGCGCGCCTATATGTACGCGCTGTACGACATCCTGTTCGAAAGCGCCAACGAGGAAATGGCGAAGGTCGACGCCAAATCGAACATGGCCGCGGTGACGTCGCGCTGGCCGGTGGTGGTGGCGCGCGTGCTGGATCAGCAGCCGGCCGCCTGGTTGCCGCCGCAGTACGCCAGCTGGCAGGCCTTGCAGCTGGCGGCGCTGGACCGCGTGATCGCCGACCTGACCAAGGACGGCAAGCCGCTGGCCAAGGCCACCTGGGGCGATCGCAATACGGCGGCCAGCGCGCATCCGTTCGCGGCGCTGGTGCCGGTGCTGGGCAAATACCTTAAAGTGGCGCCGGACATGATGTCGGGCGACCAGCACATGCCGCGCGTGGCGGGGCCGGCCTTCGGCCAGTCCGAGCGGCTGACGGTGTCGCCGGGCCATGAGGAGCAGGGCGTCTTCAACATGCCGGGTGGGCAGAGCGGCCATCCCTTGTCGCCGTACTTCCTGGATGGCCGCAGCGATTGGCTCAGCGGGCGGGACTCGCCGCTGCTGCCGGGACCTGCGGCGCATACGCTGACGCTTGTGAAGTAGCGCGACCGAGGCCGAACAGTGGGCGCAGCACGGCGATGCGGCGCACCACTTCGAACACGCCGAAGCTGATGGCGAAGGTCAGCACGATCAGCACCACGCCTTCGATGCCGGGCGCCAGCTTCACCGGCTTGAGCCAGTGCGCCATGCTGACGATCAGCGTCTGGTGCACGATGTAGACCGGGAACACGGCTTCGGTCAGGTAGCGGCGCTTGGCGCTGTCGAAGGCCAGGTGGCGATGGCCGAAGCCGCAGATCGCCATGATCGGCGCCCATTGACCGAGGCAGACGATCATGCGCAGCAGCGGCTTCAGTTGCGCGATGATGGGCAGGTTGGCCACCGGTTCCGGCATGCCGTTCAGGCACACCACCACCGCCCAGCTGAACAGCCACAGACCCAGGCTGGTCCAGCGCAGCTTGTCCACATTGGCCCAGAAACCTTTTTGCAGCGCCAGCATCACACCCATCACGAACAGGAAGAAGTAGTGGGCGTGGTTGTACCAGTCGTTGACCAGCGCGTGGGTTTCGGGGAAGGACTCGACCAGCGCATAGCGGGCCACGAACAGCACCAGCACCGGCAGCGCGATGATCTTCCAGCCGGTCAGCTGGCGGCCCAGCGTGGCGGACCATGAGCGCAGGCGCTCGGCGCCGGCCAGCGCGGCCACGGCGCCGATCACCATCGTGTAGGCCCACAGGTAGATCACGAACCACAGATGGTTCCAGGTTGGCAGGTCGAGGCAGCCGCCGTCCTTGCAGAAACCGTGGTAGCCGCTGACGTACAGGCGCATGAAGTCGGCGTAGCTGCCGGCGTAGTTGAGTTTTTCGATCACTTCAAAATACGGCTGGGGCGGCACGATCACCAGCATGCCGAACACCAGCGGCACCAGCAGGCGCCAGCTGCGCTGCCTGAGCAGGGCGCCGACGCGGATTTTCTGCAGCATGAAGGCGGTGGCGACGCCGGAGATCATGAACAGCAGGCCAAGCCGCCATGGCGAGGACAGCATCATCAGCGGTTCGATGGCGTCGCTGGCGTACGGGCTCTTGACGTGCCAGCCCCAGCTTACGTAATACATGCCGGTGTGGTAGAAGATCAGGACGAAGAACGCGAAGATGCGTATCCAGTCGAGGAAGTACAGGCGGTTGTTCTCGGTGGTGTTCATAGGACTGGCTCCTGGTTGAATGAAGCCAGTCTAGCGAGGCCCCGCCGCCGGCGTCCAGCGCGCTGGGGCGAACCGGGATGCGGCCGGGGCGAGCCGGTTTTTCGGCTTGATTATTGCCCGGCGTAGGCCTTCTTCAGCGCCGCGAGGTCGATGCGTTTCATGCCCATCAGCGCCGCCATGACGCGCCCGGCTTTCTCCGGGTCGGCATCCATCAGCATGGCCGGCAAGGCCGTCGGCACCACCTGCCAGGACAGGCCGTATTTGTCGGCCAGCCAGCCGCATTGCCTGGCCTCCGGCGCGCCGCCCTCGGACAGCTGGTTCCAGAAGTGGTCGATTTCTTCCTGGCTTTCGCAGTTGACCACGAACGACACCGCCGGCGTGAACTGGAAGGCCGGGCCGCCGTTCAGCAGCGTGAACTCCTGCCCGTCCAGTTTCACGGTGACGATCATGACGCTGCCGGGCTGCTGGCCGTGCTGCTCCCGGCCGGCCTCGGTGTAGCGGACGATATTGCAGATCTTGGAATTGCGGAAGATGCCGACGTAGAACTCGGCCGCTTCCTCCGCTTGCCCCGCGAACCACAGGAAGGGGGTGATCTTCTGGATGCTGTGCATGGCTGTCTCCTGGTCTGGTGAGAGACGGACAGGTTAACAGGACGGCGGCCGCTCCGGCGCACGGATAGGCTACGGCGGCGCCTGCAGGCGCTCCATCACTTCGGCCCGGTACTGACGCGAGCAGGGCACGCGCACGCCGCTGCGCAGCACCAGTTCGCCGTCGCCCTTGTCGAGATGCTGCACGCTGGCGATCCAGTCCAGCTGCACGGCGGCGCGCCGGTGGCAGCGCTGGAAGCGCGGGCCGAGCTTGTCGACCAGGCCGGCCAGGGTCTGGCGCATCAGCGGCTGGCCGTCGGCCGTGTGCAGCACGACGTAGTTGTCGGCCGTTTCTATCCACTGGATGTGTTCGACGCGGACGATACGGGTGCCGCCCCGTTCCGGGATCAGCAACTGGCTGATGGCGGGCAGCGGATGCGACTTGATAGGGGCTGTGGTATGGACAGGTTCGTCGGTGAGCGTTGGCGGCATGGGCTGGACGGTCAGGGCGGCGCGCTGCTGGGCGAGGCGTTCGCGCACGCGCTGGAGGGCGCGCTGCAGGCGCTGCTGGTCGTAGGGTTTGAGCAGGTAGTCGATGGCGTTGGCGTCGAAGGCGCGGATCGCGTATTCGTCGTAGGCGGTGACGAACACCACCAGCGGCGCCGGCGCCGGCAGCGAGGCGGCCACTTCCAGGCCGGTGATCTCCGGCATCTGGATGTCGAGCAGCAGCAGGTCGGGCGCGAAGCCGGGCAGGCGTTCCAGCGCGTCGACGCCGTCGCGGGCTTCGTCGATGGCGCTGATGTCCGGCTCCTGCTCCAGCAGGCGGCGCAGCTTGTCGCGCGCGGGGCGCTCGTCGTCGACGATCAGGACGCGCATGGCAATCGCATTTCCGCCCGCACGCCGGCCGGCGAGAGCTGGATCAAATCGAAGGAGGCGCCGGCGCCGTACAAGGCCGCCAGCCGCTCGCGCAGATTGCGCACGCCGATGCCGCCGCCCGGCCGCGCGTCGGCGGCTGGCAGCATGCCGCCATCGTCGTCCAGCCGCAGCAGCATCGCGCCTTGCTCGCGGCTGACCGAGATGGTGATGCCGGTGGCCTGGCGGCGCCGTTCGACGGTGTGCTTGAAGATGTTCTCCAGCAGTGGCTGCATGCTCATCACCGGCACCTGGCAGCCCAGCAGCGCCTCGTCGATCTGCCATTCGATGTGCACGCGGTCGGAAAACCGTTCGCTCATCAGGGCCGCGTAGCCGCGCAGCAGGCGCAGCTCCATCTCCAGCGTGACCTGGTGCTGCTCGCTGACGTCGAGCGTGGCGCGCAGCACGTCGGCCAGCTGGATCAGCATGGCGTCGGCGCGCGCTACGTCGCTGTGCATCAGCGAGGAGATGGTGTTGAGGGCGTTGAACAGGAAGTGCGGCTGCATCTGCTGGGTAAGCCGCAGCAGCTGCGCTTCGCGCAGCGAGGCGTTGACCCGCTCGACCCGCAGCTTCTCGTTCTGCATCGCGTGGTAGGACAGCACGCCGAACATGATGGTGGCGAAGATGCTGAAGAACACCGTCATCTTCACATCTTCGTACATAAAGGTTTGTGGCCACGGCAGGTGCTCGTAGGTTTCGCCGGCCAGCGCGTACACGCCGGCGCGGATGCCGAAAGCGATGGGGACGAACAGCACCCAGTAGATCGGCAGCCACACCAGTTGGCGCGCGAACCAGCGCAGCGGCTGCGCCAGCAGGTGGTCATACCTGCGCGTGAAATGGCGCTGGGCCAGCAGCAGCAGGGTGCCGGTCAGCGCGGACGAGCTCTCCCACACGATCGGCTTCCACACACCGTGCTCATGGTCGCGCAGGTATTCCTGAACGGCGGTGACGTTCATCAGCAGCCAGAACAGGATCCAGGCGGCGGCGATGGTGATTTGTGTGCGCTTCGGTAGCATGGCCCAGATGATTACCGATTCTTATCAATACGTCAATGAGCTGAAAAGACTAGCGGTAGCGCGCTTCCATCAGGTCGATCTCGCGCACCAGCTTGCGCGAGATCTCGTCGGAGATGTGGTCGTGCCGCGCCAGCTCGTAGACGGCGTGCCGCTCCGCCTCCATCGCCGCCAGCCGCAGTTCCTTCTCGGCGTGGTCGGTCTTGCGCCAGGCGGCGTCGTTGCCGGGATCGACTTCGCGCAGCTTGTGCTGGTAGAAGGCGATGATGCGCGCCGCCGCTTGCGGATACACCTCCGGGTCGACGCAGGAATCGGCCTCCATCAAGGCGATCTGCGTCTGCTCGACGGCGGCGATGGCGGCGTTGGCCGCCGCGCGCCGCGCCAGGTCTTCCTCCTGCTGTTCCTCCGGCGAGGCCGGGAAGGTCATGCCGGCCAGCAGGCGCGGCAGGCCCAGGCTGGCCGTCAGCAGCGAGATCAGGATCACCGAGCAGGCCAGGAAGATGGTCAGCGCGCGCGCCGGGAAGGGCGTGCCGTCGGGCATGGCCAGCGGCAGCGTCAGCACGCCCGCCAGCGTGATGGCGCCGCGCGCGCCGGCCAGCGTGGTCGCCAGCAGCAGGCGCGGATTGATCTTCATGCGCGGCTGGTTGCGCATCTTCTGCTTGTAGATGGTCAGCCGCAGCGAAGCCCACACCCACAGCATGCGCAGCACCAGCAGGCCGACGTTGATGGCCACCGCATACACCGCCAGCCACCACGGATTCAGATGGCCGCTCTCCTCGATGGTGGCGCTGGCGCCGCGGAAGATGTCCGGCAGCTGTTCGCCCAGCAGCACGAACATGATGCCGTTCAGCGCGAACTGCACCGTGTCCCACACGGCCGAGCGCTGGATGCGCGTGTTGGCCAAGGTGTGGCCGCCCAGCTCCGCGTAGCTCATGGTGATGCCGGCCGCCACCGCCGCCAGGATGCCGGAAGCGTGCAGGCGCTCCGCCACCAGGTAGGCGCCGAACGGCAGCAGCAGGCTGACCAGGATGGGCGAGCCGGTCGGCTCGCCGTAGCGGCAGCTCAGCCAGTATTGCGCGCGCGTCACCAGCATGGTCACCGCGACGCCGGCGCCGATGCCGGCCACCACCAGCCAGAGGAAGGTGAGGCCGGCGGTGCTGACCGAAAACGCGCCGGTCAGCGCGGCGGCCACGGCGAAGCGGAAGCACACCAGGCCGGAAGCGTCGTTCAGCAGCGATTCGCCCTCCAGGATGTGCATCAGGCGCTTGGGGATGGGCGTGGTGGCGGCGATGGCGCTGACGGCGATCGGATCGGTGGGTGAGATGATGGCGGCCAGCGCGAACGCGACCGGCAGCGGCATGGCGGGGATCAGCCAGTGGATCAGGAAGCCGGCGCCGATGACGGTGAAGATCACCAGCCCCAGCGCCAGCTCCAGGATGGTGCCCTTGTCGCGCAGCAGGCCGCTCTTGGGGATGCGCCAGCCATCGAGGAACAGCAGCGGCGGCAGGAACACCAGGAAGAACAGGTCCGGCTCCAGGTCGACGCCACGGGTGGACTTGGCGGCGATCAGCGCGCCGAGCGCGATCTGCACCAGCGGCAGCGGCACCGCGCGCGGCAGGAAGCGGGTGAGGTAGGCGCTGGCCACCACCGCCAGCAGCATCACCAGCACGACTTCGATCGAATCCATACCCATTCCTTCATCATTGCGAAATGTTTGCCAGCTTACACTATCGATGGTTTTGTAAAAAGTTGAAGCTGAGCACTAGTAAAGTGGAAATCTTTCTGTCATAATTTCGTCTTCTGCGGGAGTAGCTCAGTTGGTAGAGCGCAACCTTGCCAAGGTTGAGGTCGAGAGTTCGAGACTCTTCTCCCGCTCCAGAATTCGGTAGCACATTGAAAGGAAGCCTGCGGGCTTCCTTTTTTTACGTCCGCACGTCCGGCAACCGTTGTATCTCGTGCTGCAAAACAATATCTCTGCGCCCAAAGTGTGACGGGGGCAGTGGCAGCCGCTATACTTGCTACGAAGCTACCACCGACGGAGACGAAATCTATGAAATCAGTTCAGCAGGAAGTTGATGAGCGCAGTAACCTGACCAACTCCAATAAATTCGAACTGCTACTGTTCCGCCTTGGCGCCGACGCCAACGGCGAACATTCCGAGTTGTTCGGTATTAACGTCTTCAAAATCCGCGAAATCGTCGCGATGCCCGAAGTGACCGCAGTGGCCGGATCCCCGCCACATATGCTGGGCGTCGTCAATCTGCGCGGACAAATCATCACGGTGCTGGATTTGCCAGGCATCGTCGGTGTGACCCCAAAAACCGGTCTGAATATCATGTTGGTCACCGAGTTCGCGCGCACCACCCAGGCGTTCGCCGTGGAATCGGTGGATGAAATCGTGCGCCTGGACTGGAGCCAGGTGCTGACCGCCGAAGGCACCGCCGGCGGCAAGGTCACCAGTATCGCCCGCGTCGACGGCGACGTGCAGAACACCCGCCTGGCGCAGGTGCTGGACGTGGAAACCATCCTGCGCGAGCTGGTGCCGTCCGAAGGCAAGGACGTCGATCCTGAAACCATCGGCCCGAAAGTCATCCTCAAGCCGGGCGCGGTGATCCTGGCGGCGGACGACTCCGTGGTCGCCCGCAACCTGATCGAGAAGGGCCTGGAAGCGATGGGGGTGCACTTCATCATGACCAAGTCCGGCAAGGAAGCATGGGATCGCCTGCAGCACATTTCCGACGGCGCCAAAGCCGAAGGCGTGCCGATCACCGACCGCGTGGCCATGATCCTGACCGACCTGGAAATGCCGGAGATGGACGGCTTCACGCTGACCCGCCTGGTCAAGCAGGATGCGCGCTTTGCCAAGATCCCGGTCGTGATCCATTCCTCGTTGTCGGGCAAGACCAACGAAGACCACGTCAAGGGCGTGGGCGCGGATGCTTACGTGGCCAAGTTCTCGGCCGAAGAGCTGGCGGGCACCATCCGCACCGTGCTGGCCAAAGCGGCGGCGTAAGCACGCCAACCCGAACAAGGGTACTATCGAAGGGCCGTGACGGCGACGTCACGGCCCTTTTTTTGTTTTTCATTTCTTGAAAGGATATACCGTGGCGGCTAAGAAAATACTGTTTCTGACGGGCGACTTTGCAGAAGACTACGAAACCATGGTGCCATTCCAGGCGCTGCAAATGGTGGGCCATGCGGTGCACGCGGTGTGCCCCGACAAGCGGGCGGGCGACACCATCAAGACAGCCATTCATGACTTCGAGGGCGACCAGACCTACACGGAAAAACCGGGCCACCTGTTCGCGCTCAACGCCAACTTCGCCGATGTCGACGTGGCCAATTACGATGGGCTGATGATCGCCGGCGGCCGTGCGCCGGAATACCTGCGGCTCAATCCGCGCGTGATCGAGATCGTGCAGCAGTTCGCCGCCGCGAACAAGCCGATCGCCGCCGTTTGCCACGGCGCGCAGTTGCTGGCGGCGGCCGATGTCATCCGCGGCAAGACCATCTCGGCCTATCCGGCTTGCGCGCCGGAAGTCAAACTGGCCGGCGCCAATTATGCCGACATTCCTGTCGACCAGGCTGTCACCGACGGCAACTTCGTCACCGCGCCCGCCTGGCCTGCGCATCCTGCGTGGCTGGGCCAGTTCCTGCAGCGCCTGGGCACGGAAATCAAGCTGTAGATCAAGTTGGCGCTACAGCGCCGCCAGGCAGCGCGCGTGGAAGCGGATGTGGTCTTCCATGAAGCTGGCGATGAAGTAGTAGCCGTGATCGTAACGCGCATGCCGCCGCAGTTCCAGCGGCTGCGCGGCGGTGCGGCAGGCCGCTTCGAACACTTCCGGATACAGCTGCTCCTTGAGGAACTTGTCGCCCAAACCCTGGTCGATCAGGATGCCGGCCGGGAAGGGCGTGTGCGAGCGCGCCATCAGCAGGCTGGCGTCGTACTGTTCCCAGTCGCCGGGATTGTCGCCGAGGTAGCCGCTGAAGGCCTTCTTACCCCACGGGCACATCGACGGCGCCGCGATCGGCGCGAAGGCGGAGACGGAACGGAACAGGTCCGGCCGCTTCAACGCGATGGTCAGCGCGCCGTGGCCGCCCATCGAGTGGCCGAAGATGCCGATGCGTTCGGCGTCCACCGGCAGTTCCCGCACCACCAGTTCGCGCAGTTCGTGGATGTAGCTGTACATGCGGTAGTGCGTGGCCCACGGTTCCTGCGTGGCGTCGAGATAGAAGCCGGCGCCGACGCCGAAATCCCAGTTGTCCGTTTCGCCATCGACGCCGGCGCCGCGCGGGCTGGTGTCCGGCGCGATCAGGATCAGGCCCGCTTCGGCGGCGGCGCGTTGGGCGCCGGCCTTGATCATGAAAGTCTCTTCGTTGCAGGTCAGTCCGGCCAGGTAGAACAGCGCCGGCACGCGGCCTTCGGCGGCCTTGACTGGAATGAAAACGGAAAAGCGCATCGGCAGGCCGATCTCGCGCGACGCGCGTTGGTAGAAACGCTGTACGCCGCCAAAACAGGCGTGTTCGCTGATTAGTTCAAGCATGTTGCTCCCTTATGTTTCTTAGCGCACAGTCAAAATGCCAGTAATTGTACAGAATTGTACAAGTATCTTTTAAAAGGAGAAGTACATGCCGGATATTCAGGTCTTCATGGCCGAACTAGGCTGGCCCTTGGCGATTGCGCTGGCTTGGCTGTCAGGAGAATTCATACACCGCTGGACCCGTTTGCCGCGCATCAGCGTGTACGGCCTGGTCGGTTTTTTAATGGCGCAGGCTTTTCCGACCGCGCTGAGCAGCGGCGCCTCGAGCACGGTGACCCTGTTGGCCAACCTGGCTTTCGGACTGATACTGTTTGAATTTGGTTATCGCATCAATCTGCACTGGCTGCGGATTAATCCCTGGATCGCGGTCAGCGGGCTGGCCGAATCGGCCGCTACTTTCGGCGTGGTCTATCTGATTTCGCACCTGACCGGCATGCCGTCGCTGACCTCGCTGTTGCTGGCGTCGCTGGCCATGTCCACTTCGCCGGCCGGTGTGCTGCGCGTGATTAACGAGGAAGACAGCTCGGGCCAGGTGACCGAGCGCGTGCTGCACCTGGTGGCCATCAACTGCGTGCTGGCGGTGTTCGTGTTCAAGGTGGTGGTGGGCTTCTGGGTGTTCCAGACCTCGGGTAGTTTGACGCAAGCCGTGTCGCACAGCCTGATCGAGTTGCTGATGTCGGCCGTGATGGGCGCGGTGCTGGGCTTTATCGTGCCGGCCGTGCTGCGCCGCCTGGGCGCGATCGCGCAGGACGGCACAGTCGCCTTCGCCATGGGCGTGGTGCTGCTGGTGGCGTTGGCGCATGCCTTCGACGTCTCGCCGGTGCTGGCGACGCTGACCTTCGGCCTGGCCGCGCGCCACAGCCGCGTGGCGTTCAGCCGCACCGAGCGCAACTTCGGCGGCATCGGCGAACTGCTGACGGTGCTGTTGTTCGTGTTCGCCGTCTCCACGCTGGAGTGGGAGCGCGTGGTGGCCGGCGCCGGCCTGGGCGTGGTGCTGGTGCTGGCGCGCTTCCTGGTCAAGGCGGCCGCCGTGGCGGCGTTCGCGCACGTCGGCGGCATCTCGTGGCGCAAGGGCGTGCTGACCGGGATCGCGCTGTCGCCGATGTCGGTGTTCGTCACGCTGCTGCTGGAACAGACCCGCTACATGGGCATTGTATTGGTCGACGAACTGGCCGCGCTGGCGGCCATGACGCTGTTGCTGGAAGTGGTAGGCCCCATCATCACGCAGCGGGCGCTGATCTGGGCGAATGAAACCGCCGCTAAAGAGGAGCATTAACATGCCATTGGAACCCTTCAAATCATCGCAGCCGCTCACCATGGGTGTGGAGCTGGAGCTGCAACTGGTCAGCCTGTCGGACTTCGATCTGACCGCGTCCAGCCCGGACTTGCTGCATCTGTTGAGCCGCAAGCCATTTCCCGGCAACGTCACGCCGGAAATCACCGAGAGCATGATCGAGATTAACAGCGACGTGCACACGCATCACAGCGAGCTGGTGTCGCAGTTGCAGGTGATCCGCGACACGCTGGTGCAGGCCGGCGAGCAGCTCAACATCGGGATCTGCGGCGGCGGCACGCATCCGTTCCAGAAATGGTCGGAGCGCAGGATTTTTTCCAAGCCGCGCTTCAAGGAAGTGTCGGAGCTGTACGGCTATCTGGCTAAACAGTTTACGATTTTCGGCCAGCACGTGCACATCGGCTGCGCCTCGGGCGACGATGCGCTGTTCCTGCTGCATTCGCTGAGCCGCTACGTGCCGCACTTCATCGCGCTGTCGTCGTCGTCGCCGTATGTGCAGGGCAACGACACGCTGTTCAATTCGGCGCGGCTGAATTCCGTGTTCGCCTTCCCGATGAGCGGGCGGGCGCCGTTCACGCAAAGCTGGACGACCTTCGAGCACGAGTATTTCGCCAAGATGGAGCACACCGGCGTCATCAAGAGCATGAAGGACTTCTACTGGGATATCCGGCCCAAGCCGGAGTTCGGCACCATCGAGCTGCGCGTGTGCGACACGCCGTTGACGGTGGAGCGGGCGGCGGCGCTGGCGGTGTATCTGCAGGCGCTGTGCCGCTACCTGCTGGAGCGGCGCGAGGAGGCGCCGGCGGAGGACGACTACCTGGTCTACAACTACAACCGTTTCCAGGCCTGCCGCTTCGGCCTGGACGGCACGTTGGTGCATCCGAAGACGTATGAGAGCCTGTCGCTGCGGGAGGACATCCTGACCACGTTGCGCAAGATGGAGCCGCATGGTGCGGCGCTGGGCGGCACGGCGGGCTTGCAGCATCTGGTGCAGGTCACGCACGAGGGCAGCGACGCCCACTACCTGCGCCAGCAGTTCGACCGCAGCGGCAGCGCCGAAGGGATGGTCGACGCGGCGATCCAGCGCTTCCGGGGCGCGTGATCGGCTAAGGAAGAAAAAATTTCAGCCTGAAGAGGTGGTCACAGTTTGTGACCAGCTCCAATTTTTCGGCAGCTGCTTATTTAAGCGCGATCGCCTTGTTCAGGCGGATGATGACGTCGTCCGGCACGCTCTTGCTGCACATGACGTGGCGTTCCGGGCCGTGCGGCATGTCCTTGAAGTGCAGCAGGCGCAGGTTGCCGGTCTCGGAAACGGGATGGTGGGCCATGACATATTGGCCTTCGTCCTCGGAGATGAACATCATGTCCACCACACCCTTGCTGATCGACTGCACCATCTTGCCGGCGGCGGCCGTGGACACGGCCAGCGCGGCCTTGCGCGGCGCCAGCAGCTTGTCCAGCTCGGTGCCGTAGGAGTAATTGTCTTTCACGATGATGCGGGTTTCTGGCCGTTGCAGCAATTGGTGCAGCGAGGTGTCGCCGCGCGCGGCCAGGGCGGTATTGGCCAGCACCATCCAATCCTTGTCGCGGTAGATCGGCTTGGTGAACTTGGCGAAACCTTCGCGCTCGGCAGTCCAGAACCAGCCGACTGCACAGTTCAGCGCGGTGGCGTCACGGATCATCAATAGCTGACGGTTGGTCGGCATCTTTTGCCAATTGACGGGTATGCCCGCGGCCTTGAAGGCATTAACGGTGGGTGTTCCGGTCAGTCCGCTTGGCGCGCCGTCGGGCATGGACACCATGTAGGGCGGGCGTTCGCTGTAGGCGACATTGATGGTGTTTTCGGCGGCGCAGGGCAGTATCAGAGAGCTGACAGCGATCATGGTGGCGCTACGCAAACACGTCATGGGAGGCCTCGTTGGGTGTATCCCTTGAGTTTACACCCGGCAAGCATCCTCGGCCAATATTTTCCTAGAAGCGGGTCTCGCGCGCCACGCGCAGGAAGTTGTCCAGGATGGCAGTGCAGTCGAGCAGTTCGACGCCGCCGGCCTGGTGGAATTCCGGGTGCCATTGCAGGCCCATGACGAAGGGCGCCTTGCGGTAGCGGATCGCCTCGATCATATTGTCCGGCACCGACAGCGCTTCCACGCCCATATCGCGGCCCAGCGTCTTGACGGCCTGGTGGTGGATGGAGTTGACCAGGCCGGCGCTCTTGCCCTTGAACAGCTTGGCCAGCGAGGAACCGGCCGGGAAGCTCACTTCGTGGCGGTTGCGGTCGTAGTCGTCGTTGACGTGGGCCAGCGAGTCGGGCACGTCGGAGGCGATGTCCTGGTACAGCGTGCCGCCGAAGGCGACGTTGATCAACTGGCAGCCGCGGCAGATGCCCAGCACCGGTTTGCCCGCCTCGACGAATTCATGCAGCAGCTCCAGCTCGTACATATCGCGCGCGCGGTCGCCACCCCATTCGGGGCGGGTCGGCGTTTCCGAATAGCTTTGCGGCGAGACATCGGCGCCGCCTTGCAGCACCAGGCCGTCCAGGTGCTTGGCGTAGTCGCGCAGGCGGATGTTGGAGGGGTGGAGCAGGCCGTCGGTGTTGACGGTCGGGATCATGAACACCAGCACATCGCGCGACATCACCCATTGCGCGATGGACTCTTCGAGGTATTGCAGGTTCTTGCTGCGCAGGCCGGTTGCGCCGGGTTCCGGATGGAAGATGCGGGCCGAGACGCCGATGTGCAGCGGCCGTTGGATGATGTGGCGCGTGACGGCGACGGCGACGCGGCGGTAGCGCGCCATCAGCACGCGGCCCCACAGGCTGAAGACGGTGTCGCCGGGGTCCAGATAGCTCGGCGTGCCGATCTCCGGGCGCGACGCGCGGCGGTCGCGGTCGCTGCTGCGCCGATGCTCCGATGGCTTTGTTGGATCCTTGTCGTCCGGTCCCGCGCTCATGCTTTCCTCTTGCCCTGTCTACAGGATTGCAGTGTGCCACAAGCCAGCGCCATCAGTCGCCCGCTACAATCCCGGATTTAGCTCGCGGACCAGGGCGTCGGCGAAGGCGGTCACCAGCGGCTCGGCTTCGCGCCGGCTGGCCAGGCCGACCTTGGTGATCAGGGCGCCGCGCGAAAGCGGGATGAAGCGCACGCCGGCCGGCGCCATCAGCTGCATGCACTCCGGCACGATGGCGATGCCGAGGTCGGCCTCGATCAGGCTCAGTTGCGAGGATTTGCGCGACAGTACCCGCGCCGGCGTCGGGAAGAAACCCTGGTCCAGGCACAGGTTGGCGACCAGGTAGCTCAGGCCGCCGCGGTCCTTGTGCGGGATCGAGATGAACGGTTCCTTGCTCAGGCTGGCCAGTTCGATGTTGTCCAGCTTGGCCAGCGGCGAATGCTGCGACACCGCCACGACCAGCCGCTCCGTGGTCAGCTCGCGCACCTGGATGTGCGGATACTTGCGCAGGGTCGGCATGCGGATCAGGCCGATATCGGCGCGGCCTTCCTCGATGTCCATGGTCTGGTCCTCCGACGGCGCCATCGAAATTTCCAGTGTCGCGCCGGGGAACTCCGCCAGCAGCCGGCTCAGCGCGGCCGTCATCGCCGGTGTCAGGATCACCGAACTGGAATGCTGCAAACGGATCAGGCCTTGCGCGCCCAGGCCCACCTGGCGCGCCTGGACGACGGTGTGGTCGATGTCCTCGAGGATGCGTTTGCTGCGCTCGAAGAACAGGCTGCCGGCCGGCGTGAGCTCGATGTGGCGCGAGTCGCGCGTGAGCAGCTGGGTTTGCAGCTCGTCTTCCAGCTCCTTGATCTGCCGGCTCAGCGCCGATTGCGCGACGTACAGTTTTTCCGCCGCGCGCGAGTAGCTGCCGGCCTCCACGATCTCTACAAAATATTTAAACTGTTTAAGGGAAATCACCGTTATGCCGTTTCGAGATAGTTGGACGCCGTATTTGATATTGGATTGATAAGCGTGGCGCCGTTACAGTGAAGCGTCTCTTCACCATCTACGGAAACCGCCATGTTGGAACTCATCGGAATAATCGGCGTGATCGTAAGTATTGCAGTAAAACTAATATTCGTCCAGATCGGGGGCAGGAGCAGCGTCGACGATAAGGAGGACTAATGCCCCTATAATCGGGCATGCTAAAAAAATACCTGATCCTTGCCGGCAAGCTGTGCGCCTCCTTGTTGATGTTGTGCCTGTCGCTGTGGGGTGGCGGCGCGCTGTGGTTCCAGGCCGCGCCTGTCGTGGCGGTGGTTTGGGGCGTTTTCAGCGTGGCGACGCTGTTGGGGTGGTGGTGGCGTCGCAGCGCGCGCGTGCTGCTGCCGTGGGTGCTTGCGGTTGTGGTGATGATGGGCTGGTGGAGCACGATCAAACCCAGTCACGACCGGGTTTGGGCGGACGATGTGGCGCGCATGGTCACGGGCCGCGTGCAGGGCAGCGTCGTCACACTGGACCAAGTTCGCAATTTTGACTGGCGCAGCGATGCCGATTACACGCAGCGCTGGGAGCAGCGGTCGTATGACCTGAAGCAGTTGCAGTCGGTCGATGTGGCGATGTCGTACTGGATGGGGCCGGCGATCGCGCATACGCTGGTGTCGTTCGGCTTTTCCGACGGCCGCTACCTGACGTTCTCGATCGAGATCCGCAAGGAGCGCGGCGAGAGTTTCGACGGCATCGCCGGTTTCTTCAAACGCTTCGAGACCGTGCTGATCGCCGCCGACGAGCGCGACATCCTGCGCGTGCGCACCAATGCGCGTGGCGAGGACATGTATCTGTATCGCCTGAAGATGCCGCCGGAAGTCATGCGCTCGTTGTTCCTGTCGTATCTGGACGAAGGCGCGTTGCTCAAGCGCGAGCCGCGCTTCTACAACACACTGACCGCCAACTGCACCACCATCGTCTTCGAGATGGCGCGCCGCATCGATCCCGGTTTGCCGCTGGACTGGAGACTATTGGTGTCCGGTTACCTGGACCGCTACCTGTACGACATCGGCGCGCTGGCCGGGCAGGGTGGCTTCGATTCGCTGCGGCAGCAAGCGCACATCACCGCCAAGGCGCGCGCGGCTGACAAGGCGACCGACTTCTCTGACCGCATCAGGCTTCGTTGATAATCTTCGTTTATAAGTGTTCCCCTCTATCGCGGAAAATTTCATATTTTCTGCGAACACTCTCCGGACTTTATGGCGTTTCGAATTGCCGTCTGGCTGGCGTGACAATGCACGCCTTTTTCGAAAGAGCAAGATGCTACTATGACGACCATCGGCCGAGTTCGGCCAACAGCCGCCATTAAAACTTGAAGATAGATTTGTATGAACGAACGTCCAATACCTGCAGCAGCACAAAGGGACGCGGCATCGGTGGAAATGCTGCGCGTATGGGTAGCTGAAAAGCAATTGCATTGCTCATTGAAGATCGGCATGTACAGGGACGGGATGGGCGTTGACGAGGAATTGGCCTGGGGGACGATACTTGCGGACGCGGCCCGGCATATTGCGCGAGCACTTCATCCTGAAAATGCTGATGAAGAGCAGGTAGCTCTGCAAAAAATTCTTCGTGGGTTAAACGAGGAGCTCGCCGCGACGACCTCGGATCTCAAAGGTGGATTTGTATAATCGACTCAGTTCGGCCAGAAGCTGCCGGTCGCCTTCCGCCTTGCTAAGTAATGGAACTACTATGGAAATTATGTCGGTGTCGCCCGAAAAGAGTTTTGAGGTGCGAACTGAGGTCTGGGAGGCTCGGAACTCGCTGTGGGTGTATAGCCCGTCGATATGGGACGCCAGGCACAGCAGCTGTATATTTTCGTTTAAAGACGAGAACTGGTCGGTAGACACCAGCGTTTGGAAAGACGACGCTACCGTTAGCCTCTGTCTCCGCAAGTTTCCAGGAAATCACCGGCCAGACAGTCTAAGGGTTGAGATAAACTGTTTAGCGTTGCAGGCAAAGGTGCTTATGCCCGCGGCAGTTGTGGCCATTGAAGACCTTGAAAGTGCTTTAGATAAAGCGTTGAAATTTGACCGTTGACTCTTGAGAAGAGTGCGGCAACGTTCGGCCAGCAGCAACCCCTTCCCAACCTTGCGATACCATGAATACTGATTTAAACGCCTCTGAATTCGACCAAATGATTTCACTTCGGGATGCTTACCGTTGCATGGAAGTGTTCGTCGAGGCATATGTCGCTCGCGGCGACGGAGCTGTTTCCGAGTTCTTGGATTTCTACGTCAGCACGGCTGCCGATGGGCTTGCCAAAAATTCTGGTGCACCAAGAGACTTTTTGAATGCGTTTCGTGCGGCTCACCGTGATGAACGCTGCTAGCGGCCAATAACCGACGTTCGTCAGTGACAAGAAGACCTGAATGGAAATGACATATCTTCGCCACCAGAAGATTTATCAGGACGCAATGGCACAATTCGTTCAAGACGCGCTGTCGGCTGATGAGTTCATTATCCGTTTTATGCAGCAATGGCGTTTGGACCGGGATGCTCTATGGGAGCATATTAATGCAGGTAAGGCCAGAGTCGTTGACGACCGTGTGTTTTGCGAAATCATGGATCAAGTTTTCACAGCATGTGACTGCTACTCGCCCGAACCGTCATCTCCACCAGACATATCGGCGGCTCAGCTCAAATCCGAGGTCAGAGAGAGTTACCAAAGGTGGTGGACAGAACCAGGCGCATAACGGCTGTAAGCAGTCAAACACGCCGCCTCCTTAGCGGAATATGATAAGTGACAACGATGACAGAAGATTGGGATTTCTATTTTTGTACTGTGGATGACAAGCTCGCCTCGATCTATGTGGATCTGGGGACCATCAAAATGTTGCCAATTGAGACGCATCCTTTTATGGCCTACGTGCGCTTGACAATGGTTACCCCCCGGGAGGATGGCATGTCGAGCAGCGAAGAGTACGACAAGCTCATTGCGGTTGAAGACGCACTGGAGACTTTGTGTTTTGGCGGCGAGGTGAATTATGTGGGGCGCTGCACTTCGGACGGACACCGTGATTTTTATTTCTACATTAAGGACGGAATTATTTGGCAAGATCGCGTCGCCGAATGTTTGCGTGCTTTCCCCGACTACCAATACGAAATAGGTAGCCGTGAGGATTCAGCTTGGTCGACCTACCTCTCTTATCTGTACCCCAGCGATGCTAATCGCCAGTCTATTGAGAATCGCCGCGTCTGCGTAGTACTGGAGCGTAATGGCGACAAGCTGCTCGTTGCCCGGGAGGTGGATCACTGGGCTGAATTTGCTGACGTGGCTGGAAGGGACTCATTTGTCGCGGGCGCAGTCAGGCTCGGCTTTGCGGTGCGTGCGCTCACAACGCGTGAAGACGATGGAAAGTTCTGCGCTCAACTTTTCCGCAGTGATATTCCAAGCATGAACGGAATTGACGATGTCACTTTGCCCTTGTATAAGCTCGCCCAGGAGTGCGACGGGAATTATGACGGGTGGGAGTCCGTCGTTGTACGCTCCGATCCGAAGGTGGGGGACAGTGTTCCGGCCGAGACTTTTGCTACGCGACTCAAGAATGCGTGCCGGACCTTTATAGGGATGTGACACTGATATCCCAGTGTTTTAATTTGGATGGCGTCAGAGTTCCGATGTCGGCCAGCAACTGCCGTTCGCTCGTCAGTAAAAAATTTTGCAAAGGGTTATATGCTCGATCAATTCCTTTCAACAATTGAAGAAGTTCAAGCAGACGGCGCGGTCGTACTCCTGAAATGGGATGGGCAGCGTGTGGCCAATCGATACACGGTGGTCATTACTAAATCCGATGTGGACTACGTGTGGCGTCAGGATTGCGACGATATGGCACAAACACTTCAGGCAGCATTGACCGATTACAAAAAGGCGCAGGGCTTGTAGTACTCGTCGCTATCGGCCACAACCGGACATAAAAATTTGTGAGGTTAGGAATGCACTTCGCTACGATGTTAAGTATTGTAGGTTCGACTGTTGCGATGGCCAGCTTTGCTTGGCAAAAACAATGGCTGCCCTCGTTGATTTTCGCCTTTTCGCTAAGCTACACAATCTTCGATAAGGTATTTCCGGCCCTTCTACCTGAGCATTTGGTTACCGGGTTGTCCGTCATCTCTCTGGTCTTAGCGATGATTTTTTGCTGGCAGACTTTTTCTCGCAAAAGAGACATCTAGCGGCCACGCGGCCAGTGTTTTGGAGCAGAAGATGGACCGAAAAAATATGCAGCGTTACATCAATATTGTGACCATCGTTCTGGGATTGGTCATTGCTGGCGCGGTGGTGTGGGAGTTGCTCTTTCCCGGCTCTCGCCTGGCTAAAATTACCGGTTTCATTGCGTTCGGTGCGCTTTGCATTTTTCTTCGGACTGTTCCGCCAAAATTTTTAATTCCGAAGCCGAAGAAGTAGAGTGCGAACTTCTGGCACCGGCCAGAAGCCGCCCCTCGACTTTATAAGCTTTTGAGTCCACAAGTGGGTAAAGGGATAGGAGATACTATTTGAACATCAATGAAGTGAACTCGTTGCTTGAGGAAATCCAACCCGCGTTGGTTGCGGCAGTAACGCACGATATCGAGAAGCACGTGGCAAGGTTGGCAGCAATCGGCAGGGAGTTTTACGGATACGCGCTTCTTCTAGGTGAGTCCCACGACATGCGTGGTGTCGTTGTTGTGACCAATAGCGAAAGTGATATCAAGGTCCCAGTCTCAGACAATCTGTATCGTTACCACCGGTTCTCTGTGGACGAATGGACGAGTTGGGAGCGCGACGAATTCGGCAATACTAATTCCGTTCTGGTAGAGGCGAACAAGCTCTTCCAATCGCAGCATTCGCGTGAGCATGATAGTTTCCTGATGGACGAATGCGAAGTTGCGTTCGTTGGCGGATTGTTGGAATCATTGGTCAACGGCCTTGAGGCAGCAAAAAAGGCAGGAGCATTCGGCGACACAGAAAAGTTCCTGGTTGTATGGATTTCGGATTCAAACGTGCCAATTATGTCAGAGTCGGCGAAACGCCTGAATTCGGCTACGGTCGCAGCTGAATTTACGGAGGAGTTCGGATAAAAGGTGTCCGATGGCTATAGCCCCAATCAAGGTGTGCCTAGAGAGGTACTTGTGATGTACTCGAAAGAATTCAAGGTGTTTAGACGCTGGAACAGAATCGGCGTCGCTTCGTTTGTCTGCACTGTAGTGTGCTTTTTTGCTAGCAAATGGATAAAGTCAACTAGTGGGGTTAGTGATCTGATTCCGCTGCTTCCTGCTGTTATTTTTGCGTACAGTCTCATGCGGGTAACCTTATTCCGATGCCCAAGATGTGGAAAGCCATTTTCTCTGACGTTGAGATATGGAAAATCTACAGGAAGAAATTGTGCACACTGCAATCTCGCTTCAGAATTCTAGCCGAAGGGCTTCGTAGTTTTGCGCGACTTCGGTACAGGAGCAGTTCGGCATTCTCAAATGCGATTGTCCGATGTTGGATGAATTTGGTAAATAAATTTGAAGGTCCGAGTTAGGGCGGCTTCAGTCTAAAGTGAGAATTCGTGAGTTTTGCTGATTGGCAAGCTGCTATCCTGAACGCCGTCGGCCGAGTTCGGCCAAGAGCTGCCCTTCAAGATCATATGAGCATACATACTTCAACCGGATGGATTCTCCTCGCGCTCGCCTTGGTGGCGCTTGCCCTTGATGCAATCGCCATGCGAAAAGTATTGGCTTCGCCATTTTACGAGCCTGCGCAACGGTGGGCACAAGCTGCTTTTATCTTGCTTGTGCCAATATTAGGTGCTTACCTAACCTGGTACTTGGCGCGTGAGCACGTTCCACTCTTCCAGTCGCCGCCAGTCGATCATGTTAAGGATATTGACCCTACCTGCGGAGATATTGATTATCATGGATGAAATTGCAGATATGGCATTCGGCCAGAAACGGACGACGTCGTATTGCGCAACTGCATGAATAAACAACCTTAGAAGGCTACATGAAAATAATATTTTTTATTTCGTTATTTTTTATTTCAGAAATGGCATTTTGCGCAGACGAAATTACGCTGCCAGCGGAAGGTTTTTCCTCGGCCGAAAGTATTCGAAATTGTGAATCCCAACTAGCCAAGCTGGAAAAATATCAGAAAAAAGTGAGAAAAACTACAAATGGTTACACGAAAATCGATCCGAACTCAGATTCATTTATCTATGTTTTCACCACCTCATCTGAACCAGCGCACCCGGCCATGATAAAAATTACACTACATCGCATGGCTGATGTTCGACATCCGGCGCCCAGTGAAATAGAGACTTTTGGTTCGTACGCTGGTAAGGAGAAGGATTTTCTCGCGTGGGGGAACCGCGTTACATATGAGCTAGGAAGAGGTTTTGGAGATGCGGTAAACGGCAATAAGTAGCCTAGCTTTAAATATGATGTGATTGCCACAATCGGCCAAAAGAGACTTCCAGGAATGGCAGAACGCCTGAACTGACCCTATGCATACTTATGCGTACTAATGCCTCGAGAACTGCCCCTAATTCCACTCGTTGATTTTTCGTCTGTTTGATCAACTATAGGATCTTTTAATATGTACGAAGACGACAAGGATAAGGTTCGTCGCAACCTAGTGGCTTTGAGTGGATTCATCCTTGTCTCCGCATATCTCGAGCTGAAGTTGCCGAATAAAGTATTTGACGTTCAACTACCGAAAGAGACCAACAAGATATGGGTTGTGGTTTTGGTCGTCTTGGCCTATGCGTTTTGGCGGTTTATTCATACCGACGACGCGCGTAAGGCACGGTCGAGCATTGCCTCTCAATATGCCGATTGCAGAACCCAGGTCTTTAATTTCTTGATCTTTCGAGACTTGAAGCGGGTGTTTCACGCCAAGCCGCCACGATGGATCAATGCCGCTCCAATTGAGGCCAGGATGGAGCAAGAGCGAAATAGTGGCCAGTATCAATATGTCCGAGTTACTGCGCTTGTGCCAAGTAACACGCGGAGGTGGCCACATAATGGATTCGAGCAACGGAGCGGCTCGACAGTGATAGATGTCAAATTTGCGTTTCTGTACACTCCAGAAATGGCGGGTCATGATGCAATATTGCACAACTTTGAACAACAGGCTTCGACAGGCGTCGGAGAACTAACGTTTACGTTCCCCCGATGGATCGAATTTTTTGTAACCTTGTCTTCAATCGTGATTTTATTGGTGCGTAGCGAGATTATTCCCGAAGTTATAATTCCATATGGTATGGCTGTCGGTGCAGGAGTGATCACACTGACTCGGGCACTGAGCTGATTATCTTCACGAAGGTCCGAGTTGGGGCGGAAACCGCCGGTCGTCTGATGTAATGCGTCAAATCAAATCTGAGGAATTCCACTTCAACGGGCGAAGTAAAGGTCGTGGAGATGCTGGAGCTCGACTTCGGATGCCGATTGGGACAGGGCGACGCGCCCACTTTGCATCAGGTAGACGTGATCCGCCGCGGCCACCGCGCGTTCGGTGTTCTGTTCAACCAGGATGATGGTGCGGCCGCCGGCCTTGAGCCTTTCCAGTATCTCGAACAGTTCGTTGACGACCAGCGGCGCAAGGCCGAGCGAGGGTTCGTCGATAATCAACAGGCGTGGGTTGGACATCAGCCCGCGCGCCATTGCCAGCATCTGCGCCTCTCCGCCGGACAGCGATCCGGCCAGTTGCGTGCGGCGTTCGCGCAGGCGGGGGAACATTTCGTAGACTTCTTCCAGCCGCTGCTTCATATGGGCACGGTGCGATTTGTGGAAGGCGCCCATGATCAGGTTTTCTTCCACGCCCATGTCGCGGAAGACCATGCGGCCTTCGGGGATCATGGCGATACCGTGGTCCGCCATCTCCCACGTTGGCGTGCCGTTCAGGCGCTGGCCGTCCAGGCGGATCTCGCCGGCGCTCAGCGGCGCCAGTCCCATGATCGCGCGCAGCAGCGTGGTCTTGCCGGCGCCGTTCGGGCCGATGATGGTGGTGAGCTTGCCCGCTTCGGCCTTCAGCGATACATCCCACAGCACGTTGATCGCGCCATAGCCTGCGCGTATCTGGTCTACTTCAAGCATGCGCCGCTCCCGTGTAGCTGCGGATGACTTCCGGATCGTTGAACACTTCGTCCGGCGTGCCGTCCGCGATCAACTGGCCGAAGTTGAGCACTACCACGCGCTGGCACAGCGAGTTGATGGTCTCGATATCGTGTTCGATGATGACGATGCCGACACCGAAGCGCGCGTGCATCTCCTTCAACATGCCCATGAAGCGCCGCTTGCCGCTGGTCTCCAGTCCGGCCAGCACTTCATCCAGCAACAGCAGCTTGGGCGTGGTGGCCAGCGCCTTGGCCACTTCCAGCGCTTTGAGCTCGGTCAGCGCCAGCTCGGTGGCGGCGTCACGATCGGCTTTGTCGGCCAGGCTGGTGAACTCCAGGATCTCGTCTATCTTGTCCTCGTCGACCTTGCCGGTGCCGAAGCGCTGCGCCACTATCAGGTTCTCGCGCACCGTCAGTTCATGCATTGGTTGCGGTATCTGGAAGGTGCGGCCTATGCCCAGCCGCGCGCGCCGGTAGATGGGCGTGCGCATTACGTCGTGGCGGTCGAAGCGTATCGTGCCGCCGGTCGGCCGCACCAGACCGGAGATGGCGTTGAACAGCGTGGTCTTGCCGGCGCCGTTGGGGCCGACGAGTCCGACCACGTCGTGCGTGCCGACCGTCAGGTTGACCGCGTTGACCGCCGTCAGGCCGCCGAAGCGGACCGAGAGATTGTTCAACTCAAGCATGGTTTTTCCTTCGCAGCAGGGCAAGCAGGCCGGTGGGGCTGAAGATGATCATCGCCACCAGCAGCCCGCCCAACACCAGCTGATGCCCGGTGGGTATCAGCGACTTGAACACCAGTTGGTCCAGCAGGTACACCACCAGCGCGCCGACCACCGGCCCGGCGATGCTGCGGTAGCCGCCGAAGATGGCGGCGACGATGGGCACCGTCACCCACACGCCGTTGAAGGCGTAGTCAGGTTCGAGGAAGTTGATGTAGTGGGCGTTGAACGCGCCCGCCACGCCCGCCATGAAGGCGGACACCATCAGCATCAGCCCTTTGAGCAGCGTGCTGTTGACGCCGACCACGCGGGTGGCGTCCTCGCTGTCGTGCATGGCGCGCAGGGCGATGCCGTAGTAGCTGGCGCGGATGGTGCGGTAGGCCAGCGCGAACAGCAGCACGATGGTAAGTATCACCAGGTAGGCGCCGGTTTTGCCGCTCATGTCGTAGCCGAAGATGGTCGGCAGCACCGGGATGTTGGCGATGCCGCCGGAGCCGCCGGTGAGCGAGCTCCATTCGGTGGCGAGGATGCGGAAGATGTGGGCGTATGCCAGGATGGCCAGCGCGAAGTAGGGGCCGCGCAGCCGCAGCACCGGCAGCATCGCCACGGACGCCAGCAGCGCGCCGACGCCGCCCAGCGCGATCCCCGCCAGCACCGGCACGCCCAGCTTGACGGTGACGATGGCCGATACATAGGCGCCCACGCCGAAGAAGGCGCTGTGGCCGAAGCTGACCATGCCGCCCATATTCCCCAGCAGCGCCCAGGACAGGGCGACGCAGCCGATCACCATGGCCGCGACGATCAGGCTCATGACGTAGTTGTTGGAACCCAGAACGGCGGGAACGACCAAATATGCAGCTGCGATCAGCAAGCCGTAGACTAGCCTTGCAGACTTCGATTGAGCGCCAACCCGCAACCCGGACGCCGGGGTCAGACCCCGTACGGGGTCTGACCCCTCCCTGCCGCCGTGCGGGGTCATCCGCGCCTCCGGGCCGCGCCCATCAAGCCATTCGGCATCACCAGCAGCACCAGCAGGAATAGCGTCATGCCGGCCAGTTCCTGCAAGGCGGAACTGGCCAGCGTGACGGTCAGCGCCTCGGCCACGCCGAGCAGCACAGCGCCCAGCAGCACGCCGGGAATCGAACCTATCCCCGCCAGCACGGTGATGATGAAGGCCTTGACCGTCAACGCGCCGCCATACGCGGGCTGGATCACGCCATAGCTGTACAAGGCCACACCCGCAAATCCGGCCAGCATGCCAGCCACGATGAACGACACCAGCTCCGTGCGTCCGGGCGCGATGCCCATCAACTTGGCGGCGTCGCGGTTGCTGGACACGGCCCGCAGCGCGCGCCCATACCAGCTGCGCGACAGCCACCACCACAAGCCGCCCATCAACACCAGGCTGACCACGAAGAAGATCAACTCGCTGCGCATGCTGTACAGCGGCCCGACCACGAAGGCTTCCTGCAGCCAGCTGGAACTGGTCGAGCGCACGTCGGCCTTCCAGATCAGCAGGATCAGATTGGTCAGGATCACGCCGATGCCGAAGGTGAGTATCAGCGAATTGATCTCCCTGTCCTTCTTGATGCGGCTGACGACCCAGTACACGCCGGCCGACGTCGCGCCTACCACGACCACCGCGACCGGTATCGCCCACGCCGGATTGAGCCCCAGCCCCGACTCCACCGAGTAGGCGATATAGGCCGCCAGCAGCACCAGCTCACCGTGGGCCAGGTTAATCACCCGCATGGTGCCGAACACCAGCGCCAGTCCCAGCGCGATCAGCGCGTAGGAGCCGCCTTGCAGCAGGCCGGAATACAGCGCCTGGAGTATCAGTTCCGTCACGGCGGCTTACCAGGGCAGGCCTGGATACACCATCTTGCCGGTCGCCGTCTCCTTGGGCCAGACGATGACGATGTTCTTGCCCTGGTGCTGGCCCATGCGGTGCACGAAGTTGGGATTGTCGCCGTTGGCGCCGAACTGCACCCGGCCGATCAGCGTTTCGCGGTCGGTCTTGCGCAGCTCCTCGGCCACGCCGCCTTTCTTCACTGTGCCTTTGTCGGCGGCGCGGGCGATGGCTTCGAACAGCAGCGACGCCTGCACGTAGCCGAACTGGCCCAGGTAGTCCGGCTCCTTCTTGTACAGCGCCTTGTAGGCGTCGGCGAAGGCCTTACCGTCCGCAGTGTCGAAGACGGCGGGGAAGGGCAGCAGCGCGGTGCCGTACACATTGGGCATCAGGTCCGGGAACTCGGCGGCCATCTTGGGCGTGGCCAGCGACCACACACCGATCATTGCCTTGACCGGCGGCTTGAGCACGCGCGCGGCGCGCAGGATCCCGACGTAGTCGTTCTCGTAGCCGACCATCAGTATCGCCTCCGATTTGTCCTGGAGCTTGATCTTGTTGATGATGGGCTTGAAGTCGGTGATGGCCGGATCGAAGGAGTGCGTGGTGACCTTGATGCCCTTGGCGGTCAGCGCCTTCTGCACCGAGGCGGTCAGGTCGGACGTGGCCTCCTTGGTCGAGAACACGATGGACACGGACTTCGCGCCCATGTCGGCCAGCAGTCCCAGTACGGCTTTTTCGTAGCCTGCGGTGTTATTGATGCGGAAGAAGTTCTTGCGGCCGCTGTTGACCAAGCTATCGTCCACGCCGCCGGAGGTCATGTAGACCAGCCCCAGTTTGTTGGCCGCATCCGACGCCGGCGAGATGTTGTTGGAGCCGTAGCCGCCGGTGATCGCCACCGCGCCCTGGCTGGCCAGCTTTTCCACCGCCGCCACCGCCTTGGCCGGCGCCGATTCGTCGTCGATGGTGATGATCTTGATTTTGTGCTTGCCGTTGGTCTTGTTGAAGACTTCGGCGGCCACCAGCACGCCTTCCTGCATGCCCGAACCCACGCGGGCCAATGCGCCGGTCAGCGGCAGTTCCGCGCCGACGGTGAATTCCTCGGCGCGCGCGCCGCTTGCCAGTGCCATCGCGATCAGTGCCGCGATTGTCGTGTTTTTCATGCTGGTCTCCCGTTGTGGTTATTTTTGTGCCAGTTGCCGCAGCTGTCCTTTCAATATCTTTCCGGTTGCCGCTGCGGGCAGGGCTTGCATTGCGATGATCTCGGATGGGCATTTGTAAGGCGACAGCAGGCCCGCCAGGTACTGCTGCAATTCTTCGGGCGTGACGCGATGGCGCGGATCGATTTCCACGAAGGCGACCACTTCCTCGTTGCCGTCGGCGGCGTTGCGGCCGACCACGGCCGATTGCGTCACCGCCGGATGGGCGTTGAGCACCGTCTCCACTTCCAGCGGATAGACGTTGAAACCGGAACGGATGATCAGCTCCTTGGTGCGGCCGACGATGAACAGCGCGCCGTCCGCATCCTGACGCGCGACGTCGCCGGTGTTGAGCCAGCCGCCGTCGCGCATGGCCGCCGCCGTCAGTTCTGGCTCGCGGTAGTAGCCGGCCATGATGTTGGGGCCGCGCACCCACAGTTCGCCGTCGGCGCCGGGCGTTACGTCGTCGCCGCCGGCGTCCACCAGGCGCAGTTCGACGCCGGGGATGACCTGGCCGACCGAGGCGTCGTTGCGCGGTTGGTCGAGGCGGGTCTGGCTGACGGTGGGCGAAGTCTCGGTCAGGCCGTAGCCGTTGTGCAGCGGCAGGCCAAACAACTGCTGCACCTGCGCCTTCAGGCTGGGCGCCAATGGCGAACCGCCGGCGTAGATGAAGCGCAACTGGGACTTGATTTGTTCGCCAGCGCCCAGGGTCTCCAGCAGGCGCGCATACATGGCGGGTACGCCTTGCAGGATGGTCAGGTCGTCGTCGCGGATCGCCTTCAGCACGGCGTCCGGCGAGAAGCGCGGGCACAGGTACAGGCAGGCGCCCGCGTACAGGGTGCCCAGCATGACCGAGGCCAGGCCGTAGACGTGGGTGATGGGCAGCACGCCGTAGGCGCGGTCGGTGGGCGTGAGGCCGCGCAGGGTGCTGGAGACGGCGGCGATGAACAGCAGGTTGCGGTGCGTGAGCATCACGCCTTTGGGCTGGCCGGTGGTGCCGGTGGTGTAGATCAGCGCCGCCACCTGCTGCGCCGAGTCGGCGTGCACCGGCTCCGGCGCGCAGTCGGGATTGAGCGTGCCTATCATCCACGGGCCGAACGGCGAGGGCGTTAGCACGGCCGCATGGCGCTGGCCGTGGGCGGCGGATTCCGGTGAAGTGGGCGTCGACAGGTAGATCACGCGCCGCGCCCCGCTGTGACCGCGGATCTGGTCCACCTCGCGCGCGGACAGCCTGCCGTTGACGTTGACGATCCACGCGTCCACCTCGGCGGCGGCGAAGATCAGCGCCACCTGCGCCGCGCAGTTTTCGCCGACCACCATCAGACGGTCGCCGGGCCGCACTTGCAGTGCGCGCAGCAGGGCGGCGGTTTCATCGACGGCCGCCGCCAGTTCGGCGTAGGTCCAGTGGCGCGCGCCGTCGTGCAGCGCCCACGCCTGCGGCGCGCGTTCGGCCCAGCGGCGCGGGATGCCGCTGAGGCGCTCGGGCAGCGTCGCCAATATGTGGGCGGTGGCGATGGCCTCCATCAGGCCTCGGCCGCCTTGATCATGTTGCGGGCGATGACCAGTTGTTGGATCTGCGAGGTGCCTTCGTAGATGCGGAACAGCCGCACGTCGCGGTAGAAACGCTCCGCCGCGTACTCCGACATGTAGCCGGCGCCGCCGTGGATCTGCACCGCGCGGTCGGCCACGCGGCCGCACATTTCGGAGGCGAACAGCTTGCAGCAGGAGGCTTCGGTGGAGATGTCCTCGCGGTTGTCGCGGCGGCGGGCGGCGTCCAGCACCATGCTGCGGGCGGCGTAGATCTCGGCCTTGCTGTCGGCCAGCATGGCCTGGATCAGCTGGAACTCGGCGATGGGCTGGCCGAACTGCTGGCGCTCCATCGCATAGCGCAGCGCGTCATCCAGCATGCGCTCGGCCACGCCGACGCAGATCGCCGAAATGTGCAGGCGGCCTTTGTCGAGCACCTTCATCGCGGTCTTGAAGCCCTGGCCTTCCTTGCCGCCGATGATGCTGGTGGCGGGCACGCGGCAGTTCTCGAAGATCACGTCACAGGTGTGGGCGCCTTGCTGTCCCATCTTCTTGTCGTTTTTGCCGAGCGAGATGCCGGGCGTGCTGCGTTCGACGATGAAGGCCGAGACGCCGCTGGGCCCCTTGCGGGTGCTGTCGGTGCGCGCCATCACGGTGAACACGCCGGCCTCCGGCGCGTTGGTGATGTAGCGCTTGGTGCCGTTGATGATGTAGTGGTCGCCGTCGCGCACGGCGGACGTGGCGAGCGAGCCGGCGTCGGAGCCGTATCCGGGCTCGGTCAGCGCGAAGGAGCCAACCACTTCGCCGGAGGCCATGCGCGGCAGCCAGGTGTTCTTTTGTTCCTCGGTGCCGTCGATCAGGATGCCCTGCGAGCCGATGCCGTTGTTGGTGCCGAACAGCGAGCGGAAGGCGGGCGAGGTGCGGGCGATTTCAAACGCGGCCAGCACTTCCTCTTCCATCGTCAGACCCAGGCCGCCGTATTGTTCGGGGATGGACAGGCCGAACAGGCCCAGTTCGCGCATCTGCGCCACCAGCGCGGGAGGGATTTCGTCGGTGTCGGCCACTTGCTGCTCGTGCGGCACCAGTTGTTCACGCACGAAGCGGCGGATGCTATCGAGCAGAATGTTCAGCGTTTCCTGGTCTCTTATCATGGGTCTCCCTCTTCGGCAGACTTCAATGTGCCGATTCGGCCAGACCCTGTCAAGCTTTGGTATTGATTAGGGTGCCGATATTCTGGTCGGCGGCCTGGATCACCTTGGCCGACAGATCGAATTGCGCCTTGTAGACCAGCGAGTTGGTGGTCTCGGTGGCGAGGTTGGTGGCGCTGGGCGCGTCCGCCGCTTGCAGCTGCTGCGCCTGGAAGGAGATCGACACGCCGCTGCCGGCCGGGGCGCTTTCCTTGAACACGGCCTGGGTCGGCTGGAAGCCCTGGGTGCCGAGGTTGGCGATCGCGTGCGCGCTGTTGCCCAACGCCCGTTCGGAAGCGTTGAGACCGGTGATTCCTGAGCTGAGTGCGGCGATGGCCATGATATTTCCCTTCGGCAAGTGTTGAAAGTGTACACCCGTGCGCCTCTGAATGCACGTGTTTGATTAAAAATTCAGCAGACTTGACGCCGCCGGGCAACTGGGTGACTATTGTCATGGAGATACTTTGGTGGAACTGGAGATATGTCTACGCTACGCCGAATGCTGTGCGCCTGCCTGATGCTGCTTGCGGCCGAGTCTGTGCTTGCTGCGGCGGCCGAACCCATCCTGATCCACTATCCACGCGCCGAGAGCATCGACGACGAGCGCGGCGAATACGGCCTGGCGTTGTTGCAGCTGGCGCTGGCCAAGACCGGCGCCCAGTACCGGGTCGAGCTGTCGCCGACCCGCATGCAGCAGAACCGCGCGCTGGTGGAGTTACAGTCCGGCTCCGGGCGCATTGATATCATCGGCACCATGACTTCGATCGAGCGCGAGGCCGCGCTGCTGCCGGTGCGGATCCCGATGACGCGCGGGCTGATCGGCTGGCGCATCGGCCTGGTGCGCGCCGACCACAAGGATTTGCTGCGCGACGTGCGTTCGCTGGAGGACTTGAAGCGCTTCAGCACGGCCCAGGGGCATGACTGGCCGGATCTGGAGATACTGCGGCATAGCGGGCTGAAGGTGCATCCGGTGGCCGTGTACAGCGGCCTGTTCGGCATGCTGAACGCCGGCCGCATTGACTGGACGCCGCGCTCGGCCAACGAGATCTGGGCCGAAGCGGCGCACCATCCCGAACTGGCGATCGATACCCACATCGTGCTGCACTATCCCACCGCCGATTATTTCTTCGTCAACCGCAACAACCCGGCGCTGGCCGAGGCGGTTCGGCTAGGCCTGGAGGCGGCGCTGGCCGACGGCAGCTTCGAGCAATTGTTTTATCTGCATTACGGCCGCCTGCTGCGCAACGCCAGGCTCGAGCAGCGCCTGATCATCCAGCTTCCCAATCCTTTGCTGAGCCCGCAAACCCCGCTGGCCCGCAAAGAACTGTGGTTTTCGTTAGACGATTTGAAACGCTATCCATAAGACAAGTCACTAGCTTTATGCTACGCTCCCGCCCTTAGTTGTATTTGGGAAACATGTACTCAAGTTACATGAATAAAAAGGGGCTTTTCATATGGCAATTTTTGATTTTCTGGAAAAGGAGCGGACGGTAGCGGGGTCCGGCTTCAATCGTTGGCTGGTGCCGCCTGCGGCGCTGGCGATCCACCTGTGCATCGGCATGGCCTACGGCTTTTCCGTGTTCTGGCTGCCGCTGTCGCGCGCGCTCGGCATCAAGGAAGCGCTGGCCTGTCCGGCCGACATGGACTTGATGGCCAAGATCCTGTCGTCCACCTGCGACTGGCAGATCTCGATGCTGGGCTGGATGTACACCATGTTCTTCGTCTTCCTCGGCCTGGCCGCCTGGCTGTTCGGCGGCTGGCTGGAACACGCCGGTCCGCGCAAGGCCGGCGTGGTGTCGGCGCTGTGCTGGTGCGGCGGCCTGGTGATCTCGGCGCTGGGCGTGTACCAGCATCAGATCTGGCTGATGTGGCTGGGCTCCGGCGTGATCGGCGGCATCGGCCTGGGCCTGGGCTACATCTCGCCGGTGTCGACGCTGATCAAATGGTTCCCGGACCGCCGCGGCATGGCGACCGGCATGGCCATCATGGGCTTCGGCGGCGGCGCGATGATCGGTGCGCCGCTGGCCGACAAGTTGATGAAGTTCTTCGCTACGCCCGACTCGGTCGGCGTGTGGCAGACCTTCCTGGTGATGGCGGCGATCTACTTCGTCTTCATGATGGCCGGCGCGCTGTCGTACCGCGTGCCGCCGACCGGCTGGAAACCGGCTGGCTGGACGCCGCCCGCCAAGGCCAGCGCCAACACCATGATCACCAGCCGCCACGTCCACGCCAGCAAGGTGTGGGGCATACCGCAATTCTGGCTGGTGTGGCTGGTGCTGTGCCTGAACGTGACGGCAGGTATCGGCATCCTCGGCATGGCTTCGCCGCTGCTGCAGGAGATCTTCGCCGGCCAGCTGCTGGGCGTGAATGTCGCGTTCAACGACTTGACGCTGGCGCAGAAGGGCCAGATCGCCGCCATCGCCGCCGGCTTCACCGGCTTGCTGTCGCTGTTTAACATCGGCGGCCGTTTCGTCTGGGCCTCGTGCTCGGACTTCCTGGGCCGCAAAGCCACCTACGGCATCTTCTTCGTGCTGGGCATCGCGCTGTACGGCCTGATTCCATCGATGGCGCATGGCGCGCAGCTGGCGTTGTTCGTCGGCTTCTTCTGCATCATCCTGTCGATGTACGGTGGCGGTTTTGCAACGGTGCCGGCCTACCTGGCCGATTTGTTCGGCACCCAGATGGTGGGCGCGATCCACGGCCGCCTGCTGACCGCGTGGTCGATGGCCGGCGTGTTCGGCCCATTTCTGGTGACGTACGTCCGCGAGTACCAGATCGCCCACGGCGTGCCGAAGGCGCAGGCCTACGACATCACCATGTACGTGCTGGCGGGCCTGCTGGTGATTGGCCTGCTGTGCAACCTGATGGTGCGCCCGGTGGCCGACAAGCACTTCATGAGCGAGGCCGAACTGGCCGCCGAGAAGAAGCTGGCGCACGAGCGCGACGCCGCCGCATCGAGCGGCACGGTGGTGGCGTCGAACGGCGTGACCAGCCCGGCGGCGGTGGCTTTCGGCTGGCTGGCGGTCGGCATTCCGCTGGCGATCGGCGTGTGGCTGACGGTGCAAAAAGCGGCCGTGTTATTTAAATAACGCAGTAGAATAAGGCACCCCGCAAGCGGGGCCGGTCCGGCATGGTGCTGGCCCGGCCCCGCTTTCATTTTCAGGAGCGCTTTGTACATGCTTGAACTACGCAACGTCGTCAAATCTTATACGAAGAACGTGCGGGCAGTCGACGACGTCAGTTTGAACCTGCCGGCCGGCGTGGTCGGCCTGATCGGCCACAACGGCGCGGGCAAGACCTCGCTGATGCAGATGATCGCCACGCTGACCAAGCCGACCAGCGGCGAGATCCTGTTCGACGGCGCCGACATCGTGAAGAAGCCCGATGCGATCCGTGGCCGGCTGGGCTTTCTGCCGCAGGACTTCGGCGTGTATCCGAACCTGACGGCGCTGGAGTTCCTGCAGTACTTCGCGGCGCTGAAGGGCGTGCGCGATCCGGCCCGTCTGCGGCTGCTGCTGGAGATGGTCAACCTGCACGAGCATGCGCACCGCCAGGCGGCGGGCTTCTCGGGCGGCATGCGGCGCCGGCTCGGCATCGCGCAGGCGCTGCTCAACGATCCCGATGTGCTGATCGTCGACGAGCCGACCGCCGGCCTCGATCCCGAAGAACGGCTGCGGTTCCGCCATCTGCTGTCGGAGATCGGCTTCCGCAAGCTGGTGATCGTGTCGACCCACATCGTGTCCGACATCGAGAACATGGCCGGCCACCTGGCCATCATGAACAAGGGGAAGCTGGTGGCTTTCGATACGCCGGACAGCTTCGTGCACGGCGCGCGCAGCCAGGTATGGTCGGTCACGGTGGAGGCGCAGCACTACGAAGCCTTGCGCGCGGAGGTGCAGGTGTTGCAAGCGCAGCGCAATGAACATGGCATCAACCTGCGCATTGCGCATCCAACGTCGCCGTGCGCGGGCGCGGTGCCGGCCGAGCCGACGCTGGAAGAAGCGCTGATGACGCAGCGTTACGCGGTGCAGGAAGCGGCGGCATGAACGCGCTGGCATTGAAGCTGTTGGTGCTGACCGAGGTGCGGCTGCGCATGCGCCGCACCGGCACTTTGGTGGCCGTGCTGGCGTTGATCGCAGCGACCTGGCTGATGGTGGGCGATCCAGCCAAGGGGCAGGCGATGATCGTCGCCGACAATGTGCGCGTGGCTTACACCAGCAGCTGCCTGGCCTTGGGCAGCGCGGGACTGGGCGGCCTGTTTTTCGGGCTGGCGGGTTTCTACCTGGTGCGCGGGCGCATGAGCGAGGACGTGCGCAGCGGCGCCGGCGCGGTGCTGGCGGCTACACCTGTGAGCAACGCCGTGTTCCTGCTCGGCCGCTGGCTGGGCGGTGTAGCCTACCTTTGCGGGCTGCTGCTCATCTTCATGTTGACCATGCTGGTGCTGCATTTGTTGCGCGGCCAGGGGCCGATACAGCTGCTGGTCTATCTGCAGACCTTCGCGATGCTGTTGTTGCCGCTGCTGTTCTTCACCGCCGCGATGGCGCTGCTGTGCGACGCCTGGGCGCCGCTGATGGGCAGGCGCGGCGACGTGCTGTACTTCATCTTCTACATGGCGCAGCTGGCGGGGCCCATCGTGTTGACGGCGGACAGCAATGACGCATGGTCGCCACTGCTGCTGCTCGATTTCTCCGGCATGGGCGCGACGGTGCTGACGGTGAAGGCGCTGCTGCATACCTCGAATTTCGTCATCGGTGGCGGCGATTTCAATCCGGCGCTGCCGCCGGTGATACTGCCCACCTGGTTGTGGTCGGCGGAACTGGGGGCCACGCGCGTCGGTTGCGCGCTAGTGGCCTTGCTGCCGCTGCTGCCGGCCTGGCGGCTGTTCCATCGTTTCGCGCCGGATCGGGTCAAAGTGCGAGCATCCGGCGGTGGCCGCTGGTCGCCGCTGGCATTGGCGAACCGCTTGCTACGGCCATTGATGCGGCTGGTGCGCCCGCTGTTCGGCCTGGCCGCACGCGTTCCCGGCACGGCCGGCCAGGCGCTGGCGGTGCTGGCATTGACGCTGGTGTCTAATCCGGCGGCGGTGGCGGCGGCGCTGGTGCTGTTGATCGTCGGCAGCGTGCTGCCGGTGGCGGCGCTGGGCGGCGTGGTCATTGCAGCCATCGCCATCTGGGGTGTCCTGGTCAGCGACATCGGCGTGCGCGACCACCAGCACGACGTGGACGCGATGAGCGGCACGGCGCCGGGCGGCGCCGTGCGGCGCTATGGCGCGCAGTTGCTGGCGTCCTGCCTGCTGGCGCTGTTGTTCACCGCGCCGGTGCTGTGGCGATGGACGATGGCTGCGCCGTTGCGCGCTGCCGCGCTGTCGACCGGCGTGCTGGCGCTGGCCGGCGTCGCCAGCCTGCTCGGAGGCCTCAGTCGCAGCGCGCGCACCTTCCTCGCGTTGTTTCTGTTCGGCCTGTACATCGCAACGCAGGCGACCAAGGTGCCCGTGCTGGATGTGGTCGGTTTCAACGGGGTCGCCACGACCCAGACGGTCGGAGTGCAGCTGTTGCTGGGGCTGGTGCTGGCCGCTGGCGGACTCTGGCATGAACGCTGGCGGGCGGCACGGAACTGAAGAAGGGATGACCTAGGATTAATCCGCTTTGCAGAGTTCCTGCGACAGCGGCAACGCACGTTTGATCTAGATCAGACGTCGCGGGACGGTCTAACGTAGCCTTGGCATTCGCGCTGCGATGCGGCGTCGAAACCGGTTCGACAATTCCCAGGCCATCTTTTACTTTCTTTTCGAGGCATCTATGTATCCATTTTCTCAATCTGTCACCCCAGCAGCCAAAACCCATATGGAAGCCCAACTGGCGTTCTTTAACGACATGTCGAAATCGCTGTTCCGTACAGTTCAGCAGTACAGCGACCTGAACATCCAATTGGCTCAAACCTTGCTGGAAGAAAGCACGACGACGGGCCAGCAAATCATCACCGCGCACCGTCCGACGGAGGCGATTGCCGCCGCCGCCGCCCATGCCCAACCCACCGCAGAGAAGCTGCGCGCCTACCAGCAGCATCTGTCTCGCATCGCCGCCGACACCCAGGTCGACCTGTCCAAAGTGGCGGAAGAGCACGTGCAGGAAACCAGTCGTACCGCCAAGGCCCTGGCTGATGAAGTGGCCCGCGTGACGTCGGAAGAAACGGAAAAAACATTGCGCAGCCATCAGGACGCGGTGGAACGTTTCTCCGATCCGTTCATCAGCCATAGCGATGGCGCACGCCAATCGCGCGGCAATGAAATGCGTAGCAGCTCGACCATGCAAAGCGCAGGTCAGAACGGCACCGAAAGCCGCGAAAGCCGCGAAGGCAGCATGCAAGGCGGCCAGCAAGCCTCCCAGGCCCAGACTGCCGCTCAAGCTGCTCAATCCGCCAAGCAAACCGGCGCCCGCAAGGAAACCTGAGCCTGACGACAGAGCCGACAGGCTCTAGTCTTCGCCGCGCCCGCGATCTTGCATCGCGCGGCGCGGCATTTTTTTTGTCCTTGCTTTATCATGGCTGGCTTGATGCTGTCTGGAGATAAAGATGACGAATACCGCCGCCGTGCAGCCCGAATCGCTGCACATCGTTTGCCCCCATTGCGACGCCGTGAACCGCGTGCCTTCCGCCAAGCTGGCGCAGCAGCCGGTGTGCGGCAAGTGCCAGAAGGCGCTGTTCACCGGACAGCCGCTGGAATTGTCTGCCGCGCGCTTTCTCAAGCACATCGAGCGCAGCGACATTCCTGTGCTGGTGGATTTCTGGGCGCCGTGGTGCGGGCCTTGCAGGACCATGGCGCCGTTCTACGCGCAGGCCACGCAGCGGCTGGAGCCGGAGTTCCGCGTGGTGAAGCTCAACACCGAGGAGGCGCAGGAACTGGCGGCGCGCTATGCGATCCGCAGCATTCCGACGCTGGCGCTGTTCAAGGGCGGGCGCGAAGTGGCGCGGCAGCCGGGCGCGATGGATGCGTCCAATATCGTCGCCTGGGCGACGCAGAATAATCGAGGTTGAGTGGTAGCGTCGCCGGCTACTCGGCGGCGCGTTCCAGCCATTTGCGGATGCCGTCCAAGGTGCGGAAGTCGGCCACGGAGCGGGTGTTGATGTGCGGGTGGCGGCTTTGCAGCATGCGCGATAACGCGGCGCCGGGGCCGAGTTCCAGCGCGTAGGTGATGCCGGCTTCGGCGGCGGCGTCCATGCAGGCGGCCCAGTGTATCGTTTCCGCCAGCTGGCGCGAGAGCTGGTCCACGGCCGACGCTTTGCTGTTGACGGCCATCGCGCCGACGCCCGCCAGTACCGGTGCAGTCATCGGCTGGAATGCTGTCCGCTGCAAGGCTGCGGCGAAGGGGGCAACCGCTGCCTGCATGTAGCGCGTGTGCGAGGCCACCTCCACCGGCAGGCGCGTGCTGCGGCCGCCGGTGGCGTGCACCGCCCGCTCAAGCGCTTCGGCGCCAGCGGCCGGGCCGCCAGCGATGCAGGCGTCGTCGCCGTTCTCTATGCTCATGTGAAAAGCGTGTTCGGCAAGCAGGGCCGAGGTGCGGGATAGCGGCAGGCCGGAAATCGACATCAGCGTTTGGCCGGGCAGGGCGCGGGCACAATCGTCCATCAACTGCGCGCGTTCTGCCGCCAGTTGCACCACCGTCTGCGGCGGGAGGGCGCCGGCGACGCCGTAGGCGGACAGCTCGCCGATACTGTAGCCGGCCACCAGCGCCGGCGGGGGCGTGAACTCGCGTATCGCTGCCCACATCGACAGCGTGGCCGCGACGATCAATGGCTGGGCGTTGCGGTTGGCGTAGATGTCCGCGTCGTCGGCCAGCGCCAGGCCGGCCAGCAGTGCGCTGGCGGCGGCGTCGCCGGACGGACCGCTACGGGGCAGGTCGAACATCGCGGCATGCTGGCCGCCTTGGCCGGGGCAGAGCAGCAGCAGGCGGGATGGCGCGCCGTAGGACGTGATCATGGTTCGTACTGCTCCATCGCGGCGATGGCGTGTACCAGGCAGCTGGCCGCCAGCAAGTCCGCCGCGCCGCCTGGGGACAGGTGCTCACGCACGAACGCCTGATGGCTGGCCAGCGCCTGCGCGCGCCATTCGGCGTTGGCCGTGCCGCCCAGATCGACGAAGTGCTGGGCGTGCGTGCGCACCGTTTGCGCGCCTTGAAGACCGGCGCGGTGATAGACGTTGCTGTCGCTGATGCGCGCCATTAGCGTGAACAGAGTGTCGATGCGCGCATGCGTCATGCTGGCGCCGCGCGCGCGTGAGGCCAGCAGCGCCGGCACGCCGATTTCGAACACCGAAGGCAATCCGAGCGCGCCTTCTTCCCGCGCGCCGCTGACCGCATATTGCGCCGCGACGCGCAGGCCGTTGCTGGCCGGCGTGCTCGATGGAGCGGCATGCATGGCCAGCTCCTCGCCCCAGCGTATCAGCATGGCGGCGCGCAGCGCGGCTGGCGTCAGCGGCGTGCCTTGCGCGCGCGCGCGACCGGCGGTGGCGCACAGCAGGCCGAGGCTGAAGATCGCGCCTCGATGCGTATTGATGCCGCGTGTCGCCTTCAGCATCGCCGCTTCTGCTTCGATGCCCAGATGTTTAAGCCGCGCGAACGGCGCATCGCCCAATCCTGCCAGGCATATTTTCTTGAAGTAGTGGCGCAGCGAGAACAGGCTGCGCATGAAGGTCTGTGCATCCATGTCGTCATGACTGCCAGAGTCCACCAGCGACACCAGTCCCGGCTTGGGATACAGGCAAAGCTCCGCGTGCAGGCTGCGAACCGCCAGCCGCGCCACGTCGCCGGCGAAGCTGTGCTGCGCCGTGCGGCTCAGCCTCGGCATCATCATTGCTTGCGTCCGCAGGCGCGCAGGTGCGAGGGCGGTGCGCATCAACGAGACTCCAAGGTCGCCAGCAACGACGCCGTATCGGCCAACCGCACCGCGTGCAGTTCCTTGACGATCACCCTGGCCGGATTTTCCATCGCCATGCGCCATTCCTTCCACGACACCGCCTGGCCCCCGGGGAATACGATCTCGCCATCGAGCGGCACGTGCGCCGCGTGCCGCGACAGCAGCGCCACGCCGTCATGCAGCTCCTCGCGGCTGCGCGGATGGAACAGTATGTCGATGTCCGAGGCGGGCGTCAGGTACAGCAAGCCAGTCAGCGCCTGCATCGCCATCGAGCCGTAGATGCGCAGGTGCAGATGCTCTGTCTCGCGCTCCAACGTCGCCAGCGCCTCGCGCCACGGCCCTGCGCAGCGCAGCGCCGACCGCAGTTCCACCGCCTGCGATGTCCTGCTGATCTCTAGCGTCTGCGTGCGCAAGGAAATGCGCACCTTCTCACCGCTGTCCTCATCCGGCGGCAGCGGCAGGCCGAGGCAAACTTCGTCCGGCTGCGCGCCGATATCGAAGCGCCGCACCACGGCCGGCCAATCCTGCCCCTGCCAGAGCGTGAGCGCGGCCTTGTGCTGCGGCTGCGCCGCGCGCAGTACCGACTGCCAGCCCGGCTCCGTAAGCCAGACCAGCATATGCCGCTCAAGGCCGCGCGTGGCGGTCCCTGGCTGCAGCATCTGCTCCGATTCAGGCAACATGTACATGACTGTCAGTCATCACGGCATCGATCACCGGTTGCGCCCAGCGCCGTCCGCCGCGCTGGAGTCCCAATGCGCTGCGCTGGTCGCCGTCGGCCGTGCCCGCGAGCGCGGCGCGCAGATGCGCCGCCAGGTCGCCCTCCCAGATCGCTTCCAGCCCGCCCATGCGCAGATAGTTCTCCGGCCCAGGCGCGAACACCGGATTGCTCTGCGCGAGTTCGGTCAGGCGTTCTTCCGGCACCTTGGTGATGCGCGCCATCGCGGGCAAACCCATCACGCGGATGGTCGCGTCGGGCAGGGCGTAGCAGGCGTCGGCCATCAAGCCGCTGGTGATGAAACCGCCCGACAGCGCCTGGTCGTACACCAGGCCGATGATCTTGTGTCCCTTGCGACGTGCGAGGTCCACGCATTTTCCGAGGTGCGCCATGTAGCTGTTGATGCCCAACATCTCGTCGCGATGGCGCAGGCGCTGGCCCTGCGTATCGACCAGCATCAGTATCGGCATGCCGGGGAATTCGCGCACCGTGCGCAGGATGGCCTTGGCCTGCGCCAGCGCGATCTCCACGCCGATCGGCGTGTGGCCGGTGGTGCCGATCACCGCCACCGCTTGCCCGTCCACCTGGGCGCTGCCGCACAGGAAGTCGTTCTGCTCGACGATGGCATGCCCTTGCGGGAACAGCGTGTCCGCCAGTTTTTTCCAGTCCATCTCAGACTCCCATGCGGCGCTTGTCGGCGGCCGCGATAAAACTGTCGACGTCGAGCATCGGAATATTGGCCGCATCGGGGATCTGCATCGCGGCCCAGATATCGACCGGATCGGCGAGGGCGCCGAAGCGGGCGATGCGATCGACCAGCATCTGCTGTTCGGCTTCCAGTGCTTCCAGCGTCAGCTCCACCTGCGTGCCGGTCAGCGCGGCCACCGCATCGCGCGCGGCTGCGCGGAAGGCGGCGATATCGTCGGCCACGATGCGCTGGCAATCGCCCATCAGGTAGCGGTGCTTGCCGCCGCTGGTGCGCCACACCAGTGCGCGGTCGCGCGAATCGAATTCCTCGACGCCGCTTGCGGTCTCGATGACTTCCGGACCGGACATCGCCAGCCGGCCTTCCTCGGACATCACCACCACATTGGCGCAGCGCGAGACGATGCCCATGCCGCCAAAGGCGCCGTTCGAGCCGCCCACCAGCACGATCACGGGGATGCCGGCGGCGCGCGTATCGAGCAGCGCGCGCATCACTTCCGACACCGCGATCAGGCCGGCGTTGGCTTCGTGCAGGCGCACGCCGCCCGATTCCACCAGCAGCACCACCGCAGCGACCTGGTCGCGCACCGCGCGCCGCAGCAAGCCGACCAGCTTGGCGCCGTGCACCTCGCCGACCGCGCCGCCCATGAAACCACCTTCCTGCGCCGCCGTGTAGACGGTTACGTCGTCCAGTTTTGCGCGGCCTACCGCGACACCGTCGTCAAACGCGACCGGCGCGTTCAGCTGCCCCAGATGGGGGCTGACGATGCGCTCCGACGGCGGCAGGAATTCTTCAAAGCTGCCCGGGTCGAACAGCTGCTGCAACCGTTCGCGCGCGTTCGCTTCCTGGTAGCTGGATGTTCGGCTCATCAGGATACTCCCAGCATGGTTTGCACCGCCTGGTCCATGCGCAGGCTGACGACGGCGGGCGTGGCTCCCATGTCGTTGATCGAGATGCGGGTGTCGGCCAGCAGCCAGCGCTGGTGGAAGTCGCGCATCACCGCCTCCCAGATCGGCCCGAAGCCGACGGCGGCGGTGGTGATCTCGATGGTGCAGGCGCCGGCCAGGTCGGCCGGTTCGATCAGCACTTCCAGGTTGCCGGAGCCGACCACGCCCACTACGTGCGGCGTCGCTTTCAAACGCTGCGTTCCTTGTTCAAATCGGTAGTTCAGGGTTTCCATTGTCAGGCTCCTTACCAGTTGCGGAAACGCTTGGGCGGCTGGTACAAACCGCCCGATGCGCGCACCAGGTCTTTCATATTGCGGGCGGCCAGCAGGTCGCGCGTGGCCATGCGCTTGTCGATGCCGAGATCTTCCGCGCGTTGGATGATACCGCGATCGCGCAGGTTTTCCACCATCCGCTTATCCCGCGCCAGGCCGACCGGCGTGTAGCCGGCCACGCCGCGTATGGCCTGCTCGCGTTCCTCGTCGGTGCGGCACATCAGCAGGTTGGCGATGCCTTCTTCGGTCAGGACGTGGCTGACGTCGTCGCCGTAGATCATCACCGGCGGGATCGCCATCTTGGCCTGTTCCATCAGCTCCCATGCGTCGAGCTTATCGACGAAGGCCGGCTGCATATGTTCGCGGAAGGTCTCCACCATCTGCACCACCAGCTTCTGACCGCGCGGGATGGTGTTGCGGCCTTCGCGCGCCTGCTGGCCTGCCTTCAGCCACGCAGGGCTGGCGTGGCGCCGTCCGCGCGCGTCGGCGCCCATGTTGGAGGCGCCGCCGAAACCGGAAATACGGCCGGCGGTGGCGGTCGACGAATTGCCCTGCAAGTCGATCTGCAGCGTCGAGCCGATGAACATGTCGCAGGCGTAGTGGCCGGCGGCCTGGCACATGGCGCGGTTGCTGCGCATGGTGCCGTCCGGGCCGATGGCGAAGACGTCCGGCCGCGCATGGATGTAGTCCTCCATGCCCAGCTCCGAACCGAAGGAGTGCACCGACTGCACGAAGCCCGCTTCAATCGCCGGGATCAGCGCCGGGTGCGGGTTGAGCGCCCAGTGCTTGCCGATCTTGCCGCGCAGGCCCAGCGACTCGGCGTAGGTCGGCAGCAGCAGCTCGATGGCGGCGGTGTCGAAGCCGATGCCGTGGTTCAGGCGCTGCACGCCGTATTCGGCGTAGATGCCTTTGATCGCCATCATCGCCATCAGCACCTGGATCTCGGAGATCTGCGCCGGATCGCGCGTGAACAGCGGTTCGATGTAGTAGGGACGGGGCGACTGTACGACGAAATCGACCCAGTCGCCCGGTATGTCCACGCGCGGCACGGTGTCGACGATGCGGTTGACCTGCACGATGACGATGCCTTGTTTGAACGCTGTCGCTTCGACGATGGCCGGCGTGTCTTCGGTGTTCGGCCCGGTGTACAGGTTGCCGTGGCGGTCCGCCGCTTCCGCCGCGACCAAGCAGACGCGCGGCGGCAGGTCGATGAAGTAGCGGCTGAACAGCTCCAGGTAAGTGTGGATCGCGCCGATATTGAGCTTGCCGGCGGACGCCAGCCGCGCCACGCGCACCGCCTGCGGGCCGGAGAACGAGAAGTCCAGCTTCGAGGCGACGCCGCGTTCGAACACGTCCAGATGCTCCGGCAGCGCCAGCACCGACTGCAGCATGTGCAGGTGGTTGATGCGCTCCGGGTTCAGGTTGGCCAGCGCGTGGCCGAGGAAATCGGCCTGCTTCTGGTTGTTCCCTTCGAGGCAGACGCGGTCGCCGCACTCCAGCACCGTGTGCAGCAGGTCGGCGATGCGCGCGGACGGCAGGGTTTTGCCGTCCAGCTCATTGCCCAATGCGGTGCGCGCCCGCTGCAAGCGCGCATCGCGGTTGTCCCGAAGGGTGTTCCAGTTCATTTACTTTGCTCCCATGATCATGTCCGGCAGGCCGGTGGAAATAGACGGGAAGACGCACAACAGCAGCACCGCCACGAACATCAGGATCAGGAACGGGAACACGCCCCACACCACATCCTTGAGCGGAATGTCGGGCGCGATGTTCTTGATGACGAAGATGTTCAGGCCCACCGGCGGGTGGATCAGGCCCATCTCCATCACCACCGTCATGACGATGCCGAACCAGATCAGGTCAAAGCCGGCGGCCTTCAGCGGCGGCAGGATGATGGGCGCGGTCATCAGGATAATCGATACCGGCGGCAGGAAGAAGCCGAACACGATCACCATCAGCAGGATCACCGCCAGCAGCAGCCACTTCGACAGGTGCAGGCTGACCACCCACGCGGCGGCGGACTGGCTGATGTGCAGGTAGCTCATCACATACGAATAGAACAGCGACATGCCGATGATCAGTAACAGCATCGTCGATTCCTTGATCGATGAGCTGAGGATGGGTGACAGGTCCTTTGGCCGCCACACGCCGTAGATCACGGCCAGCAGCACCAGCGCCAGCAGCGCGCCCAGGCCAGCGGTTTCGGACGGCGTGGCGAAGCCGCCGTACAGCGCGACCATTACGCCGATCAGCAGGATGATGAAGGGCAGCACGCGCGGCAGCATTTCCACTTTTTGCGCCAGCGTGAAGTGTTCGTCTTCGAGGTAGGCCGACTTGGCGCCGCCCTGTTCGTAGATCACCAGCGCGGCCTTGTATTCCTTGTGCGCGCGGTAGACGGCGTAGCCGGCAAACAGCAGCACCAGCAGCACGCCGGGGCCTATCCCGGCCAGGAACAAGCGGCCCAGCGACTGTTCGGCGGCGACCGCGTACAGGATCATGGTGATCGACGGCGGCAGCAAAATGCCCAGCGTGCCGCCGGCGGCGATGATGCCGGCCGCGAAACCGGGCGAGTAGCCGCGGCGGCGCATCTCGGGAATACCGGCCGAGCCGATGGCCGAGCAGGTGGCGGGCGAGGAACCTGCCATCGCCGCGAACAGCGCGCAGGCGAAGACGTTGGCGATACCCAGGCCGCCCGGTATCTTGTGCATCCATGTGTGTATGGCGGAGTACAAGTCCTTGCCGGCCGGGGATTTGCCGATGGCCGCGCCCTTCAGGATGAACAGGGGGATGGACAGCAGCGTGATCGACGCCATCTCCTCGTACACGTTCTGGGTGATCGTGTCGAGCGAGGAGGGCGGCATGCAGAAGTACATGAAGCCGGTGGCCACCACGCCCAATGCGAAGGCGATCGGCATCCCGGAGAACATCACCACCAGGGTAACGGCGCCGTACAGGGCGCCAAGAGTCAGGTCGCTCATGCCGCGCGCTCCGTTTTGTTGGTCATACGTGCCAGCGTTTGCAGCACGATTTGCAGCGTGAGGATGCTCATCCCGGCGGCCATCATGGCGTAGGGTATCCACAGCGGCGGCGCGAAGGTGGAGGAGGTGGTCTGGCCGTCGACCCAGGCTTCGTGGAACAGCGTCCACGATTTCCAAGAGAAGAAGGCGCAGAACAGCGCCGACACCAGGTCCACCATGAACAGCCGCGCCGCGTTCACGCGCGGCGGCAGCAGCGACGCCAGCGCCTCGATGCCGATATGGCCGCGATGCGACTGCACGTAGGCGGTGCAGAAGAAGGTCACGCCGACCAGCATGAACACCGACGCTTCGTCCTGCCAGTCGGTGGGCGCGTGGAAGAAGTAGCGCGACACCACCGAGTAGGTCAGCACGAACGCCGTCAGCACCAGCGCCACCATGGACACCATCATCAGCGCGTGATTGAGTTTGCCCAGCAGTGCGGTCGCCATCGCGACGACGGCGTTGTCCGGCGGCGCCGCGGCGCGCGGCGGCTCCAGCTCTATGCCGTGGCTCATAGCGTTTTCTCTGCCAGTTTCAGCAGCTTGGCGCAGTTCTCATTGCGTTCGCCGTAGTCCTTCCATGCGGTGGTGCGGGCGATGGCCTGCCATTTTTTCAGCGCGGCCGGATTCAGGTCGACCACCTTGGCCTTGGCTTTGGCGTAGACGTTGGCCACTTCCGAGTCGTCGGCCTTGGCGGAGTTCAGTGCGAAGGTCTCCATCTCGGCGCCGACGGCCATGATGGTGGCTTGCTGTTCTTTCGTCAGTCGGTCGAAGATGGCCTTGGACATCATCAGCGGCTCGAACATGAACCAGTAGGCGCCCGCGCGGCCGGTGGTCAGCGCCTTCGACACTTCCTCCAGGCGGAACGAGATCAGCGAGGTGGAGGAGGTCAGCGCCGCCTCCATCGCGCCGGTCTGCATGGCGGCGTAGATTTCATTGGATGGCAGCGACACCACGGCGGCGCCGGCGGCCTTGAGGATCAGGTCCATCTCGCGCGAGCCGCCGCGTATCTTCATGCCCTTGGCGTCGTCCGGATCGATCACCGGCTTGGTGCGCGAGGCCACGCCGCCGGCCTGCCAGATCCAGCTAATGAGCACGATGCCTTTTTCGTTCAGGATGCGGCTCAACTCCTTGCCCACTTCGGCGTTCTTCCAGCCGTAGGCCTGCTCGTAGGACGTCACCAGGCCGGGCATCAGGCCGATGTTCACTTCCGGGACTTCGCCGCCGGCATACGACAGCGGCACCAGCGACATGTCCAGCGCGCCCTTGCGCATGGCCGAGAACTGGGCGTTGGTCTTCATCAGCGAGGAACCCGGATAGATCTCGAATTTGAGACTGCCCTTGCTGCGTTTTTCCACCTCGGCCGCGAACATGCGGGTCAGGCGGTCGCGGAAATCACCCTCGGCGACCGTCCCGCCGGGGAATTGGTGCGAAATCTTGAGGGTGGTGTTCTGCGCCCATACCGGTTGCAGCAACAGCGGGCTGGCGGCCAGGGCGGCCAGTACGGACCTGCGGGTGATTACGCTCATGATTCCTCCAAGGTGGGTCAAATATGCAACGATCTTTTTTGTGTATACAAGAATATATCGTTGGAATACATTGTCAAGCTAAATTCACTGCTTATAATGAAGCTTGTTATACACAAGACTGAAAAAACACCATGACCACGCATTCCGCCACGCTGCGCGAACAAATAGAAGAGATGATCGCCGTCGGCGAGCTCAAACCGGGACAGCACCTGGACGAGACCGAACTGGCCACGCGATTCGGCGTTTCGCGCACGCCGGTGCGGGAAACGCTGATCCAGCTGGCGTCGATGGGACTGGTGGTGATACGCCCACGGCGCGGCGCCATCGTCGCCGAGCTGGGCCCGCAGCAGCTGGTGGAGATGTTCGAGGTGATGTCGGAACTGGAGGCGACCTGCGGCCGCCTGGCGGCGCGGCGCATGACGCCCGAGGAGCAGCAGGCCCTGTTGGCGGCGCACCAGGCCTGCCAGGATGCGCGCGACGCGCAGGAGCCGGACGTCTACTACTACAAGAACGAGCTATTCCACGAGGCGATCTACGCCGGCAGCCATAACCAGTTCCTGATCGAGCAGACGCGCAATCTGTACCGGCGCCTGCGGCCTTACCGCCGCTTGCAGTTGCGGGTGCGCGATCGCCTGGCCACGTCCTACCACGAGCATGACGGCGTGGTGCAGGCCATCGTCAATGGCGACGGCGACCTGGCGGCGCGCCTGCTGCGCGAGCACGTGATGATACAGGGGCAGCGTTTTTCGGATTTGATGTCGTCGCTGCCGCGGCTGCGGCAGGACGCGGCCTAGCGCTAGGCTGCGGCGCCGCGCACGATGCGCACCGGCTTGGCCGCGTCGGGCGCGGCCTGCGGCAGCATGTCTTGCAGCGTTTGCTGATCCAGCACGGCCAGGAAGGCTTTGGTGGCGTCGTTGAGCGTGTGCTTCAGCGCGCAGTTGGGCGTCAGCGGGCAGGTGTCGGTCGCGCGGTCGAAGCATTCGGCCATGAAGAAGTCGGTCTCCGTCATCCGCACCAGCGCGCCGATGTTGATGTCCTTCGGCTCCTTGGCCAGCCGCAGGCCGCCATTGCGGCCGCGTACCGTCTCCACCAATCCCGACTGCCCCAGCTGATAGACCACCTTCATCAGGTGGTTCTTCGAGATCGAGTGCATGTCGGCGATGTCCTGGATCGTGACCAGCCGGTCCCGGTGGGCGCTCAGGTACAGCAAGGTCCGCAGGGAATAGTCGGTGAAGGAGGTGAGGCGCATGGCTGGCTCGGGATCGTGACAATGCAATCCACTATTCTACATGTTGATTAAGCTTTACTCCATTTGCACCAGAATGTCGCGCACGCGCAGCAGCGCGATGTCGATGTCCAGCGTCTCGATGCCGCCGTAGCCGAGGAACAGCCCGGCCTTGGGCGGCGTCGACGCGTAGAAGTTCGACAGCGGATAGAGGCCGACGTCGGCGCGCCGCGCCAGCCGCAGCAGCAAGTCCAGGTCGAGCGGCTTTTTGCAGAGCGCCGCCAGGTGGAAGCCGGCGCTGGCCGGCACCAGCTCGAACCACGGCGACAGCACATCGGCAAACAGCGTTTGCAGGCGCTCGCGCCGCGTCGCGTAGATCGCGCCGCAGCGGCGGATGTGGCGCGACAGATAGCCGTCGGCGATGAACTTGGCCAGCGCGTGCTGGTTGGCGGTGGCGGTATGCCAGTCGTTGAGGTGCTTGACGGTGAGGGCGGCGTTCAGTATCGCCTCCGGCAGCACCGCGTAGCCCAGCCGCAGTTCCGGCAGCATCACCTTGGAGAAGCTGCCGACGAAGGCCACCACGCCGTGACGGTCCATGCTTTGCAGCGAATCGGTGGGCCGGCCGTCGTAGCGGAACTCGCTGTCGTAATCGTCTTCGATGATGATGGCGCCGATCTCCAGCGCGCGCGCCAGCAGCGCCTCGCGGCGGGCCACGCTCATCTGCATCCCCAGCGGGAACTGGTGGGCCGGCGTGGTGTAGATCAGCCGCGTGCCTTGCGGGATCTGGTCGACCAGCATGCCTTCCCGGTCGACGCCGATGCCGACCACCTTCGCGCCCTGGCTGGCGAACAGCATGCGCGCCGCCGGATAGCCCGGTTCCTCGACGGCGACCACGCAGCCCGGTTCCAGCAGCACGCGGCCCAGCAGGTCCAGCGCCTGCTGGGCGCCGTTGGTGACGACCACGTTGTTGGCGGTGCAGACCACGCCGCGCGCAAAGGCCGCATGGTGGGCGATCGCGGCGCGCAGCTCGGCGATGCCTTCCGCCTGGCGGTACATGCCGCTGCCTTTGACGTCCTGGCGCAGGCCGTGCAGCATGCAGCGGCGCCATTCGTCGATCGGGAACAGCGAGGGCGTGACGCAGCCGCCGACGAACTCATAGCGCGAGCGGCCTTCGGGGAAGGGGATGCGCAACGGCGTGTGCATGGCGTCCCATTTGGCGACGATGGCGGCGCTGGCCAGGTTGTTGGCGAGCTGGCGGCGCGGCCTGGCCTCGGCCGGCGCGCTGACGAAGCTGCCCTTGCCGACCTGGCCCAGCACCAGCCGCTCCTGCGTCAGGCGGGTGTAGACATCGGAGACGGTCTTGCGGGACAGGCCGAGCTGCTCGGCCAGCAGGCGTGTAGGCGGCAATTGCTGGCCGTCGGCCAGCCGCCCGCTGCGGATCGAGTCGCTCAGCTGACGGTACAGCTGACCACCCAGGTCCTTCTTGCCTTCGATGACGATGTGGAGTTCCATGGTATGTTGGTGCGGCGCCTAACGGACGATACCGGCAGTTTGCCACAGACTGGCAATAACCACAGGAGGTACTATGGATAAGGAAGCCGCGCGCCGCCAGTTCGTCAACGAACTTTGGCAGCGCTATGAACAACTGCAGCAATGGGCTGAGGATAACTGGCCGGACAAGGAGAACCCCTTGTCCAGCGCGGACTTTGTCGAGACCCGCAAGGAGCTGCTAGGCCTGCGCAACCCTGCGCAGGCGCCGGGCCGGGCAGCGTCGGCCGGTGCTCAGGGCGATGCCCGTGAGCCGGAGCAGGGCGGCGCCCAATACATCGACGCGAATCCGACGCCCTGGCCTTGACGGCTTAGTGCAGGCTTGGTGCGGTCTTACTCGTGCGTGACCGGCTTGCCGGTCTGCGCCAGCAGCCAGGCGATCACGCTGACGACCAGGCTGGCGAGCACGCCCCAGGCCAGTTTCAGCGCGCTGTCGAACAGCAGCGGCGCCACCAGGCCGGACACCAGCGCGAACAGCAGCATCTGGATAAACGACTGCATCGACGACGCCAGTCCGCTGTTGTTGGGGAAGTACTCCAGCGCGATCAGCGACAAGGGCGTCATCGCCAGCGCCAGTCCGAAGGAGTAGATAAACAGCGGCATCACGGCGTAAGGCACGGCCGCGACAAAGGCGCTGTTGTAGGCGACGTTGATGACGCCGGCGGCGATCATGATGGCAAGGCCGATCCACACCTGCGTGTTGCGCGCGAACTTGAGCGCGAATTTTCCCGACAACGCCGAGCCGACCACCATGCCGCTGATCAGCGGCACGAACATCCAGGCGAACGCCGTCTCCGGCAGGTGCAGGATGTTCATCACAAAGTAGGCGGCCGAGCCGATATACAGCGCCACGCCCGCAAAGCTCATGCCGACCGCGATCGACAGCAGCAGGAACTGGTGGTGGCACAGCACCTTCCAGTAGTTGCCTGCGATGACGCCCAGATGGAAGGGATGACGGTCCTTGACGGGCAGGCTTTCCGGCAGCGCGCGCTGCACGGCGATGAACATCAGGACGCCGAAGGCGCTGAGGAACCAGAAGATCGAGCGCCAGCCGAAGCTCACCTGCAGCCAGCCGCCCAGCACCGGCGCGATGGCGGGCGCCAGGCCGAACACCATCATGATATGCGCCAGGATCTTCTGCGCGGCGGCGCCGGAGAAGCGGTCCTGCACGATGGCGCGGCCGACCACCGAGCCGGCGCCTGCCGCCAGGCCTTGCACGATGCGGCAGGCCAGCAGCACGCCGATGGACGGCGCCATCGCGCCAATGACTGAGGCGGCGATGTAGGCCACCAGCGATACCAGGATCACCGGGCGGCGGCCGAAGGAATCGGACAGCGTGCCGTAGAACAGCATCATGAAGGCAAAGCAGAACAGGAACATGCTCAACGTCTGCTGGATCAGCATCGGACTGGCGTCGAAGGTCTGGGCGATCGCCGGGAACGATGGCAGATAGGTGTCGATGGCCAGCGGCCCGACCATGGAAAGGCCGGCCAGCAGCAGTGTCAGCAAAATATTCATTTAAGGCGTATTGTTCAGTGGACCGAGCATTTTACGCGATATGCAGTCATCGTATATCCAAGGCGGAAATCATTCCTTCGCTTTAGGTGCGCGGCTGATTAAGCTGCCAGCATGGGCAATGCTGCCCGCGTTTTTATAATTCGAGACATTATGACTATCGATACCTATGATGGAACCGGCGTCAAGCCGTCGCATTGGAACCTGGGCCACGTGATCGAGCAGCTGCGCGTGTCGCGCGAGGCCACACACAACATCCGCCATCACGGCAAGGTGCGGGAGCTGCCCTCGCGCGAGGCGCTGACGATCATCGTCAACGGCCTGTCCGCAGTGCTGTTCCCCACGCATTACGGGCGGCCCAACCTGACCGACGAGAGCATCGACTACTTCGTCGGCGACACGCTCAACACCACCTTGAACCGCCTGACGGAACAGGTCCGGCGCGGCCTGCAGTTCTCGCTGGAGGACGCCACGCCCGATGAAGAAGCGCTGACCCGTCACGCCCATGCCATCACGCGTGAGTTCGCGGCCGGCCTGCCGGGCATACGCGGGCTGCTGGTGTCCGACGTGCAGGCGGCGTTCTCCGGCGATCCGGCGGCGACGTCGGTGGCCGAGATCATGCTGTGCTATCCGGGCACCATCGCCATCCTGTACTACCGGCTGGCGCACAGCCTGCACCGACTGGGCTCGCCGTTCCTGGCGCGGCTGATTTCGGACATCGGCCATTCGCTGACCGGGATCGACATCCATCCCGGCGCGCAGATCGGCGGCAGTTTTTTCATCGACCACGGCACCGGTGTGGTGATCGGCGAGACGGCGATCATCGGCCAGCGCGTGCGCCTGTACCAGCACGTGACCTTGGGCGCCAAGCGCTTCCCGGCGGACGAGAAGGGCACCCTGATCAAGGGCGTGCCGCGCCATCCCGTAGTGGAGGACGACGTGGTGATTTACGCCGGCGCCACCATCCTGGGCCGCATCACCATCGGCGCCGGCTCCACCATCGGCGGCAACGTGTGGCTCACGCAAAGCGTGCCGGCGGGGAGTAATGTGTCGCAAGCGCAGATGCGCAACGATTAGGGTATGCTTTTGGCTTGAATTTGCATGGAGTTTTGAATGACTGATCAATCGAAGTACGTACCGCCGAAAGTCTGGGTAGCCGAAGCGCCTTCGGGCGGCACCTTTGCGAGCATCAACCGCCCGGTTGCGGGCCCCACGCATGAGAAGGAGCTGCCGGTCGGGCAGCATCCCTTGCAGCTCTATTCCCTGGGTACGCCGAACGGCGTGAAGGTGACGATCCTGCTGGAAGAGCTGCTGGCCGCCGGGCATACCGGCGCTGAATATGACGCCTGGCTCATACGCATCAACGACGGCGAGCAGTTCTCCAGCGGCTTCGTCGACATCAATCCCAACTCGAAGATACCCGCGCTGGTGGACCGCAGCGGCGCGCAGCCGTTGCGCGTGTTCGAATCCGGCTCGATCCTGGTGTACCTGGCGGAGAAGTTCGGCGCCTTCCTGCCGAAGGAGCTGGCGGCCCGCACCGAGACGCTGAACTGGCTGTTCTGGCAGATGGGTTCCGCGCCGTTTCTGGGCGGAGGCTTCGGCCATTTCTACGCCTACGCGCCGGAAAAGCTGGAGTACCCGATCAACCGTTATGCGATGGAAGTCAAGCGCCAGCTCGACGTGCTCGATCGCCAGCTGGCCGATCACCGCTACGTCGCCGGCGACGACTACACCATCGCCGACATGGCGATCTGGCCGTGGTACGGCGTTCTGGTACTCGGAAAGATCTACGGCGCCGGCGAATTCCTGTCGGTGCACGAGTATAAGAACGTCCGCCGCTGGGCCGACGACATCGCAGCGCGTCCGGCGGTGATCCGCGGCCGCAAGGTCAACCGGACCTTCGGCGAACCGGAGGAGCAGGTACCTGAGCGGCACGCTGCTTCCGATCTGGACTAAGTATCACTTGCCCGGCTTGCCCGTGCCGGCCGCTTCCAGCGCCAGCTGGTCTTCGGTCTTCGAGTAGTCGGGGAAGTATTTGTTGGTCACGGCCAGGAACTCGCGCGAACGGTAGGCCGCCGCGAGATCCTTGGCGAACTGCTTGTCCTTGTCGGCGCTGCGGATCGCCACCAGGTTGATGTAGTTGGACGAGATCTTCTCGGTCAGCAGCGCCTCTTTCAGCTTCATGCCCGACGCCAGCGCGTAGTTGCCGTTGACGAAGGAGTAGTCGGTGTCCTGCAAGGAGCGCGGCAGCTGCGCCGCGTCCAGCGAGATCAGTTTGAGTTTCTTGACGTTGACGGCGATGTCCTTCTCCGATGCCTTCACCGGATCGAACTTGTCGCGCAGCTTGATCCAGCCCAGTTGATCCAGCAGCACCAGCGCGCGCGCCTGGTTGGTCGGATCGTTAGGCATGGCGACGGTGCCGCCTTCCTTCACCTCGGCCAGCGTCTTGTGCTTCTTGCTGTAGATGGCGATCGGCGCGGTCGGGATCTTCACCAGGTCGGCCAGCGGCAGCTTGTTCTTGGCCGCGAATTCATTCAGGTAGACGATGTGCTGGAAGACGTTGGCGTCCAGCGAACCTTCAGCCAGCGCGAAGTTCGGCTGGATGTAGTCGTTGAACTCCACCAGCTTGATCTTGTAACCTTGCTTTTCCAGGATAGGCTTGATGCCCAGCTTGATCTGGTCCGCATACGGGCCGGCGCTGGTGCCGATCACGATTTCTTTCGGATCCTTGGCGTAGCTTGGCGCGGCGATGCCGAGGGCGATGGTCAGTGCGGCGAGCAGCAGGTTGCGGCGAGGTGCGTTCATGTTGATTCCCTTGATTAGCGTTTGTCGAGGCGTTTGGCGATGCGGTTGCCGGTGAACTGGATCAGTTGCACCATGGCGATCAGGATGGCGACGGTGGCGACCATGATGTCGGTCTCGAAGCGGTAGTAGCCGTAGCGGATGGCGAGGTCGCCGATGCCACCGCCGCCCACCACGCCGGCCACGGCGGAGTAAGACAGGAAGCTGATCGACAGCACGGTCAGCGCCAGCACCAGGCCGGAACGGGCCTCCACCAGCAGCACCTTCAATACGATCTGCATCTCCGAGGCGCCCATCGCGTGGGCCGCTTCGATGACGCCGCGCGGCACTTCACGCAGGTTCTGTTCAACCATGCGGGCGAAGTAGGGCACGGCGGCGAAGGACAGCGGTACGGCGGCGGCCAGCGGCCCGATCGAGGTGCCGGCGATGATGCGCGTGAACGGCACCAGCGCCACCAGCAAAATGATGAAGGGGAAGGAGCGCACCGTGTTCACGAACCAGCCCAGTACCAGCGAGGCGGGGCGGTTTTGCAGCGATTGGCCGTCGGCCACCAGGAACAGCAGGATGCCGAGCGGGCCGCCGATCAGCACCGCGGCGGTCAGGCCGATGCCGAGCATGGTCAGCGTTTGACCGAGGGCGGTCCACATCTCCGGCAGCATGGCGATGATGGCGTCGAGCGAGGCGAGATATTCAGACATAGGCTGCCTCCGTGTTGGCGTTGTTGATGTTGGCGAGCGCGTTGGCGGCGCCGTGCTGCGCCAGCTCCCGGCCCAGCGCGGTCTTGCGCGGTTCGGCCGCGCTGGCGGCGTCGTCCAGCGCGAATTGTTCGGCGATCGCGCCGTCTTCGATGACGGCCACGCGGTTGCAGATCTCGCCCAGCACCGACAGCTCATGGCTGACGATCACGATGGTCACGTTCAGGCGGCGATTGATGTCGCGCAGCGTGGCGAGCAGCGCGCGCGTGGTCTCGGCATCCAGCGCGGAGGTGGGTTCGTCGCATAGCAGCACGGCCGGGCCGCTGGCCAGCGCGCGGGCGATGGCGACGCGCTGTTTCTGGCCGCCCGACAGCTGCGCCGGATAGCTGGCCGTCTTGCCGCTCAACTCGACCAGCTCCAGGCAATCATTGACGCGGGCGGTGATCTGCGCCGGCGTCATGCCGCCGTGGATGCGCAGCGGGAAGGCGACGTTGTCGAACACCGTGGCGTTTTGCAGCAGGTTGAATTGCTGGAAAATCATGCCGATATTGCGGCGGGCGTCGCGCAGGTCGCGCTTGGACAGCGCGGTCAATTCGCGGCCGTCGACGAATACGCGGCCGCTGTCGGGCTGCTCCAGCAGGTTGAACAGGCGCAGCAAGGTCGATTTTCCGGCGCCGCTTTTGCCGATCAGGCCGAAAATGTCGCCTTCGTTCACTTCCAGGGTAACGTCGCGTACTGCGTGGAACGCGCCGCCGTCGGGCAACGCAAAGGTTTTACTCGCATGATCGATGCGAATCAGTGGTGTAGTCATCAGAAATAGGGGTTGGTGCCGGTTGTAAGGTTCCGGTGCGCGAAGTATCGCATCAGCTGCTCATGCGGCAAACGAAGTTTTTCCCCTTTCTATATTCCAAAAAATTATAAAGAAGAAAATGCATATCAAAACGTAAAACTATTCGTTTTGATTTGATTGCTGCGGAATTAATCTGGTTGTCACGAACAGTCATGAATAGTCATGAACAGTCACGAACAACACCGGGAGCAGCAATGAGCATACTTCTGATCGGCGGCAGTCCCGCACTCCCTTCAAGCACCGGCCGTTTGCTGGATCACGTGGGCCAGAAGCTGGCCATTTACGGCCTTCGACACGGCACCTTGCAAGTGCGCGACCTGCCGGCGCGGGCGCTGCTGCATGCCGATACTTCGGACCTGGCGATCAAGCGCGCCCTGGCAGCGGTGGCCAACGCCGACGCCATCGTCATCGCCACGCCGGTGTACAAGGCTTCGTTCACCGGCATCCTCAAAGCTTTTCTCGACCTGCTGCCACAGGATGGCCTGGCGGGCAAGCTGGTGCTGCCATTGGCCACGGGCGGCAGCCAGTCGCACATGCTGGCGCTGGACTATGCGCTGCGGCCGGTGTTGCATGCGCTGGAAGCGCGCCATGTGTTGGCCAGTATCTACGCCACGTCGCAGCAGCTGGCCTGGAGCGACGACGCCGGCTTGACGCTGGACCCGGCCGTCGCCTGGCGCGTGGACGCCGGCGTGGAGGATCTGGCGACCGGCCTGCAAGCACTGGCCGGCCGCACCGAAGAAGTGTACGTGGCGCCGCTGCAGCCGGTACGCCTGGCACGCTGATTACTACAAAAAAGGAAAACCATGAGCATCGAACAAAAACGCGCAGCACGTCGCCACACATTGGGCCTGCTGTTTGCAGCGGGGGTCTTCGCAGCGGGCGCACCATCGGCCGCCAACGCGCAGGCCAGGCAGGAAGTCCGCATCGGCTACCAGAAATACGGCACGCTGACGTTGCTGAAAGGACGCGGCACGCTGGAGCAGCGCCTGGCCGCCAAAAACGTCACCGTCAAATGGACCGAGTTCCCGGCTGGCCCGGTGCTGCTGGAGGGACTGAATGTCGGCAGTATCGACTTCGGCACCGTCGGCGAAGCGCCACCCATCTTTGCGCAGGCGGCGGGCGCCAATCTGGTTTATATCGGCAATGAGCCGCCGTCGCCGTCCAGCGAGGCGATCGTCGTGCCCAAGGATTCGAAGATCCGCAGCCTGGCGGACCTGAAGGGCAAGAAGGTGGTGCTGAACAAAGGCTCCAACGTGCACTACCTGCTGGTCAAGGCGCTGGAGAAGGCCGGTCTGGCGTACAAGGACATCGAAGCGATCTACCTGCCGCCGGCCGATGCGCGCGCCGCGTTCGAACGCGGCAGCGTGGACGCCTGGGTGATCTGGGATCCGTTCCTGGCCGCCGCCGAGAAGCAGCTGGGCGCGCGCGTGCTGGCCGACGGCAAAGGGCTCGTATCCAATCACCAGTTCTACCTGGCCTCGCGCAGCTATGCGGAGAAGAACCCGGAGATCGTCCGCATCGTGCTCGATGAAATCGCCAAGGTGGACGAGTGGGGCGAGAAGAACCAGAAGGAAGTCGCCGTCATCCTGGCCGCGCAGACCGGTTTGTCCGTCGACGTGGTGGCGCTGGCCGCCTCGCGCTATGCCTACGGCGTCAAGCCGATCAACGCCGCCGTGATCGAGCAGCAGCAAAAAGTGGCGGATGCCTTCTCCAACCTGAAGCTGATCCCGAAATCCATCGTGGTCAAGGAAGCACTCTAAGGAAGCCATCATGTCCCTGAATATTTTCTGGTTCATCCCCACGCACGGCGACAGCCGCTATCTCGGCACCTCCAAAGGCGCGCGCCCGGTCGATGCCGACTACCTGAAACAGTGCGCAGTCGCCGCCGACACGCTGGGCTACGACGGCGTGCTGCTGCCCACCGGCCGTTCCTGCGAGGATGCCTGGGTGGTCGCCTCGTCGCTGATCGGCGCGACGCAGAAGCTCAAGTTCCTGGTGGCGATCCGTCCGGGCCTGACCACGCCGGGACTGGCGGTGCGCATGGCCGCGACGTTCGACCGTTTGTCCAATGGCCGCCTGCTGATTAACGTCGTCACCGGCGGCGACCAGGGCGAGCTGGAAGCGGACGGCCTGTTCGCCGACCACGCCAAGCGCTACGAGATATCGGATGAATTCATCCGTGTGTGGCGCGCCTCGCTGTCGGGCGAGGGCGGCGAGGCGGGCTACAACTTCGAGGGCAAGCATATCAAGGTCAGGGGCGCGAAGACGCTGTACCCGGCGGTGCAGAAGCCATATCCGCCGCTGTACTTCGGCGGCTCGTCGGAACCGGCGCACGCGCTGGCGGCCGAGCAGGTGGACGTCTATCTGACCTGGGGCGAGCCGCCGGCCGCCGTGGCCGAGAAGATCGCCGACATCCGCGCCCGCGCCGCCGCACATGGCCGCACCGTGAAGTTCGGCATACGCCTGCACGTGATCGTCCGCGAAACCAATGAGGCGGCGTGGCGCGCGGCCGATGAATTGATCAGCCACCTGGACGACGACATCATCGCCAAGGCGCAGGCGGCGTTCGGCAAGATGGATTCGGTGGGCCAGCAACGCATGGCCGCGCTGCACGGCGGAAGCCGCGACAAGCTGGAGGTCTCGCCCAACCTGTGGGCGGGCGTGGGCCTGGTGCGCGGCGGCGCCGGCACCGCGCTGGTGGGCGATCCGCAGACGGTGGTGGCGCGCATCCAGGAATATGCGGACCTGGGCATCGAGACCTTCATCTTCTCCGGCTATCCGCACCTGGAGGAATCGTACCGCTTCGCCGAACTGGTGTTCCCGTTGCTGGGCAAGGGCAAGGCGGCCGGCGAGCAGTCGCTGAGCGGTCCGTTTGGTGAAGTGATGGCCAGCGACATCGTGCCGCAGAATCTGCCGAAGAAGGCGGCATGACATGAGCACCACCGCCGCCCGTCCCAACGCCTTCGCGCCGTGGATACTGCCGGTGTTGCTGATCGCCGGCTGGCAGGCCGCGTCGCAACTGGGCTGGCTGTCCAGCCGCATCCTGCCGCAGCCGTGGGCGGTGGCCAAGGCCTTCTGGACATTGGCCGTCTCCGGCGAATTGTGGCTGCACCTGCGCACCAGCTTGTGGCGTGCGGCCAGCGGCTTTGCGATAGGCGCGGGAGCGGGACTGCTGCTTGGCCTGTTGACCGGCAGCGTGCGCCGCGCCGAAACGCTGCTCGACACCACGCTGCAGATGGTGCGCAACATCCCGGCGCTGGCCTTGATCCCGCTGGTGATCCTGTGGTTCGGCATCGATGAAACGGCCAAGCTGTTCCTGCTGGCGGTGGGCGTGTTCTTCCCGGTGTACTTGAACACCTTCCACGGCATCCGCTCCGCCGACCAGGGATTGATCGAGATGGCGCGCAGTTACGGGCTGTCCGGCTGGCCGCTATATCGCGACGTGATCCTGCCTGCGGCGTTGCCGTCGATACTGGTGGGCGTGCGCTTTTCGCTTGGCCTGGTGTGGGTGCTGCTGATCGTCGCCGAAACCATCTCGGCGCAGGCAGGCATCGGCTACATGACCATGAACGCCCGCGAGTTCCTGCAGACGGACGTGGTCCTGGTGGGCATCCTGCTGTACGCCTTGCTGGGCAAACTGGCCGACCTGCTGTCGCGCGGGATGGAGAGGCATTTCCTGCGCTGGAATCCCGCTTACCGTTGATGAAGGAAACCGTATGCATATCTCGACCGCTTTATTTGACACCGGCCATGCCGTGAGCCGCCGGCCCGCAGCGCCCACGCCCGTGCGGCGGCAGGGCGTATCCCTGGCGCTGGACGGTGTGAGCAAATCGTTCGGCGCCAGGCCGGTGCTGAGCGACGTGCGGCTGGAGCTGCGCGCCGGCGAGTTCGTCGCTGTGGTGGGCCGCAGCGGCTGCGGCAAAAGTACGCTGCTGCGCGCCATCGCGGGCTTGGACAATGCCGATGCCGGCAGCATCGCCGTCGGCAGCGGCAGCATCGCCGCCAGCATTCGCATCATGTTCCAGGAGGCGCGCCTGCTGCCGTGGAAATCGGTGCTGGAGAATGTGGCGATCGGCATGCCGCACTCGTTGAACGCGGCGGCGGCCACGCTGGCTACTGTCGGCCTGGCCGACCGCGCCGACGATTGGCCGGCTGAATTGTCGGGTGGCCAGCGGCAGCGGGTGGCGCTGGCGCGCGCCTTGCTGCACGAGCCGCAGTTGCTGCTGCTGGACGAACCGCTGGGCGCGCTCGATGCGCTGACCCGCATCGAAATGCAGCAGCTGATCGAAGCGCTGTGGCAGACGCGCGGCTTCACCGCCGTGCTGGTCACGCACGATGTGCAGGAGGCGCTGGCCCTGGCCGACCGCGTGGTGCTGATCGAGGAGGGCCGCATCACGCTGGACCTGAAAGTGGACTTGCCGCGCCCGCGTGCGCGTGGCAGCGTGGCGTTTGCCGCGCTGGAGCAGCGGCTGCTGGGCCGCATCCTGCATCATCCGGCGGTGGTCGCCGCCGCGGCCTGACATTCTTCCGTGGCCGCCATTACCCGGCCGGGTAGGGCGGTCACCGGTCTTTAGGCAGATCGCCGTTTCACGCCTGCTCCGTTATCATCCCTACATGAGTCGCCGGTTTTATGATCGATTTTATCGATAATAAGGCGGTAAATTTTTCGTTTTACAACTGTAGATGTGACGAGCATAATCGGTCCACTCGAAAGACATGCACCGGGCGGCTAGTATCGGCCAGGTCGAGTTCTTATACATTGTTCCCACATTCTGGAGTCTTACTAATGAAAAAAATCTTCGCCCTGCTGGTTGCCGCTGGTATCTCGCTGTCCGCCTTCGCCGCACCGGAAAGCTTCACCTCCGACGCGAATCACACCTTCGCCCGTTTCGAATACAGCCACTTCGGCTACTCGACCCAGCAAAGCCGCTTCAACAACACGACCGCCAAGATCGTGCTGGACCGCACCGGCAAGACCGGTTCGGTTGAAGCCGTGATCGACACTAAATCGGTGGACACCGGCTCGAAACTGTTCGACGGCCACATCCAGGGCGAAGACTTCCTCGACACCGCCAAGTTCCCGACCATCACCTACAAGTCGACCAAGTTCAACTTCAAGGGCGACGTACCGTCGACCATCGAAGGCAACCTGACGATCAAAGGCATCACCAAGCCGGTTACGCTGACCGTGACCCACTTCCAGTGCATGGATCACCCGATGATGAAGAAGCTGGCTTGCGGCGCCAACGCCACCGCCACCATCAAGCGTAGCGAATTCAACGCCGGTAAATACGCACCTAACGTCGGCGACGACGTCACCCTGACCTTCTCGGTCGAATCCATCAAGGACTAATCGAACTGAGCAAGGCTCAATTCGTTTGCCTCTGATGTGGGCCGGCGCGGTGCAAGCATCGCGCCGGCCCGTTTATTTTTAGGAGTAGTACAAATGAAATTGAACCAGCTCGCGTTCGCGGCGGCACTGGCTTGCACGAGTCTTGCGCAGGCCGCGCCGGATCTCATCATCAGCAACGGCAAGATCGCCACCATGACCCGGGAGGGCGCTTTCGCGCAAGCCCTCGCCATCAAGGACGGCAAGATCCAGGCCGTTGGCAGCAATGCCCAGATCCTCAAACTCAAGGCGGGCGGCACCCAGCTGATCGACGCCGGCGGCAAGACCGTCATCCCCGGCCTCAACGACTCCCACCTGCATATCATCCGCGAAGGCTTGAACTACAACGCCGAGCTGCGCTGGGACGGCGTGACTTCGCTGAAGAAGGCGCTGCAAATGCTCAAGGAGCAGGCCGCGCGCACGCCGGACGGCGCCTGGATCAAGGTGGTGGGCGGCTGGAACGAATTCCAGTTCGAAGAAAAACGCCTGCCGACGCTGGCGGAAATCAACGAGGCGGTGCCGGACAAACCGGTGTTCCTGTTGTATCTGTACGGCCTGGGTTTCCTGAACCAGAAGGGCATCGCCACGCTGGGCTACAACGCCGATACAAAATTCAAGGACGGCGTGGTCGAACTGGGCGCGGACGGCAAGCCGACCGGCCTGCTGATCGCCAAGCCCAACGCGATGATCCTGTACACCACGCTGGGCAAGACCAACGTGCTGCCGCGCGACCAACAGCTGAACTCCACGCTGCAGTACTACACCGAGCTGAATCGCCTCGGCCTGACCAGCGCCATCGATGCCGGCGGCGGCGGCCAGGCCTATCCCGACGATTACGCGGTCAGCCTGGAGCTGGCCAAGAGCGGCAAGCTGACGGTGCGCACATCCTACTACCTGTTTGCGCAAAAGCCCGGCAAGGAGCTGGAGGATTACCAGCGTTGGCTCGCGATGACCAAGCCGGACAAGAACGACCATCTGTTCTACGCCAACGGCTACAACACCGAAGGCGGCGGCGAGAACCTGGTGTGGAGCGCGGCCGACTTCGAGAACTTCCTGGAGCCGCGTCCGGACATGCCGCCGCAGATGGAGAGCGAGCTGGAGCCGGTGCTGCGCCTGCTGATCAAGAACCGCTGGCCGTTCCGCATCCATGCGACTTATGACGAGAGCATAGACCGCGACCTGGCCGTCATCGAGAAAGTGAACCAGGATACGCCGCTGAACGGCCTGCGCTGGTTCTTCGACCACGCCGAGACCATCAGCGACAAGCAGCTGGCGCGCGTGAAGGCGCTGGGCGGCGGCATCGCGGTGCAGAACCGCATGTACTTCCAGGGCGAGCTGTACTGGAAACAGTACGGCGCGCAAACCCGCCAGATGCCGCCGATCAAAAAAATGCTGGAGATGAAGATTCCCGTCGGCCTGGGTACGGACGGCACACGCGTCAGCAGTTACGGGCCGTGGCCGTCGATCTACTGGGCCGTGACGGGCAAGACTGCGGGCGGCCTCAGCGTATGGCAGCCCAAGGACGTACTGAGCCGCTATCAGGCGCTGAAGCTGATGACGCAGGGCAGCGCCTGGATGAGTGGCGAGGAAAAGCTCAAGGGCACGCTGGCCGCTGGCCAGTACGCGGATCTGGTGATACTGCCGCAAGACTATTTCTCGATGGCGGTGGAGCAGATCAAGAACCTGGACAGCAGCCTGACCATCGTCAATGGCAAGGTGGTGTACGCGGCGCGGGAGTTCGGGCAGTATGCGCCGGCCATGCCCGAGGTGCGGCCGGACTGGAGCCCCGTGAAATACTACGGCGGCTACCAGAACCCCGCACCGCGATGAACCGTTGGGGTCTGACCCCGTACGGGGTCAGACCCCGCTGTGCCGGGGGTTAAACCAGCTGGAACCAGCCCAGCAAGGCGCCGCCGGCCAATATCCACAGCAAGTGGATGCGGGTACGCCAGATCACCAGGCCGGCAACCACCGACAGGGTCCACAAGGGCCAGTCGGTGGCCCAGCTGTGATGCGCGCTGCCGAGTATGATCCCCACCGACACCATCAGCCCGACCACCACCGGCGCCATGCCTTGCTTGAAGGCGCGCACGCCCAGCAGTTCGCGGTTCTGGTGGCCCCAGCGCGCCGCCAGATAAGTCAGCGTGGTGCTCGGTATCATGATGCCCGTCATCGTCACCAGCACGCCGGCCATCGCCGCCGTGTAGCTGCCGGCGTTCAGGCCGACGTTCCAGCCCATCAGCGCCACGAACAGCACGTTCGGGCCCGGCGCCGCCTGGGCGATGGCGATCGAATCGTTGAACTGCGATTGCGTCAGCCAGTGATGTTCCTCGACCAGGAAGCGGTGCATCTCGGAGGTGGTGGAAATCGCGCCGCCGATCGACATCAGCGACAACAACATGTAATGGGCGAACAGGTTGAGCCAGTCGCCAAGGCTCAACACCAGATGCAGCGGAGCGTCGTTCATGGCTGGTGCCCCTTGAGCTTGCGGTGGGTGAGCGTGACGCCGATGCTGCCCAGGATCAGCAGGGTGTAAGCCAGCGGCAGGTGTAGCAGCACCACGAACACCACGCACAGCAGGGCGATGGCGCCGGTCAGCCACATCGGCAGCGGATGCTTGCCGAGCGCGGACGCAAGCTTGAGGCCGGTGGCGGCGATCATCCCGGCGGACACCGCCGCCATGCCGCGCAGTGCGCCGGCTACGCCGGGGTGGTGCGCGTAGTGGGAATGCAGCACGGCCAGCACCAGCACCACCAGCAGCGGCACGGTCAGCATGCCGGCCAGCGCGACCAGTCCGCCGCGCAAGCCAAAGTAGCGGTTGCCGATCATCAGCGCCAGGTTGACAACGTTGGGGCCGGGCATGATCTGGGCCACCGCCCATTCCTCGATAAATTCTTCCTGGGTCAGCCAGCGCTTGCGTTCGACCAACTCACGTTGCACGACGGCCAGTACGCCGCCAAAACCCTGGAGCGCCAAAATGGTGAAAGAGACGAATAGATCAAGTAGCGAGGCGGGGCGGAGGCGGGGCGGATCGATAGGCATGCACCATTATCGCGCCGGTATTGCCGCATGTCTATGAACTCAGGAGCACGGCGTGTTTTAAATTCGGAATTGATAGGAAGCTGACATTGACTTTGGTCTAGGGTCGCTCATACTCCTTTAGCATGCTGCAAATCAAAGTCAAACCCTTCAATTCTTGTTAAGGATCATGATGAACGTTTCGCTACTACAGCAGCGCAGTGATGAGCAATGCAGTGCCGCAGTGAATCGCGGCATTCAGGTGCAGTCCAGCTTCAATACCGTTTGTGCGATCGAATACATGAAATCCCATAATGTCGATCCGCAAGTGATCGAACGGGTGCTATTACACCCCGAACAGCGTCGAAAATCCCCTCATTGAGATGGCCGCTTAGAGCGGTATCGCGTTTACTTATGCACAAACCATGTTGACAAGAATTATTTTCAAAATATTTTCTTGCCACAATACGTTACGCGCTAAGTATTTGATTTGTAAGGGGTTTAATTTTGCCTTTTGGATGGGCAGTTTGTTGGAAACCGCATAGGTAAAGCCTCTCTGCGGTGTCAATGGGGTGATATCCACATAGATATCCACAGCCTCTGTGGATATCCCGAAAAGAGCTATAACAATCCGCGACTTACAGTGTTCTAGCGGGCGCTACAGCGGCCGTTTGAGCGCTTGCAGCACGCTGGCGACGACGATGTAGCGCGGCGGGCTGTCGGCGGTGGCCGTCACGGTGGCGCGCAGCCGCACCTCCTGGCCGTCGCGGCGCCAGGCGCTGACCACGTCGGTCCAGGCTTCGCCTTCCTTCAGCGCTTGCAGGGCGTCGGCCAATTGATCCGGCGGATAGGGCGGGGCGTGCAGCAGGCGCGGATCGGCGCCTTGCAGTTCCTCGCGGCTGTACTGGAATACCGCGCAGAATTTATCATTGACCGTGACGATCTTGCCGCGCGCATCCAGCGTCATCATGGCCGCGTGCTGGTCTACCGCGGCCAGCACCGTCTTGGCCTGGTCCAGCTCCTGTTGCAGCGACTGTATCTGCCGGTGCGCCTGCTCCAGCCCGGAATACGCGCGCAGCGACGAGATCACCGTGGTGAACAGCTTGCGCGTGGTGAGGTCGGTCTTGCACCAGAAATCGTTGATGTCGTAGTCGAGGATGATGCTGTGTTCCAGCGCCTGTCCCGGCTGGCCGGTGCGCAGCACGATGCGCACCAGGTTGTTGTGCAAGGTGTCGCGGATGTGGCGGGCCACGTTCAGGCCGGCGTCGCTGGTTTCCATGATGACGTCCAGCAGCACCAGCGCGATATCGGGCGTGGTGCGCAGCGTCGTCAGGGCTTCTTCGCCGCTGTAGGCGTGCAGAAAGCTCAGCCGCCGTCCCTGGAAGCAGACATTGCTCAATGAGAATTTGGTGACCACGTGGACATCGACATCGTCGTCCACGATCAGCACCCGCCACGGAGCGGGCGCCGGTGCGGCGCCGGGTTTGCCTGGCAGCGGCTGGCTGGCCGGCGGCGCTTCGTCTTCTATCATCCAATCGGTGTCGTCGTCGTTCTGGTTCATGCATCAATCCCGCGATAAGTCGAAGAAGGGAATTGCGGACCTTCAGAGTGACACTATTCCTTGCTAGCACTTTTGTCAAAGGATTCCCCGGCAGGCGTGCATTAGCGTGTCTCGCGGCCTACTTATGCACAAAAAAATATTTTTCAAGCGAGCAGGAAAACGTTTGAGGCTTGAATTGTACATGATCTAAGTCATTGATTTTACTGGAGAATAAATCTGCCTGTGGATTAGGCATTTTGTTGAATCCCGCGCCGTTAAAGGCGTTCTCGGCTGTCAAGAGGGGGTTATTCACAACCTTATCCACAGTTGATGTGGATATCTGTGAAAAGCGCTTTAATTACGGCTGCTTAGCGGCTTTTCTTCAGGCATTGTATGCGCGGCACGTAGCTGTCCAGGACGGTCTTTCTTGTTGAGAATCAAGTGATATGATCTCTGTGTAAGTTTTTATGAATTTCGATGCATTTTTGTTGTTCGATTTAACATTATTTCGCTCTCTTTAGGCCTTTTTCCTCGTTAAGTCATATGATGTCTATCGCCGTTGTACGATGACTTGGTTTATAAGTCATCGGTTGCGGTGCGTTTCTGGTTAATAAATTCAGATATCTATCTTGAGGAGACTGACTTGTGGCTATGAAAAAAACTATCATTTTTGGCGCCGTAGCGCTGCTGTGCGGCGGCGCTGCGTCCGCTGCCGATTGGCCCAGCGGGTATTCGAAATGTGCCGACGAGGGCGGCACCTGTAAAGCGGGTGCGAGCAGCAGGCTGGTGTCGTATGGCATCAAGGACAAGTGGGTGATTGCCACCCTTTCGGGCGACGTCCTGTGTGCCACGGCTACCTTCGGCAGTGATCCTAATCCTGGAATTGCCAAGAAGTGCGCAGTCGGTCCGCTGGCTACGCCAACGCCGACACCAACGCCAACGCCGACACCAACGCCGACACCGACACCGACACCGACACCAACGCCAACGCCAACGCCAACGCCAACGCCGACACCGACTCCAGCCGACGCCACATTCGAAGCTGCGCCGACCACTGGCTGGGCCGGGCAGAACGGCGGCACCACGGGCGGCGCGGCAGCGCCGGCCACGGCCATCTACAAGGTCAGCTCGGCATCGCAATTGATGGCTGCCATCTCGGCGCAAGGGGACAATCCGAAGATCATCAAACTGTACGGCACGATCGACCCAACGTCTGCGGACAACGGTGGCCCGTACACCAGCACCACCGACCAGGCCGCGCGTTTGCAGATCAAACTGGGCAGCAACACAACGCTGATCGGCATGGGCGGGAATACCAAACTGGTCAACGCCAACATCGTCATCAACGGCAAGCAAAACGTCATCGTCCGCAACATCAACATCGTCAATCCATGCGATATCGCGCCGGTCTGGGATCCGAACGACGGCAGCGCCGGCAACTGGAATTCCGAATATGACGGTGTCACCATCTTGGCGTCGAAGAATGTGTGGATCGATCACAATGTCTTCACCGACGCGCCGAAGACAGATGACCAGTTGCCCATCGAGAATGGCAAGATCAAGGAATGCCACGATGGTGCGCTGGACGTCAAGAATGGTTCGGACTACGTGACGGTCTCCAACAACCGCTTCGAATTACACGAGAAGAATAATTTGATCGGTTCGTCGGACTCCAAGACCAGCGACGACGGCCATTTGACGGTCACCTTCAACAACAACCACTTCCTGAACGTGGCGGAGCGCGCGCCGCGCGTACGCTTCGGCAAGGTTCACATCTACAACAACTACTTTGAAGGATCGCGTTCGCATTCGGTCTATCCGCATCAGTACAGCATCGGGGTGGCGTACAAGGCGAAGATCATTTCGCAGAACAATGCCTTTGACATAGCTGGCGCCAGCAGCTGTTCCAACATCATGACCAATCCGGGTTCGTCGAGTAAGACCGGCGCGGTCACCGATACAGGGTCTTTGCTGAACGGCGGCGCGCTGACTGCGGGCGGTGCCTGCAGCTTCAGTAGCGCAGTCGGCTGGAGTCTGCCTTATTCCGCTCCGTTGCTGAATGCGACGGCGGTCAAGGCTTCGGTCTTGAGCAATGCGGGGACCGGTAAAATCACCGTGAAGTAAGCTGGGCGCCGGCTTTGATGTACTCCAGGCCGGCGCGTCGGCCTGGATACGTTCAGCCGGTAATCCCGGCCAGCACCTTGCGCACGGCGCCGTGCGCCATGACGATCTCGGTGCCGTCGTGCAGCAAGGCGTTGTACTTGGCACGGAACTCGGCGTCGCCGTTCTCGGACGGACCGATCAGCGCTTCGATCGCCTTGCGGTAGGCTCCGGCTTCAGCGATGGTGACCGGCTCCGGCTCATCGAGCCGCTCGTCCATTTGCGCCATCAGTCCCGACAGTTTTTGCAGCCAGGCGAAATGCGGATGATTGGTCACCAGCTGCAAAAGCTCCAGCGGGCTGCCGACCGCGCCAAAATACTGCGTCTCCACATGAATCAGCTGCTTGTGCAGGTCGCGCAGGGCGCGCGCCAGCGCAGTCAGCTTGGCGTTGTTGGCCAGTTCGTTTTCGGGCGTCGTCATGAAATCTCCACGTAAAGTTACGCAGCAGTATAGCGCCGTTACCGAGTGCGCGGCATCGCCCGTAAGTCCTAGGCGCTGAGGGCCTTCAAGCGATCAAGCTCGGCCAGGAAGCGCTCGCTGGCGATGGCGGGCGGCCATGGCTCCCACGCGGTGCCGCCGTAGATCGCTTGCAGCGGATCGTCGTTCAACGGCGGCACGGTGATCTTCAGCGTGTGCAGCACTTCCTTGGCCGACCATCCCACCACATGCACCGCTTCGCTGGCCGCCGCCAGCCGGTCGGCCAGCTTGTGGGCGGCGTGCTCCTTCGGCGTCCAGTGTTGCAAGCCGTAGCGCAAGAACACCGCGCGTTCCAGCCGCACCGTCAGCGCCTTGAAGCCTTCGCCCAGGAAGGGCTTCAGCGGCGAGACGCAATCGAATCCCAGCAAGCCTTCCTCCGCATCGTGCAGCAGCTCGCGCAGCGCGGCCAGCGGCGGCAACGCCAGCCCGACCGCTGTGCAGGCTGCCGCGCGCAAATGCATCACCGTCAGCGAATGCTGCGCCACCGACAGCGGCAGCGGCCACGCCGAATGTCCACCCCAGCGATAGGTGCGCGCCAAACCCAGCGCCAGGTCGCTATCTTCCCAATCGAACGGCGTGGGGTCGAGCAGATCCAGCCGGCGCTCCGACGGCATGCGGACCCAGGCGCGGGTTTCATGATGATCGCGACCCATGCGGTGTTCCTTATTTGTGGCTCAGGCTACATCGTACACCCATGATGGCGAATTATTTTTCGGCAACCTACGTTGAATTTGAAATACACTGGATGACTGTTCAACCCTCGATGAATGAGCCATGGCGACCAGACCTTCATATATCTACCAGGGCGGATCGGTGATGATGCACTCGCCGCTGCAATTGAAAAACTCCGAGATGTACGGCTTCTTCGTCAAGGGCGACCTGGCCAGGCTCCAGGCCACGCTGGACGAGACGCTGAACCAGGTGGCCGGTCAGCGCATGCGCTTCAACGCCATTTCGCCGTACGTGCTGCTGACGTTCACGCGCGTCAACCACGCCGATTCGGCCGCCCCGGTCGACCATGCCAAGGGCTGGATCACCGAGATCGACATCGTCACCTGGATCATGGTCGGCGCCATGGACAACGAGGGCAAGCTGGCCCACATCTACTACTACCCCGCGCACATCTTCGTCGACGACGCGATGGCGCTGATTAACGGCCGCGAACTGTTCGGCTATCCCAAGTATCTGTGCGAGTACGAAATCCCTTTGGCCGGCACCGAGCCGCTGCGCTGCTCGGTCGCGGCCAAAGGCTTCCAGTCGTTTGCGCCGGAAACCAAAATCGCCATGCACCCGCTGCTGGAAGTGAACGCGACCCGCAAGACCGGCATTGAAAAACCCATCACCAGCGTGCTCGATCTGATTGAGCAGGCGATAGAGCTGTTCCTGTCCATCCCCGACTTCTTCAACCTGGACGTGGCGGGTTGGGACGACATCATCTCGCTGCTGCGCAATCCGCGCATCGATCAGATCTTCCTCAAGCAGTTCCCGGACAGCGCCGGTCTGAAAGCCGTGTACCAGGCCATCCTGGCGGCGCCGGCCACCATCGACAAGATCCATGGCGGCAAACTGCTGGGCTATGAATACGAGTGTGTGCTGCATGCCTTCGACAGCTTCCCGCTGCACGAGACACTGGGCCTGCAACTGGGCGCGCAGACCGCCATCCTGCCGTACAACCTCAATTTCGATTTCACCGCGCAGCCGGGCGAGGAGCTGATCGACAATTCCTCGATCGCGCCGCAGAAGATCGCCATTCTCGGCGGCGGCGTCGGTTCGATGACGGCGGCCTACTACCTGAGCGACCTGCCGGGCTGGCAGAACAACTACGACATCACCGTCTACCAGCAAGGCTGGCGCTTGGGCGGCAAGGGCGCCAGCGGACGCAATGCGCAGTACGGCCAGCGCATCGAAGAACACGGCCTGCACATCTGGTTCGGCTTCTATTCCAACGCGTTCAAGATGATCAAGGCCGCCTACACCAGTCTCGATCGCCCGGCCGGCGCGCCGCTGGCGACCTGGCGCGACGCCTTCAAGCAGCACGATTACGTGGCGCTGTCGGAGCAGGTCGGCGACCAGTGGCACAACTGGTCCATCGTGTTCCCGACGTTGCCGGGCGAACCGGGCGAGGGCAATGAGCAGATCACGCTGTGGCAGCTGGCGGTGGCGATGATGGGCTGGATCGACAAATGGATCAAGAGCCTGGACCAGCTGACCCGCGAACTGGAACTGCCGCCGCACGAGCACCACACCGGCATACTTCCGGACTGGCTGTACCACCTGGCCGAAGGCGTGGCGTCGTCGGCGCACGAACTGCTGGAGGATATGTCGCTGATGGGCGGCGCCTTGTACGGCATGGCGGTCAACCTGTCGGCCGACGCCGCGCAGCACACGGCGGGCGAGCACCGGGCGCTGGCCGGCGCGCTGGTGGGCGTGCGCCAGCGGCTGCACTCGCGCTACCGCAGCCTGATCGACCGCGCCGACGGCGACGCCAGCGACGACATCCGCCGCCTGTTCATCTGCCTGGACCTGGGCGTGACGGTGATGAAGGGCGTGTTCGAGGACGGCGTGATCCGCAACGGCTTCGACGTCATCAACGACGTCGATTTCCGCACCTGGCTGCGCAACCACGGCGGCGACGAAGAACTGTGTGTCGATTCGGCGCCGGTGCGCGGTTTCTACGACCTGGTGTTCGCCTACGAGGGCGGCGATTTCGGCAAACCGAATATCGAGGCTGGCACGCTGCTGCGGGCGATGGCGCGCATCGGCCTGGCCTACAAGGGCGGCATCATGTTCAAGATGCAGGCGGGCATGGGCGACACGGTGTTCACGCCGCTGTACCAGGCCTTGCTGGCGCGCGGCGTCAAGTTCAAGTTCTTCCACAAGGTCGAGGAGCTGGTGCCGGACGGCCGCCAGATCGGCAGCATCCGCATGACGCAGCAGGTGGCGCTGAAGGGCGAGGACTATGATCCGCTGGTGGACGTGAAGGACCTGGCCTGCTGGCCCAGCACCCCGAACTACGGCCAGATCGATCCGGCCCAAGCCGCGCTGCTCCAGGCGCACGACGTCAACCTGGAATCCTACTGGAGCGACTGGCCCAGGCTGTACCACCAGCAGTTCGACAAGGAGCTGCCGGTGCTGACGCTCAAGCGCGGCGTCGATTTCGACCAGGTGGTGTTCGGCATCTCGGTCGGTTCGCTCAAGCCTTTGTGCCCGCAGCTGCTGGCGCAAAGCCCGGCGCTGAACACCACCTACGAGCAGGTGCAGACGGTGGCCACGCAGGCCTATCAGGTCTGGCTGGACAAGGACCTGAAGCAGATGGGCTGGGACTATCAGCCCGACGGCCAGCAGCCGGTGCTGAGCGGCTTCGGCGAACCTTACGACACCTGGGCGCCGATGGACCAGCTGCTATGCCGCGAGGCTTGGCCGGCGCCGCTGGACCCGCGCAACGTCTCCTACTTCTGCAGCGCGTTGCCGGTGGCGAGCTATCCGCCGGCGAGCGACAGCGGCTTCCCGGCGCGCATGGCGGCGCTGGCGAAGGAGGGCGCGGTCGGGCAGTTGAGCAAAAAGATCTCCTCGCTATGGTCGGCGGCCGGTCCGGCCGGCGCCTTCCCTTGGCAATGGCTGGTGGACGGCAGCGAGGCGACCGGCGTGGCGCGCTTCGACAGCCAGTACTGGCGCGCCAACGTCGATCCGTCCGAGCGCTACGTGATGTCGGTGGTGAACAGCACCAAGTATCGCCTGCAGACCGACCAATCTGGCTTCTCCAATCTGTTCCTGACGGGCGACTGGATCAAGACCGGCTTGAACGCCGGCTGCGTGGAAGCGGCGGTGATGGCCGGCATGCAGACCTCGCGCGCGATGAGCGGCCATCCGGCCGTGATCGAGGGCGAGACCGACTTCTGACGCAGCGCTTGGTTGCGGCTGTCAGCGGCGGCGGGCCAGCGTCAGGCCGTCGCCGAGCGGCAGCAGCGACAGGTCGATGCGTTCGTCGTGGTGCAGCTTGATGTTCAGCGCTTGCAGCGCGGCGGTGTCGTCGCTGTCGGCGCGTTCGGTGACGCGGCCGCTCCACAGCGTGTTGTCGATGACGATCAGGCCGCCGGGCCGCACCAGCTGCAAACAGCGCTCATAATACCCGTCGTAATTGACCTTGTCCGCGTCGATAAAGGCGAAGTCGTAGCGGCCTGCCTCGCCGGCCGCCAGGCGCGCATCCAGCGTGGCCAGCGCGGGGCCCAGCTGCAAATCGATTTTATCGGCGATGCCGGCCTGCGCCCAGAACGGCTTGCCGATGCGGGTGTATTCGTCGCTGATGTCGCAAGCCAGGATGCGGCCGTCGGCCGGCAGCGCCAGCGCCACCGACAGCGCGCTGTAGCCGGTGAACACGCCGATCTCGATGGTGTTGCGGGCGCCGGTCAGCTTGACCAGCATCGCCATGAACTGCCCCTGCTCGGGCGCGATCTGCATGGTGGCGCGTTCGTGGCCGCGGGTGGCGTCGCGCAGGGCGGTTTGCGCCGGATGCTCACGCAGCGAATGCGCCAGCACATAATCGTACAGTGGGTCGGTGAGGTTGAGCGTGCGGTTGGACATGCGGCGTCTCCTTGGTTGGATGCCGCCAGTGTAGCAGTGTCACCGCTGCTTGCGCGCGCAGATCAGGTGGTCGATTCCTGCTGCGACATGGTCACGTCGTTGCTGGCGGCGCGACGCAGGTCGTTGCAGGCCTGGTCCAGCGCGGCGGCCACGCCCGGCAGGCGGCGGGTGACTTCGTCCAGGTCGCCGGCGGCGGCCGCTGCCTCCATCTCGTGGCACAGCGTGTGCAGGTGGGTCGAACTCAGATAGCCGGCGCTGCCCTTGAGCGCGTGGATCGCCGCCGCCGCCGCGTGGGCGTTGGCGGCCGTCACGGCGGCGCGCGCGTTCTCCAGCCGGCGCGGCGCTTCGTCGAGGAAGGCCTGGGTGATGCGCTGCATGTGCGAGTGCGACAGACCGGCCAGCGGCATGATCTGCACCGTGGCCGGATCGATGCGCTTCTCGATCGCCGGCTCCACGCCGAACTGCTCGTCCAGCGACTGCACGCGGTTGGCGGCCAGGCGCGCGGCATCGGTGGGCCGCAGCGGCCGGCCGCGGCTCAGGTGCTGGGCGATGGTCTTCTCGATTTGGTCGTACAGCAGGCGCTCGTCGATCGGCTTGCTGAGGAAACCGTCCATGCCCACCGCCAGGTAGCGCGCGCGGTCATGGTCGCTGGCGTTGGCGGTCAGCGCGATGATCGGTATGCCGGGATCGAGCACCCGGTAGTCCTCGCTGCCGCCGCTGCGGATCAGGCGCGCGGCCTGTTCGCCGTCCATCATCGGCATGCGGCCGTCCATCAGCACCAGGTCGTAGGCGGCGGTGCTGAGCGCGTGCAGCGCCTGCAAGCCGTTTTCCACCACGCGGATGTCGTGGCCCATGTTTTCCAGCAGCGTGCTGACGATGATCTGGTTGGTGCGCACGTCTTCTGCGCACAGCACGCGCAGGCGATAGGCGTGGTGCTCCTTGCGCGGCAGGCTGGAAGGATCGACGGCCGGCGCCGCGCCCAGCGCCAGCGGCAGCGTGAAGCTGAACGTAGAGCCGACGCCGACCCGGCTTTCGGCGGCGATCGAACCGCCCATCAGTTCGACCAGCTCCTTGCAGATCGCCAGGCCAAGGCCGGTGCCGCCGTAGCGGCGCGTGGTCGAATGGTCGGCCTGCTCGAACTTCTGGAACAGGCGTGGCAGCGTCTCAGCCGGGATGCCGGGGCCGGTGTCGGCGATGTCGAAGCTGACGCTGGTGCGGCCGTCGACGGTCAGCACGGCCGAGGCGTCCAACCGCACTTCGCCGCGGTCGGTGAACTTGATGGCGTTGCCCAGCAGGTTGAGCAGGATCTGGCGCAAGCGGGTCGGATCGCCGCGCACGTAGCGCGGCAGGTCCAGCGCCAGGTCGCAGCGCAGCAGCAGGCTCTTGGCGTCGGCCTGGCCTTGCAGGATGCCGATGGCGTCGTCGACCAGCGCGACCAGGTCGAAGTCCACCGTTTCGATCGACAGGCGGCCGGCGTCGATCTTGGAGAAATCGAGAATGTCGTTGAGGATGGCCAGCAGCGATTCACTGTTCTGCAAACCGATGCGCAGGTATTCCTCGGTGCGGCCGCGCACCGACTGGTCGCGCATGGCGAACTTGATCATGCCGATCACGCCGGCCAGCGGCGTGCGGATGTCGTGGCTCATCGCCGACAGGAAGTCGATGCGGTGGCGGCTCACCACTTCCGCGTGTTCCTTGGCTTCGGTCAGCTGCGCGGTGCGCTCCTGCACGCGCTGCTCCAGCGTGTTGCGCAGCAGACGGATCTGGTCGGCCAGCGCGAACGCCAGCAACACGCCGTCCAAGGTGCCGCCCAGTAGCGTGAACAGCTGGGCGTTGGTGATCATGGCCGGAATCAGGCCGAGGTTGGCCGGCAGGATGAACAGCCCCGGCACCATCAGCGCGACGAAGCCGAGCACGAAGAAACGCGCCGGATAATAGCCGCGCCGCCACACCACGATGCCGCTGGTGAGCGCCATCGTCATCCAGATCGTGATGACAACGGTGGCGATGGTGTGCGCATAGCTGAGGTAGAAGAAGCAGCTGGGCAGCGTCACCAGCGGCAGCACGATGTTGATGCGGCTGAGCCGGTGCAGCAGCGGCGAATGCTCTTTCAGCCGCAGGAAGTTGGTGTAGAACATGGTGCTCAGCACCGGCAGCAGGAAGAAGGGCACGTAGTGCCATTGCAGGTTGTGCCAGCCGAACAGGTCGGCCGTCATGTGGAAGGTCATGCCCCAGGCGATGGCATAGCACAGCACGTACAGCGAGTAGTACAGCGAGGAGTTGTCGCGGGTGATCGAGTAGATGAAGAAGTTGAACACCGTCAGCGCCAGCAGCGCGCCGATGGAGCCGATGATGAGCACGTTCTCGCGCGCCACCAGCTGCTGGTAGGCGGTGCGCGGCAGCACCGACATCACCGGCGTGCGGGCATAGTAGGGGCTGGCGAAGCGTATCAGCACCTGGTAGCGCTGGCCGGGTTGCAGGTCGACGTCTTTGCCGTAGTGCAGCAGGTAGGAATGCGGCTGGCGGTAGCCGGTCAGCATCTGGCGCGCGCTGCCGTCGGGGCCGAACACCTGGATGTCGACCATGTCGATCAGCGTGTCGTTGGGATCGATGACCCAGGCCGGCTGGTGGCTGTCGTTGCGCAGCTCGGCATAGAGCCAGTAGCCGCCGCCCAGCAGGTTGACCTTGGTGGCGGGATTGAGCCCGGCCAGCAGCTTGGGCAGGCCGGCGGCGTCGACCGGGAAGGGCTGACCTTCGTCCAGGTATAGCTTGCCTGTTGCCATCAAATCGATACTTGCGGTATTGACGCTGATCGCAGCCGGCAGACGCTCCGCCGCAGTGGCCGCAGTGGCCGCGGTCGGGGTCAACGCGAGTTGCCACCATGCCAGCATCGCCAGCAGCACGAGCAACACGCCACGTGTTAGACCGTCAGACATCTTGCAAGCTGTACTCATTAGTGTTCCGAAGGCCGCGGGTCTCGATAAGTTGGGTTTTTTCCATTTTAAACGAGAACTTATTGTTTTATTCAAAAATTGACCCATGGCACGGACTGATGCTTGGCGATGGTCAGCCGAGGCAGGTAAGATGGCGCTTTTGCGCCTAGGAATGAGATCGTGCTTATATCTCCAGAACAATTCATCGGCTTTCTCAGCGCCGCTTTGCTGATCACGATTTCGCCGGGCCCGGATAATTTGATGGTGCTCAGCGTCGGCATGTCGCGCGGACGGCGCCAAGGCATGGTGTTCGGCCTGGGCTGCGCGCTCGGTTGCCTGAGTCACACGTTGCTGGCGACCTTGGGCGTGAGCGCTTTGATCAAGGCGTCGCCGATGGCGTTTGGCGCGCTCAAGCTGCTGGGTGGCGGGTATTTGATCTGGCTGGGTATCGGCGCGCTGCGTAGTCGCGGCGGGGCGCGTGTCGAGGGCAGCGGCTCGCCGGACGAGAGCTTGGGCAAGCTGTTTGGCAAGGGTTTGTTCGCCAATGCCGTCAATCCGAAGGTGGTGCTATTTTTCCTGTCCTTCCTGCCGCAGTTCGTGGTGGCCGAGCGGGGCGATGTCAGCTGGCAGACCGCTCAGCTGGGCTTGCTGTTCACGGCGCAGGGCGTGGTGTTGTTTGGTTTGCTGGGATATTTTTCCGGCGCGGTGGGGGCATGGATCAACCGCCATCCGGGCGCGGGCATGTGGATGGACCGCGTGGCCGGTGCGATTTTCGTCGGCCTGGGACTGAAATTGATTATTTCTCGCTAGAAGAGCAAATAAAGTCTGTTCGCGGCGCCGATGTCATCATGGCGTAATGTTGCGCTGCAATACTGGCTTTGCTCTTTCAAGTCTCTCCCGATTTGAAAACTTTTGGCCCGCGCCTCTTTGTGCTGCGGGCTTTTTTTTGTCCGTCGCATTCTGAGGCTGGGATTGCAGCTGCAACTTTTCCATGTCATTATCGTCCGGACAACTATCTGGAGGTCGCTATGTCTACATACATCCCCGCTTTGATTTGGGCACTTTCGGCCGTGGCTTGCTTGGTCATTGCCAAGTACCGGTCTGTAAAAACGACTGGGATCAGGGCTGCTTTAGTGACTGTGCTAGGCCCAATTGCGATTCCTTTTGTGTTGGCTGCAAAGCCAGAGACACTCAAAGAAGCTTAAACGCATAGTCAACTGTCGGATCGATACCCCGAATCCGCAGAATTAGCAGCATCACTGGGTACAATTGCCAGTCTGCGTTTGGCCAAGATTAGCCGTTGAACGGCCTAAGAAAAAAACCGAAACATTGAAACGTTTGGAGCAACGATTTTGAATGAGATAATTGTTTTGAGAATTTCCGATAATGTTTGCGTGGATTTAAATGGCGTGAAGCTGCGTTCGACAAATGAGGTTGCGGAAGCGCTTGAAAAAAAGAATTCCGAAAATCCGGATGCGGTCATTTCCATCGAGGCAGACGATTCCATTCATTACGAGGCTATCGGCAAGGCTATTTACGGAAGCCACCGAGCTGGCTTTGCGGGCGAACGATTGCGCATCTTGGTCAATGGGAAGCTTTTGGAAGCCTGACTTCAATAAGTTGACTGCTGCTACCGCCCACAACCCGTCATTCGCTTATGCTCACATCCCGGGAGTACGCATGTCATTGGATCTTGATGAAATTGAGAAAGAATTCGCTATTGCGGTAAAAAAACACACTCCTTTTGCAAATTGGAAGAAGAAGGGGAAGAGAATTTTTTGGAGTCAAATTGACGAAATTCAACTTGGAGTTGAACTTACTCGTTTTAAAGCTTCATTTGAAAAAAATCAGCTAATTGGCGTGTGCGCATTTGTCTCGTTTCCTTGTCCGGAAAAACCGCCAGGCTATGTAAGTACTGATACCTGGCGTGATGGACGCGCCTACGTTCGCGCATATGTCGTTCCGGGACTTAAGATGGTTGATGAGCCAACTTTCATAAGTGGTGCAGTCATATCATTGCGCAGACCTGAAGATTTATATGCATTGACATCAAACCTTTCTATAGATTTTGACGTTCATATTTTTCCATGGCTTGAACGCCAAAGCAAACTCAAAATTGATGAACTTAGATTGTGCAGTGGGTAAGGCTATAGAAATCCAAAGGATACATTCGTAATTAATGTGCATTTTGGCGCAGTCAACGATTTGACCGATGCGTTGCGTTGACCGATTGAATCCACAGCCACAAGCTGCCGATGGAGGAAATAGATGAGTAAATTTTACACCAATGAGACTCTAGGTAAGGCTGAATCCCTAATCCGCAAAAGCTTCCATACGGAATCAGGTTATACGCGTCGCCTTGCAGAGGCGGCCTTGGATGGAATTGCTGCTCACGGATTGGATGCAAATGACTGGGATACGATAGTTGAGACTGTTAAAGTGGTCGTAAAGTCTTGGGTGGCGAATGGTGCTTTGAAGAATGAAAACATTCAATAGAAGCGTCGTGGCGGTTTTGGCGAGCACTAGAAGTCTGTGTCCGGCTGGAGAACGCCAACGTCGATGTAAGAAACAGCAGGACAGGCAAGCATTGAAATGGTTTTATGATGTGGCCTAATGATCCGGATAAGTTGTGTATCCACGCCCGAAGGTAGCCTCGGTGAATCTTGTGTGCAGACTGAAAAAATGGGCGACATGAGCTGGCTGCGGATTGGTCCGATGTTTGTGCGCATGCGTTTGAGCAAGCGCGTGTGCGTGTTTTGACATGAGCGATCTCCGATCCGGCCGAAGTGACCAGATTTAGCATCGCATCAATTTCAGCAGTTATCGTTGAATTCGCTCAGTAGTTAGGCTGGGGCCGAAACCGCTTTGTTTCAGATAAAAAAACGCATGGCCGTTGCCGGCACATGCGCTCTTCGTGGCTGCGGCACAGCGGCCGCGCCGGGATCAGCTCGTTTTCTTGCGGCGGGCTGCGTAGCCTAGCAAACCTAATCCGCCCAGCAACATGCCGTAGGTTGCCGGCTCAGGCACGGCTTCCAGTGGTGTCACGTTCAGGCTGCCACCATAGGCGCCGCCGCTGCTACCGTCGACGCTGCCGGTGATTTCCAGATAGTACTGTCCCTGGCTCAGGTTGTTCGCGTGGAACCTGAAGTAGTTCGGCAACAGTTGCGAAGCGTTGAGGGACGACAAAATCACGACATTGTTGTTGATATCGAGCGTGTAGTTCACCAGTTTTACCGTTGCCAGCGTCAGCGATTGAGTCGAGGTGAAATCCGATGAAACCGAGCCACCCGTTTCGAAAGAGGAACCGACGCCGAATCCAATGATGTCATCGAAGGTGCCATGCGTGTCGGTGTTGATGAAATTATTGCCAAAACTTATAGTGAAACCGCCCAAAGCATCGTTGATCTGCTGGCTGTATGGCGAACCGATAACGGTCGCGCCAATAGCAGAGTGCGCCATCAGTCCGGAGCAGGCAAGCAATGCGGAAAATATAACTGCCTTGTTAAAGACTTTCATACTCGTTCCAGTCATAAGTGAGGGCCGCAGGGAGGTTCATTCTGTTGTCGATATTTCATCGAAAAGAATAGCACAATAAGTCCTGCTGGAATTGTCTATTTGACTGTATTGTTCCTATTTGGCCACCAGCGTGAAGCGCAGTTCCAGCTGATCTTGCACGGCCAACGCACCGGCCATCACCGAAAACGGCGTGATGCCGAAATCAGTTTGTTTCAGGTTGACGCTGCCGGTGACGGTCATGACGCCGTTGGCTTCGCGGATTTCCGCCGGGATCGCCATGTTGCGCGTGACGCCGTGCAGCGTGATTGCCACTTGCAGCTGCTGGCCGGCGGCGCCGCGCTCGGCATGCACCGTGACCAGCGGATAGCGTTCCGCATCCAGCACCCTGGTCAGCATATTGTTGCGCGTGCCGTCGATGGCGTCGGCGGAGGGCTGCTTTTCCAGGCCTGCGGCGATGCGCAGCTCGGCTTCGTCGACCGTCAGCTGGTCGAGGCGGAACTGGAAATCGGCGCGGTTCTGCTTTGGCGATACGCTGCCGGTGATGTGGCGGCTGGCGACCAGGTGATCGTGTCCCAGCCGCGCCAGCAGGCCACCGCGCCGCACCGTGACGGCGATCAGCGATTGCGCGCTGTCGATGGTCAGCGCAGCGGCGGCTGGCGGCGGATACACGACGGGCGCCGCAGGCGCAGGCACGGCCGGCGGCGGGTTGCCTGGCAGTTGCGTGCACGCCGCCATGCTCACGCACAGCATGCTGATTTTTAGATAATTATATAATTTTGTCATTCCGCACCGTGGTCATTTGGCCGTCATATTGCCCGATTATGATGCGTCTCGCTGGTCCCAGCGTGCTCTAGTTGGTCTCGTGCCCAAGCCGGTGCGGGAATTCACAAAGCATGACTCAGCAGGCTGGCCGGTGGCCTGAAACACCGGCACCATCACCTCGATTCGGCTTCATTCCCGCCCCGATTCCCACCTTAATCAATCCCTAAGCCTATGCCGGCCGATAGCTGGCAAAGTAACACCTGTAGCGCGAGGTTAAAGCCCCGCGCCCGGCTGCCGGACTCCATCAAGCCCGGCACAAATTCCGCCCAGGCGGCACCATCGCCGCCGGGCAAACAGACATCCCCACGCTTTCGAGCGTTTTCGTAACCAGCATCATCTCACGATGACGCTGGTTTTTTTTTGCCTGTTAGCCGTGCTTCGCGAGCCAGCTGTTGATTTCCGGCAGGCGGGTGGTGCGCAGCTTCACGCGGTACTGGATCGAGGCGATGGCGGTCTTGGTGTCGCCCTGTGCTTCGGCCGGCAGGTACTGCTTGGCGTAGGCGCGCAGCTTGTCTATCATCGTCAGGTCGGCCGAACGTCCGCCCAGGCCCGGGAAGTAGCGGCTGCGCGAGCTGCCATCGACCTTCTTCTCCAGCTGTGCGTAGTGGCTGATGGCGAAATCGTAAGCCATGTCCGGATGATGACCGGCCACGTGGTTCAGGATCGACGCGCCTTCGGTGGCGCCGCCTTCGTCGGTCAGCGCCAGTTCCAGCGCGCGCTGCGCCAAAGCCTTGTCCTTGGCGGTGCCCAGCAGGTCATACAGCTCGCTCTTGATCATGGACGATTTCTCTTCCCTTGCGGCGGCGTGCAGCTGATCCCAGGTCGCGGCATCGGCGTTGGTGGCGATCACGCCCAGGATAGGGCGGCGCAGCGCGGCCGGCATCGCATCCTTGTCGGTAGCCGAGGCGGCATAACGGCGGCGCGCTTCCGCCACCACGCCTTCGTCGCCGACTGCGCCCAGCACATGGATCAGCGTCTCGCGCAGATTGGCGACCGGCGCCGCTTCATCCGCGGCCTTAGTCCAGCCTATGCGCGCCAGCACCGGCGCCAGGCGCTTGCGCGCGTAACGGTCCAGCGCCGCCTGCTGTTCCGGCTTGCCTTCGTAGCTGTCGTGCAGCGCGACCAGCGAATCGGCGATCTGGTCCCACACTTGCGGCGCGGCGTCCACCGGCGCCTTGCTGGCCAGGTCCAGGAAGCTGGAGGCCGGCATCAAGCCCGCCATGCCCAGCGACCAGCTGTCCGACAACAGGCCCATTTGATCGATGGTCGCCAGGGTGGCGAAGCTGTCGGTCAGCGCGGCAAACGCCTTCGGCGCGTACAGCGTGCGGTAGTAGCCGCTCTGGCCCGCATTGACGAGCACCGTGCCGCAGCCTGGCAGCGTCATGCCGGCCTTGCCGTTGACGATGGCGCGCACGGGAGCGCCGCCCACGGTCTGGGCGATTACCGGCACGCGCCAGCTCAGCGGCTTCTTGTCGGTCTGGTCTTTGCTGAACTCACCCTGCGTCAGCGCGATGGTGGTCTGGCCGTTTTTGCAGACGGCATCGGCCACGCGTATCATCGGCACGCCTGGCTTGAGCGTGAAGTCGTGCGCGATCGCGGTCACCGGCTTGTGCGCGGCCTTTTCCACTTCGCGCCACAGGTCGTCGGACACCGTGTTGCCGTAAGCATGCTTGGCCATGTAGCTGCGCACGCCGGCGCGCCAGGCGTCGTCGCCGACGTAGTTCTCCAGCATGCGGATGACCGACTCGCCTTTTTGATAGGTGATGCTGTCGAAGGCCTGGCTGGCCTGTTCCACGGTGCTGATGTGCTGCACCACCGGGTGGGTGGTGGCCAGCGCGTCACGGTTCATCGCCTGCTCGCGGGTGCCGATGGCGCGCAGTTCCCATTTCCATTCAGGATGCAGGCGGGTGGTGGTGCGCGATTCCATCCACGAGGCGAAGCCTTCGTTCAACCACAGGTCGTCCCACCAGGCCATCGTCACCAGATCGCCGAACCACTGGTGCGCCATTTCGTGCGCGGCCACCAGGAACGAGGTTTCCTTGTCCGACTGCGTGGCCACGCGCGGATCGAGCAGGATCGCCGATTCGAAGGTGAAGATCGCGCCCCAGTTTTCCATCGCGCTGAAGAACTGGCTGCGCCCCGGCGCGGCGATGTTGTCCAGCTTGGGCAGCGGGTACTTCACGCCGAAGTAGTCGTTGTATTCCTTCAGCACGGCGACCGACGAATCGAGCGCGAACTGGGCCTGGCCTATCGATCCTTTTTGCGTGACGACGCCCAGTTCCGTGCCGCCTTCAACCGCGGTCGCGCGTTCGAATTCGCCCAGGCCGAAGAACAGCAGATAGGTGGACATCTTCGGCGAGGTGGCGAAGCGCACCAGGTCGCGGCCGTCGGCCAGCTTGCTGGTGGAGACCACCGGCATGTTCGATACGGCCAGTTGGCCGGCCGGCACGGTCGCTTCCAGCGCGAAGGTGGCTTTGTAGAACGGCTCGTCCCACGACGGGATCACGCGGCGCGCTTCGGAGTTCTCAAACTGGGTGTACAGGGCGCGCGTCTTGTCGCCGCCGTTCTGGTAATCCAGCGAGAACATGCCGGTCGCCTGGGTGCCGATCACGCCGGTGTAGTCCAGCTTGAGCTGGTAGCTGCCCACGGCCAGCGGCTGGGCGAACTCGAAGGTGGCGGTCTGCTTGTCGTTGTCGACGTTGATCTTGCTGGCGGCCAGCGCAGGTTTGCCGGGACCGGCGCTGATCGCGGCGGCGCTGAATTTCAGGTCGGCGGCGTTGAGAGTGATGCTATTGCTGGCTTGCTTGATGTCGAGCGCGATGGTGACGCTGGCGCTGAAGCTGCTGTTGGCGGCGTCCGGCGTCAGCGAGACAGCGTAGTGGGTCGGCACGGCGTTGCGGGGAAGCTGGGTTGTCACCTTGGTGACCTTGGCGGACGGAGCGGCGGCCACGGCCAGAGGAGCGAGGCCGGAGGAAAAACCGAGCAGCGCCATCACGGCGAGCGAAATCAGACTACGTTGCATGCAAAATCCTTCAGTTGGGTGAGCCGACAGGCATACGATATAAACCGTTATTGGCTTCGTGGGCCAACGAGCAATCTACGGCTAACTGGTTACAATGTCAATCTACCACCACGGAAGAGGAGCTGGATATGAAGTTCTATACGTCGCCGCGCACGCCCAATCCGCGCCGGGTTGCCATGTTCATGGCTGAGAAAGGCCTGAGCGATATCGAGCAGGTGTCGATCGACCTGGTCGGCGGCGCGCACCGCAGTGCCGAGTACCTGGAAAAGAATCCCTTCGGCCGGGTGCCGGCGCTGGAGCTGGACGATGGCCGCATCCTGTGCGAAACCCGCGCCATCTGCACCTGGCTGGAAGGTTATGCGCCCGAGCCTAACCTGATGGGTGACGGCTTCGATGAACGCGCCTTTATCGAGATGACCGACCGCCGCGTTGAGCTGCACCTGTTCATGGGCATCGCCAACTGCGTGCGCCATACGCATCCCGGCCTGGCGATACTGGAGCAGCCGCAGTTTGCCGACTTCGGCGCGTCGCAAGGCGAGAAGATGCGCGACACGGCGCGTTGGCTGGATGGCGTGCTGGCCAAGCAGCCGTTCGTGGCCGGGCAGCGCTTCACCATTGCCGACATTACGACGTTCTGCGCGCTGGAGTTTGGACGCGGCCTGATGAAGTTCCGGCCTGGCGCGGAAGGCATGGAGCATCTGCAGGCCTGGCGCGACCGCATTGCCGAACGGCCGAGCGCCTCGGTGGTGTATTAAGCCTGTCAGGCCACCCGCTTGTACCACGGCTGTTGCGGGAACACCGGCTTGTAATGGACGGCCAACGGGTCGTCCAACTCCAGCGGGCGGTCCAGCACCAGCAGACCGGATTGTGCCAGGCTGTCGTCGAACAGCCGCAGCACGCGTTGGCGCAACGCCGGGCCGAAGTCGGGCAGGGCGCGCCGCCCGAATATCATCTGGAACTCATTGAACGAGGCGTCCGTCACCAGGTTGTATTGTGCCCACGTGATGCGGCTGCGCAGTTGCGGCAGCAGCGCCGCGTGCAGCCCGTCGCCGCTGACTTCGAAATAATCGAGCAGCTTGCCCACGCCGCCGCTGCGCACGTAGTTCGCTTGCAGCTCGCCCAGGCGCGCCATCGGCAGGCTTGCCGCCTGCGCTTCCGCCAGCAGCGCGTCGCTGGAGACGGTGGCGTAGATCTCGGTGCGCGCGCCCAGTTGTTCCTGTTCCAGCAGGATGGCCAGCGTCCACGCCTGCTGGGCGCCGGCGCAATCGGCCAGCCACACGCGCGGCAGCGCGGCACCGTGCAGGCATACGCCCAGCGACATGCGCAGCAGCGATACTTCCGAGGCATCGTCGAACATCAGCGCCGGTTCCACTGACAGTTCGCGCAGCAGGGTGTTCCAGGCATGCGGATCGTGCAGCACGCGCGCCTGCAATTCCGAGATGGTGGCCAGCGACATCTGTTTCATCGCCGCCTGCACGCGGCGCGTGACGACGTCGCGCTGGTAGCCGCGATAGTCGTAGCCGTAGACCTGGAACGCGGCCTCCAACAGCAGCTCCAGCTCCAGCTCCTCGACCGTGGACGGCGAGTGCCGGCGCGGACCATCCGCACGGCCGGCGACCGGCTCGGGCGGCGCTATCGGGCCAGTTGTGCCGATGGTGCCGTTGGTGCCGGTGCTACTGGCCGTGCTGGCCGTACCGCCCGAGTCGGCGGGCCGCAACGCTGCCCGCAACGTAGCCAATAACGAGTTCATCACCGCCATCAGTGCAGCCACACCCGCATCAGCGACAGCAGTTGCGCCACGTCGACCGGCTTGGTGATGTAATCCGACGCGCCGGCGGCGATACATTTATCGCGGTCGCCCTTCATCGCCTTCGCCGTCAGCGTGATGATCGGCAGCGATTTGAATTTGGGGATGCGGCGGATGGCGCGCATGGTGTCGTAGCCGTCCATCTCCGGCATCATGATGTCCATCAGGACGATCTCGATGGTCGGATCTTTTTCCAGCACCTCGATGCCGTCGCGGCCATTTTCGGCGAACGACACCTGCATCTGCTGGCGCTCCAGCAGCGACGACAGCGCGAAGATGTTGCGCAAGTCATCGTCGACGATCAGCACCTTGCGGCCGGCCAGGCCGCCGTCGGCAGCGTGGATCTCTTCCAGCATGCGGCGCTGCGCTTCCGGCAGGCTGGCCTGCGAGCGGTGCAGGAACAGCGCGGTTTCATCCAGCAGGCGCTCCGGCGAGCGGGCATCCTTGATGACGATGGTCTTGGCGTAGCGCTTCAGCTTTGCCACTTCCTTGCGGTTCAACTCCTTGGCGGTATTGATCACGATCGGCAGGTCGCGCAGCGATTCGTCCTTGCCGATGATGTCGAGCAGGTCGAAGCCGCTGATGTCGGGCAGCGTCAGGTCCAGCACCATGCAGTCGAAGCGCGCTTCGCGCAGCGCGTCCAGCGCCGCCTGGCCGGTGTCGACGGCGACGATGTGCAGGTCGGCGTCGCCGATCAGGGCGACGATGGCGTCGCGCTGCATCTGCTCGTCGTCCACCACCAGCAGGCTGCGCTTACCGCCCAGCAGGAATTTCTGGATGCGCGTGAACTCCTCCTGCAACGCGGCCTTGCTGACCGGCTTGTTCAGGTAGGAGATCGCGCCCAGGCGCAGCGCGCGCTCGCGCTCGCGCAGGCTGGACATCACATGCACCGGAATGTGACGGGTGCTCGGGTCGCGCTTCAGGCGATCCAGCACCGTGAAGCCGTCGATGTCCGGCAGGTCGAGGTCGAGCAGGATGGCGGACGGCAGGTAGTCGCGCGCCAGGCTCAAGGCCGAATCGCCTTGCAGCGTAACGATGCCCTTGAAGTTCTTCTCGCGCGCGAAGTCCAGCACGATCTTGGAGAAGCGCTCGTCGTCCTCGATGATCAGCACCGACGGATCGCCCGGCGCCACCAGGCCGCGGTCGTCGCTGCTGCCGTATTGCTCCATGTCGGCGTCGATGTCGGTGATGGCGCTCAGGCTGTCGTGCTCCGGCTGCGACAGTTCGCTGTAGTGCGGCGCCGTGTACACCACCTGCGGGGCCGGCGTCGGCAGGCGCACCTGCGGCTGGCGGCCCATGTCGTAGTTGACGAAACCGGCCCGGTTATACGGAAGGAACAGCGTGAAGGTGGAGCCGTTGCCCACCGCCGATTCGACGCGGATCTCGCCGCCCAGCAGGCGCGCCAGCTCGCGCGAGATCGACAGGCCCAGGCCCGTGCCGCCGTATTTGCGGGCGGTGGAGCCGTCGGCCTGCTGGAACGCTTCGAAGATCAGTTGCAGCTTGTCGGCGGCGATGCCGACGCCGGTGTCGCAAACGGCAAACGACAGCACCGCGTCCGCATGCAGCAGGTTGGGGTGGTCGCTGGAGAAGCCGCTGTTCACCAGGCTGATACTGAGCGAGACCTGGCCGTGCGTGGTGAACTTGAACGCGTTCGACAGCAGGTTTTTCAGCACCTGCTGCAGGCGCGTGGTGTCGGTCATCATCGCGGTCGGCAGGTTGTCCTTCAGCTCCACCGAGAAGCCCAGGTGCTTGGCCTCGGCCATGTGGCGGAAGGTGCGGTCGACGTAGTTGCGCAGGTTCTGGAAGCGGTACTCGGAGACGTCCAGCGTCACGGTACCGGATTCGATCTTCGACAGATCCAGGATGTCGTTAATCAGCGTAAGCAAGTCGGAGCCTGAGCCGTGGATGGTCTTGGCGAATTCCACCTGCTTGCCGGAGAGGTTGCCGTCCGGGTTGTCGCCCAGCTGCTGCGCCAGGATCAGCAGCGAGTTCAGAGGGGTGCGCAGCTCGTGCGACATATTCGCCAGGAACTCGGACTTGTACTTGGAGGACAACGCCAGCTGGGTGGCTTTCTCTTCCAGCGCCAGTTTGGCCTGCTCCACCTCCCGGTTCTTGCGTTCCACCTCGATGTTCTGCTCGGACAGCAGGCGGGCTTTTTCGGCCAGCTCCTGGTTGGTCTGTTGCAGTTCCTGCGCCAGCGATTGCGACTGCGTCAGCAGCGATTCGGTACGGCTGTTCGCCTCAATGGTATTCAGCACCACGCCGATCGATTCCATCAGCTGGTCGAGGAAGGACAGGTGGGTTTCGGTGAAGCGGTCCAGCGAGGCGATCTCGATCACCGCCTTGACCTGCTGCTCGAACAGAATCGGCAGCACGACGATGTTGGTCGGCGGCGCCGCGCCCAGGCCGGACGAAACGACGATGTAATCGCGCGGCACGTCGGTCAGCCAGATGCGCACCTTCTCCACCGCGCACTGGCCCACCAGGCCTTCGCCCGGCAGGAAGGAGGTCGGCAGCTTGCGGCTGGATCGGTAGCCGTAGCTGGCGATCATGCGCAGGCGGGCGTCCGATTCCTGCGAATCCATCATGTAGAACACGCCGTGGTGCGCCGACACCAGCGGCGCCAGCTCGGACAGAATCAGTTTGGTCACGGCCTGCAAGTCGCGCTGGCCCTGCAGCAGCCGGGTGAAGCGCGCCAGGTTGGTCTTCAGCCAATCCTGCTGCGCGTTCTTCAGCGTGGTGTCCTTCAGGTTGCGGATCATCTCGTTGATGTTGTCCTTCAGGTAGGACACCTCGCCGCGCGCCTCCACCTGAATGGAGCGGGACAAGTCGCCCCGTGTCACGGCGGTCGCCACCTCGGCGATCGCCCGCACCTGGTTGGTCAGGTTGGCCGCAAGCTGGTTGACGTTCTCGGTCAAGTCCTTCCACGTACCGGCCACGCCGGACACGTTGGCCTGGCCGCCTAGCTTACCCTCGGTACCCACCTCGCGCGCCACCCGCGTCACCTCGGATGCGAAGGAGGACAATTGGTCCACCATCACGTTGATGGTGTCTTTCAGTTCAAGAATCTCGCCCTTCACGTCTACGGTGATCTTCTTCGACAAGTCGCCGCGCGCCACGGCGGTGGTCACCGCCGCGATGTTACGCACCTGGCCCGTCAAGTTGGACGCCATGAAGTTCACGTTATCGGTCAAGTCCTTCCATGTGCCGCCGACGCCCGGCACATATGCCTGTCCGCCCAGCTTACCCTCGGTACCCACTTCGCGCGCCACCCGCGTCACCTCGGATGCGAAGGAGGACAATTGGTCCACCATCACGTTGATGGTGTTTTTCAGTTCGAGAATCTCACCCTTGACGTCCACCGTGATCTTCTTCGACAGGTCGCCGTTGGCCACGGCGGTGGTCACGTCGGCGATGTTGCGCACCTGGCCGGTCAGGTTACCCGCCATCGAGTTCACGCCGTCGGTCAAGTCCTTCCATGTGCCGGCCACGCCGGGCACGTTGGCCTGTCCGCCCAGCTTACCTTCGGTACCCACCTCGCGCGCCACCCGCGTCACCTCGGATGCGAAGGAGTTCAATTGGTCCACCATCACGTTGATGGTGTTTTTCAGTTCGAGAATCTCGCCCTTCACGTCGACCGTGATCTTCTTGGACAAGTCGCCGTTCGCCACGGCGGTGGTCACGTCGGCGATGTTACGCACCTGGCCCGTCAAGTTACCCGCCATCGAGTTCACCGAGTCGGTCAAGTCCTTCCATGTGCCGGCTACGCCTTTCACCTGCGCCTGGCCGCCCAGCTTGCCCTCGGTACCCACTTCCCGCGCCACCCGCGTCACCTCGGACGCGAAGGAGGACAGTTGGTCCACCATCACGTTGATGGTGTTTTTCAGTTCGAGAATCTCGCCCTTCACGTCGACCGTGATCTTCTTCGACAAGTCGCCGTTCGCCACGGCGGTGGTCACCGCCGCGATGTTACGCACCTGGCCCGTCAAGTTGGACGCCATGAAGTTCACGTTGTCGGTCAAGTCCTTCCATGTGCCGCCGACGCCCGGCACGTAGGCCTGGCCGCCCAGCTTACCCTCGGTACCCACCTCGCGCGCCACCCGCGTCACTTCCGACGCGAAGGAGCGCAGCTGGTCCACCATCACGTTGATGGTGTCCTTCAGCTGCAGGATCTCGCCGCGCACGTCGACCGTGATCTTCTTGGACAAGTCGCCGTTCGCCACGGCGGTGGTCACCTCGGCGATGTTACGCACCTGGGAGGTCAGGTTACCCGCCATCGAGTTCACCGAGTCGGTCAAGTCCTTCCATGTGCCGGCCACGCCTTTCACCTGCGCCTGGCCGCCCAGCTTACCCTCGGTACCGACCTCCCGCGCCACCCGCGTCACCTCGGAGGAGAACGACGACAGCTGTTCCACCATCGTGTTGGCGGTGGTTGCCGCCCGCAGGTACTGGCCTTTCAGCGGCACGCCGTCCACCTCCAGCGCCATGGTTTGCGACAGGTCGCCTTTTGCCACGGCGCCGATCACGCGCGCCATCTCGGTGGTCGGACGGACCAAGTCGTCGATCAGCGCGTTGACCGCGCTGACGATGGTGGCCCAGCCGCCGGACATATTGGGCACCTGCGCGCGCTGCGTCAGCCGGCCTTCGCGGCCCACCACGCGGCTCACGTCCGTCACCACCTGCACCATTTTTTCCTTGGTCTCGATGATCTCGTTGAGCGTGTCGGCGATCTTGCCTGCCATGCCGGTCCAGTCGGACGGCATGCGCGCCGTGAAATCGCCTTTTTTCAGCGCCATCAGGGTCGACAGCAGTCGCTTGGCGTCGATCTGCTCGCCCATGTCGGTCATATCATTCATCGGCTTAGTCCTCGTCGTTTAGGAGGGAATGGGATTTGGTGGCGGGTGCTGGTGGTTTGGCGCCCGTGTGTTCGATCAATTCAGCGGCGGTCAGCGGCGGGAAAAACAGTTCGCCCTGGCAGCTCTCGCAGCCCAGCGCGCGCAGCACGTCCAGATGTTCTTCCTGGTCGACGCCCATCGCCACCACCCGCATGGCCAGCGCGCGCGCCAGGTGGATGACGGCGGCGACGATGTCGGTGCCGCCTTCGTCGTTGCCGATGGCCTGGATGAAGCTGCGGTCTATCTTCAGCGCGTTGAGCTGCCAGCGCTTGCAGGCCGCCAGCGAGGAACGCGCGCTGCCGAAATCGTCCAGCGCGGCGCGCACGCCGCCGGCCTGCAATTGCAGCAGCAACTGGGTCAGCGGCTCGGCCGGGCCTTGCAGCAGCTTTTCGTTCAGCTCCACGCCGATGCTGCCCGGCGCCAGATGCTGCTTGCGCATCGCCGGCAGCAGCGTTTGCAGCAGGTCGGTATTGAGCTGCGGCGTGGCCAGGTTGATCCAGATGCACAGCGGCGCGCTTTTGCGGGCGCCGGCGCCTGCCGCCGCCACCCGCTGCCACAAGGCGGCTTGGGCGCAAGCCTGACCGATCACCCAGACGTCGACGCGGTCCAGCAGTCCGCGATCCTGCACGTGCGGCAGGAACTGCGGCGCTTCCAGCTCGCCCTTGTCGGGATGGCGCCAGTACAGCTGGGCCTCGGCGCCGATGGTGCGGCCGCTGGCGATGTCGACCTGCGGCTGGTAGCGCAGTTCCAGCTCGCCGGCGGCCAGTCCTTTGCGCAGTTCCAGCGCCCATTGGCTGCGTTCTCGCTCGCGCACGTTGAGCTCTTCGTGGAAGAACTGCACCGGGCCGGCGTCGTTTTGCTTGGCGTGGTACATCGCGGTATCGGCGTTCTTCATCAGCGTCTGCGCGTTGTTGCCGTCTTGCGGATAGATGGCGATGCCGATGCTGGCCGCCGTCTTCAATCGATGGCCGGCGATGTCGAAGGGCAGGGCGCACGCGAGTTCGATCTTGCGCGCCACGCGCGCGGCGTTGGCCGCCGCCGCACGGCCTTCGATCAGCACCACGAACTCGTCGCCGCCCAGCCGCGCCACCACGTCGGCCACGCGCACCGCCGCCGTCAGCCGCGCCGAGACCTGGCGCAGCAGCTCGTCGCCCGCTTCGTGGCCGTAGCTGTCGTTGATGTGCTTGAATTTGTCGAGGTCGAGGAACAGCAGCGCGAAGCCGGTGCCGCTGCGGTCCGAGGTGGCCACCGCGTGTTCCAGCTGCTGGATCAGCGCGCGGCGGTTGACCAGGTTGGTCAGCGCGTCGCGGGTGGAGAGCTCGTGGGCGCGCAACTCGGCCTGCTTGCGGTCCTTGATTTCCTGTTCCAGCTCGGCGTTGATGCGCTCCAGGTCTTGCAGGCGCTGCACCCGCAGGTCCTGGTTCAGGCGCGCCAGCTGCTCGCTCTTTTTGCGCAGCTGGATATTCTTCTTCGTCATTTCGACGAACACCGCCACCTTGGCCTGCAGGATCTGCGGGATCACCGGCGTGAACAGGTAATCTGCCGCGCCTTTCTGATAGGCCTTGAGGCGGTTGATCTCGTCCGCATAGTGGGCGGTGATGAAGATGATGGGCACGCCCGCCGAACGCGGGTGGGAGTGGATGGCTTCGGCCGTCTCGAAGCCGTCCATGCCGGGCATGCTGACGTCGAGCAGGATGACGGCGAATTCGTGCAGCAGCACCTGGCGCAAGGCTTCCTTGCCTGAGCCCGCCGTCAACAGGTCGTACACATGCTGGTCGGCGGCCTCGGACAGCAGGCTTTCCAGCGCATATAAGCTCGCCGGATCGTCATTTACGAGGAGGACTTTAGGAATAGGCACGGCTTGCTGAACGGTTGAGGTATCGGGCGGTCGCACTGTGTCTGGCAGGTAAAAGATACTCTTGTATGTCCGGGAGTCAAGCAAAATTGCGCTTAACCATACGATGGTTAAAACAGCATTTTATCAATATGACAATCGCCGTGCAGAAATTTTTTACCAGCAAAAATATTATCGTAATTCAATACTTTGCTGCGCACGATTGCGGCCCCGCTGGGTGACCCAGATCGGTGCGCTCCACAGCATTTTTCCGTCGTCCTGTGTCACCCTGGCGTAATAAAAATGCTCGCCGGTGGCCGGTTTGACGACGCTGCGGACGTTGTTGCCGAGCACGGCGACCGTGCCGTTGCGTCCTGGTACGCCGTGGAAGATCGTGATGGCGGCGGCGCCGCGCCCGCTGGAGTTGGCGTAGTCTGCTTGCAGCGTCAGCCTGCCGCGATTGACGAAGCGCTCGCCCATCAGGTGGCCGTTGGCGGTCAGGACCAGCCGCGCATTTTTATCCATCGTGGCGAATACACGACGGTTGCGCAGTGCCGCCAGCAGGCCGGGGCCGTCCAGCGGCGCGCCGGGCGGCAACAGCACGCCGGTGCGGTTGCTGTAGGAGGCGCCCCAGTTGGCGCAATGGTTGTCCTGGTCGCTGCTGAAGGCAACATGGTAGCCGGCCTCCAGCAGCTTGTTGCAGGCCGTTTCGTAGTTGCTCAGATGAGTTTCCGTCTCGTCGCTGCGGGTCGAAAAAGCGCTGCTGTTCATCACTTCGCACAACACCATGGCCTGGTCGCCGTCGGCGTTCCAGGCCAGCGGCTTGCCCAGCATGGCGAACTGGTCGTCCTGCGGATGGTTGAACTGGCCTATCCAGCCGCGCTCGCGCATCAATTTGTACAAAAAGGCGTAGTCGCCTTTGGGACTTTCCGTATCGGCGATCAGCTCGCCGAGGGCGTTGCGTTCCCAGCCCAGCAGTTCCTCGCTGTTGAGGATATTGAGGTGGCCGCCATGGTTGATGACGCCCCATTCCTGGCCGTAGATGGCGACAAAGCCCTGATGGCCCTGGTTCCACGCGGCGGCCGCTTGCAGGCCGCTCCGGTACAGCGCCTTGGCGGCGGCCGGATCGGCGGTGTTGTTGGTGCCGTCCGAGCCGTCGTACATATGGTTGTGCTCGGACGTCATCAGGAAATCCAGGCCGTGCTGTTGGGCATAGGCATAGGCGTCCGTGGGGCCGAGCGCGGCGCTCTGCGGCGCCTGCGCGCCGGTGCAATGGTCGAGCGCGCCGCCGCCGTCGCTGTGGTTGGTCTGGCTGTGCAGGTTGCCCAGATAGACGGCGTAGGGAAAGGTATCCACTGCCGTCGGCGCCAGCAGCGATGCCATCGGCGCCGGGCTTTTGCCCACCATCACGTTCCAGCTTTGCTCGACAGTGGGACTCGCGCCCGCTCTGGCGCGCAAGCGCAGCCGGTAGATGCCGTGGCGCAGCGTTGACGGCGCGCGCCAGCGCAGCGTCACGTCGTGGGTGGGCTCGGCCATGGCATGCGCGCCGCGCCAGCTGCGCAAGCTGCGGCCGTCCGGCGCCAGCAGGGCCAGGCGCCAGCGCAGCGTGTCGCCCGGCTGCGGATCCGGCGCGGAAAAATGCAGCGCCAAAGTGCGCGCGCCGTGGGCGTCGGCGTGGAAGGGCGCTTCCAGCCAGGCATCGAATTCGTGATGGTCAACAGTCGTCGCACGACTGGCCGCCGATATACAAACGATGCTTGAGAAAAATACCGCTACCATGGATGGGGCGCGCATGATGAGTCTCCCGCAATGCCGGCAAATTGCCAACCTCATCTTTTAGAGCGCGCCTTATCGCATATGGTTCCCTTGAATTTAGAGGGAGAAATTGGTGAATTCTCTCCAATTGTTTCACTGGTTCCCGAGCGGCATTAATAGTATGCTGCTGTGATGCAAAATTTTCCGCAAATTTATCGACCTAAAGTGATGGCGCATGCTCAAATCGGGTAACGCGACGGAAGCGGTTCGCAGCCCCCGCCTGTTGTTCTGGCTGGCGGGCGGCGCGTTGGCGCTGGCCGTCGGCGCGGCCTTGTATGGTACCGCTGCCAAGACCGTCGACGACGATGCCAACCAGCGTTTCGAGAACCTGGCGCGCAGCACTCAATACGGTATTTCGGCACGCATCAAATCGTATTCCGATCTGACGCGCGGCCTGGTGGCGCTGTTCCAGACCAGCGATGATTTGACACGCCTGCAATTTCACGAATACGTGGCCAGCCTGGAGATTCCGCGCCACTTCCCGGCCATCGAAGCGGTGACCTGGGCACCGCTGGTGCCCGACGCGCAGCGCGACGCCTTCGTCGCCCGCGTGCGCGCGGACCGCAGCATGTCGCCGCAGGGCTATCCGGACTTCGACATCAAGCCGCCAGGCCGGCGCCCGCACTACGCCGTGCTGACCTATCTGGAGCCGGCCTCGATGATGGGCGAGAAGATGGGCGTCGACGTGGTCGCCAATCCGCTGGTCGACAAGCTGGTGGCGGCCTCGCGCGACAGCGGCCAGGTCAGCGCTTCCGGCCAGCCGATCGTGGTCCAGCAGCCGTCGCCGCACATCGGCCTGGGCATCCGCTTGCCGGTCTATCGCCGCAATATGCCGGTGGCCGATGTGGCGGGCCGGCGCGCCGCCTATCTGGGCTCGGTCGGCATCGGTTTCAGCGTGTCCAAGCTGGTGCAGGGCGCCATCGACGAGATGACGGTGCGCCAGGTGCACCTGATGCTGTATGCCGACGGCAGCAAGGAAGTCGAGCAGCGCCGCCTGGTGATCGAGAAGACCGACCGCCTGCTCTTCAACGACAACGGCTCGATGAAGGCTGAGCCCATTCCGGTGGCGTCGCGCAGGGAGTATTTCGAGTCGGTGCTGCCGATCGATTTCAACGGCAGCCTGTGGAAGGCGCAGTTCCAGGTCAGGAAATCCGAGCTGCTGACGCGATTCGACCTGTATTTCCCGTGGGTCGCCGGCCTGACCGGGTTCGCCGGCACCATGCTGCTGTACAGTTACTTCTTTGTGCTGTATTCCTCGCGCCGCCGCGCGCTCAAGCAGGGCGTGCTGCTCGACACAGTGCTCAACAACGTCGACGCCCACGTCTACATGAAGGACCAGAAGCGCCGCTACATCTACGTCAATGCCAAGATGGCCGACTCGATGGGATTGCCGGTGGAGCAGATCGTCGGCAAGCTCGATCGCGAACTGATGCCGACCGCCGTCGCCGACGCCGCGTGGGCGCAGGAGCGGCCGGTGTTCGCCGACAACGTCAAGCGCTCCGGCGAGACCAAGTACGTGGGCCGCGACGGCGTGGTGCAGCACCTGTGGACCGTCAAGGTGCCGGTGGAGATAGACCGCGCCGTCACGGCCGTCATCGGCCTGTCGACCGACGTCACCGAGCTGCATCAGCTGAAGGAGGAAGCCGACATCGCCAACCAGGCCAAGAGCGATTTCCTGTCCAATATGAGCCACGAGATCCGCACGCCGATGAACAGTATCATCGGCATGGCCCACCTGGCGCTGAAATCGGTCACGCATCCGAAGCAGCGCGACTACCTGCAAAAGATCTACCATTCGGGCCAGCACCTGCTGGGCATCATCAACGACATCCTGGACTTCTCCAAGATCGAAGCCGGCAAGATGGACCTGGAAGTGCTGGACTTCTCGCTCGACTCGCTGCTGTCCAATATGTCCAGCCAACTGGGCGAGAGCGCGGCGGCCAAGGGCCTGGAACTGGTGTACGAGATCTGGCCGGGACTGTCGCAGCAGCTGCGCGGCGATCCGCTGCGGCTGGAGCAGGTGCTGCTGAACTTCACCAGCAACGCCATCAAGTTCTCGGAAAACGGCAAGGTGTATGTGCGCGCGCGGCCGCTGGAGGAGCGCGACGGCCATATCCTGGTGCGCTTCGAAGTGGAGGACCACGGCATCGGCATGTCGCCGGACCAGCTGGAGCAGCTGTTCCAGTCCTTCCACCAGGCCGATACCTCGACCACGCGCCGCTACGGCGGCACCGGCCTGGGACTGGTCATCAGCAAGCAGCTGGCGGAGCTGATGGGCGGCGGCGTCGGCGTCGACAGCCATCCCGGCGCCGGCAGCACCTTCTGGTTCACGGCGCGGCTGGCCAAGGGCGTCAGCATGCTGCAGCCGAGCGACGAATCGGTGCAGCCGGATGTGCTGGACAGCATACGCGGCGCCTCCATCCTGCTGGTCGAGGACAATATCTTCAGCCAGCAGGTCGGCCAGGAGCTGCTGGAGGACGCCGGCGCCACCGTCTGCGTGGCCAACAACGGCAAGGAGGCGATCGACCTGCTGCTCAAGGAACGCTTCGATTGCGTGCTGATGGACGTGCAGATGCCGGTGATGGACGGCTACGAGACCACGCGCCTGATCCGCGCCCATCCGAAATTGTCGGCCACGCTGATCATCGCGATGACCGCCAACGCCGGCCGCGACGACCAGGAACGCTGCCTGGGCGCGGGCATGGACGAATTTGTCACCAAGCCGATCGCGCCCAATTTGCTGTTCAATATGCTGTCCAAGTGGATGAGCCAACGGGCGCGCACGGCCAGCTTCGCGCGGCCGTTGGCGCCGCCGCCGCCGTCGTACTTCACCATGGCCGATGGCGCGTCCGCGCCGCTGCAAGGGCAGGTGCGGGCGATGGCGCCTGGCGTGGAGCCGCCTGCGGCGCGGTTGGAAGCGACTGCGCCGCCGATGCCGGCGAACGCCGTGGCGCCGGCTTCGGTGCCGGTAGAGGCGGAGCTGCTCGATGTCGCCGCGCTGGCCCAGACTTTCGGCGGCAAGGCCGACAAGATGCGCAAGTACGCGCTGCTGTTCCTGGACTCGGCCCGCGAGGGCCTGCGCGAAGTCGACACGGCGCTGGCGCGGGAAGACCTGGCGCAGCTGTCCGAGCTGGGACATCGCATCAAATCGTCGGCCCGCGCGGTGGGCGCGATGCGCTTCGGGAACCTGTGCCTGGCGCTGGAAAACGTGCGCCATGACGCCGATTGCACCAACGCCCGGCAACTGGTGCAAAAACTGCACGCCATGCTGGCGCTGCTGAACGAGCGCATGGAGCAGGAACTGCTGGCCTACGACCCCGGCTAGAGCGATAATACGGGCTCTATTCCCACGAAGAGCCCTATGCATTCGAGCATCACCCCCGGCCTGCTGATTTTGCATGGTAATCAAATGGAGCAGCTGCGCGCGGCGGTGTTCCAATGGCTGCGCAATCATCCGCTGGGGGCGCTCGAATCGGAAACCATCCTGGTGCAGTCGAACGGCGTGGCCGAATGGCTGAAGATCGCGCTGGCCGAGGAAATGCGGGTCTGCGCCGCCACCCGCGTGGCGCTGCCGGCGCGCTTTTTGTGGGAAACCTATCGCGGCATGCTGGGGCGCGAGCGCGTGCCGGTGCGCTCCGCCTTCGACAAAGGGCCGTTGACCTGGCGTTTGATGCGCCTGCTGCCCACCCTGCTGGCCGATCCCGTGTTCACGCCGCTGCGCCACTTCCTGGCCGACGGCGAGGCCGAACGCCGGCTGCAACTGGCCGAACGCCTGGCCGACTTGTTCGATCAATACCAGGTCTATCGCGCCGACTGGCTGGACGACTGGGCCCACGGCCGCGACCAGTTGCGCAACGCCCGCAACGAGGCGCACCCGCTGCCGGAAGACCAGCGCTGGCAAGGCCAGTTGTGGCGCGCCGTGATCGCCGACGTTGAACCGCATGAGCGGGAGCTGGGCCGCGCCACCGTCCATACCGAATTCGTGCGCGCCAGCGCCGCCGGCGAGGAACCGCTGGGCCGCCTGCCGCGGCGCATCGTGATCTTCGGCGTTTCTGCGCTGCCGTATCAAAGCTTGCAGGCCCTGGCTTCGCTGTCGCGCTACACGCAGGTGCTGCTGGCGGTGCCCAATCCGTGCCAGTTCTATTGGGGCGATATTATCGAAGGCCGCGAGCTGCTGCGCAGCGCGCACCGCCGCCAGCAGCTGCGCAACGGCCAGGATCTGGGCGCGATTCCGCTGGAAGAGCTGCATGCGCATAGTCATCCGCTGCTGGCCAGCTGGGGGCGGCAGGGCCGCGATTTCATTCGCATGCTGGACGAATTCGACGAGGCCTCGGCCGCCGCAGCCGCTGAAAACGACGAGGTTGCGCCACTGCGCATCGATTTGTTCAGCGACGACGAGGGCGCGGGGGGAGATAGCCCGCTGCTGTCGCAGGTGCAGGCGGCCATCCGCGATCTGCTGCCGCTGTCCGAACATCCACAGATACCGCCGCCGGACGACGACCGTTCGATCGAGTTCCACGTCACCCACAGCGTGCAGCGCGAGGTGGAGGTGCTGCACGACCAGCTGCTGGCCATGTTCGCTGATGGCAGCGGCCTGCGTCCGCGCGACGTGGTGGTGATGGTGCCGGACATCGACACCTTCACCGCCGCCATCCACGCGGTGTTCGCGCAGCATCGCCGCAGCGATCCGCGCTACATCCCGTTTGAAATCGGCGACGTCAACGATCGCAGCGTCAATCCGCTGCTGGTGGCGCTGGAATGGCTGCTGCGATTGCCGCAGCAGCGATGCCGCCAGAGCGAGGTGCGCGACCTGCTGGACGTGCCGGCGCTGGCTTCACGTTTCGGCTTGAAAGAGGACGACCTGCCGACGCTGGGCTTGTGGATCGAGGGCGCCGGTGTGCGCTGGGGGCTGGATACCGAACACCGCGCAGGCTTGGGTCTGGGCGCTGCGGGCGAGCAGAACTCCTGGCTGTTCGGCGTGCGCCGCATGCTGCTCGGCTACGCCAGCGGCGAGGACGCGGCCTTTGCCGGCATCGAAGCGTACGGCGAAGTGGGCGGCCTGGATGCGGCGCTGGCCGGATCGCTGGCGCAGCTGGTCGAAGCGCTGCTGCACTGGCGCGCCGTGCTGGCGCAATCGCACTCGCCGGCCGAGTGGGGCGTGCAGGCGCGCGCGCTGCTGGCGGCCTTCTTCAAAGCCGGCGAGGAGGGCGACCGCCTGACGCTGGCGCATCTGGACGATGCGCTCAACAACTGGCTGGAGACCTGCGAAGGCGCGCAATACGATGAAGCCGTGCCGCTGGCCGTGCTGCGCGAAGCGTGGCTGGGCCTACTGGACGAGCCGACGCTGAACCACCAATTCGTCTCCGGCGGCGTGACCTTCTGCACGCTGATGCCGATGCGCGCGGTGCCGTTCCGCGTGGTCTGCCTGCTGGGCATGAACGACGGCGACTTCCCGCGCCGCGCGCCCAAGGCCGACTTCGACCTGCTGGCGCAGCCGGGCATGGCCCGTCCGGGCGACCGCTCACGCCGCGACGACGACCGCTACCTGATGCTGGAAGCGCTGCTGGCCGCGCGCGACAAGCTGTACATCAGCTGGGTCGGACGCAATGTGCGGGACAACAGCGAGCAGCCGCCGTCGGTGCTGGTGTCGCAGCTGCGTGATTACCTGGTCAATGGCTGGCAGCTCAAGGAAGAACATCTGCACGCGCGCACCACGGAGCACGCCTTGCAGCCGTTCAGCCGCCGCTACTTCGAGGATGGCGGCCTGCTGACCTACGCGCGCGAATGGCGCGAGGCGCACGGCGAGGAGGCCGGCGATGCCGCCGCCACCGAGCTGCCGCCATACGAGATCGATGACAAGTACCGCCTCAAGCTATCGACGCTGACCAATTTCATGCGCCAGCCGGTGCGCTTCTTCTTCCGCCAGCGCCTCGGCGTGATGTTCGGCGACGCCGCGCTGGTGGGCGAGGACGAGGAACCGTTCTCGCTGAATGCGCTGGAACGCTATCTGCTCGAAGACACGATGCTGGACGACGGCGCCGAGGCGGAAGAACTCCATCAGGTCTACGACAAGATGACCGAGCGCGCCGAACGCCTGGCGCGCGAAGGCGTGCTGCCGATAGGTTTGATCGGCCAGCAGTACCAGCACCAGTTGGTGCAGGCGCTGGTGCCGGTACGCGTCGCCTGGCTGACGCTGCGCGAACGCTACGAACTGCCGGCGCCCAAGGTGGCGCTGAGCCTCCAGCTGGCCGGTGTGCAGATCGACGACTGGATCGACCAGCTGCGCAGCAACGGCAGCGACACCGTATGGCTGGCGCAGATGTCGTCCAAGGTCACGGACAAGCAGGGCAAGCCGCGCGGCGACAAATTGATCGCCATGTGGATGCGCCAGCTGGCGGTGGCGGCGGCCGGCATGCCGGTCGCCGGCTTCCTGGTGGCGCGCGACGCCATCGTCACCATGAAGCCGCTGGCGCAGGCCGACGCGCTGGAAGCCTTGCGGGAGCTGGTCTGCCTGTGGCGCGACGGCATGAACCGTCCCTTGCCGACCGCCTGCAAGACCGCCCTGGCGCTGGCGCAGGAAGGCGATCCGCGCGGCGTGTACGATGGCGGCTTCGAGATCTCCGGCGAGAACGACGACTTGTGCCTGGCCCGCCTGTGGCCGGACTTTGCGGCGCTCAGCGGCGAACCGGATTTTGCCGACGTCTCGCAAGCGCTCTACGGACCGCTGGCCGACTGGTTGGAGCATTCCATCACGATAGACGCCATTGACGCCCAAGGCGGCGAGGACGCAGCATGAGCAGTATCAGCACAAACGCCGCCAATTCGCTTGAGCCCCTGAGCTTCCCGCTGCACGGCTCGCGCCTGATCGAGGCCAGCGCTGGTACCGGCAAGACCTGGACCATCGCCGCGCTATACGTGCGGCTGGTGCTGGGCCACGGCGGCGACAACGCCTATCGCCGGCCCTTGCTGCCGGCCGATATCCTGGTGATGACCTTCACCCGTGCCGCCACGCGCGAGCTGTCGAACCGCGTGCGCGAACGGCTGGTGGAGGCGGCGGCTTACTTCCGAGGCTACTCGGCGATGGGCCTGGGCGCGGGCAGCGGCGTGGTGCGCGACGATTATCTGGATGCCATCCTCGAATCCTACCCAAGCCACGGCGAGCAGCAGCAAGCCGCGCACCGTTTGATGCTGGCGGCGGAGACGATGGACGAGGCGGCAATCTTCACCATCGACGCCTGGTGCCAGCGCATGCTGCGCGAGCACGCCTTCGACAGCGGCAGCCTGTTCGACGAGGAGCTGGTCAGCGATGAGCAGGCCCTGTTCGAGGACGCCGCGCACGACTACTGGCGGCAGCAGGTCTATCCGCTCAACGCCGTATCGCTGGATGCGCTGCTGTCGTGCTGGGGCGATGTAGGCGCGTTGAAGAAGTCGATACGGGAGCTGGTCAAGCGCGCCGACATCATCGGAGACCGCAGCGTGCCGGGCGCCACCGCCGGATCGCTGGCCGAGCTGATCGCCGCCGTCCAGCGCGAGCAGCAGGTGCAGCTCGCGGCCCTGAAGGCCGGTTGGATCGAGCGCGCCAACCGCATGGAACAATGGATCGCCACGGAGCGGGTGCTGTCGCCCAAATGCTTCAACGGCAACAAGATGCGGGCCGATTCGCTGGTGGCGTGGTTCAACGGCCTGCGCGCCTGGGCGCAAGATCCCGCCATGGTCATGCCCGACATCTCTGACACCGCCTGGAAGCGCCTGACGCCGCTCGGCCTTGAAGACGCTTTTTCAAAAGGCTACACCGCCACGATCCCCGACGACTTCGACGCCATCGAACCGCTGAAACGGGCGCTGGACGACATCGAACCGCTGTCGCACGCGCTGTACCGCCATGCGGCGGGCGCCGTCGCCGGCCGCATGGCGGAGCTGAAAAAGCGCAGCCGCCAGTTCGGCTTCGCCGACATGCTGGACCGCCTGAACGCGGCGCTGCAAGGCGAAAACGCCGCCGCGCTGCGCAAGCGCATCACCGACCAGTACCCGGTGGCGATGGTCGACGAGTTCCAGGACACGGCGCCCAACCAGTACCAGATCTTCAACCTGCTGTACCGCGTGGCGGACAACGATCCCGAGACGGGCCTGTTCCTGATCGGCGATCCGAAGCAGTCGATCTACGGCTTCCGTGGCGCCGACATCCACAGCTACCTGTCCGCGCGCCTGGCCACCACCGGCCGCCACTACCAGCTGAGCACCAACTACCGCTCGACCAAGCCGGTGGTGGACGCGGTCAACCACCTGTTCATGTACGCCGAAGGCCAGCCTGCGGAAGGCGGCTTCGGACGCGGCGCTTTCCGCTTCCGCGATCCCGGCACGCGCGTGAATCCGCTGCCGTTCGAAGCGGTCGACGCCAAGGGACGCGGTGAACGCATGGTCAACGCGACGGGCGATGTGCCGGCGCTGGTCATCGCATGCAGCGCCACGCAGGACCTGAAAGCCGACAGCTACCGCGAATTCTTTGCCTGGCACTGCGCCGAGCATATCGTCGCGCAGCTCAACGACGAGAACGCGGGCTTCGCGGGCCCGAAAGGCTTCGTACGCCTGCAACCGGCCGACATCGCCGTGCTGGTGCGCGACCGCAAGGAGGCGGCGGCCATACGCCGCGCGCTGCAGCGGCGCCAGGTCGCCAGCGTGTATTTGTCGGACAAGGATTCCGTCACCGACAGCGAGGAAGCGGCCGACGTGCTGCGCTGGCTGTCGGCCGTCGCCAGTCCGCTGGATGGCGGCCTGGCGCGCGCCGCCTTCGCCACCCGCACCACGGGCCTGCCGCTGGCGGAACTGGCGCTGCTGTCGTCGGACGAACTGGCGTGGGAGGCCCGCGTCGAGCAATTGAAAGCGCTGCACATCGTATGGCAGCGGCAGGGCGTGCTGGCGATGCTGCGCCGCTTCATCCACGAACTGAAACTGCCGGCCGCCTTGCTCCAGCAGCCGGGCGGCGAGCGACGACTGACCAACTTGCTGCACCTGGCGGAGCTGTTGCAATCGGCCAGCCGCCAGCTCGATGGCGAACAGGCGCTGATACGCTGGCTCGCCGAGCAGATCGACGGCGGCGAGGGCGCCGGCGACGAGCGCGTGCTGCGCCTGGAAAGCGATGCGGAGCTGGTGAAGGTGGTCACCGTCCACAAATCGAAGGGCCTGGAGTATCCGCTGGTGTACCTGCCGTTCGCCGTCACGGCGCGCAAGGTGGAGCGGCGCAACCGCAGCTTCTTCGAATTCAGCGACGAGGATGGCGTGCGCCAGATCGACATGGCGCTGACCGACACCGCGATGGAACTGGTCGAACGCGCGCGCCTGCAGGAGGACTTGCGTCTGCTGTACGTGGCGCTGACGCGGGCGCGCCACTTCCTGTGGCTGGGCGTGACGGCGCTGGCCGCGCGCAAGGCGGGCGACAACACGCTGCACGAATCGGCACTGGGTTATCTGCTGACCGGTGGCGAAGCGCTGCCCTCGGACCTGATGATGGAACGCTGGGGCCACGCCTGCAAAGGCTGCGATGGCATCAGCATCGAGACGCTGGAGATGGCGATGCAGCAGTTCACGCGCCTGAGCCGCATCGAACAGCGCCCGCCGTTGCTGGAGCCGCAGCTGTACACCGGCCGCTTCGAACGGGATTGGTCGGTGGGCAGTTTCAGTTCGCTGGCGCGGCGCACCGGCCCGACCGGCACCATCGGCAGCGGTGGCAGCGGCGGTTCGTCCTTGCCGGTGCCGCGCGACGGCTTGCAGGAGAACCTGCTGGAAGGCGCCGGCATGCCGTCGATCGCGCTGTCGAACCGCGTGGAAGACGCGCCGTGGCATCGCTTCCCGCGTGGCTCCGTGCCGGGTAACTTCCTGCACGAGCAGCTGGAGTGGATGGGGCAGGAGGGCTTTGCCGTCGTCGATCACGAACACTTCGAATCACGCCTGACGCGGCGGGTGGAGCGCGCCGGTTGGGGCAATCGCCTGGAGGATACGCTGGCGTGGCTGCGCGAGATCGCCACCACCACCTTGCCGTATCTCGATGCGCCGCTGAGCGCCATCGCCTCGCCGCTGCCCGAGATGGAATTCTGGTTCCCCAGCGAGCGCCTGAGCACCGGCGCGCTGGACACCTTGTGCGCGACCCATCTGCTGGGCGGCGTGGCGCGGCCGGCGCTGCCGGAGCGTCAGCTGCATGGCATGCTGAAAGGCTTCGCCGACCTGGTGTTCGAGCACGAAGGCCGGTTCTGGGTGCTGGACTACAAATCGAACGCGCTGGGCGCGGGCGACGCCGCCTATCACCAGCCGGCGCTGGTGGCGGCGATGGCCGAGCACCGCTACGACATCCAGGGCGCGATCTACATGCTGGCGTTGCACCGGTTGCTGCAAAGCCGCCTGGGCGACCAGTACGATCCGGCCGAGCACCTGGGCGGCGCGATTTTCCTGTTCCTGCGCGGCATTGCGAACCAGCAAACGCGCGGTTGTTACCTGATAGAACCCGATCCCGAGCTGCTGGACGGGCTGGACCGGTTGCTGGATGAGTCCGGCGTAGCGCAAGCAGAGGCACCGCATGAGTATTGAAACGTCCGCCGTCCTGTTCGAACAGGTCGACGCCTTGACCGAAAACGGCCAGCTGCGCCGGCTGAGCGGTGCCTTTGCGCGCTTCATTGGCTCGGTTGGCGTCAGTTCGCCGCAATTGATGGCGGTTTGTGTGCTGTTGTCCGAACTTGAAGGGCGTGGACACAGTTGCCTGATGCTCGATGAGTTGCAGGATGATCTCTCCGTGCAACTGGGCTGGACCAGCGACGAATGGCGGGCTCTGCGCGATGCGGCCGGCGCATGGCCGAAAAACGCCGCCGCCTGGGGCGCGTTGCTGGCGGGTTGCGACCAGGTCTTGCCGGTGGGCGACCTGGATTTCCAGCAACCGCTGGTGCTGGACGGCGAACGCCTCTACCTGCGCCGCTATTGGCGCGACGAAACACTGGTCGCAGAAGCCGTGCGCGGCCGCGCGCTGGGCGGGCTGATCGCCCTCGACGCCGACACCAGCACCGCCGATGTGCGTCACTGGCTGGACATTCTGTTCCCGCACGCTCCCCGGGGCGGCGCCACCGACTGGCAAAAGATTGCCTGCGCGGTGGCCATGCGAGGCAAGCTGGGCATTATTACCGGCGGCCCGGGTACCGGCAAAACGTACACGGTGGCTCGATTGCTGGCCTTGTTGTTTGCCACGGCCGGCGACCGCCAGTCCGGCTTGCGCGTGGCGCTGGCTGCGCCGACCGGCAAGGCGGCGGCGCGGCTCAAGCAATCGATTGATAGCGCGCTGGACGATTTGGCGGAAAAAGTGGGCTCGGCGCTGCCGTTGCGCGAGTTGGCGGCCCGCATGGGCGCCGCCCGCACTTTGCACAGCCTGCTCGGCGCGCGCCCTGATACGCGTGCCTTCCAGCACAATGCCGGCAATCAGCTGGATGTCGATGTGTTGATTGTTGATGAGGCATCAATGATCCATCTGGAAATGATGTCCGCGCTGCTGGCCGCCTTGCCCAAAACGGCGACCTTGATCTTGCTTGGTGACAAGGATCAGCTGGCATCGGTGGAGGCGGGCGCGGTCCTGGGCGACCTGTGCCACAACGCCGAAGCGGGCGGATATGAGGCGGAAACCTTGTCATACGTGCAAGCGAGTGCCGGCCAGCAGATCCCGGATGGCTTTGCCGGCGACGGCGGACCTATTGCTCAGCAGACAGTAATGCTGCGTGAAAGCCGGCGTTTCGGCGGTCCGATCGGCGCCTTGGCGTTGGCCGTGAACGCCGGAAATGCTGCCGCATCGCTACAAGTTTTGCGTGACAGCACTGACGGGAGGGTGGCCTGGATCGATCCGGCGCAGTCTTCCGACTTGTTGCAATTGGCTTGGGCGGGCCGCGCCGGCGCCGCCGGCGGCTACCAGGCTTACCTGAAAATGATCAAAAACGGAGCCCCGGAAGGCGGGGAGGTCGTACATCTTGCATGGGTGAAAGCTGTGCTGACCAGCTTTGAAACCTTCCGAATTCTGTGCGCGGTGCGCGACGGCGAGTGGGGTGTTGCTGGATTGAATGATGCCATCGAGCAAAGATTGCAGTCGGCCGGATTGCTGCGGAGAAGCGGCGAATGGTATGTCGGGCGGCCGGTCATGGTCACCCGCAACGATTACGGGACTGGTGTTTTCAACGGCGATATTGGCCTGACTTTGCCCGACCCGGCACGTCCCGGGGCGCTGCGCGTCTACTTCTCGGAAGGTGACAATGTGCGCAGCGTTCTTGCCACACGGCTGCGCAATGTCGAGACGGCGTTTGCCATGACGGTGCATAAATCACAAGGTTCCGAATTCCAGCATACGGTGCTGGTGTTGCCCAAAGACAGCGGCGGCATGCTGGCGCGTGAGCTGATCTACACCGGCATCACGCGCGCCCGCGACTACTTTACGTTACTCACGCCGAACGGCCAGGTGCTGCTCGACGCCATCGCCCAGCGCACCCAGCGCGCCAGCGGCCTGCGCACGCTGCTCGGCAACTAGTCCCTCTGTACGATGTCTGTCCAAGGGCTTGGTCATAGCCAAATCATGCTGGAAATTGGCATATAAACACCAAAATCTGGCTTGCAGAGGGACAAAAAAACCGGACCCTTGGGTCCGGTTGTCGTTGCGCCAGGCAGAAAAGATTAGGCTGCGCGGCGGTGACGCTTGGTGGATTTGGCGGCTTTCTTGTGGCGGGTGACCGATGCCTTCATGACTTTTGGTTCCCCATCCGGGCCGGCAACGAAGCGGCGGATGTTGAACGCATCCATCAAACGGGCCGAGTTGGCCTTGGCATTGAGCAGCACCAGGGTGGCGTTCTTGCCGGCCGATTTGAAGCGCATGATCAGGCAGCGGCCGGCTTCCTCTGTGTAGCCCGTCTTCGACAGGCCGACGTCCCAACCCTTGGCGCCGACTAGTCGGTTGGTGTTGTGGTACTCCACCTGGCGACCCTTGATATTGATCACGTCCTTGGTGTCGGTGGTGATGCGGCGGATGTCCGGGTAGGCCGAGGCGGCGGTGGCCATCTTGACCAGGTCGGTCGCGGTCGAGCGATTATTCGGCGACAGGCCGGTCGGTTCTTCGATCACGGTCTGGGTCAGGCCCAGCGCCTTGATCTTGGCGTTGACCGCCAGTTTGAACGCGGCGGGGCCGCCTGGATAGGTGCGGGCCAGCGATGCGGCGGCACGGTTGTCTGACGACATCAATGCAAGTTGCAGCGCATCGCGGCGGGCCAGTTCGGCGCCGACCGGCACCCGCGAGGTGCTGTGCTTGAGCATGTCCACGTCGGTTTTATCGATGCTGATGGGGGCATCCATGTCCGGCTTGGAATCGAGCACCACCATCGCGGTCATCAGCTTGGTCAGCGAGGCGATCGGTACTTGAACGTTGGAATTTTTTTCGAGCAGCACTTTGCCGGTGCCGTCTTCGACGACCAGCACCGACTGCGAGCCGAGTGGTACCGCGAGCGCAGCCGCAGTAAACGAACTCAGCAATACAGCGACAATTTTCTTGAGCATGTTAGGTATTCTTGGGAGTGAGGAGTGTATCGGGCGTCAGAAGTTGACGCGGCGCAAAACTAGTCTAGCTATGCGGCAATATTTCCTGAGGATAGAAGATAACATTAAAGTGGTTTCTCGTCTATTGAATGTAACTCCACGATTCCATTTATTTTCATTGGGGGTCAAGTCTGACATTCGGACACGGGCTCTGCCGTAACATCGGTTACGGCAGAGCCCGTGTCCGAATGTCAGACTTGACCCCCATGCACCCATGCAAAAAAGCCCTGAGACGGGATGGCTCAGGGCTTTCTTGGTCGCTGACGGCCGCGGCGGCGGCCGGGCGGCCGGGCTTAGTTGCTGCTGATCTTGGCGATCGAGACTTCGGTGGATTTTACGAGGGCAATGACTTCGCTGCCGACTTTCAAATCCAGGTCATGTATCGAGCGCGAGGTGATCACCGAGGTGACGATGCCGTGCTGGGTTTCCACATCGACTTCCGACACGACCGGCCCAAAGATGATTTCCTTGATCTTGCCGCGGAACTGGTTACGTACGTTAATTTCAGAAATGGCCATCGCGCTTCCTTTGTCTGGTTGGTTACTACGCTTCCAGATTACGGGCAGTCAGGCCGTTTGCAAACGAATCTGTCCGTATATCCTTATTTGCTCTGGTAGATCTTGTCGAATTCGCCGCCGTCGTCAAAATGCTTCTTCTGCGCCGATTTCCAGCCGCCGAAGACGTCATCCACCGTGAACAGCGTGATTTGACGGAAGTTGGCGTTGTACTTCTTGAACGCCGCTTCGGAGCGCGGACGGAAATAGTGCTTGGCGATGATGTCCTGCGCCTGCTCGGTGTACAGGAAGTTCAGGTAGCCGGTGGCCTGCTTGCGGACGCCACGACGGTCGACCACCTTGTCGACCACCGCCACCGGCGACTCGGCCAGGATGGAGATCGACGGGTAGACCACCTCGAAGTTGCTGCCGAACTCGGCGCGCACCAGGTTCACTTCGTTCTCAAACGTCACCAGCACGTCGCCGATTTCACGCTGGGTGAAGGTGGTGGTGGCGCCGCGGCCGCCTGCGTCCAGCACCGGCACGTTCTTGAAGATCTTGCCGACCAGTTCACGCGCCTGCGCTTCGGTGCCGCCTTTTTTCAGCACCGAGCCCCACGCCGCCAGGTAGGTGTAGCGGCCGTTGCCGGCGGTCTTGGGGTTGGGAATGACCACCTTGACGCCCGGCTTGGCCAGGTCGCCCCAGTCCTTGATCTGCTGCGGGTTGCCCTTGCGGACCAAAAACACCATGGTCGAATAGAAGGGCGCGGCGTTGTGCGGGAACTTCTTGGCCCAATCCTGCACCACCAGGCCCTTGTCGGCCAGCATGTCGATGTCGTTGGCCTGGTTCATGGTGACCACCGCCGCTTCCATGCCGTCGGCCACCGAACGGGCTTGCTTGGACGAGCCGCCGTGCGATTGGTTGACGTTGATGGTTTCGCCGGTGTTCTTCTTCCAGTCGGCCACGAAGACGGGGTTGATGTCCTTGAACAGTTCGCGCGCGACGTCGTAGGACGCGTTCAGCAGCACGGTTTCAGCCGCGTTCGCCTGCAGCGGCAGGCCCAGCATCACGGCGGAGGCGGCCAGGAAGGAGGAGATCAGCGCGCGGCGAGCAGGATTTTTGGTGGTCATAATGAGCTTTCGTAATAACAGGCGCCCATGGTGTAAAATTTCGCCCGGAAAAGATACGAATTTTTCGTAATATGCTTAGAAGGATGTTAGTCACGAGGTTTTCAGTAAAAACCGCATAACGATTTTTGAAAACATTCGTGGGCAAAAACAGGGCCAACCACTAGGCTGGGAGAGGCTGTCGGGTGCTCAATCGGACGCACCGGCAACGGCTTTTGCTGCTTGGTGTATAGTGGGTTTCAGGCACTGAAGAAGGCGCGCGGCGACACTGCGTGGCGTTTCATTTTTGCTATCGGGAATATTTGTGAGCGTACATGAGTCTTGAAATTCGGAGTCTTGAAATTCGTATTGCTGCTTCGACAGATGCGGATGCGGCATGCACGGTGTTGCGTCGTTCGATCACGGAGTGCTGCGACCTGGATCATAAAAACGATCCCGCCATCCTTGACGCCTGGCTAGGCAATAAAACTCCGCAGATGGTGGCGAACTGGTTCAGCTCGCCGACGAATTTTTCGCTGGTCGCGCTGAGCGAAGGCGTGGTTGTCGGCGTCGCGTTGCTGACCGGCGCCGGCAAGCTGGCCTTGTGCTATCTGTTGCCGGAGGCGCGCCGCCAGGGCGTCGGCAAGGCGCTGCTGGCGCGCATGGAGGAGCAGGCGTGCAGCTGGGGCGTGAAGGCGCTGCAATTGCACAGCACGGCCACCGGCCAGGATTTCTTTGCCAACCGTGGTTATGTGGATGCCGGCAAGGTGCGCTCGCCGTACGGTGTCGAAACGGTGTTCTTCTGGAAGCAGCTGGACGCCGGCGCCGAGGCGCCGGATGGCAGCAAGCGCAAGCGCTTCTGCAACTGCAATCCGATATAAGTCAGCTTAATAAGTCAACTCAGCAGCAAATCTCCAACTCCCACTCCTGGCGCCGCACCGGCGCCGCTCCCACTTCCAGTCCGTTGACAAACAGCTTCAGCTCGCCCGGCGCGAAGCGGGTCCAGGCTTCGTTCGAGGTCAGCGGCTGGGTCGCGATCACGGCGATGCGGTCGTCCAGATGGTTGTGCTTGCTGAAGTCGATGCTGAGGTCGCAATCGATCAGCTGCGCCACCGAGAATGGATATTCGCGCACCACCACGTGCAGGTCGGTGCTGCAATGGGCGAACAGCAGCTCGCCGTTGGACAGGATGAAATTGAAGGTGCCGTAGTCGGCGATCTCGCCGGCCAGCGTTTCCAGCGCGCCGAACAGCACATGGCGCGGCGGCCGCGTTTCAAAGCGCAGCGCCAGGCCGGACAGCAGGTGGCAGAAGGCACGCTCGCTGTCGGTGTCGCCATGCGGCGAGTACAGGCTGGGATTCGGATCGAACAGCTTCAGGTCGCCGTTGTGCGCGAACGACCAGGTCTGGCCCCACAGCTGGCGCGTGAACGGATGGCTGTTCTCCAGCGAGATGCGGCCCTGCGTGGCTTTGCGGATATGGGCGACGACGTTCCTGGCCTTGACCGGATGGTTGCGGATCTGCGCCGCCAGCGGCGAGTGGGTCGAGGCCAGCGCATCGGTGTAGAGCTGGCAGCCGCTGGCCGTATGCAGGGCGATGCCCCAGCCGTCGCGGTGCTCGCTGCCGCGCAGGGCGAAGCCGGCGAAGGAAAAATCGACGGTGGCGGGTTTGCTGCTGCTCATGGCGAGTAGTTGGCACATGGTGTTCTGGCGAAGAGTGGCGATGAGCCACGATAGCGGCCGCACTCTTCGGGCGGAACGAATGTTTTGGCATATCCATAGCTGAAAGCATTCGTTCTGCTTTGCCGCGCGCAGGCCTACGCTGTCGGTATTGTCCGCATCAGTCGAGGAGTTCCATGTCTTTTCCCATCCTGCAAAAATACCTGGCGCGTTTATCCGACGCGACCGGCGCCGCTTCCAGCATCTGGCTCGATCACGAGGGCAAGGCGCAGGGGCGGTTTTTCAATTGCACCATGAGCAGCGCGTTCCAGCCGATCCGGCAGCTGGAGTCGGGCCAGGTGCAGGCGTACGAAGGCCTGGCGCGCAGCGTGTCGGCGCAGGACCAGGGGCTGTCGCTGTGGAAGCTGCTCGACCATGCGGCCAGCGACGATGAGTCGATCGAGCTCGATCGCTTGTGCCGCATGCTGCATGCGATTAATTTCTTCCGCCAGGCGGGCGAGGGCGGGCAGGACTTGTACCTGAACGTGCACGATCGTTTGCTGAGCGCGGTCAGCAGCAATCACGGCCACGCCTTCCGCCGCATCCTCGACGCGCTGGAACTGCCGCTGGAACGGGTGGTGCTGCAATTGCCGGCGGCCTCGCCGCAGCAGGGCTGGCTGTTGAACTATGTGTCCGACAACTACCGCCGCAACGGTTTCCGCTTCGCCGTCAACGTGCCGAGCGCGCGCGAGGCCTTGCACGTGCTGGATCGCTTGCGGCCCGATGTGTTCAAGCTCGACGCGCGCGAGTTGCACGACAGCGAGGCGCTGCTGGCCTTGTTGAAGCGCAGCGCGGCGGCCGGCGTGGCGGTGGTGTTCAAGCGGCTGGAATCGCCGCAGGCCTTGACGGTGCTGCGTCAGCTGGGCGAGGCCGCGGACCTGCCCTTGCTGGCGCAAGGCTATCTGCTGGACGAGCCGCGCGCCGAATTGCTGGCCGCCGAACCGGAAGCCGCGGCCGCCTGATGCGGCGCTGCTGAGCCATTTCGAATATATATGCGGTGGCGCCGATGATAGACAGAATGAATTTGAGTTTTGCGTGCTGACTGCTTAAATGGAATCTCTCATTGCGGGGATTACATCATGAAAACCTTATGCTTAGCCGTGGTGGTGGGTGGTCTTGCATTGTCGCCGGCGTTGCAGGCGCAGCAGTCCGACGATACCGTGCGCGTGCCGGTTCCGGCCAATCAGGCCCGCATCGAGCTGCCCGCCGCGTACTACAAGATGTGGCCGGAGGATTATCGCGACCTGGTGGCCAGGTACTCGCTGTCGAACGGCCAGACCTTGTCCATCGTCGCCCGCGGCATGAGCATGTACGCCTTTGTGGACCAGGACCGGCCGCACAAAATCGTCAACGTCAGCCGCAACACCTATGTCGCGCTGGACCGGCAGCTGAAACTGGAGATCGATCGGCAGGATGAGAACGAGGTCCACGGCTGGTTGACGATGGTGGTGCCGCCGCACAACCTGGCAGACGGCAGCTTCATCCCCGAACGCACGGTCCAGCTGGCGCTGCGCTAGCATCCGGCGGCGCCCGGTTTTTTGCAGGAAACCGGCGTGTTCCCTTTTTCATTTCCCCCTGCATACGCTATAGTGTCCCCATTGGTTTTCACGGGTAGGCTATGGCAACGCGCAGAAATTTTTTACAGCAGGGTTTGGGCTTGGCGGGAGCGAGTTTTTTATCGGTGCCGCTGATAGGATGCGCCTCGCGCAGCAGCGTGCAACACAACACGGCCGCAGCGCCGAAACCTGCGCCGCATGCGCCCGCATCCGGCGGCTCGGCCAGCGCCGTGGCCCAGGCCAGGCCGGCCGCCAGCATGCCGCGCGCCACCGCGCCGTCCGGCTTCGGCGAGCTGGAACCACCACCGGATATCTTCGACGCGCAAGCGCTGGACCTGGAGTTCTGGCTCAAGCCGCGCACCATCGACGTGGTCCGTCCGGCGTCGGGCGAACGCGCCAAGCTGCTGTACTGGAAGGACGGCGAGATCATCGAATCGGCCTACCAGGACTTGTGCCACCTGCTGCGCGACGTCAACGGCAAGGAAACCGCGCGCATCGATCCCAAGCTGTTTGAAACGCTGTGGGGCACGCAGGCTTTCGTGGCGCGCTACGGCATCGACACGCCGCTGGAAATCCTGTCCGGCTACCGCACCCCGGCCTCCAACCAGAAGCTGCGCGAAGCGGGCGTGCCGGCCGCGCGCCAGTCGCTGCACATCGAAGGCCGCGCCGCCGACATCCGCCTGGCCAGCCTGAACTCCGAAGTGTTGGGCGGCCTCGTCAAGAGCTTCCGCCAGGGCGGCGTCGGCTTCTACTACCGCGCCGGTCCGCGCGGCGGCTGGATCCATGCGGATACCGGCCTCAAGCGCACTTGGAAGGGCTGAGCCTCATTCGTAAAAATACGAGTGATAAACCGTCGGCTTCAGTTCGGCCTTGCGGTCGCGGTCTATGCTTTGCGGATTCACCGGACGCTCCCACAATATGCGCCATCCCAGCTGCTGGTCGCGCCGCACTTCCGGGTGCTGGCGCAGGTAGTCGTTTAAAAACCGGGTGAACTCGGACTCGTATTCAAGGCGTCCGGGACCGTAGGGATATTTGTATTTCATGGCGCATGCCCTCCCATCGTTTAAACTGGCGGCTTAGTAAGTAAAACAGGACGACTATGCAAGACGATGACAAGCCAGCGCCACCGCGCTTCCGTCCGGTGCCGTGGAGCGGGCTGGAAACCCCGGCCGATGTGGAACTGTGGATAGCCGAGCACGATCTCAGCCTGCAGGAACATATCGCCAAGAATGAGACCGGCTACGGCGTCTGCTTCACGCTGGCCGAGGGCGGCGAGATCTATATGCAGACCACGCAGGACGGCGCCCTGATCCTCGATGTTACGCCCGATGCGGAATGGGTGGCGCCGCTGATCATGGCCGCCGCGCGCGTGGACGAGGCGCCGCAGGGCCGGCTGTGGGTGCTGCCCGACGATAAACTGATACAGTTGATGATAGGACTGAGCGGCCTGATCGCCAGTTCCATCCTGGTCGTGGGCCATGATTTCGGCCTGCGCCGCCGCATGGGCGCGTGGTAGCGCCTGCCATTTTTACAAGGAATTCCATGCATAAACGTGATTTCACTTTCAAGCTGGCGCAGGGCGCGTTGCTGGCGGCGACCCTGAGCCTGGCGGCGGCCGCCATGCCGGCCTCGGCGGCCGACCTGCTGGCCACGGTCAAGGCGCGCGGCGCGCTCAAGGTGGCGTTGGAGGGCACTTATCCGCCGTTCAACTACAAGGACCAGAAGAGCGGCGAACTGGCCGGCTACGACGTCGACGTGGCGCGCCTGCTGGCCGCCAAGCTGGGCGTGAAAGTGGAGTTCGTCAGCAGCGAATGGGCCAGCATCCTGGCCGGGCTGTCGGCCAATAAATACGATGTGATCATTTCGCAGGTCGGCATCAACCCCAAGCGCGAGCAGGCGTTCGATTTTTCGGCGCCGTATATCTACTCGATGCCGCAGCTGATCGTGCGCAAGAACGAGCAGGCCGGCTATAAAACCCTGGCCGACCTGAAGGGCAAGAAGCTGGGCGTGGGGCAGGGCAGCGTCTACGAGCAGCAGGCCAAGGCGGTGCCGGGCATCGAGGTGCGCAGCTACGCGGCGGCGCCGGACACCATGTCCGACCTGGCCAGCGGCCGCATCGACGCGGCGCTCAACGACAGCCTGATGTCGGCCTACCTGTTAAAAATTTCCAAGCTGCCGATCAAGGCCGGCGCGCAGGTGGGCGCGGTCGAGCGCATGGGCATCCCCTTCCAGAAGGGGAACCCGGAGTTCAAGCAGGCATTGAACAAGGCACTGGCCGACGCGGCCGCCGATGGCAGCCTGAAAGCGATCTCGCTGAAGTGGTTCGGCACCGACGTCAGCAAGGCGCCCTGAGCATGGACTGGCAGGGGCTGCTGGAGCTGTTGCGGGAGGCCGCGCCGGTGATGTTGCGCGGCGCCGGCTATACGGTGATCTTCGCCATGGCGTCGATGCTGGGCGGGCTGCTGATCGGCTTCCCGGTGGCGGTGCTGCGCATCTTGCCCTACCGCGTGTTGCGCTGGCCGGCCAGCGTGTACGTCAGCCTGATGCGCGGCACGCCGCTGCTGGTGCAGATGTTCGTCATCTACTACGGCCTGCCCAGCATCGGCATCGAATTCACGCCGGTGACGGCCGGCATCCTGGCGCTGAGCCTGAACGCCGGCGCCTTCCTGTCCGAAAGCCTGCGCGGCGCCATCGGCGCGGTCAGCAAGGGACAATGGGCGGCCAGCTACAGCCTGGGACTGGGCTACTGGCCGACGCTGTATCACGTGGTGCTGCCGCAGGCCTTGCGCATCGCGGTGCCGGCCATGAGCAACACGCTGATCAGCCTGATCAAGGATACCTCGCTGGTGTCGGTCATCACCATGACCGAACTGATGTTGTCGACCAAGGAGGTGATCGCGACCACCTTCCGGCCGCTGCCGCTGTACCTGGCCGCCGCCGTCATCTATTGGGCGCTGAGCCTGCTGTTCGAAGCGCTGCAACGGCGCGCAGAACAACGCTTGAACCGCGCGCATCGCTGAGGCGACGCCGTTCGCTCGACAGTGCGCGGCTTAAATGCTAGTCTGAACACCTACGCAAAGGGGTGGTATGGAGAAGCCTACGCACAATACCGAATTGCATGGCGGCCGGCAGCCGATCTCCGCGGCCCGCATCGACGGGCTCACCAGCATGGCTATCATGGACGAAGGCGCGGTGATGGAGCCGTTCGCCGAATTGCCCACGGCCGACGAGCTCAGCGCCGAACAAGCCTATTTCAACGACGTCTACCTGCTGGCGCCGGTCGGCTATTTCGTGCTCGGTTTCGACACCACCATTTTGCAGATGAACGTGGTGGCGGCCGACCTGCTGGGCCTGCCGCGCAACAACCCGGCCAAGGTGCCGCTGCGGCAGTTCATCGCGCCCCGTTTCCATGACGATTTCGACCGCTTCGTGCGGCTGGCGCTGAACAGCCTGCATCCCGAGCAATGCTCGCTGCAGATGACGCGGGCCCGCAACCAGCAGGGCTTCCCGGTCACGCTGCGCGCCAGCGCCGACAGCAGCGGCCAGGCGATCCGGGTGGTGCTGGAGCTGGCCGAGGGCAAGCTGGCGGCGCTCGAGCGCAGCGAGGAGCGCTTCCGCCGCATCGTCCACAGCGCCGAGGAGGGCATCTGGGAAATCGACGCCGCCGCCCGCACCAGCTTTGTCAATCCGAAGATGGCGCACATGCTGGGCTACGCCATCGAGGACATGCTGGACCAGCCGCTGGTGACCTTCATGGACGACGAGGGCCGCGCCATCCTGGAGCGCAATATCGCGCGGCGCCAGCAGGGCCTGGCCGAGCGCCACGAATTCAAGTTCCTGCGCAAGGATGGCAGCGAACTGTGGGCCACGCTGGCCACCAACCCCATCTTCGACGCCGAGGGCAGCTACCTGGGCGCGCTGGCGCTGGTGACCGACATCACCGACAGCCGCGCGACCACCGAGCGCATCTGGCACCAGGCCAATTTCGACGACCTGACCGCGCTGCCCAACCGCCATATGTTCCAGGACCGGCTGGGCCAGGAGGTCAAGAAGGCGCAGCGCGAAGGCATGCAGCTGGCGCTGCTGTTCATCGACCTGGACGGCTTCAAGCAGGTCAACGACAGCCTCGGCCACGCGCATGGCGACACCCTGCTGGTGGAGGCGGCGCGCCGCATCGGCGCCTGCGTGCGCAACTCGGACACGGTGGCGCGGCTGGGCGGCGACGAGTTCACCGTGATCCTGTCCGGCATCGAGCAGACCGCCGGCATCGAGCGCATCACGCAGACCATGTTGGCGCTGCTGAACCGGCCGTTCGCGCTGGGCGCGGCCAACCCGTCGATCTCGGCCAGCATCGGCATCGCGCTGTATCCGTCGGACGCGGTGGCGCCGGAGGACTTGCTGCGCCATGCCGACCAGGCCATGTACGCGGCCAAGGAGTCCGGCCGCAACCGCTACAGCTATTTCACGGCCGACCTGCAGCTGGCGGCGCAGGCGCGCCAGCAGATCACTTTGGATTTGCGCTCGGCGCTGGCGCAGCGCCAGTTCGAGCTGCACTTCCAGCCCATCGTCAACCTGCAGACCGGCACCATCGAACGGGCCGAGGCGCTGCTGCGCTGGCGCCATCCGCAGCGCGGCCTGCTGGTGCCGGCCGAGTTCCTGGCGCACGCCGAGTCGGGCGGGCTGATGATGGAGATCGGCGACTGGGTGTTCCGCCAGGCGGCCCTGCAGGCGCGCCGCTGGCAGGACGAGCTGGGGCCGGGCTTCCAGGTCAGCATCAACCAGTCGGCGGCGCAGTTCCGCGGCGACACCGCGCTCTACGTCGGCTGGCTGCACTACGCGGCCGAGCTGCAGCTGGCGCCGCGCAGCATCGTCATCGAGATCACCGAAGGGGTGCTGATGGACGGCATGGCCAAGGCCGCCGACCGCCTGCGCGAGCTGCGCGAGATGGGCTTGCAGGTGGCGCTGGACAACTTCGGCACCGGCTATTCCTCGCTGTCGCACCTGAAGCATTTCGGCATCGACCTGCTCAAGCTGGACCGCAGCTTCATCCAGCACCTGGCGGTCGACAGCGGCGACCTGGCGATGTGCGAGGCGCTGATCGTCATGGCGCACAAGCTGGGGCTGCGGGTGGTGGCGGAGGGCGTCGAGACGGCGGCCCAGAGCGCCTTGCTGGCGCTGGCCGGCTGCGACTATGCGCAGGGCTTCGTGTATGCGGGGGCGTTGCCGGCCGAGCAGCTGACCGAGCTGGCCAGGCGCGGGCTGCCGCGGCTGGCGATGGAGTGAGCCGGGGGGGCGCTTAGCGCAGGCTCAGCAGCGAGATCACGCGCTCGCGGCTGATGCCCGCCAGCGCCGAGGTGATCGACAGCAGCGACTGGTAGCCGGGCTGCTTGGCGGTCGAGACGAAATTCTGCGCCACCTGGTCCATGCCGTCGGTGGTGTCGCTGGGCGTGGCGCTCTGCACCCGCGCGCTGACCTGGTTGAGCGCGGTGTGCACCGAGGCGATCGCCTGTTCCACCTGCGCCAGCGCCTGCACCACTTGCTGCAGCGTCGAGCGGATCGATTCCATGTCCGAGGTTTGCCAGCTGTCGGGATCGACGGCCGGCGCTTCGGCCTCGGCCTTCACGCGGTTCAGCTGGCCGGTCGGGAAGCGGATGCCGCCGCCCTGCACGGCGATGGTGTCGCGGATATTGGTCCACGACGATTCGGCGGTGGTGAATTCCAGCTGGCCTTCCTCGTTGAGGTCGGCGCGCACGCCGCTCGGCGCCAGCGCGTCGTCGAAGCGCTGGGCGATTTGCTCGTCGGACAGGCCGGGCTCGAGCACCACCGAGCGCAGGTTCTGGCCGCCGCCCAGCGAGATCGCCAGCACCTCGCGGCCGCCGGTGCGCAGGTTGCCGATGTTCATGCCGCGCACCGTGAAGCGGGTGGTGCTGGTCTTGTTGCTGAATTTGAGGCGGGCGTCGAGCGTGCCGCCGGAGGCCGCGCTGCGGTTGCGCCAGCTGTTGCTGAACTGGCGCACGCGCGCGTCCAGGGTGCCGTCGGCGCGCTGGCGGTTGGCCAGGCGGGCGCTGAGGTCGGCCTTCAGGTTGCGCAGCTGGGCCGCGCTCTGTTCCAGGAAGTCGAGCGCCTGCTGGGCGCCGGAGATGTCGCCCTGCAGCGGCTGGTCCCAGTTGTTCAGGCCGCGCCGCAGCGGCGCCGCCGAGGTCGGCGTCGGCGTGACTGGCGTGGCCGTGGCTGCGTTCTCGCCATTCAGCCCCAGTGAGGTGCCGTCCACCGCGCTGGCATTGCTGGCATTGCCAGGAACAATGACGGTGGGGTTGGAATTGGGCGAGATTTGCATGCGATGCTCGGTCTGGAGTTACAGGATGTTGAACAGCGACAGGTTGCTGATCTTGGAATAAGCCTTGTACGACGACTGCAAGGCCAGATTATAGCCGTTCAGCTGGGTCGCGGCGTCGCCGTAGTCCAATTGTCCCAGGTCCAGCATCGCCGTCTTGTTCGACTGGCTGACGTTGGCGTGGTTGCCGTCGAGCGTCTCGAGGATGTTCTGGGCGCCGCCCAGGTCGGCGATCTTGCCGGCCACCAGGTCCAGCGCGCTGCTGGCGCCGTCCATATTGGCGCCCAGCGCGGCGGTCAGCGAGGGCGAGCCCACCACCAGCGTCGGCGACGACAGCTGGTCGATGGTCGTGTCCATCAGGTTGAGCAAGTCGTCCACGCCCTTGACGTCGACGTTGGCGGTCTGCGTGATGCCGTTGCCGACCACGGTTTTCTGCTGGTTCTGGTTGCCGGTGAAGCTGTAGCGCGAACCGATCGGGGCCGCCGGGTCGAAGCTGATGGCCGGGGTGTTGGTCTGGGTGCCGGAGAAGATGTAGCGGCCTTCCTGGTCTTTTTCGTTGGAGCTGTAGAACAGGCTGTCGCGCAGCGCGGTCATCGGGTTGACCATGGCCTTCAGGTCGGTCGCGGTGTTGCTGCCGTCCGAGGCCCAGACCAGCAGGTCGTGGCTCTGGGTGATGTCGTTGACCATACTCTGCAGGTAGGTCTCGTTGGTGGTCAGGCGGATCTTGACGGCCGCGATGTTGTCGCGGTACTGGCCGACGATGGCTTCCTCGCGCGTCAGGCGCGACAGCCGCACATTGGTGACCGGATCGTCGGACGGCAGCTGGATCTTGTTGCCGGACGCCATTTGGGCGGTGATCTGGGCCAGGTGGCTCTGGTTGTCCTGCAGGCCGCGGTTCATGGTGGCCTGGAACTGACTGGTGGCGATGCGCATACAGGCTCTCCTTAACCGAACATTTGCAAGGTGGCGTCAAACAGCGTGTTGGCGACCGCGATCACCTTCATGTTGGCTTGATACATATTCTGGAACTCGACCAGGTTGATCGCTTCCTCGTCGGTGTTGACCGCGCTGGTCGATTTCCAGTCGTCCTCGGACTGCTGGCGCACGGTGGTGGCGGTGGTCATCTGCGCCTGGTTTTGCGCGCTGTCGATGCCCAGCTTGCCGACCAGCTGGGTATCGGCGTCGCCCAGCAGCACGTTGCCGAGCGTGGTCAGGGTGATCGGCTGGCCCTTGATGGCCACCAGTTGCTGCAGGTTGCCGCTGTCGCCCGGCGTGCCGTCGCTGGAAAAGGCCAGGTCGCTGGATTTGAAGCCGGCCGTCACTTGCAGCAGGCCGGTGGCGCTGGTGGGGTTGAACACCAGCAGCGGGGTGCCGGGAACGCCGGGGCTGGTCAAGCCGGCCGCCAGCTGGTTGTTGATTTTGGTCGACATCTGCTCGGCGATCTCGGAGATCGATTGCTGCAGCGGCTTCAGGGTGTTTTCCTGGTAGTCGGCCAGGCCGCCCAGCTGGCCGCCGACCTTGGTGTCGTCCAGCTTGAAGGTGGTGTTGGCGAAGGTCAGGTTCAGCTGCTGCACGCCGCTGCTGGTGTCGAAGCCCAGCTTGGCCGACAGGTTGCTGACCACCAGCGGCTGGCCGCTCTTGAGCGACACGCTGGCGGTGCCGTCCGGATTGTTGATCACTTCCACCGCCACCTGCGAGGCGACGCTGTCGATCAGCTGTTCGCGCTGGTCGATCAGCGGCGAGGTGTTGGCGCCGTTGGCGCCGGTCGAGATGATTTGCTGGTTCAGCGCGGCGATGCTGACGAGCGACTGGTTCAGTCCCGGCAGGATGGCGGAGCGCTGTTGCTGCACCGAGATCAGCTGGTTGGCGGTGACGTTGTAAATGCTGTTGAACTGCTGCGACATGGAGTCGGCGGCGGTGATCACCTGCTGGCGCAGCGGGGTCGAGGTCGGATCGACGCCGGCCGCGTTGAGCGCCTTGAAGAAGTTGTCGATACCGTAGCTGAGGCTGGATTTGTCATCGCTCATGACTTTTTCCATCTGCGTCAGGTAGGGCTGGGTCTGGGTATGCTGGCCCAGGTCGGACGCCGCGCGCCACATCTGCTGGGATTTATACGAGTCGCTGAAACGCAGCAGCGAGCCCACTTGCACGCCATTGCCGGGGCTGTTGCCGGAACCGTCGCCGGCCAGCGCCTGCAGCAGCACGCCCTGGCGGGTGTAGCCCTTGGTTTGCGAATTGGCGATGTTCTGGCTGACCGTGTTCAGGGCGGCCTGGGCGGCCAGGGCGCCGGACAGTGCGTTGTAAGAGATGCTCATATTGCAAGGGTCTTTCCTGGTGAAGGCCGGAGGACCAGTCGCTTGCAGTGTTTACACGAGGTCCACTGGTCCGTTAACTGTAAAGGGCGACCGTTTACTGCGCCGGATTAAGCACGGCGGGAATATTTTGCGGCTCAGCAACATTGGCTGCCGATGCTGCCGATGCGGCCGCCGCCTGGCGCGGCAGGCCGGCCTGCATCGCCACCGGGGCGCTGGCCGGCGGCAGCAGCTGGCGCAGGATGGCGTCGGCCACGCCGAAGGCGCGCTGGCCGGCCAGCTGGTCGGCCACCAGGTTGTCGGCCATGTCCAGCATGTCCTCGTTGATCTTGTCCTTGAACACGCTGTCCTCGGTGGCCAGCGCGCGGGTGCCGGCGCGCATCTGGTGCAGCATGTGGCCGATGAAGAAGCTCTCGAACTTGACCGCCGCCTCGGTGGCCTTGGCGCGGTATTTCGGATCGACGCCGTCGTCGCTCGCCGGGGCCGCCGCCACCGCCGGCTGCACGCCGCTGAGCTGGTCGGCCACGCCGATGCGCATGGTGCTGCCGTCGAATTTGCCGGGGTCGAAGTTCATGGGCTTTCCTTAGATGACGACCAGTTCGCCTTCGATGGCGCCGGCCTGGTCCAGCGCCTGCAGGATCGCCATGATGTCGTCCGGCGAGGCGCCCAGGCTGTTGATGACGTCGATGATAGACTGCAGCTTGGCGCCGGCCGGCCATTTGAACATCTGGCCCGAACCCTGGTCGACGCTGACCTGCGACTGCGGCGTGGCCACGGTGTTGCCCTGGGCCAGGGCGTTCGGCTGGCTGACCTTGGTCGATTCGGAAATCACCACCTTCAGCGAGCCATGGGTGACGGCGGCCGCGCGCACCCGCAGGCCGTCGGCGATGACCACGGTGCCGGTGCGGGAATTGAACACCACCTTGGGCGAATCGTCGCCGACGTCGATCGACAGCGCCTCCAGCTTGGCCATGAAGGCCACGCGCTGGGTCGGATTGGCCGGCGCCACCACGTCGATGCTGGTGGCGTCGGTGGTGGTGGCGATGTCGCCGAAGCGCTTGTTGATGGTGTCGACGATATTGATCGCGGTCTGGAAGTGCGGGTGGCGCAAGGACAGGCGCACCGTCGGCTTGGTGGAGAAATCGCTGGCGATCTCGCGCTCGATCGCGGCGCCGCTCGGGATGCGGCCGGAAGTCGGGGTGTTGACCGTGACCGAGGAGCCGCTCTTGCCGGAGGCGCTGAAGCCGCCGACCACCACGTTGCCCTGGGCCAGCGCATACACTTCGTTGTCGGCCGCGCGCAGCGGCGTCAGCAGCAGGGCGCCGCCGCGCAGGCTCTTGGCGTCGCCCATCGAGGACACCACCACGTCGATGTTCTGGCCCTTGCGGTAGCCGGGCGGGAACACCGCCGACACCATCACGGTGGCGACGTTCTTCGACTTGGCGTCGGTGCCGTCGGGCACCTTGACGCCGAACTGCTTGAGCATATTGATCACCGACTGGCTGGCGAACTTGACCTGGGTCGAGTCGCCGCTGCCGTTCAGGCCGACCACCAGGCCGTAGCCGACCAGCGGATTGTCGCGCATGCCTTCGACGGCGACCAGGTTGCGCAGCACTTGCGCGGCCTGGGCCGGGCCGGGCGTGGCGCCGCCCAGGGCGACGCAGAGGGCCAGCGGCAGGGCCAGAAGGCGGCGCAGGGAATTGAGGCGCGTGCGGAAATTCATGGGTTCACCCTATCTAAAACGTCGGCCGTTCAGAACGGCATCAGCGGGCCATTGAAGAAGCGCGACAGCCAGCCGGCCGATTGCGTGTCGGCCAAGGTGCCCTGCGCCGAGTAGGCGATGCGGGCGTTGGCGATGCGCAGCGACGACACCTGGTTGTCGGCGTCGATGTCGGCCGCGCGCAGGTAGCCGCGCAGGCGGACGAATTCTTCGCCCTGGTTCAGGGTCAGGGTTTTTTCGCCGGACACGCGCAGCAGGCCGTTCGGCAGCACTTCCTGCACGATCACGGTGATGGCGCCGGTCAGGGCGTTCTGCTGGGTGCTGGTGGCGTCGCCGGCGAAGCTGTTGGAGGCGCCCAGGCCGATCGCGGCCTTGCCGAAGGTCTTGCCCAGCAGGTTGGGGGCGACGATGTTGTCGGCCGAATTCTTGGAATAGCTGGTGCCGGCCTTCTTGCTGGCCTGGGTGGTTTCCTGCAGGTTGACGGTGACCACGTCGCCGACGCGGAAGGCGCGGCTGTCCGAGGTCAGCGACAGGCCCAGGTCGGGGCTGTAGACCCCGCCCGAGGTGCCTTTCGGGCCGATCACGCGCGACACCGCGGGCGGCTCGTCGGACGGGCCGGGCCGCACCGGCGGCGGCTGCAAGGCGGCGCAGCCGGCCAGCAGCGCGGCCAGCACGGCCAGGGCCGCCCTGGCCAGGCCTTGGATGGGCGCCGTGGCAGTCATCAGCGTGCCGCCTGCGACAGGTATTGCAGCATATTGTCGGCGGCCGACAGCACCTTGGTGTTCATCTCGTAGGTGCGCTGGGCGGCGATCATGTCGACCATTTCCTCGACCACCTGCACGTTCGAGCCCTCCAGCGTGCCTTGCTTGAGCTTGCCCCACTGGGCGTCGCCCGGCTTGCCGTCGGTCGGCGTGCCGCTGGACGGGGTTTCGGCGAACAGGTTCTCGCCCAGCGCCAGCAGGCCGGTCGGGTTGATGAAGCTGGTCAGGGTCAGCTGGCCCAGCTGGCTGGCGGTGGTGTTGCCGGCCAGCGTGGCCGAGACCACGCCGTCCTCGCCGATGGTCAGCGAGGTGGCGGCGGCCGGGATGGTGATCTGCGGGATCAGCGGCAGGCCGTGGGCGTTGACCAGGATGCCGTTGGCGTCGACCTGCAGCTGGCCGGCGCGGGTGTAGGCGGTTTCGCCGTTCGGCTGGCGCACCGACAGGAAGCCGTTGCCCATCACCGCCACGTCGAGCTGGTTGCCGGTGGTTTGCAGCGAACCCTGGCTGAAGACTTTTTGCGTGCCCACCATGTGCACGCCGTTGCCCAGCTGCACGCCGGACGGCGCCAGCGTGTTGTTGTCGGCGCGCTGGGTGCCGGGCTGCTGCTCGATCGAATAGAACAGGTCCTCGAACACCACGCGGTCGCGCTTGAAGCCGACCGTGTTGGCGTTGGCCAGGTTGTTGGCGATCGCTTGCAGTTTTTCGTCCTGCGCCTGCACGCCGGTTTTGCTGATCCACATTGCTGGATTCATGATTTCTCCCTGTTGCTAAAGATGACTAACGTGGACCGGCTCAGCCGCCGATCAGGCGGTTACCGGTTTCGGCCATCGAATCGCTGGCCTTGAACAACTTCATCTGGATTTCAAACGTGCGGTTCAAGCTCATGGTGGCGACCATTTCCTCCACCGCCGAGACATTGCTGCCCTCCAGGTGGCCGGGCTTGACCACCACGGTGGCGTCGGTCCCCAGCGGCTGGCCGCTGCGCGCCACCAGCAGGCCGGCCTCGTTCTTGGTCAGCTCCGACGCCTCGGCCTTGACCAGCTTGAGCTTGTCGATGGTCTGCATGGTGGTGGTGCCGGGGCTCTGGATCGACACCGTGCCGTCGGCGCCGACCGCGATCTTGCTGTACTCGGGCAGCGAGATCGGGCCGCCTTCGCCCAGCACCACGTTGCCGTTGATTTTCAGCGTGCCGGTTTCGTCGAGCGTCATGGCGCCGGCGCGGGTGTAGGCCTCGCCGGTCGGGCCCTGCACCGCGAAGAAGCCGTTGCCGTCGATCGCCACGTCGAGATCGCGGCCGGTGGCCTTGAGCGTGCCCTGGCGGGTCGACACCGCGTTGGCCTGCAGCTGCGACATGTGGCGGTCGTCGTAGCCGTAGCCGTTGACGGTCTGCGCCGACGACAGCTCCATATTGGCGCGGAAGCCGCCGGTTTCGATGTTCGCCAGGTTGTTGGCGTGTACCTGCTGGCCGCGCAGGGCCCGTTCGGCCCCGCTCATGGCGGTGTAGATCAGCGCATCCATGGGTCAGCTTGTCCTTACAGCGCTTGCATCAGCGATTGCATCATCTGGCTCTCGGTCTGGATGACCTTGGAGTTCGCCTGGTAGTTGCGTTGCGAGGTCATCAGGCCGACCAGTTCCGAGGTGATGTCCACGTTCGACTGTTCCAGCGAGCTGGTGTTGAGCGAACCGGTCATGCCGACGCCGGCGAAGTTGACCAGCGGCGTGCCCGAACCCTGCGACTGCACCCAGCTGGTGTCGTCGACCTGGGTCAGCGCGCCTTCGTCGGGGAAGGTGGCCAAGGTCAGCTTGCCGACCGGCTGCTTCTGGCCGTTGCTGTACTTGGCGATCACCGAACCGTCCTTGGCCAGGTCGACGCCGGCGAAGGTGCCGGAGGCGTAGCCGTTGGCGCTGTTGGTCGAGGTGGTCGCCTCGCCGGCGAAATAGGTGGTGCCGGTGTAGTTGATGTTGATCGGGGTCGCGGCCATCTTGGCGCCGCTGGTGAAGGCCGGCCACAGCACCGGGTCGGAGGTGTCGAGCGCGCTCAGATCGAGCTGCAGCGTGCCGTTGGTGGTCAGCGGATCGGGCGCCGGGGTGGTCATCTGGCCTTTGGTCGGGTCGAACGCCAGCGCGCCGTTGCCGACCAGGTTGCCGTCGAGCACGTAGTTGACCGCGACCGAGCCGGCCGCGGTGGCGCCGAAATACTGGGTCAGCGTGTGCTGGCCGCCCAGCGTATCGTAGAGGACGGTGGCCTTGGACATGCTGAAGGTGGACGGGTCGGGCGGCGTGGTCGGCGTGACGGCGGCCGGGAAGGCGGTCACCGGCCAGTCGGCCGACAGGTTGCCGATGTAGTTGACCTTGTCGCTGACCACGGCCGGGATCTGGCCGGTCGGGATCGTGATATCGCCTTGGGCGCCGGGCTGGGTGCTGGGCGGCGTGATGGTCGCGCCCTGCACCTTGCGGCCGGAGGCGTCGGTCAGGAAGCCGTCCTTGGAGGTGTTGAAGATGCCGACCCGGGTGTAGTTGATGGTGTTGCTGCTGTCTTTGACGATGAAGAAGCCGGCGCCGTTGATCGAGGCGTCCAGCGTGCGGCCGGTGTTGAGGATGCCGCCCGACAGGCCGATGTTCTGGGTGGTCGAGCCGACCTTGACGCCGGTCAGCTGGTCGCCCGCCACCAGCGACGAGAAGTTGGCGCGCGAGGCCTTGTAGCCGTAGGTGCCGGCGTTGGCGATGTTGTGGCTGGTGACGTCCAGCGCTTCGTTAATGGCCTGGATGCCAGACAATGCGATATCGAAACTCATGATGGAGTCCTTTCTTAGAGACTAGATTGAGTGGCGGAAGCGGTGGATTTACCGTTGAAAGCGGTGATCGCGGTCGGCGCGACTTCGCCGATGTTGCCGATGTTCAGGACGACGCTGCCGCTGGCGGCCAGGCGCACGCTGTTCAGGCGGCCCTGCAGGTCGATCGGCGGGTTTTCCTTGGTGCTGGTCTCGACCGTCATGGTGTAGCTGCCGGCGGGCAGGCCCAGCGCGGTCGGGTCGATGGCGAACGGCACCGTGCCGGCCGCGGTCGTGCCGAGGTTGACGGTGTGCTTGGCGCCGTCGGCGCCGGTCAGCACCACGCGGGTGGCGGTGCTGGTCGCGCCCAGCGTCATCTGGCCGCTGACCTTGGTGGCGCCGTCGGTCGTCAGCGTGCTGGTCTCGGCCATGACGTCGGAGCCGACCTGGGCGCCCAGGGCCAGCACCTGCATGCTTTGCAGCACGCTGGCGTTGGCGCTGGTCAGGCTCGACAGGTTCTGCAGCGATTCGGTCTGCGACAGCTGGGTCAGCTGCTGGACGAACTGGGCCGGATCGGTCGGCGACAGCGGATCCTGGTTCTTGATCTGCGCCACCAGCAGCTTGGTGAACATGTCCGAGGTCGCGCTGGCGCTGTTGCCGGTGATGTTGCTGCCGGTGCCGGCCGCCGCGTTGCTGCCGCTGCTGCCGTTGTTGAGGAGACTGACTGTCATGGCTTAACCTTCACCGAGTTTGAGGAGGGATTGCTGCATCGTGCGGATGCGGCCCAGTACTTCGACATTGGTCTCGAAGGCGCGCGAGGCCGACATCATGTCGGTCATCTCGGCCACCTGGTTGACGTTGGGGTAGAACACCATGCCGTCGGCGTTGGCCATCGGGTGGCCCGGTTCGTAGACCTTGCGCAGCGGCTCGCTCGATTCGACCACGTCCAGCACCTGCACCTTGCCGCCGGCGTTGCCGATGTCGCCGATGCTGTCGCCCATGACGGCGGCGAACACCGGCTTGCGGGCACGGTAGGTGTCGGCTTCGGTGCCGGCCACGGAATCGGCGTTGGCCAGGTTGCTGGCGATGGTATTGAGGCGCACCGACTGGGCCGCCATCGCCGAGCCGGCGATCTCTGAGATATTCTTGAACGACATTGCGCGCTCCTTATTGGCCGTTATTGGCCGTCATTGACCATCATTGGCCATTGATGGCTTTGGCCAGGCCCTTGAGGCTCATGTTGACGAAGGTCAGGCTGGTCTGGAAGTCCGAGGCGTTCTGCGAGAACGCCGCCTGCTCGACGCCGATCTCGACGGTGTTGCCGTCGCGGGTCGGGTGGAAGGGCACGCGGTACATCATGGCGCTGTCTTCGTCGCCGCCGATGTCGCCGCTCGCTTCGGCCTGGGTGTTGGCCAGCGTGGCGGCGAAGTCCATGTCGCGCGCCTGGAAGCCGGGCGTGTTTTCATTGGCGATGTTGGAGGCCAGGATGCGGGTGCGCTCGGCCCGCAGGTGCAGCGCGTCGGCATGCAGGCCCACCGCGTCTTTGAAATTAATCGCCATGTTCGTCCCCTGTGTAGGCATTGCTGTAAAACGATGTTGCATGAGTGAAAACCGCCCACGGCGGGGTAGAATGGCGCCCGGGGGCGGCATGCACCCGAGACGTTCCGGCTCCCGGCATCATAGTAGAGGTATTGCCCATGTTCAACAAAAGTATTGTAACCGCTTTGAGTGCAATGTTGCTGTTTTGCACTTCATTTTCTGCGGCGGGTTCCGCCGCCGGTCCGACCGCCGCCGAGCAGGTGCCGCTGGCGGTGGAGGCGGCCGCGCGCGTCCACGTGCAGCGCTGGGCCGACAGCAGCGGCCTGGTGGAACCGAAATTCGAACTGAACGTGGTGCGCGGCAGTCGGCCGCTGGCCGCATGCAGACAGGCTGTGACGGTCGAGGCGCTCGATACGCGGCTGCCAGGCCGCATGCGTTTCGCCGCCGTCTGCGCCGGCGCCGACGGCTGGCGATATGAGTTCGTGGTGCGCGCGCAGATCTCGGCGCGCATTGCCGTGATGGCAAGCGATGTGCCATCCGGGAAAGTATTGACCGACGACGACGTGTTGCTGGAGCGCCACGACATCTCCGGCATCGCCGACAGCGTGGCCGATCCGCAGGAGCTGGTGGGGCTGAGCGGCCGGCGCGCGCTGCGCAGCGGCGAGGTGTTGCGCATGGCCTTGCTGACCGCGCCGACCTTGGTCAAGCGCAACGACGCGGTGCGCATCGTGGCCAGGCGCGAGCAGATCGAGGTCAGCATGGCGGGCGAGGCGCTCGACAGCGGCGCGCGCGGCACGCTGGTGCGGGTGCGCAACGCCAACGGCACCGTGATCCGTGCCAGGGTGACGGGCGCGGCGACGGTGGAGCCGGTCGATATGCCCGTGTCCACTAATTCCCCGACGCAGTGAAGGTGCTGGCGCCGCGTTGCAACTGCGCGGCCAGTTTGCTGAGTTTGTCAGCGTAGTTGGGGTCGGTGGCGTAGCCGCCCTGCGCCAGCCCGTGCGCGAAGGCGCGGGCGTCGCTGCCGGTGTTGAGCGCGGCCTGGTAGCGCGGATTGCTGGTGAGCATGTCCGCGTAGTCGCGGAAGGCGCTGGCGGTGTCCGGATAGCTGCGGAAGCGTTCCACCTTTTTCAGCATGGCGCCGTGTTCGAATTCGGTGGTGCTGGCGGCCGCCACCGCGCCTTGCCAGCTGCCGCCGGCCTTCAGGCCGAACAGGTTGTTGCTGTCGGCGCCGCCCTGGCGCAGCGGATTGCGGCCCCAGCCCGATTCCAGCGCCGCGTGCGCGGCCACCACATCGGGCGAGACGCCCAGCTTGCCGGCGGTTTCCTCGGCCCACGGTTTGATCGAGGCCAGGAATTGTTGCTGGATCTCGGCGTCGGCGCCGCCGGCGATCGCGCCGGCGCCCTGGTGGCGCAGCGCCATCGCCTGCAGGTTCATGGCCGGCGTGGCGGCGGCGTCGGCGGTCCTGGCGGCGGAGGAGGGCGCGGCGCCGAAGCCGCCGCCCTGGGCGATGAAGGCGCTGACGTCGTGCTGGACTTGCTGGAAGGTGGAGGCGAACGCCCCGGACGACGCAACGCCGCCCAGCGCCGCGGTGGGGCGGCTGGCGGTCATGTTCGAGACGGTTGCTGCAGTGGGTGCGGTCGATTGCATCCGGTCAAGCTGGTGCATAAATCTGCTCCTCGCCATGCAGCACGCGCTGCATGATGCTGTACTGTTCTACCAGCAAGTCGCTATTGCGCTTGCCCAGACGCTTACATTCGATAACCATCTGTTCCAAGGTTGCCCAGTCAGCTTCCATTCTCTCCCGTGCCGCATTTTTCAGCAAGGCAAATGCCTGCAACATTGTCGATGTTGGTCCCAATAAACGTTGTACCAGCGCCACGCGCTGCTGGCGGCGCTCCTGCATGACGTCGACCAGGGTGGAAATCGCCTCGGCCACGGCGGCCAGCTGCGGACCCTGGTGGCGCACGGCGGCGTCGAATTGCTGTTCCAGCAGGCCGCGCAACTCGCGGTAGGCCATCAGATCCTCGGCGATGCCGGCCAGCAGCAGGCGCATGGCGTCCTGCCGGGTGGCCGGCGCGGCGCCGGCCGGGTGGACCGTGCTCACTTCTCGCTCCCGTGGAAGCGCTGCACCAGGCCGGCCAGCTTGGCGGCGTCGAACGGCAGCTCGCCCTTGGCCAGCGCGTCGCGCAGCATCTCGACTTTTTCCTGGTCGATTTCCGGCATTTCCCGCATCGCCTGCAGGGCCGGCTGCATCACCGCCGATTGCAGCGGCGCCTGCGGCGCCGGCGCCATGACGGCCTCGGCCGCTTCCGCCGGCGCGGCTTCCGCCACCCGCTGGACAGCGACGCCGTCCGGACTTCCTGTCGAGATTCTCATACGTGTGCCTCTGCTTGGCTTGGTTTCCATACTGTCTGCGTCTTATTTCTTGTGGCGGGGGTCGCGCACCGGGCTGTCGCTGCCGAGCTTGGCGCGCAGTTTTTCCAGCAGGGTGGCGTCCGGCAAGGCGGTGTCGATGTCCTCGGTCAGCGCGTTGCTGCTTTCCGGCATGCCAAACATGGTGGCGATCGATTTGGCCTGGGCCGTGGTCAAAATCAGCAACTCGATGCGGCGGTTGACGCCGGCGTCGGCGCGCTTGGTGTCGAGCGGCGCGCGGTCGGCCATGCCGACCACCTGCAGCACCGATTCCGGGTTCATGCTGCCGGCCAGCAGCTGCGAGCGGGCCGACATGGCGCGGTTGGCCGACAAGGTCCAGTTGGAGAAGGCGGCGTAGCTGCGGTCGGCGTATTGCAGCGAATCGGTGTGGCCGACGATCAGCATCTGGTTTTCCATCTGCCGGAACAGCGGCCCCATCTTGCGCAGCAGGGCGCGGAACTTGTCGGTCGGCACGGCCGAGCCGCGCACGAACATGCCCTGGCGGTCGGTGTCGTGCAGCATCACGCGCAAGCCGTAGGGGGTGATCACCGATTCCAGGTTGGCCGTCAGGCCGGCCTCGGCGCTCATCTTGGTCAGCGCCTTGGACAGCGCCGCCAGGTCGCTCGGGCTGTCGTACTTGACCTTGGCCGCCTCGACCACCGGCTGCGAGTCGCCGGTGACCTTGGTGTGGGCCTCGCCCTTGGCCTTGGCGTCGCCCGGCTCCTCGGTGCTGCCGGTGTGCGGCATCGGGAAACGGTCGATCAGGCTGCCGCGCGGGCCGCCCACCTGCTCGGGCATGACGCCCTTGCCCTGGTCGGTCTTGGCGCCGTCGGCCTCGGTCAGGATCTGTTCCAGCGATTCGAAGTTGCGCGCCGCCATCAGCCACAGCACCAGGAACAAGCACATCAGCGCCAGGCAGAAGTCGGCGAACGCCACCTTCCAGGCGCCGCCGTGGTCCTCGTGCTTGTGCTTGCCACCGCCGCGTTTGACGATGGTTTGCTCATGGCCCTTGTCATGCGACTTTAGCACCGCGGCCTCCTCTGCGCGAGCTGTCTTCGGCCGGGGCGCTGTCGCGTCCCTCGAGGTCGTTGATCCAGCGTTCCAGCTGGGCGAAGCTCGGCTTGATGTTCAGTTGCACCAGGCGGCGGCCGGCGTCGATCGCCAGCAGCGGCGGCTTGCCGGCCACGTGGGTCACCAGCACCACCTTGACGGTTTCCTTGTTCGACGCTTCCTGGTTGACCAGCTGCTTCATCATGTTGGAAATCGGGTCCAGGATGCCGTAGCAAAAGAAGATGCCGATGAAGGTGCCGACCATGGCGGCGCCGACGTGCTCGGCGATCTCGCCCGAGGTCGCGCCTTCGCTGACGGTGTTCATGGTGATCACGATGCCCAGCACGGCGGCCAGAATCCCGAAGCCCGGCATCGCCTCGCCGATCTTGCCCAGCGACTTGGCCGGCTGTTCCAGTTCGGTGTGGATGGCCTCCAGCTCCTGCTCCAGCACGCCTTCGAGCTCGTGCGCGTTGATCTTGCCCATGGCCATCAGGCGGAAGTTGTCGACGATGAAGGCCAGCAGCTTGGGCTCCTCCAGCACGCGCGGGTAGCGCTGGAACAGCGGGCTGTCCTTGGGCGCCTCGACGTGGGCGTCGAGCGCCTTCAGGCCGCCGGCGGCCAGCTGCAGCAGTTCGTACATCAGCAGCAGCAACTGGCGCTGAAATTCGGAGTCGTATTTTTTGCGGAACACGATCTTCTTGATCTGGGTCAGCGCCTCCATCAGCACGTGCGACGGGTTGCCGATCACCAGCGCGCCGAGACCGGCGCCGGCAATGACGATCAGCTCGATCGGCTGCCAGATCTGATGGAAGGCGCCGCCCATCATGAAGAAGCCACCGAAGACACTGCCTAAAACTATGATGATGCCGACTATCTGTTGCATGATGATTCGCCTTTCCGCGTCATTTTTCTAATCTTGCCTTGCGCCCGCTCTGGATCAGGCGTTTTGCAATACTGCCTTCATCTTGCCCAGCGCCGCCTTGTTGAGCTGGCAGACGCGGGCGTCGGTCAGGTCCAGCACGGCGGCGATTTCTTTGTAGCTGAGTTCGAATTCGTAATACATCTGCACCACCCGCTGCTCGCGCTCGTCGAGCCCGCGCAGCGCCTGCTCCAGGCTGCGCCGCACCATCAGCTGCTCTTCCGGGCTGGGGGCGCTGTCGTTGCTGACGCTCTCTTGCAGGACTTCGTCGAAGCTGGCGATCAGCTCGGCGTTCTCGTCCATCTGGTAAGCCTGGTAGGCTTCCGAGGTCAGGTTCAGCGCGCTCATGATTTCCTGTTCGCTGGGCTCGTGTCCCAGGCTGCGGGTCAGGGCGCGCACGCCGTCGCGCAGCTTGTGGCTTTGCTGGCGCACCGCGCGCGGGCGCCAGTCCTGGCGCCGCAGCTCGTCGAGGATGGCGCCGCGCACCCGCAGGCTGGCGTAGCTGCCGAAGGCGCCGTCGGGCTCGCCGTAGCGGCGCAGCGCCTCGAGCAGTCCCATCAGGCCGATCTGCTCCATGTCGTCGCGGTCGATGGCGCCGGCGATCTGCGAATTGAGCTGGCGGACGATGCGCTTGACCAGGGGCGCGTACGACAGCAGGTGTTTTTGCTCGTCGGCCACGCTGTGCGCCACCGGCGTGCCGCCGGGTTCGCCATAACTTTCGGCATAAGCGTCCGCATATTGCTCTATATAGGCCATGCCCGCTCCACTGGTCGCACCACTCGTCTTCATGCTTGCCATGCTGGTTGCAGCCTACTCAATGATCAGCTTGCCAATCATGACTTCGGAAAACGGCTTTTCCCGGCCCTCATGCTCGTACGTGGCCTCGAAAGCCTTGTTCAGTTCGCCCGCGAACTGGTCGATGGTCATCACTTGCGCGGTCGCCATCGGCAGGTTGGACAGCGTGCGCACCGCCACGCTGCGCAGCATCGGCAATTGTTCCTTGGCTTCCTTCTCTTTCTTCTCGGTGGTGGTGATCACCAGGTCGGCCGACATGTAGTGGGTCAGCGTGTCGCCGGGCTGGCGCTTGAGCATGATGACCACCTTGTCCACCGTCAGGTACTTCGGCGCCGATTTGTCGTCCTTGACTTCCTTCTTGGGGGCGGCCTTGGCCGGCTTGCCCTCGGCCGCCGGCTCATCCTTGCCCTTCGACATAAACCAGACTGCGCCGCCGGCCACTGCTGCGCCGACCACGGCCACCAGCACCAGCGCTATGATCATTTTCATGTTCTTCATCTACTGATTACTCCCGCTCGGACGTCATGGCAAAGGTGGTGGTGTCGTCGTCCGACAGGGCGCGGCCCGGCGTGCGGCCTTCTTCCTGCTCGCGCTGCTGGCCGTTGCGTCCGCCGCTGTCGGCCTGCGCCTGGGCGCGCGACGACGACACCGTCACCGAAACGTCGGCGAACTGGCGGGTCGACAAGTCCTGGCGCACGCTGTCGCCGATGGTGTTGAGCTGGCGCAGCACTTCGCTGTGGTTGGCGCTCAGGTTCACCTGCAGCGACCCGGCGCTGTGGCGGATCGAGATCTCGATGCTGCCCATGTTGGGCGGTTCCAGGCGGATCACGGCGTGGTCGTTATTGCGTTGCAGCTGCACTTGCAGACGGTCGCCCAGCGCTTCGCGCAACGGCTGCTGCCACTGGTCCGGCGCGCCCGCCAGCTTGACCACGGCGGCGGCGGCCGGCGTGGCGGCCGGGCTGGTCTGGCTGAAGCCGACGCTGTTGCCGACCGGGGCCGGGGCCGGCGCGCTGCTGCGCGGCAGGCCGTCGTCCTTGACGGCGGCGGCCAGGGCGCTGCTCGCGCCGCCGGGCTCCGGGGTGTCGGCGACGGCGACGGTGGCGTCGGCGCTGCGCGGCGT